>JAVSGI010000005.1:2064375-2752500 GCA_032334235.1 Paracoccaceae bacterium Fryx2
GTTCACCTGGTGGCCGCAGGTGTTTCTGGGGCTGGCGTTCAACTGGGGGGCGCTTTTCGCTTTTGCCGCCCATGCGGGCACGCTCGCGCTGCCTGCGGTGGTGCTGTGGCTGTCGGGCATCGCCTGGACACTGTTCTATGACACGATCTATGCGCATCAGGACAAGGACGACGACGCGATGATCGGGGTGAAATCGACCGCGCGGCTGTTTGGCGCGCGCACCAAGCCGTGGCTGCGCGGGTTTCTGGTGGTTGCGGTGGTGCTGATGACGCTGGCGGTGCTGCTGGCGCTGCTGCCGGGCGACCCGTCGGCGCTGAAGCTGGCGCTGGCGCTGGCCGGGGTGTGGGGCTTTGGCTGGCACATGGCCTGGCAACTGACGCGGCTGGACACCGACGACCCGGACCGCTGCCTGATGCTGTTCCGGTCAAACCGCGATGCAGGGCTGATTCCTGCGCTGTTTCTTGCCGCCGCGGCACTGCTTTGATTGATCCGCACCCTGCAACGCCCTAAGGAGCAGGTGAAACAACGGAAAGTCCGCCGATGCGCCTCCCGAACACCATGATCGCGCCAGCCGCCTTTGCGGGGGCCGCCGTGCTGGCCGGGCTGGTTTCGTTCTGGGCGGCGATGGCAATCGAGCAGCGTTCGACCTCGGCGGTGACCTCGGTTCTGCTGGGCGACGGCATCACCTGGGCATCCGTGCGAAGCGACGGCCTTCAGGTGCAGTTGATCGGCACCGCCCCGAACGAGGCGGCGCGGTTTCGCGCGGTGAACCTGGCGGGCAGCATCGTCGATGCCGGGCGGGTCCGCGACCGGCTGGAGGTGACGCCGATCAAGGGCATCGAGGCGCCGCGCTTTTCGGTCGAGATGCTGCGCAACGGCGAAGGCATCTCGCTGATCGGCCTGTTGCCGCGCGGCGACCACCAGGAGGCGCTGACCGAGGGCGCGGTGGCGCTGGCGGGCGGGGCAGAGATTGCCGACATGCTGGAAACCACCGATTTCCCGGCCCCCGAAGGCTGGGATGCCGCGCTGGATTTCGGGATGGAGGCGCTGAAGATGCTTCCGCGATCGAAGATCTCGGTGGCAGCCGACCGGGTGGCGATCACCGCCATTTCCGACAGCGACGCCGAAAAGCGCAAGCTGGAAAGCGAACTGGCGCGGCGCAAGCCGGAAGGGCTCGCGGTCGAGATCAGCATTTCGGCACCACGCCCGGTGCTGACTCCCTTTACCCTGCGCTTCGTCAAGGACGCCGACGGCGCGCGCTTCGATGCCTGTTCCGCCGACACGCCGCGCGCCCGCGACCGCATACTGGCCGCCGCGACCAGGGCCGGCGTGATGGGCAAGACCGCCTGCACCGTCGGCCTTGGCGTGCCGAGCCCGAGCTGGGCCGAGGCGGCAGAGGCCGCGATCCGTGCGGTGGACGCGCTGGGTGAAGGGTCTGTCACCTTCTCGGATGCCGACGTGACGCTGCTGGCCTCGGTGGAAACGCCGCAGGCGGTGTTCGATACCGTGGTGGGCGAATTGCAGACTGCGCTGCCGCCGGTGTTTTCGCTGAAGGCGACGCTGCCGCCGCGCCCGGTAGCCACGCCGCAGGGGCCGGCCGAATTCACCGCCACGTTGAAGAAGAACGGGCAGGTGCAGTTGCGCGGACGACTGACCGACGATCTGCTTCGCGCCGCGGTGGACAGCTTTGCCCGCGCCCAGTTCGGCGCGACGCAGGTCTATACCGCCACGCGGCTGGATGCCGATCTGCCCGACGGCTGGCCGGTGCGGGTGCTGGCGGGGCTGGAGTCGCTGGCGCAACTGGCCGAGGGCACGCTTCTGGTGCGCGCCGATACGGTCGAGGTGGCCGGGGTCACCGGATCGCAGGACGCCCGCGCCCGCATCGCGCAACTGCTGTCGGCCAAGCTGGGCCAGGGCCAGACCTTCAAGGTCGCCGTGACCTATGACGAGCGGCTGGACCCGCTGGCCGCCCTGCCGTCGCCGCAGGAATGCGTGTCGCGGCTGAATGCGGTGCTTGCGGCGAACAAGATCACCTTCGCGCCGGGCTCGGCTGAAATCGACGGCGCGGCCGGGGTGACGCTGGATGCGCTGACGGGGATTCTGGGCGAATGCCCGGAGTTGAAGCTGGAAATCGCGGGCCATACCGACTCGCAGGGCAGCGAAGAAGGCAATCGAGCGCTGAGCCAGGCCCGAGCCGAGGCCGTGCTGCTTGCACTGCAAGGCCGCCGCGCCCCGGTGCTGGGGCTGACCGCGCTGGGCTATGGCGAAACCCGGCCGCTGGCCGACAACGGCAGCGAGGCCGGGCGCGAAGCCAACCGGCGCATCGAGTTCACCCTGCTGGAATCGGGTGAGGCGGCAGACGACGCCGATCCGGCCGCCGCCAGTGCCGATGCCCCCGCCGATGCCCCCGGGGCCGAATCAACCGATTCCGCCCCTGCCGCCGGTGCGGTACCCGAAGGCCGGACAGGTCCAGACGGCGCGGCGGCCGTGGCGCCCGATGCCGCCGCCCCACCAGCGCCGCCCGCAGCGGCGGAAAATGACGCCCGCGCACCCGTGACGCCCGCCGGCGACCCGGATTTCTCGGGCGACGACAGCCCTTCGGTCGCGCCGGCCGAGGCCACGCTGAAACCCCGGCCGCGCCCGGCCCGCCCGTGACGAAACCTGACCAGGGATCCCCATGAACCGCATCGAATTCATCATCGTCACGGCCATCATCCTGTTCGTGGCGTTCGGCCTGGGTTGGTTCACCTACTGGTTGCTGCACCGCTTCTCCCGGGTCTCCGGCGGCGACATGGGCGAGCTTGACCGGATGGCGCAGTCGCTGCACGAGGCCGAGGAAATGCGCGATCAGACGGTGATCTATCTGGAACAGCGCGAGGCCGAGTTGTCGAACCAGATCGCCCAGACCGAAGCCGAACTGCGCGCCGCGATGGAAGGTCTGCGCGATGCCCGCCACGAGGCCGAGGAAATGCGCGCCTATATCGAGCGGATGCACTCCAACGGATAGGCGGGGTCAGAGGCCGCCCAGGCAGGTTCCGGTCAGGGCAGAGCCCGCGTCGGCAAGATCGTCGATCACGTCGAAATGATGCTTGCCGGGCGAGACCGTCCACGGGCAGGACCAGCTTTCCGACAGGGTGCGCGCCTGCCACAGGAACGCCGGGCGTTCCTGCCCGCCGACCCAGACATGCGCCTGACACCCCGGCCGCAACCGGTGGCGCGCCGGGCTTTCGGCGGCCGCCTCTGGCGCGTCGAGCCGCAGCTTCTCGTTCATGCCGGTCAGGATCAGCGGCGAAAGCTCGGCCAGGGGCGAGATCGGCACGACGCGGGCGATGCGCGCCGCGGGTGCCTCGGTGCAGCCCATCCGGGCGGCAAGGTGCCCGCCCGCCGAATGGCCGGTGACCACCAGCGGGCCCGCGACCTCTGCCGCGATGGCGGATACCGCCTGACCGATCTCGCGGGTGATGGCGGCGATCCGCGCGTCGGGGGCAAGGGTGTAGGAAGGCAGGGCACAGGCCCAGCCCCGTGCCAGCGCCCCGGCCGCCAGATGCGACCAGTCCTGCCGCCCGAAGGCCATCCAGTAACCGCCGTGGATGAACACCAGGCAACCGCGCGGCGCGGCTTCCGGCAGGAACAGGTCGAACCGCTGCCGTTCGCCCGCGCCATAGGGCAGGCCCAGCCGGGCAGTGGCCGCATGTTTCGCGCGAAATGCCGCCGCCGCCTGCGCCCAGCGGACGGGAAAGGCGTCGGCGCCGGGGATGAAGGCCCCGTTGGTGTAGGCGCGATCCATGTCCATTCGACGGTCCTTTCCTCGGGGAACTGGACATTCCCCCATCGGCCATGCTTTTTCATACCCTAAACCGAAATGGGAGGCCACGATGCTTGATTCCGTCACAGACCTGCGCGCGCTGCTGAAAGACCCCTCGCTGCTGGCGACAAAGGCCTATGTCGCGGGGGAGTGGATCGACGCCGACGACGGCTCCACCTTTCCGGTGACCAACCCGGCACGCGGCGACGTGATCTGCACCGTGCCGAACCTGTCGCGCGCCGAAACCGCACGGGCAATCGCCGCCGCCGAGGTGGCCCAGAAAGACTGGGCCGCCCGCCCGGCCAAGGAACGCGCCAACATCCTGCGCGCCTGGTTCAACCTGATGATGGCCAATCAGGATGACCTTGGCCGCATCCTTACCGCCGAGATGGGCAAGCCGCTGGCCGAGGCCAAGGGCGAAATTGCCTATGGCGCGTCGTTCATCGAATGGTTCGCCGAGGAGGCCAAGCGCGTCTATGGCGAAACCATCCCCGGCCACATGCGCGACAAGCGCATCACCGTGCTGAAACAGCCGATCGGGGTGGTCGGCTCGATCACGCCGTGGAACTTCCCCAACGCGATGATCACCCGCAAATGTGGCCCGGCGCTGGCAGCAGGCTGCGGCTTCGTCGCCCGCCCCGCCGCCGAGACGCCGCTTTCGGCGCTGGCGCTGGCGGTGCTGGCGGAACGGGCGGGGCTGCCTGCGGGGATATTTTCGGTCATCACCTCGAAGCGGTCTTCCGACATCGGCAAGGAGTTCTGCGAGAACCCGATCGTGCGCAAGCTGACCTTCACCGGCTCGACCGAGGTCGGGCGCATCCTGCTGCGGCAGGCGGCCGACCAGGTGATGAAATGCTCGATGGAGCTGGGCGGCAACGCGCCCTTCATCGTGTTCGACGATGCCGATCTGGATGCGGCGGTTGATGGGGCGATGGCGTCGAAGTTCCGCAACAACGGCCAGACCTGCGTCTGCGCCAACCGGATCTATGTGCAGGCCGCGGTCTATGACGCCTTTGCCGCGAAACTGGCGGCGGCGGTGAAGAAGCTCAACGTCGGTGACGGGCTGACCGAAGGGGTGACCACCGGGCCGCTGGTCAACATGGATGCGGTGACCAAGGTCGAGGAGCACATCGCCGACGTGCTGGCCAAGGGCGGCAGCATCGTCACCGGCGGCGCGCGGCACGCCCTTGGCGGGTCGTTCTTCGAGCCGACCGTCGTGACCGGCGTCACCTCGGACATGCTGGTGACCAACGAGGAAACCTTCGGACCGCTGGCGCCGCTGTTCAGGTTCGACACCGAGGAAGAGGTGATCGAGCGCGCCAATGCCACGATCTTCGGCCTCGCCTCGTATTTCTACGCCCGAGACATCGGACGCATCACCCGCGTGCAGGAGGCGCTGGAATACGGCATCGTCGGGGTCAACACGGGAATCATCTCGACCGAGGTTGCGCCGTTCGGCGGCGTCAAGCAATCCGGCCTGGGACGCGAAGGCTCGCACCACGGGATGGAGGACTATCTGGAGATGAAATACATCTGCCTGTCGATCTGATGCGGAGGGGGCGGGGCGCAGGCCACCGCCCCCCGTTCGGCACGGGTTAGCAGCCATGCATGAGCTGTCAGGCAGGCGCCAAACGCGCAAGGCAGCCGAGCGCACAAAAGCAAACGGGGGCGGCTTTCGCCACCCCCGCCTGTCATTCAAACCTGATGGAAATCAGGCAAGAATCAGGTTCATCGCCGATTCACGACCGTCGCGGCCGGATTCGATGTCGAACGTCACGGCCTGACCATCGGCCAGTTCGCGGATGCCGGCACGTTCCAGCGCAGAAACGTGAACGAACACGTCACGGTTGCCGTTCGCGGGGGCGATGAAACCAAAACCTTTGGTTGCGTTGAACCATTTCACGGTGCCATTGGCCATCGTGATGTCTCCTTCTTTTTTCGCCACCCACAAAACGCGATGGCCCGGCATAGTCACATCAAGATCGAGACCTGCGCCGAAAGGAAACAGAAGATCGATAGAGAAAGCGTTGCCCGACCTTCATAGCCCCATTGCCTCTCCGGCACAAGGGGGCATGGGAAATCATTCCGGCGGGTGGCCCGCTCGGCTCGCGGCCGTGACAAGGCGCTGGCCCGCCGGGCGCGCATCGGGCAATAAAGATGCGGGCGGGCCAAGGTTCGGCCTCTGGCCCGCGTCTGACCTGTCGAGATGCTGATGGATACGCCCGATGCAACCCTGGCTTCCGCCGCCGCCGGTGGCGACCGCGCCGCGTTCGGCGCGCTGCTGGCACGGCATTACGACCGGGTGTTCGGCCTGTGCTGGCGGCTGACCGGCAGCCGGGCCGAGGCGCAGGATCTGGCGCAGGACATCTGCGCCGCCCTGCCCGCCAAGCTGCGCGGCTGGCGGGCAGAGGCGCGCTTTACCACCTGGCTTTACCGCGTCACGGTGAACGCCGCCCATGACCTGCGCCGCAGGCAGGCGGTGCGGGCGCGCGCGGCCTCGGGCTGGGGCGACTGGGAAATCGCCCGGCAGGAAGAAATGGCCGAGGCGGCGGCGGCGCAGGACTGGCTTGCCACCGCGATGACCCGCCTGCCGCCCGAATTGCGCGATACCGTGGCGCTCGTGCTGGGCGAAGACATGACACAGGCCGAGGCCGCGCAGGTGCTGGGCCTGTCGGAAGGCACCATCGCCTGGCGGATGTCGGAGGTGAAGAAGCGCCTGCGCATCCTCGCCGCCAAGGAGGCCGCGACATGACCGACGATCTGGAAACCCTGAAGGCCGCCCTGCGCGCCACCCCGCCCGCCGATCCCGCCGGGCGCGAGGCGGCGCTGCGGCTGGCGATGGAAAATTATGACAGGCTCCAAGGATCGGGCGATGGCTCACGTCCCAATCCCGACCGCCCCTCGACGGCGGGGTTGCTGAACGGAGTGCGTTCCATGCTGAAATCCCTTTCCTCACGCCGTATCCTGGCTGCCACCACGTCGGTCGCGGCGCTGTGCCTTGGCCTTGTCGTCGTGCTGCCGTTGCGAGACGACGCGCCCGTGAACGAGACGGTTGCGGTGACCGCCCGGCCGGAGGTTGCTGTCGCCCCGCCGCTGGCCGGGGGCACCCCGCAGGACTACGCCGCCGCCACCGCCGATGTGCCTCAGGTCGAGGCGGATCAGGAAATGATGGCAGAACCGGCACCGGCGATCGTGGGCGGGGCCGCGCCGGAAAGCTATGCCGCAGCCCCGCAGACCGCCACACGCGACCTTGCCGCCAAGCATGGTGTCGGCATGGCCCCGCCGATGATGGAAATGGCGCCGCAAGCGCAGGAAAACACCGAAAGCTTCGCCAATGCAGGGGCGAACCCGGTCAAGGTGACGGCGGAAGAGCCGGTTTCCACCTTCTCGGTCGATGTCGATACCGCCAGCTATGCCATCGTGCGGTCCTCGCTGATGACGGGCGCGCTGCCCCCGGCAGAGGCGGTGCGGATCGAGGAGATGGTGAACTATTTCCCCTACGCCTATCCCGCACCCGCAGCCGGGGAAGCGCCGTTCCGGCCGACCGTGACGGTGCTGCCGACGCCCTGGAACTCCGGCACAAGGCTGGTGCATGTGGCGCTGCAAGGGCGGCTGCCCGCGCTGGCCGACCGGCCGCCGCTGAATCTGGTGTTCCTGATCGACACCTCGGGGTCGATGCAGGATGCGAACAAGCTGCCGTTGCTGCAGCAGTCGCTGCGGCTGATGCTGGGGCAACTGCGCGCGCAGGATCAGGTGGCCATCGTCGCCTATGCCGGATCGGCGGGCGAGGTGCTGCCGCCCACCCCGGCGTCGGACAGTGCGGCGATCCTTGGCGCGCTCGACCGGCTGGCGGCAGGCGGGTCCACCGCCGGGGCGGAAGGGCTGGCGCTGGCCTATCAGGTGGCGGGCAACATGGCAGCGGCGGGCGAGGTCAGCCGGGTGCTGCTGGCGACCGACGGCGATTTCAACGTGGGCATCGACGACCCGGAGGGGCTGGCGGCCTACATCGCCAGGCAGCGCGACACGGGGATATACCTTTCGGTGCTGGGCTTCGGGCGCGGCAATCTCGACGATGCCACAATGCAGGCGCTGGCGCAAAGCGGCAACGGGCAGGCGGCCTACATCGACACGCTGAACGAGGCGCGCAAGGTGCTGGTCGATCAGCTTTCCGGCGCGCTGTTCCCGATTGCCAACGACGTGAAGATCCAGATCGAATGGAACCCGGCGACCGTCGCCGAATACCGCCTGATCGGCTATGAAACCCGCGCGCTGCGGCGCGAGGATTTCAACAACGACAAGGTCGATGCGGGCGAGATTGGTGCCGGCCACGCGGTGACGGCGATCTACGAGGTCACAGCACCTGGCAGCCCCTCCCTGCTGAACGACCCTTTGCGCTACGGCACCGCCGCACCCGTCGCCGGGAATGGCGAGCTTGGCTTCCTGCGCTTGCGCTACAAGGCACCGGGCGAGACTGTCTCGGCGCTGATCGAGGTGCCGATTGCCGAAGGCGAGGCCGCCGGGGACGACGTGCGCTTCGGCGTGGCGATGGCCGGGTTCGGGCAGATGCTGACCGGGGCACGCTATCTGGGCGACTGGGGTTGGGATCAGGCGATCCAGCTGGCACTGGGGGCACGCGGGGAAGATGCGTTCGGCTACCGCATCGAGGCGGTGAACCTGATGCGGATGGCGCAATCGCTCGACGCCCAATGACGCGAAAGGCCCCGGGGGCAAACCCGGGGCCTTTGCGGACGATCAGCGGTTGGCCCTTGATCGCCGGGGAGACCGGACGCCCCAGCGCGGGGCACCACGGATCAGGCGGTTGCGGTTTCGACGGCGCGGGCTTCCAGCGCCTTGGGCTCCTGCGCCGGACGGGCAATCTCGATCCGGCGGGGTTTCAGCGCCTCGGGGGTTTCACGCACCAGGTCGATGTGCAGCATCCCGAGTTCATGCACCGCCCCGGTCACCCGCACATGGTCGGCCAGCGCGAAGCGGCGCTCGAAGGCGCGGGTGGCGATGCCACGGTGCAGGTAGGTCCGCCCGGTGTCATCCTCGGCGGTCTTGCGGGCGGCGACATGCAGCGTGCCGTCGCGCACCTCGACCGACAGGTCATCGGCGGCGAACCCGGCCACCGCGACCGAGATGCGGTAGGCGTTGTCGGCGGTCTTTTCGATGTTGTAGGGCGGGTAGGTCGGCTGCGCCACGTCGGAGGTCAGCGCACGGTCCATCAGGTCGGCAATCCGGTCGAAGCCGACGGTGGCACGGTAGAGCGGGGCAAAATCATAGGTTCGCATCGTCATCCTCATCAAGCGATGGTTGCGCCCTGCCACAGGGTCAGGACAACCGGGCCCGTCATGGCACCCGGTCGCCACATGATCTGGGAAAACCGCCCTGCCGGTTCAAGAGGGGTCAGGGGCTGCCGGGGCGCAAAAATTTCGCGCCGCCGGTCTGTCCGGCGGTCTGCGACCCGCTCAGCAGCCGCGCGCCTGGGATGACGCGCTGGAACACACCGTCGCTGCTGCCCGCAAGTTCCGCCCGCAGCGCCTCGAGCGGCGCCTCCAGCGCCGTGCCCAGCGCCACCTGCCGACCGTCCACCACCGCCTTGGCCGACACCACCGAAACCACCCGCGCCACCCCGTCGCGCACCGAAAAGATCGGCGCGCCGGACGATCCGAAATCGACGTTGCACGACAGCACAAGCACGCCGGGCTGCCGGCCCAGCACGTGGCAGACCTCTTGCAGGCTGGGGGCCTCGGCCCTGTCCTGCGCATAGGACACCACGCCGACCTCGTCGCCCTTGGCCGGGCGCGGATCGGTCTCGAACGGGGTGATCGAGGGCAGGCGGATCGGCTGGTCAAGCTGGATCAGCGCGATGTCATAGGCCACCCGCACCAGCTTTTCGTGGCCGCCATAGACATATTCCGGATGCGCCACAGCCCGGCGCACGCCGCGATAGGCCGCCGCCCGGCCATTGCGCCACCCTGCCAGAAACTCGATCTCGGACGGGTCGATGCGCGCGCCGGTCACCTTGTCGAACAGGCAATGCGCCGCCGTAAGCACCAGATCGGTCGCGATCAGCGCGCCGGTGCAGAACCCCTTGCGCCCCAGGTTCAGCCGCCCCACGCCCTCCCAGCCGCGGCTGTCGTCGCCGGTCGCCAGCTGGCGCAGCGGGCTTTCCTGCGCGCGGCCGGGCAGGCCGAGGCCCAGACAGAGGATCAGAAGCAGGATCAGACGCATGTCACCTCCGGGCAATCGTCTGGACAGACACCGCCATTGCGGCGGATTTATGGCCGCTGCCCGGTCATCCCGTCCAGCCCGCGCGGCTTCGGCCCGCCCAGCGCCCAGTCGAGCAGTTCCACCGTATGCACCACCGGCACATGGCTGGCCGACCCGATCTGGATCATGCAGCCGATGTTGCCCGCGGCGATCAGGTCGGGGGCCTTCGCCTCCAGCGTCTGCACCTTGCGCGCCCGCAACTTCTGCGAAATCTCGGGCTGCAACAGGTTGTAGGTGCCGGCCGACCCGCAGCACAGATGGCTGTCGGCCGGTTCGACCACCTCGAACCCCACCCGTCTCAGCAGATCCTTCGGCGTGGACTTGATCTGCTGGCCGTGCTGCAGCGAACAGGCCGAATGATAGGCGACACGCAGGCCCTTCGCCGCGCCCTCGGGCAGGCCGATCCGCTCCAGCAACTCGGTGATGTCGAGCGCCATGCCCGAGACTTCGGCCGCATCCGCCGCCAGCGGGCCGTTGCGGAACATGTGGCCGTAATCCTTGATCGTGGTACCGCAGCCCGAGGTATTGATCACCACCGCATCCAGCCCCCCCGCCCGCTTTTCCGCCATCCAGGCCGCGATGTTGTGCACCGCCAGATCGAATGCCTGATCCTCCTTGCCCATGTGATGCGTCAGCGCCCCGCAGCACCCCATGCCGCGCGCCACCACCACCTCGCATCCCAGCCGCCGCAACAGCCGGATGGTGGCATCGTTGATGTCGGTGTTCAGCGCCTTCTGCGCACAGCCGGTCAGCAGCGCCACCCGCATCCGCCGCTCGCCTTCGGCGGCAAACACCTGCGGCGCGTCGTTCGGGCTTACGGGGGGCGAGACCTTGGGCACCATCGCCACCATCGCCCGCAGCCGCGCATCCGGCATCAGGAACGCGAAGGGCCGCGCCACCCGCGCCCCCCACAGCGCCAGCCGGAACCGCGCCGGATAGGGCAGGGTATGCGCCAGCAGCCAGCGCAGCGCCCGGTCCATCAGCGGCCGCCTGTAGGTCCGCTCGATATGCGCGCGCGCCAGATCGACCAGATGCATGTAATGCACGCCCGAGGGGCAGGTCGTCATGCAGGCAAGGCACCCCAGACAGCGGTCAATGTGCTTCACGGTCTTTACGTCCGCGTCCCGCCCGGTTTCCAGCATGTCCTTGATCAGGTAGATCCGGCCGCGCGGGCTGTCGAGCTCGTCGCCCAGCACCTGATATGTCGGGCAGGTCGCGGTGCAGAAACCGCAATGCACGCAGGTGCGCAGAATCTGATTGGCGGTCGCAAGGCCGGGGTCGCGCAACTGCTCGGGGGTGAAACTGGTCTGCATCGGTGCTCCTCAGACCATCAGGCCGGGGTTGAGTATGCCGCGCGGGTCGAACTTCGCGCGCAGCCCCGCCGCAAGCGCGGCCAATGGCGCCGGTTCGGGGTGAAACGCCGCCAGCCGCGCCCTTGTGTCCGGCCCGGCCCGCAGCAGCGTCGCATGACCGCCGAACGGCCCAAGCCGCGCCCGCAGATCGATCCCCGGCGCCATCAGCGCCCAGATCAGCCCGCCGGCCCAGTCGTAAAGCACCGCCTCCGCCCCCAGCCGCGCCGCGATGCCCGCCGCCTCCGACGGCTTCACCGACAGCCGCCAGACATCGCCCTCGCGGCCGTGAAACGGCGCCACATCGCGAATGCCCGCCCAGCGCGCCGCCCCGTCCTCGCGCTCCACCGCCCCAAACCCCGCCAGCAGCGCCGCCAGCCGCCCGGCGCGGTAGGCGACCGAGGCCGCAAAGCCCTCGATCCGCAGAAACGTCCCCTGCCCCGGCCAGTGCGCCGCCCCCGAGACCTCGAAAGGCGACCCCATCGCCGCCGCCATCGCCGCCACCGCCCGCGCGTCCGGCAACCCGTGCAGCACAAGCGTCGCCGCAGCCTCCGGCACCGGCAGCAGCTTGAAGCTGACCTCGGTCAACACCCCCAGCGTGCCCCAGGACCCCGCCATCAGCTTGACCAGATCATAGCCGGTGACGTTCTTCATCACCCGCCCGCCATTCCTGATCACCACGCCCTCGCCGGTAACCAGCCGCACCCCGATCAGGCTGTCGCGGCAAGCCCCCGCCTGCAACCGCCTTGGCCCCGAGGCATTGGCCGCCACCACCCCGCCCAGCGTCGAGACCCCTTGCGTTCCGAGCAACCCGCGCATGTCGGGCACCTCGAAGGGCAGGCGCTGCCCTTCCGCCGCCAGCATCGCCTCCACCTCGGCCAGCGGCGTCCCCGCCTGCGCCACCAGCGTCAGCGCCCCCGGCTCGTAAAGCGAAATCCCCGCCAGCCCGCCGGTCTCCAGCACCGCCCCCGGCCCCGGCCGCCCCACGCCCCGCGTGCCACCGCCCAGGATGCGCAACGGCCCGGCGGCCCCCCGCACCGCCTCGGCAAGTTCGGCCTCGGTCACTGGGCGCATCCCCATCCCCTTCTTCTGTTCACAAGTATCCTCGGGGGGTCCGGGGGGCAGACGGCCCCCCCGGCGCCGGTCACGCCGCACGCCGCCCGGCCGTCGCGGCCAGCGGAAACACCTTGGCCGGGTTCAGAAGCCACCTCGGGTCGAACACGTCCTTCACCCGCAACTGCGCCTCGATATCGTCCGGCGAGAACTGCACCGACATCAGGTCGCGCTTCTCGATCCCCACGCCATGCTCGCCGGTCAGGCAACCCCCGACCTCGACGCAGAGCTTCAGGATCTCGGCGCCGAACGCCTCGCACAGTTCCAGATCACCAGGCTTGTTGGCATCGAACAGGATCAGCGGATGCATGTTGCCGTCGCCCGCGTGGAACACGTTGGCCACGTCCAGCCCGTAGTCCTTCGACATTTCGGCAATCCGGCGCAGCACGAAGGGCAGGCTCGACACCGGAATCGTGCCGTCGAGGCACATGTAGTCGTTGATGCTGCCCATCGCCCCGAAGGCCGACTTGCGGCCCAGCCAGATCTTCTTGCTTTCCGCCTCGGACCGGCTTTCGCGGAACTCGACCGGGTTGTGGCGCAGCGCGATGGTCCTGATCTTGGCCAGTTGCTCGTCGATCTCGGCGGGCGAGCCTTCGACCTCGACGATCAGCAGCGCCTCGCAATCAGGGTAGCCCGCGTGGGCGAAGGCCTCGGTGGCGCGGATGCAGGGGCGGTCCATGAACTCGATGGCAACCGGCAGGATGCCCGCCTTGATGATGTCGGACACGCAGGCCCCCGCCACCTCGTTGGCATCGAAGCCGATCAGCACCGGGCGCGCCCCTTCGGGCTTGGGCAGGATGCGCAGCGTGGCTTCCGTAACCACGCCGAGTTGCCCCTCCGAGCCGCAGACCACCCCCAGCAGATCCAGCCCCGGCGCGTCGAGATGCGCGCCGCCGATCTCGACCACCGTGCCGTCCATCAGCACCATGGTCACGCCCAGAAGGTTGTTGGTCGTCACACCGTATTTCAGGCAATGCGCCCCGCCGGAGTTCATCGCAATGTTGCCCGCAATCGCGCAGGCGAGCTGGCTCGACGGGTCGGGGGCGTAGAAGAAACCGTCCGCCTCTACCGCGCCGGTCACGCTGAGGTTGGTGCGCCCGGACTGCACCCGGATGAAGCGGTTGGGGTAATCGGTCTCGATCACGCCGTTCAGCCGCGCGACGCCGAGGATCACGCAATCGGCGGTCGGCAGCGCACCGCCTGCAAGGCTGGTGCCCGAGCCGCGCGGCACCACCGGCACGCCCTCCTCGAAGCAGACCCGCAGCACCGCCGCGACCTCGGAGGTGGACCGCGGCAACACGGCAGCCAGCGGCGGGCAGCGGTAGGCGGTCAGCGCATCGCATTCATAGGCACGGGTTTCGGCCGGGTCATCCACCACCGCATCGCGAGGTAGCACCCCAAGCAGACGCTCCACGATCCGGGCCTTGCGGGCAAGGATCGCGGGGTTGGGTATCGGCATGTCCATGGCGGCCCTCCCGGCGGTATTGGTAAATTAATATAACCAATTTGCCGCTTTGGCAAGCGTTCCGCTTCTGGGTAAGGTGCGGGCATGGAAATGATGACACGCCTTGCCCCCTTTGGTCTGGCCGACGCCGCTGCGGTGGGGTTTCTGCTGGCGGTCTGGCTCGGGCTGGGCTGGCTGGTGGAACATCCGCCCGCCGGGCGCATGTCGGTCTCGATGCTGATGGCCGAGTATCGCCGCGACTGGATGCGCCAGTTCGTGACGCGCCAGCCGCGCATCTTCGATGGCGCGGTGATCGACAGCCTGCGGCAGGGCACTGCCTTCTTCGCCTCGGCCAGCATGATCGCGATCGGCGGCGGCATCGCATTGCTGGGCAACTCCGACCGGGTGGCGGGGCTGGCGCAGGATCTGACGCTGGGGATCGCAGCACCTGTGATCGAGATCAAGGTGATCCTCGTGCTGCTGCTGGTCGCCAATGCCTTCCTGAAGTTCGTCTGGTCGCACCGGCTGTTCGGCTATTGCTGCATCCTGATGGCGGCAGTGCCGAACGATCCCGCCGACCCGCTTGCCTATCACCGCGCTTCGCAGGCGGCCGAGGTCAACATCACCGCTGCTCGAAGCTTCAACCGGGGACTGCATTCGGTCTATTTCGCACTGGGCGCGCTGGGGTGGCTGCTGGGGCCGCTGGCGCTGGTGCTGGCCACGCTGGTCACCGCAGCGGTGCAGATCCGGCGCGAGTTCGCCTCGGCCTCGCGCGTCGTCATCCTGCAACGGGCCGCGCCTTAAGCGTTGCGGCGCACGCCGAAGCGGCCTTCGCGCAGCCAGGCCGCCAGCGCCAGCCCGGCGGCGAGCAGCAGCCACAGCCAGCCCGGCAGCAGCGCCGCCACCCGGATGTCCTGCGTGACATAGGCACCGCGCGGGGTGATGCCGATCCAGCCGCGCCCCGCCGCGACCCGGCCTTCGCGCACGGTGCGGATGTCGGGCGCGCCATCCTCCAGCCGCAGGATGCCGCCGCCGGTCGGGTCGGTCACCGAGGAAAGCTTGTCGCCGCTGGCGATGGTTTCCTCGAATTCCTTCGGAGCCGAGGGGCCGACGGCGACCACCGCCGCAAGCTCGCCCTGCGCCAGACGGTAAAGGCCGACGACGGGTGCTGCAAACGTCGCCGCATAGGTGCCGGGCGACACCTCGGGCATTGCCAGCAGGGTCTCGCTGCCATCCGGGCCGGTGATCGTCACATCCCCCGGCGGAGTTTCGGCGATGGAGCGGCGGGTGATCGTCAGGCCCTGACCATCGGCCAGCGCGGTCAGCGCCTCCTCCTCCAGTTCGGGTTCCTTCATCATCCAGTGCGCCAGCCGCCGCAGCAGTTCAAGCTGCGGCCCGCCGCCTTCGTAGCCGCGCCCCCAGAGCCAGGCGTGGTCGGAGGCCATTACCGCCACGCGCCCCTCACCTTCCCGCGCCAGCACCAAAAGCGGCCGGTCGCCCGCGCCCTGCATCACCACCTGCCCGCCGGGGCGGGCGGAAATCTCGATCTGGCGGAACCAGCGGCCCCAGCCACCTTCGGGGGCCAGCGCTTCCAGCCCCTGCGTCACCGGGTGGCGGCGGCCAAGGTCGGTCAGCGCGGGGCGGAAGCCTTCCTCGATCACCCGGCTGGTCGCCTCGACCGGCAGGATTTCCGACAGGGGGGAACGCCACAGGCTGTCGGCAGTGCCGAACTCCGGCCCGGCCGCCACCAGCACCGTGCCGCCCTTTCGGACGTAATCGCGCACGTTTTCAAGGTAGGAGGTCGGCAGGATGCCGCGCAGCCGGTAGCGATCGAAGATGATCAGATCGAATTCCTCGATCTTTTCCACGAACAGCTCACGCGTCGGAAAGGCGATCAGCGACAGTTCCGAGACCGGAATCCCGTCCTGCTTTTCGGGCGGCCGCAGGATGGTGAAATGCACGAGATCCACCGAGGGGTCGGATTTCAAGAGGTTGCGCCAGACCCTTTCGCCCGCATGCGGCTCGCCCGAGACGAGCAGCACCCGCAGCCGGTCGCGCACGCCGTTGATCGACACGACGGCGGCGTTGTTGCGGTCGGTCAACTCGCCCTCTGCCACGGCGACCTGGAATTGCAGCACGTTCATGCCGCCATGCGGCAGGGTGACGGGCAGTTCCAGATCCTCGCCCACCGGCACGCGGTAGGTCTGCGGCTCGCCGCCATCGACGGCAATCGACAGGTCGGCGCCGGTGCCAAGGCCGACAGGCACCGCGCCCTGATCCTCGATCCGCAGGATCAGCGTGACCGGCTCGCCCAGAATGGCGAAGGCAGGGGCGTTGCGGACCACAAGGCGGCGGTCCCAGTCCTGCGCCTGGCCGGTCAGCAGCACATGCAGGGGGGCGGGCATTTCAGGGGCCAGTGGCATGTCATGCGCCTGCCCGTCGGTGATCAGGATCGCCCCGGCCACCCTTGCACGGGGTTCTTCGGCCAGCGCCTCGGCCAGGGCCGTCATCAGTTGCGTGCCCGCGTCGCCGTCGCCGTCGCCCACGCGCACCACGCGCAACTCGGTGTTTTCCAGTGCCGCCACCTCGGCCTGCACCGCCGTCAGCGCGGCGGCGGTCTGGTCGGGGCGGGTGCCGATCTGCTGGCTGGCGCTGTCGTCCACCACCGCAATCACGATGTCGGACAGGGGGGCGCGGTCTTCTTCCTGCAAGGACGGGTTGGCCAGCGCCGCCAGCACCGCCACCGCCGCCAGCCCGCGCAGCCACCAGCCCGCCAGCCCGCGCCACAGTGCGAAGCCGACCAGCACCGCCGCCAGCACCGCCAGCGCCCAAAGCGCCACCATCGGCAGCAGCGGGTCGAAGACCACGGTTCCGGTCATGCGCGCGCCCCCATCAGTTGCCCAGCCGTTCCAGCAGGGCCGGCACATGCACCTGATCGGATTTGTAATTTCCGGTCAGCACATGCATGATCAGGTTGACCCCGAAGCGGTAGGCGATCTCGCGTTGCCGCTCGCCCGCGTAGCCGCGCCCCACAGGGAACATCGCCACCCCGCGCCCGTCCACCGCCCAGGCCGAAGCCCAGTCGTTGCCGCCGATCACCACCGGCGTCACGCCGTCGTTCAGGTTGCGAAAGGGCATCCCCTCGGCCTGTTCGGCATCGGGTGGGGCAGCCTCGACCCAGAGTGCTGCGCCGGTGTAGCGGCCGGGATAATCCTGCAGCAGATAGAAGGTCCGGGTCAGCACATGGTCGGGCGGCACCTGTTCCAGCGGCGGGATGTCAAGCGGCGCGGCCAGCCGTTGCAGGTGCTGCGCCTCGGGCGTGCTGCGCCCCCCCATGTCGCCGTCGCGGGTGTCGAACAGGATCAGCCCGCCGGACCGCAGGTAACGGTTCAGCTTGGCATAGGCGGCGGGCGAGGGCAGCGCCTGCGCCGTGGTGACCGGCCAGTACAGGAAGGGAAAGAACGCCAGTTCGTCCGATTCAAGATTGACCCCGATCGGGTCGGCCGGTTCGACCGAGGTGCGCTCGAACAGGCGCAGGCCAAGGCCGCGCAGGCCGGCCTCGGCCACCTCGTCCACCCGTTCGTCATCGGTGATGACATAGCCCAGACGGACCTCGGTCGTGGCCTCCAGCGCGAAGGCGTCGTCGGCACGGGCCTCCGGCGCGGGGACCAGCAGCAGCAGCACAAGCGAGGCGCGGATCGCGCCAACCCGGCCGGTCAGCCGCCCCGAGATCCACAGCGCCGCCAGAATGTCGATCAGCAAGAGCCCCAGCGCACCACCGAGGAACGCGCCCTTCAGCGCCTGTTCGCGGGCCGCCTCAAGCCCCTCGACCGCGACGGTCGCGGGCCATTCGGCGGCCACCAGCGTGGTGTCGGCATTGATCACGTTCAGCGCCACGCGGCGGTCATCCCCGGCATAAAGCCCCGGCGCCAGTCCGGGGCCGGGGGTGCCCTGCGCCAGCGCCTCGCCAGCCACCCCGGCCAGCTCGCCCGCGTCGGAGGGCACGCCGAAAGCATCCAGCACCACCTCGGGCACCCAGACCCGCCCGGCGAGATCTTCGGCCTCGGGGGCTGCGGGCCGGGTGGAAACCGCCAGCCGTTCCAGCATCTGCACGAACAGGCCCGACAGCGGCAGGCTGGACCATTCGGCATTCGCCGTCACATGCACCAGCACCACCTGACCCTGCCCAACGGCCTTGCGCGTCACCAGCGGCGTGCCGTCGGCAAGGGCAGCGATGGTGCGCGACGCCAGATCGGGGTCGGGCTGGGCCAGCACCTGCGCGGTCACTGTCACCTCGGCGGGCACCGGCAGGCCGAAGAACGGGCTGGTTTCGGCAAAGGTCGCCAGCGCCTTCGGCTCGCCCCAGCTCATCGCGCCGCCGACCGTGCGCCCGCCTTCGCGCAGGCGCACCGGCATCAGCGGGTCTTCCGCACTGCGCGACACATCCGAGGCGGCAAGGCGTGGCCCGGCAAAGCGCAAGAGCAGGCCGCCCTTGTCCAGCCAGTCGAGAATGCCATCGGTTTCATCGGGCGACAGGCGGGCCACGTCGGCCAGCACGATCACGTCGGGGCTGGCGAGCAGGATGTCGGCAAGCGTGCCGTCGATCAGGTCGGCCACCGGTTCCAGCGCCTGCCGCAGGTAGTGGGTGGGCGAGAGAAGCTGCAACCCTTCGCGGTCATCACGCCCGGCGATCAGCGCGACCTTGCGGCGCTTCAGGCTGTCGTCGGTCAGGCTGACCGCGCCGGCCGACCGCACCCCCGCAATCTCGAACCGCGACAGGCGGTTGCGCAGTTCGGGCGGCAGGCTGAGGGCGGTTTCGGCGGTGGCGGACCCGGCTGCGAAGTCGAGCGTCACACGGGCCAGTTCCCGCTCGATCCCCGCAGGGTCGAGCCCGCGCGCCGACACCTCGGCCTGCACGGCGTCGGCTGCGGGCAGGCGCAGGGCGGAAAGCTGCACCGCGCCATCGGCAAACCCGGCAGGCCGCAGCGCAAGCACCGGGCGCGGGCTCTGGAACACCGTCACCGCGCCCCGCTCGCCAAGGGCGGCCAGCAGGGTGTCGCGGCCGGGATGGTCGAGCCCGTCCGACAGCCAGAAACTGGCGAACCGGCCTTCGGGCAGCGCCCCGGCCCAATTGGCGGGCGATGGTGCCCAGGGCTGCGGCGCAAGCCCGGTCAGCCGCCCGGCCCAGGCATTGGCCGCCTGAAACTGCGGGGTCTCGGCCGCATCGGTCAGGCGCAGCACGGCGATGGGGCGGCCCTCGCGCCCCGCCTCCTCGACCAGCGCCGTTGCCCGGTCGATCCGGCGCGGCCAGTCGCGGGCGTCGGCCCAGCCGCCATCGAACAGCACCAGCAGCGGGCCGGTCCCGGCCTGCCGTTCCTTAGGGTTCAGCACCGGCCCGGCAAAGGCGATGATCGCCGCCGCAATCGCCGCCGCGCGCAGCAAGAGCAGCCACCACGGCGTCTTGTCGGTTTCCACCTCGTCATCGGTCAGGCCCAGCAGCAGCGCCACGCCCGGGAACCGACGCCGGATCGGCGCGGGCGGCACGGCGCGCAGGATCAGCCACAGCACCGGCAGCGCGACCAGCGCCAGCAGGATCAGCGGCGCAGTAAACCCGATGGGGCCCAGCATCCACATCAGCCCGCCCTTTCCAGCGCCGCATACAGCCACAACAGCACCGGCTGCGCCGCCGTGCCGGTGTGGTGACACTGGTAGTGCCAGCCCGAGGCGCGGGCCAGCGTTGCCAGCCGTTCCTTGCGCTCGGCCAGCCGTGCCAGATAGCGGCCGCGCAGGTCGCCCGCCCGCAGGGTCTCATGGCGCAGGCTGCCGCCCATCGACTCGAATATGGTGCGGCCGTCGAACGGGAAATCCTCTTCGGCCGGGTCGAGCACCTGGCACAGCACGCCGCGCACCCCCCGGTCGGTGGCGCGGCCAAGGGCGGTCTCGATCCCCGCCAGATCGCCAAGGAAATCCGACAGGAACACGGCGCGGCCATGGCTGACCATGCCTGCGGTTTCCGGCGCGCCATAGTCGGCGGCTGAGTCCGCCTCCAGCGCGTCGGCGATGCGGGGAAGCTGCATCCGGCCGGACCGGGGCGGGGCGGCGTCGCCCGCCAGCCCGACCCGCTCGCCGCCGCGCAAGAGCAGCACCGCCAGCGCCAGCGCCAGCAGCCGTGCGCGGTCGGCCTTGGGGGGGCGCGACCCTGCGCCGGTGAACGACATCGACTTCGACCCATCGACCCACAGCGTCACCGTCTGCGCTGCCTGCCATTCGCGTTCACGCACGAAATGGGCATCCGACCGGGCCGAACGACGCCAGTCGACCATCCGCGCGGAATCTCCGGCATGGGCCGGGCGGTATTGCCAGAACTCGTCGCCCATCCCCGCCCGCCTGCGCCCGTGATCGCCAAGGATCACCGTCGCGGCCAGATGCTCGGCGGCCGCCAGCAGCGGCGGCAGGGCCTGGCCCAGCGACTCGGCACGGACGCGAAGGGGGGCGGCTGCGCTCACGCCGCCGCCTCGAGGCCCAGCGTGCGGGCGGCCACGCCGTCGATCAGCGAGGCGAGGCTTTCGCCCCGCGCCCGGGCCGCGAACGAAAGCGCCATGCGATGCGTCAGCACCGGGCGCGCCAGCGCAGCGACATCGGCGACCGAAGGCGCCAGCCGACCGTCGAGCAAGGCCCGCGCTCGCACCGTCAGCATCAGTGCCTGCGCCGCGCGCGGGCCGGGGCCCCAGGACAGCATGTCGGTCAGCGCCACGCCTTCCGGCTCGCCGGGGCGGCAGGCGCGCACCAGATCAAGGATCGCCTCGACCACCGAATCCCCGACCGGCATCCGCCGGATGATGCCCTGCGCGGCAATCAGTTCGTCGGCGGCAAACACCTGATGCACCTGCGCATCCTCGGCCCCGGTGGTGGCGATCAGGATGTCGCGTTCAGTGGCGCGGGTCGGATATTCGACATCGACCTGCACGAGGAAGCGGTCAAGCTGTGCCTCGGGCAGCGGATAGGTGCCTTCCTGCTCGATCGGGTTCTGGGTCGCCAGAACGTGGAACGGGCGGCCCAGCGGGCGGTGCTGGCCCGCGATGGTGACCTCGCGTTCCTGCATCGCCTGCAGCAGCGCCGACTGGGTGCGCGGGCTGGCGCGGTTGATCTCGTCGGCCATCAGAAGCTGGCAGAAGATCGGCCCCTCGATGAAGCGGAAGGCGCGGCCCCCGTCGGGCGTGGAGTCGAGCACTTCAGACCCCAGAATGTCGGCGGGCATCAGGTCGGGGGTGAACTGGATGCGGCTGCCCTTCAGCCCCATCACGGTGGACAGCGTATCGACCAGCCGGGTCTTGCCCAGCCCCGGCAAGCCCACCAGCAGCGCATGGCCGCCGCACAAGAGCGACGCCAGCACCAGATCGACCACCTTTTCCTGCCCGATGAAGCGGCGGTTGATGCTGGCCTTGGCTTCGGTCAGCCGGTCGCCAAGGGTTTCGATCTGCGCGATCAGGGCGTCGGCCATGGCAGGATGCTCCGCTTGGGTTTATCATATCATTAGACCGAACTATGCCGCCCGGCACAAATGGCAAAAAGCATGTGGGGACAAATGATCGTGAAACCTTCGGCAGAGGGGGTGATGGCCTCGGTGCAGGCCGCGACGGGGGCGAAGAAGGGTCCGCCGCCGGTGCACCTGTGGAACCCGCCGTTCTGCGGCGACCTTGACATGCGGATCGCGCGGGATGGAACGTGGTTCTACCTTGGCACCCCGATCGGGCGCGAACCGCTGGTGCGGCTGTTCTCGTCGATCCTGAAGCTGGAAGGGGGCCGCTATTACCTTGTGACGCCGGTGGAAAAGGTCGGCATCACGGTGGATGACGCGCCGTTTCTGGCGGTCGATTTCACCGCGACCGGCGCCGGGGCTGCGCAGGATCTGACCTTTGTCACGAAGACCGGCGACGAGGTCTCGGCAGGGCCGGATCATCCGATCCGCGTCGTGCGCGACGCCGAAACCGGCGAGCCCTCGCCCTATGTCATGGTCCGCGCCGGGATGGAGGCGCTGATCGACCGCAAGTCGTTCTACCGGCTGGTGGAGCTTGGCACGCACGACGACGGCTGGTTCGGGCTGTGGTCGGGGGGCGTGTTCTTCCCGGTGATCCCCTCGGCCGATCTGCCCTGACCCTCGGCCCCTTGCCGCGCCCGCCCGCATCGCTATCATGCGCCGGGATCAATTGCCCGCCCGACAGGAGTCTGCCATGACCATGAAAGCCCCCGAGACCGAAGTGGTCACGAAGTGGAAGGTTGCCTGCGATGGCGGCGGCAGCGCCTTCGGGCATCCCCGCGTCTGGCTGACGATTCCCGAAGATCCCGGCTGGGTGGAATGCGGCTATTGCGACAAGCGGTTCGTGATCGACAAATCGGCGGCGCACGACCACTAGTCGCGCACCGCCACACCGAACCGCCCGCAAGGGCACCGCAACGGAAGGCTGAGCCATGAGCGGCACATTCGGCAAGGGCCACCATCTGCATCTGATCGACGGCTCGGCCTATATCTTCCGGGCCTATCACGCGCTGCCGCCCTTGACGCGCAAATCCGACGGGCTGCCGGTCGGCGCGGTCGCAGGGTTCTGCAACATGCTGTGGGGCGAGCTGACCACGACCCGCGCGCAGGAAGCCCCGACCCATATCGCGGTGATCTTCGACCATTCGTCCAGGACCTTCCGCAACGACATTTACCCGGCCTACAAGGCCAACCGCCCCGAACTGCCCGAAGACCTGCGCCCGCAGTTCCCGCTGACCCGCGCCGCGACGCGGGCCTTCAACGTCGCCTGCATCGAGACCGAGGGGTTCGAGGCCGACGACATCATCGCCACCCTGTCGTGCCGGGCGCGGGCGGCGGGTGGGACGGTGACCATCATTTCCTCGGACAAGGATCTGATGCAGCTGGTGGGAGACGGGGTCGACATGCTCGACCCGATGAAGATGAAGCGCATCGGCCCCGACGAGGTTTTCGAGAAGTTCGGCGTCCCCCCGAACCGCGTCGTTGACGTGCAGGCGCTTTCGGGCGACTCGACCGACAACGTGCCGGGCGCTCCGGGCATCGGCATCAAGACCGCCGCGCTGCTGATCCAGGAATACGGCGATCTGGAAACCCTGCTGCAACGGGCGGGCGAGATCAGGCAGCCGAAACGCCGCGACGCGCTGGTGGACAATGCCGACCAGATCCGCATCTCGCGCCGTCTGGTGGCGCTGGAATGCGACATGCCGCTGGATGTGGCGCTGGAAAGCCTGGAGGTGCGGCTGCCCGACGCCGTGCCGCTGATGGGCTTTCTGAACGAGATGGAGTTCCGCACCCTGACGCGGCGGGTGGCCGACCGGCTGAAGGTCGCCCCACCCGAGGCCCCGGTTGCGCCTGTCACCGACGCCCCGGCCACGGTTCAGGCAGAAGCGCCGCCCTTCGGCAATTACGAACACGTCAGCGACGCTGAAGCCCTCGCCCGCTGGATCGCGGTGATCCGGGATCGCGGCCATGTCGCGGTCGATACCGAAACCACCAGCCTTGACGAGATGCGCGCCGAACTGGTTGGAATATCGCTGTGTGTCGAGGCGGGGCGGGCCTGCTACATTCCGCTGGGCCACCGGCAGGGCGGCGGCGACCTGTTCGGCTCGTCCGCCCTGACCGAAGGGCAGATGTCGGCGGACCTTGCGCTGGCGATGCTGAAGCCGGTGCTGGAGGATGATGCCATCCTCAAGATCGGCCACAACATGAAGTATGACGCAAAGATCTTCGCGCGCCATGGCGTGACGGTGGCCCCGTTCGATGACACCATGCTGATGTCCTATGCGATGCACGCGGGGATGCACGGCCACGGCATGGATTACCTGTGCGACAGGTATCTCGGGCACACGGCGATCCCGATCAAGCCGCTGCTGGGCGTCGGCAAGGCGATGGTGACGTTCGACCGGGTGCCGATCGACAAGGCGGTGGATTACGCCGCCGAAGATGCCGACGTGACGCTGCGGCTGTGGCAGCTTTTCCGCCCGCAACTGCACCGCGCCCGGGTGACGACCGTGTATGAAACGCTGGAACGGCCGCTGGTGCCGGTGCTGGCGGCGATGGAAATGGCGGGCATCCAGGTGGACCGCGATACGCTCTCGCGGATGTCGAACGCCTTTGCACAGAAGATGGCGGGGCTGGAGCATGAAATCCATACGCTGGCCGGCCGGCCCTTCAACGTGGGCAGCCCCAAGCAGCTGGGCGAGATCCTGTTTGACGAAATGTCCTTGCCCGGTGGCGAGAAGGGCAAGACCGGCGCCTATGCCACCGGCGCCGACGTGCTGGAGGATCTGGCCGCCGAGGGCCACGACCTGCCCGCCCGCGTGCTCGACTGGCGGCAGCTGGCCAAGCTGAAATCGACCTATACCGACGCGCTGCAAGACCACATCAACCCCGAAACCGGGCGAGTCCACACGTCGTATTCGCTGACCGGGGCGGTGACGGGGCGGCTGTCTTCGACCGACCCCAACCTGCAGAACATCCCGGTGCGCAGCGAGGAAGGCCGCCGCATCCGCGAGGCTTTCGTGGCCCCGCCGGGCAAGGCTCTGGTATCGCTGGACTATTCGCAGATCGAGCTGCGGATTCTGGCGCATGTTGCCGATCTTCCGGCGCTGAAACAGGCATTCCGCGACGGGCTCGACATCCACGCCATGACCGCGTCGGAAATGTTCGGCGTGCCGCTGGAAGGCATGGACCCGGCGATCCGCCGTCAGGCCAAGGCGATCAACTTCGGGGTGATCTACGGCATTTCGGGCTATGGTCTGGCGCGCAACCTGCGCATTCCGCGCTCCGATGCGCAGGGCTTCATCGACCGCTATTTCGAGCGTTTCCCCGGCATCCGCGACTACATGAACGACACGGTGGCCTTCGCCAGGGACAAGGGCTTCGTGCAGACCCTGTTCGGCCGCAAGATCCACACACCGGAAATCAACGCCAAGGGCCCCGGTGCAGGCTTTGCCAAGCGCGCCGCAATCAACGCGCCGATCCAGGGCACGGCGGCCGACGTGATCCGCCGCGCCATGATCCGGATGCCTGCCGCCATCGCGGACCTGCCCGCCACCATGCTGCTGCAGGTGCATGACGAATTGCTGTTCGAGGTGGACGAGGCCGCCGCCGACACCCTGATCACCCGCGCCCGCGACGTGATGGAGGGCGCGGCCGACCCTGCGGTGAAACTGTCGGTCAAGCTGACGGTCGAGGCCGGGCGGGGGGCAAACTGGGCACTGGCGCACTGACCCCGGTTTCTTCTTGGCCCAAATACCCCCTTTCAACCCGCAGTCACGCGGGCAGACGGTCGATGCGCAGCTGATAGCAGTTGTTCCGCGCCGAGCGGACGTGGACATAGGCCACCCCCGGATCATCCAGCAGCACCCCGGCCCGCGCCGTCACGTCATGGGTCGGCACCACCGCGCCAGTGCCGTAAACGATGCGGTCATCCGCGCCATAGCCGCGCACGATATAGTCGGGCGCGGCCAGGATTTCCGGCAGATCGGGTCCGCCCCCGGCCGTGCAAGGCGTGGCACACAGAAAGACCGGCCCGACCTCGGCATAGGGCTGCGGCACCGGAAACGGGCGAACCGCCAGGATCAGCATCGGGGCGCCTTCGGGAATCATCTTCAGACAATGACGGCAGGGGTTGCCGCTGCCCGTCGCCAGCACCCTCTCGGGCGTCTGGCCATTGGCATCGGCACCGCCCGCCTGCAGGGCGCGCACGGTTGCGGTGGGCAGGGGCGTGAAGATCATGGTCATGGGCGCTCTCCGTTTTGCCCGACCAGCCTGCCCGATGCCCGCGCCCCGGGCGACCCGAACCCTGCGCCTAACGCTCAGGCCTTCGCCAGCATCCGCCCCAGATTCCGCCCGCCAAGGATGTGCATGTGGTAATGCGGCACCTCCTGGATCGCCGCCGTGCCCGCATTGCCGATGGTGCGATAGCCGTCGCCGCCCTCGCCCGGCTGGATGCCCAGAATGGCGCAGACCTGACCGGCGGTGCGGTGGAAATCGACTATCTCCTCCGGCGTCGCCTCCAGCGCGAAATGGTCGAAGCAGACGTAGGCCCCCTTCGGAATCACCAGCACATGCACCGGGGCCTGCGGAAAGATGTCGTGAAACGCCAGCGTATGCTCGCTTTCCAGCAGGGTCTTGCTGGGAATGTCGCCGCGAAGGATGCGGGCGAAGATGTTCTGGGGGTCGTATGCGTAGGCCATCGGTCAATCCACGAATAGGTAATGGGTCTCGGCAATCTCGCGCGCCCTGTCCGGCGCTATCCCGAGAAATGCCGCAAGGGGGGCGGTGTTGTCTTCGATGCTGGCAGACTGGCGGATGCGATACAACCCCGCGAAATCGGCATCGCGGATCCGGTCGCTTTCGAACTTCACGTCATAGCGGATGGTGGGCAGCAGCCGGTCGATGGTCTCCTGCGGCGTGCGGTCCCCCGCCAGCCCGACCCGCCGGGCATGGCCCATCAGGTAGTCGTCGGTGAAATCGCATTCCACCTCAAGGATCCGGGTGTTGGAGCGGTCCGAATGGAAATCCTGCATCAGATCGACATTCGCCGGATCGATGCAGATCACAAGCTGGTCGGTCTGCCAGTAGTCATACAGCATCCGCATCAGCGCCCGGCGGTGGCGCGTGCGCTTTTCCAGCGTGGTCTGGATGCCGCCCAGATCGGGCAGCGGGGTTGTCTCCTCGTTGAACAGGTAGTCCACGGCCCGCAGGCCCGAGACCTGCCGCACCCGCTCGACCAGCCGCTTGGCGACATGCCATTTCTTGCAGGTCACGATCATCAGCGTGCGCTCGCGACCAAGGCTCGATTCGGTTTCCCAGAAGCGGGGCGCAAAACGCCGACCGATCCGCCCCCGCCCGGTCAGGAACTTGAACAGCCCCCGCCCTTCGTTCGAGATCGGAAACCGCACGTTGGTCGCGGAATACAGCGCCCCCAGCCGCTCCTTCAACTCCCTCGCATCCGGCGAAATCTTGCGCGCGAACAGGTAATCCTGGCTGATCAGCAGATCATACTGGTCGTTGTGGAAGTTCACCGGCATGCCGTAGTCGGTGAACATCAGAAAGGTCAGGGTGCGGCCGCGAATCTCGTGCCCCGGCACAAGATGCCGCACCAGGGTCTGGAAAAAGGTTTCGTCGGGAATCCAGGTGGTGCGGAAGAACCGCATCACGTCCTGCCGCCGGTCGGCAAAATCGAGCACCGCCTCGATGGTGCGGCGGCGCAGGCACCACCACTGGCTGCCGATCTGGATCGCCAGATCGGCCGGAATGCGCCGACCGATCCGCAGGCGGCGCTGCACGTCCATCGAGGCATAGAACAGCCGCTTGTGCGTGCGTTCGTTGAAGTAGTGCCGGTAGATCAGCCGTTCCGCCTTGATGCCGGTCTTGATCCAGTCGGAGCTGAAGAAATCGAAGCTTTCGATGTAGTCGGCCTCGGTCTGGTCAAGAAAGGCATGGGCATATTCGGCCGACTTGATCGGCATGCAGTCGCCCGACAGCATGTAGAAATGCGTGGCGCGCGGAAAGGCATCGACCGCGGCCCGCACGCCCAGCAGCGACGCCTCCACCAGGCTCCACTCGCCCCAGCCGCACTTTATCCGCCGGGCAGCAAAGGTGACCGAGGCATTGCGGGCCAGGGCCGTGCTGATCCGGTCGAAATCCTCGCGCCGGGCGCGGGCGTCGAAGTGGATCGCGATGTAATCCCCGGCCGCCGTCAGCCGTTCGGCCTGGGCAATGATCCCCTCCGGGTCCTTGTGACAGAGCAGGATGTAGGCAATCTTTGCCATTCTGGAAACTCTTCAACGCTTCAGGTCGTGATTGTTGCCATGAATAGCTTTAACGGTCATTGAAAAGACAGTGTTTGTTTGCTTTTTTGTGGCAAAGGATGCCGAGGCGCGGCGAAAAGTGCCACATGGCAGGCAGGAGATTGAATTTCATGGGTTTTCCCGGAACGTGGATGACGGAAAGCGAAAGCGTGGTGTACCGCGTCGTCCCCAAATGCGCCTGTTCGACCATCGGACAGATCATGTTCTACTCCGACCATGGCCGGTTCTTCGACGGCGACATCCATGACGCGACCGACGGGCTGCACAAATGGGCATTGGAGGACAGCCAGGCCCTGATCGAACGCAACGTGAAGGAGCACCGGTCCTACGCCTTCACCTGCGTGCGCAACCCCTATACCCGCATCCTGTCGTCGTTCTTCGACAAGATCTGCGGCATCCAGCGCAACGGCAAACGCTACCGCGGCAATCTGGTGCCGCTGCTGACGCAGAAATACGGGATCGAGGTCGGCGGTGACGACGGCAAGGCCGAGTTCGACCAGATCAGAAGCTTCCGCCGGTTCCTGCTCTTCAGCCGCGACACCATCCGCTGGAAAAAACCGATGGAACCCGACATCCACTGGTCGGCGATGGCGGGCCATGTCTCGACCTACATCGTGAACGGTGGCCGCTATGACCAGATCTTTTTCACCGAACGGTTCAACGAAGGCATGCAGATCGTACTCGACGCAATCGACACCCGGCACCGCGTCGACCTGAAAGCGATCCCGAAGTTCAACGAAAGTGAAGGCCACGGCCCCAAACGCGCCCACCCGGTCGAGGCGTATTTCGACGACCTGTCGATGCACCTGGTCTGGGAAATCTACAAGCGCGACTTCCAGCTGTTCCGGTATGACTTCGAGAACCCGGCCAACAAGATGCCGCTCGGCGAGGTCGATCTTGACGAGGTGCATGCCAAACTGGGCGAATGAGGGTCTGCGGCAAGATCGGGACGCAGGCGATACCGCCCCGTCGCGCGCCTGTCATCGGGGGGTTTCACACCCCCCGCCCCCCGTGGGATATTTGTGCCAATGTGAAAGCTGAAAGTTTCCGCGGCAAGGTTATCCCCTGCAAAGGGACCAGCGGGCGCTGCGCCCCGAGGCTTCTTCTTGGCTCAAATACCCCTCTGTCCGACCTCGGGCCACGACGCAGCGCCAGAAACCGCGACACGTCAGTGGCGCCCGCCGAAGGCCCCGGCGGGGCCCGAGGCGGGCGCCTCCTGCGGTCAGAGCGCGCCGTGCGTGCGGAACAGCGCCTTCAGGTCGGCCTCGGGGCGCGCGCCGATGTGGCTGATCACTTCGGACGCGGCGATGCAGCCCATCCGGCCTGCGGTGGGCAGGTCATGCCCGTTGGTGATGGCCCAGAGGAAGGCCCCGGCGAACAGGTCGCCCGCGCCGGTGGCGTCGACAATCTGTGTTGGAATCGCGGGCACCTGCCAGTGCTGGCCGCCCGACAGGATATGCGCGCCATGCTCGCTTTCGGTGCAGGCCACGATGGCGACCTCGGCCGCCGCCGCCGCGAGCGCCGCCGGGAAATCGGTGGTCTGATACATCGACAGCAATTCGGCGCGGTTGGCGAACAGCAGGTCGACATCCTCGACGATCATCCGGCGGAAGGCGTCGCGGTGGCGCTCGACGCAGAACGGGTCGGACAGGGTGATCGACACCCGCCCCCCTGCCCCCTTGCAGGCCCGGATCGCCTTGGCAAAGGCCTCGTGACTGGCCGGGCCGTCGAAGCGGTAGCCTTCAAGGTAGATCCACTCGGCCTCCGCCATCTGGGCCTCGTCGATGTCGCCGGGGGTCAGGAATTCGGACCATCCGAGATAGGTGTTCATCGACCGCTCGCCATCGCCGGAGACGAGTACGATGCAGCGCCCGGTTTCCTGCTCCGACTGCGCGGCGGCGAACGGCGTCTCGTACACCGCCCCCTGCGCGCGCAGGTCATGGGCAAAAATCCGGCCAAGCTGATCGTCCTTGACCTTGCCGACATAGGCGGTGCGCCCGCCCAGATGCGCCACCCCGGCAATGGTGTTGGCGGCAGAGCCGCCCGAGATTTCCTTGGCAGGCCCGATGCGGGCGTAAAGGTCGACCGCGCGCGGCATGTCGATCAGCTGCATGATCCCCTTGCCGATCCCGTTCGCCTCCAGGAACGCCTCGGACACCGGGGCCAGCACGTCGACCATCGCATTGCCGATGCCGACAACCTGAAACTTCTTCATTCGGTCTTATCCTCAAAGGAGCAAAGATCGCGGATCGGGCAGATACCGCACTTCGGTTTGCGCGCGACACAGATATACCGGCCGTGCAGGATCAGCCAGTGGTGCGCGTGCTGCTGGAATTCCACCGGAACGTTGTCCTCGATGGCGCGTTCGACCTCAACCACATCGCGTCCGGGGCAGATGCCGCTGCGGTTGCCCAGCCGGAAGATATGGGTATCGACCGCCTGCGCCGGATAGTGGAACCACATGTTCAGCACCACATTCGCGGTCTTGCGCCCCACGCCCGGCAGCGATTGCAGGGCGGCGCGGCTTGAAGGCACCTGCCCGCCGTAAGCGTCGACCAGAATACGGCTGGTCCGCATCACGTTCTTCGCCTTCTGGCGGAACAGGCCGATGGTCTTGATCGCCTCCAGCAGCCCCTCCTCACCGAGGTCGAGCATCGCCTGCGGGGTGGTGACGTGCGCGAACAGCGGGCGGGTGGCCTTGTTCACCCCGGCATCGGTTGCCTGCGCCGAAAGCGCCACCGCGACCAGCAGGGTATAGGCGTTGACGTGATGCAATTCGCCCTTCGGCTCGGGTTCCAGAGCCTGAAAGCGGGAAAAGATCGCCTGCATCGCGGGATAGTCAAGCTGACGTGCCATGCGTCCCCTATGCCAAAGCCGGGTGGGCGCGGCAAGGCGGCACGCGGCCGAAGCCGCAGTTTCCGGGTCGCGCGGCACTGTGTCACCGCGCTATGGTGCAGCCAAAGGAGACCGGCATGGAAAACGCCCCGCCCGCCTATCACTACGCCGTCATCGCCCGCGCGCTGGCGCTGATCGACAGCGGCGGCCCCGGCCTGACGCTTGAATCCCTCGCCGCGCAGATGGGCATGAGCCCCGCGCATTTCCAGCGGGTGTTTTCGCAATGGGTGGGCGTCTCGCCCAAACGCTACCAGCAATACCTGACGCTGGATCATGCCCGCCGCCTGCTGGACGAGCGGTTCACCGTGCTGGAAACCTCGCTTGCAACCGGGCTATCCGGCGGCGGGCGGCTGCATGACCTGTTCCTGCGCTGGGAGGCGATGAGCCCCGGCGAATACGCGCGGGGCGGCGCGCGTCTGGTGATCCGCTGGGGCCTGTTCCCCACGCCCTTCGGAGAGGCGCTGGCGATGGCGACCGACCGGGGGCTGTGCGGGCTGGCCTTCACCGAGGAAAGCGGTCGCGAGGCGGCGATGGCCGACATGCGCAGCCGCTGGCCGGGGTCAACCTATGTCGAGGATGCGGCGGCGGTGGCGCCGCTGGTCGCCGGTGCTTTCGGGGCGGGGGGCGAGACCCGGCTGCACCTGATCGGCGCGCCGTTCCAGATCAAGGTTTGGGAGGCGCTGCTGCGCATCCCCTCGGGCCATGTCACCACCTATTCGCAGATCGCGGGCGCCGTCGGCCACCCGCAGGCGGTCCGCGCGGTGGGCACGGCCGTGGGGCGCAATCCGGTCAGCTGGCTGATCCCCTGCCACCGCGCCCTGCGCAAGTCGGGGGGCCTCGGCGGCTATCACTGGGGCCTGCCGGTCAAGCGCGCCATGCTCGCGTGGGAAGCGGCCCGCGCCGACGCAGACGAGCCGCTGGCGCGCACAGGAACGTGATGGGCGGATTTCTGCGCACATGAACGCGGGCCTATCAGGGCACGCTCCGGCTTGGTATAGGATTTGCCAAGCCCGGCGAACGGGCCGCAAACCCCATGAGGCAGCAGACATGTTCCTGAAGACCCCCCTGATCCTGAGCGCGATTGCCGCTGTCACCGTAGCGGGCTGCACGCCCCCCCCGCCACCGCCCCCGGCCAGCCGACCTATACCCAGGGCGGGGCCGTCACCGGCGCGCTGCTCGGCGGCATCCTTGGTGCCAAAAGCGGCGGCGACGACCGTCTTGCGAAGGCCGTGGTCGGCGCAGGCATCGGTGCGGCGATCGGCGGCCTGGCCGGCAACGCGCTGGACCGTCAGGCCAATGACCTGCGCCAGAACATCGGCAACGACAATGTCACCGTGACCAACACCGGCTCGCAACTGGTCGTCACCATGCCGCAGGACATTCTGTTTGCCACCGACAGCGCCACCCTGCGCAGCGATCTGACCAGCGACCTGCGCGCAGTTGCCGCAAACCTGCTGCGCTATCCCGACACCACCGTGCAGGTGATCGGCCACACCGACAATACCGGCGCCGCCGCCTACAACCAGGATCTGTCGGAACGCCGGGCGGGATCGGTCGCGGGCGTGCTGCGGTCGGGCGGCGTGCCGAGCGGGCGCATCGTCTCCTTCGGGCGCGGCGAGGATCAGCCGGTTGCGTCGAACCTGACCCCCGAAGGCCGGGCGCAGAACCGCCGGGTCGAGATCATCATTCGCCCGTTGACCTGAACCCAAGGGTCCATCCCTTCCAACAATGTCGGGGATGGACCATGAAGCGGCCCTTTGCGCTTGAGAATCCCGGGATGCGGTCATAGTTTCTGACCAATCCCGGGGGACTGTGATGCCGTTCCAGAAGATCCACACCGAAAAGCTTTCGCAAAGCGTGGTGCGTCAGATCGAACTGCTGATCCTGCGCGGCATCCTGCAACCCGGGGAACGCCTGCCGTCCGAACGCGAATTGTCGGAACGGCTGGGCGTGTCGCGCCCCAGCCTCCGCGATGCGGTGGCCATCCTGCACGATCGCGGGCTGCTCGACAGCCGTCCCGGCGCCGGGATCTATGTCGCCGACGTGTTGGGGTCGGCCTTTTCGCCCGCGCTGATCCAGCTTTTTGCCACCCATGACGAGGCGGTGTTCGACTACATCGCCTTTCGCCGCGACATGGAAGGGCTGGCCGCCGAACGCGCGGCGCAGCTGGCGTCGAACACCGATCTCAAGGTGGTGGACGCGATCTTCCGTGCGTGTTTCGCTTGATGGTGGGCATCGATTTCACGGGATCATGGGCAGTCATTTCGCGTGAAGCTGGGCACTGATTTCGCGGGATCGCGGGCAGGTCTGGTCGGCAAATTGAGGATAGTTGCGCCTTCAGGAATGAAGGGGTGGCTTGATGCCGACAGGACGATTGAACATGCGCCGGATACGAGATGTTTTGCGATTGAAGCTTGGGCAAGGCCTGAGCGAGCGGTCCATTGCCGCTTCCCTCGGTCTGAGCAAGGGGAGCGTCGGAAGCTACACCCAACGGGCGCGTCATGCCGGGCTCACGTGGCCCTTGCCGGAGGGGATCGATGACGACAGCCTTGAACTTCTTTTGTTTCCAGCCCCGCCCACGGTGCCGGACGCGGAGCGGCTTGTGCCCGACTGGGCGGAGATTGACCGCGAGTTGCGCCGCCCTGGGGTGACGCGGATGCTGCTCTGGGAAGAATACCGTGCCGCGCACCCCGGGGGTTTTGCCTATACTTGGTTTTGCACGCATTACGAGGCTTGGAAGGGTCGGGTGCGCCCGACGATGCGCCAGACACATGTGGGCGGCGAGAAGGTGTTCGTTGACTTTGCCGGCGACACCATCGACGTGATCGACCCCACGACCGGCGAAGCGCGGGCCATGAAGCTGTTCGTGGCGGCAATGGGGGCATCGAATCACACCTATGCCGAGGCGGTGGCATCGGAGGGGTTGGAAGATTGGATCCTCGCGCATATCCGGATGTTCGCCTTTCTGGGCGGCGTGCCAAAGGCGGTGGTTCCGGACAATCTGAAGTCCGCCGTGATCAAGGCAGACCGGTTTGATCCGGGGCTGAACCGGACCTATGCCGAGATGGCGGCGCATTATGGCACCGCCGTTCTGCCCGCCCGGCCGCGCAAACCCCGGGACAAGGCGAAGGTGGAAGTGGCTGTCCAAGTGGCACAACGCTGGATTCTGGCGCGGCTGCGGAACCACCGGTTCTTCTCATTGGCCGAGTTGAACGTGGCGATCCGGCGGCTGCTGGACGAGTTGAACATGCGCGTGATGCGCGGCTATGGCGCCAGCCGCGCCGATCTGTTTGCCACTTTGGATCGGCCCAATCTTCAGCCCCTACCGCCCGAACCTTATGTCTTCGCCCGCTGGAAGCGCGCCCGCGTGGCACCCGACTATCACGTTGAGGTCGACAGCTCATGGTATTCCGTGCCCTTCGCGCTGATCAAACAAGAGGTCGATGTTCGCACAAGCGGCCAGACGGTCGAGATATTCCATCGTGGTCAGAGGGTTGCGAGCCACGTGCGCACCCCGGGGCGGCGCAGCCATGTCACCGTGGCCGACCATATGCCATCGGCCCATCGTCGCTTTGCCGAATGGACCCCGGCCAGAATGCTGGCGCAGGCAACCAAGACCGGCCCCGCCGTCGCCGCCTTTTGCGAGATGGTGATGGCTGACCGCCCCCATCCTGAACAGGGGTTCCGCACCTGCCTGGGTGTGCTGGCCTTGGTCAAAACCTATGGGCCGGAGCGCGTTGATGCGGCCTGCCAGCGGGGTGTGACCATCCGGGCCCGCACCGTCACCTCCATTCGTTCGATCCTCAAGACCGGCCTCGATCGCGCCTTCCTGGAAGGCTCCGAAGAGGTCGCCCCCCTCCAGCACGCCAACATTCGTGGCGGCAGCTATTACCATTGAGAAAGGACTAAAATGCTGACCCATCCCACCCACGACCGACTGTTGGCGCTCGGCCTGACCGGCATTGCATCGGCGCTCGAAGAACAACGCAGGTCAACCGCCTTCGACGCCCTCTCGTTCGAAGAGCGTCTCGGCCTGCTGGTCGACCGCGAGGCTGCAGAGCGCGACACCAAGAAACTGGCCTCCCGGCTCAAGTTTGCGGCTCTGCGCCAAGATGCCAGCGTCGAGGATCTGGACCTGCGCAGCCCACGTGGTCTTGACCGCAGTGTCATGGCGCATCTTGCCGATGGCGGCTGGATCGCCCGGCACGAGAACCTGCTGATAACCGGGCCGACCGGTTTGGGCAAAAGCTGGATCGCCTGCGCCCTTGGCCACAAGGCGTGCCGGGATGGGCGGCCCGTCCTCTATCAACGTGCGCCGCGCATGTTCGAGGCCCTTGCTCTGGCCCGTGGCGATGGCCGCCATGAACGCATCCTCAAAACCATCGCCCGCATGGATGTGCTGATCATTGACGATTGGGGCCTCGCCGTCCTCACCGCCCCGGAGCGCCGTGACCTGCTGGAAATCCTCGAAGACCGCCACGGCCGCGCTTCCACCATCGTCACAAGCCAACTCCCCGTTGACCAGTGGCACGAAGCCATCGGCGACCCAACGCTCGCAGATGCCATCCTCGACCGCCTCGTTCACAACGCACACCGCCTCACCCTCTCAGGTGAAAGCCTGCGCAGGCGCTCCGCCGTCACAAAAAAGCTTGACCAAATCGTTCAAGCCTGACTCCATGAAAGCGTCGGCCAGCCTGCCCACGATCCCGTGAAATGACTGCCCAGAATGGCGCGAAACGCGTGCCCACGATCGCGCGAAATCAGCGCCCATTCTCCGCGAAATCCGCAATCTTCCGCAAGATGGAAGCCGCGCACGCCAAGCGCGACCCGTCGGACGAGGCGATGCTGGATGTCGCCTTCCACATGGCGATCATCGAGGCCAGCCACAACGTCGTCATGCTGCACATGATGCGGTCGATGTATGAATTGCTGCGCGAAGGCGTGTTCTACAACCGGCAGATGATGTTCAAGCAGCGCGCCACCCGCGACCTGCTGCTGGCCCAGCACAGGGCGATCAACGCGGCCCTGCTGGCCCGCGACCCCAAGGCGGCTCGCGCCGCGGTCGAGGCGCATCTGACCTATGTCGAACAGGCGCTCAGCGAACAGCTGAAAGCCGACCACCACGAGGAAATCGCCCTACAGCGTTTCGAGCACGAAAAGTCGCGCTGAACGGCATGAAAAAACCCGGCTCGAGGGCCGGGTTTCGCGTTCGTGTCGGGCCGCCCCGGTCTAGTGCATCTTGGCCGCGACCTGGTCGATCGCGCTGTCGATGGTGGCCGACGCCGCGGCGGGCGTCATCTGGCGGGCAAGCAGTTCGGTCGCCGCCGCAATCGCCACGGTCACCGCCTGTTCGCGCACCGCCCGAACGGCCGAGGCTTCGGCCGAGGCCAGCTGATCTTCCGCCGTCGCCATGCGGCGGGCAATCGACAGTTTCAGCTCTTCCTTGGCCAGCCGGGCCGCAGCCATCGCCTCGTCCTTGGCGTTGGCCACGATGCGGTCAGACTGTTCCTGCACCTCTTTCTGCTTGCGCTCGTAAGAGGTCAGGATCGCCCGGGCTTCCTCGCGCAGCGCGCGCGCCTCTTCCAGGTCGGCCTTGATCTGCGCCGCGCGCCTGTCCAGCAGACGCGTGATGATCTCGGGCACCTTGAAGTAGACCAGAGCCCCGAGGAACAGGATGAAACCCACCAGCACGACGAAGTCGGTGTTCTTCAGCGAAGCGAACGGTCCGTCGGTGGCGGCGGCGGCCGGGCCAGCGGCCAGCATGGCCAGAAGGATAAGATGTTTCATCGCCGTCACCCCTTCAGCCGGGCGGAAACCGCCGCAGTCACGCTGCCCGTGTCGGTCTTGCCACCGAAGGCCGCCACGATTTCGCGCGCAGTCTCGGTCGCCACCTCGGTCACGCTTTGCAGCGCACCCGCACGGATTTCGGCAATCCTGGTCTCCGACTCGGCCGCTTTCGCGGAAATCTGCAGATCGGCCTCTGCCATTGCAGCGTCGAGGTCTTTCTTGATGTCGGCCTTGGCTTCCGCCACGATCCGCCCGGCCTCGGCCCTCGCCTTCGCCAGCGCGTCGTTGTAGGCCTTTTCCGCCAGCACGGCCTGTTTCTTCAGGTCGTCGGCGGCGGCAAGATCGTTGGTGATGGTGCCGGTCCGCTCGGCCAGAACGGCCGCGATCCGGGGCAGAGCCACCCGCTCCAGCACGAAATAGATTGCGACCAGCGTGACCAGAAGCCAGAATATCTGGTTCGGGAAGGTCGAGAAATCCAGTTGCGGCATGCCCGCGGCATCGCCACCACCGTGGCCCGCCGCACCTGCCGCCGCGTCAACAGCTTCGGTCGCCATCTTGTTCTCCTGCGTCCCTCGGGAAACCCGGCCAGAGAGGTCTGCACCCCTCTGGCCGAAAGCGTCGGTTTGCCGGGATCAGACGGCGAACATCAGCAGAAGCGCGACGAGGAACGAGAAGATCCCGAAGGCTTCGGCAAACGCGATGCCGATGAACAGCATGGCGGTCTGCCCGGGGGCAGCAGAGGGGTTGCGCAGGGCGCCGGACAGGAAGTTCCCCGCCACGTTGCCCACACCGATGGCCGCGCCGCCCATGCCCATGCAGGCCAGGCCAGCGCCGATGTAGGCACCCATTTGAACGATATCGCCTTCCATGTTCGTCACTCCTTGAGGTTGGAATTGGCTGATTGGATTGTCGCGGAGAACCGCGTCTCAGTGGTGCGGATGCAGCGCATCGCGCAGGTAGACGCAGGTCAGGATCGTGAACACGTAGGCCTGGATGGCCGACACGAGCACCTCCAGGCCGTACATCGCCGTGATGGCAAGGATTGACAGGGGCGAGATCAGCGTGACGGCCGCAAAGGCCGCGAACACCTTGATCACCGCATGGCCTGCCATGACGTTGCCGACAAGACGAATGGAATGGCTGAGCGGGCGCACGAAATACGAGATCACCTCGATCACCGCCAGAACCGGACGCAGCGGCGCAGGCGCCGATGAAACCCAGAACAGCTTCAGGAATTTCGTCCCGTGCAGCATGAACCCCAGCACCGTCACGGTGCAGAACACCAGCAGCGCCAGCACCGCCGTCACCGCGAAATGCGAAGTCGTGGCGAAGGACATCGGGATCAGCCCGAGGAAGTTCGAGAACAGGATGAACATGAACAGCGTCATGATGTAGGGGAAATACTTAACCCCGTCATGCCCGGTCACGTCCTCGATCATCTTGTAGACGAAGCCGTAGGCCAGTTCGGCGATCGACTGGGTGCGCGTCGGGATCAGGGCCCGCCCGCGTGTGCCCAGCACCAGAAGCGCAATGATCCCGACCACGGCCAGCGCCATCCACAGGGTGGAGTTGGTGACGGTATACCACTGGATCTGCTCGCTGCCGAACAGCGGCTTGATCAGGAACTGGTCCATCGGGTGGATCTGAAGACTGCTTTCTGCCTCGGTCGCCACGTTCATTTCCCTTCGGTTCCGCCGGGTTTCCCCGCATCGATCTGCGCTTGCTGCGCCGCCGCCATCTGACGGGCCGTGCCCATCATCGTCCTGACACCGGCAGCAAAGCCGAACAGGGCGAAGATCACCAGGAAGATGGGCATCGTGCCGAACAGCGCGTCCAGCCCGTATCCGATCGCGAGGCCAAGCAGAACGCCCGTCACCAGCTCGATCACCATCCGCCAGGCCAGCTCGCCCTGCGAGAATGCCTTGCCCGCCTCCGTGCGCCGCGCCGGACCGGCCCCGATCTTCTGCGCCAGCCGGGCCTCAAGGGCCCGCAGCCGTTCGGGATCGGGTTCGTCCGCCATCTGCAGCACCCTTCAACAGTCGCGGCGAACCTACGCAGGGCCACCCCCCGAGTCAAGCAAGGATATCCCCCGCCCCTCTCTTTTCAAGCCATTGAGATAAAAGGTTTTTCTGCAATCCGTCCGATCCCCGGTCCCGCCTTAGGGGCCGCCCGACCCCTGCCCCATGTTCAACCGCGCGGTTGACGATCCTGCGGCGCCACGCCACAACTGCGCCATGCCCCATGACCTCGACGCCGTGTTCTCCGCCCTCGCCGACCCGACCCGCCGGGCCATCCTCGCCATGCTGCTGGAAGATGACATGGCGGTGACCGATGTGGCGGAACCCTTCGCGATGTCGCTTGCCGCCATCTCGAAACACCTTCAGGTGCTGGCCGAGGCGGGGCTGATCACCCAGGAACGCCACGGCCGGGTCAAATGGTGCAAGCTCGATCCCGACAGCCTGCGCGCGGCCTCGGTCTGGATGCAGGGCTTCGGCCAGTTCGAGCCGGTCAACCTCGACGCTTTCGAGCGGTTCCTCGAACAGGAACTTGCCACCGAAGCGCCCCTTTCCGGCTTCTCATTGGCCGAAATACCCTCGGGGGGTCCGGGGGCAGACAGCCCCCCCGGTGACGGCGTTCAAAAGGTTTGACAGGGTCGCAAAAAAATCGCAAGCAAAATCAGTGCCTTGAAAAGTGGTCGGTTCGATTGGTTTGACGGGATTTGGGGTTTTCGGGTCGGATTGAGGCGCAGCGGCGGAAAGCGGCTCTGAGGAAATTGAATGAAATCAATGGTGGGCGGTCTGGGGGATATGCCAACCGGGAACTGGTTAGTTCCCGGTTCCCCGTTTCGTGTTGGCCAGATTCGTCGGTAGTTTCACGTCTGGAAGCAACTCCGAAACCATGTCAACGAACAGCTCATGTACACGTTCAAGCTTCTTGTTGCGCCAGTTCAGAAGTTCTTCGTAGGTAATGCCTTCGGCAATCATTTTCGCTGCTTCTTCCTTGGCATAGTCACCAACCGCGCCCGCCCAGTCCTCCGGGGTCAAGTTGAGTATCCGCTCACCAGAAACTATAGCTCCGTTCTTCGCGTAAAATTCTCGGAGGATCGTCTCAAAGACGGCACGGCCCGCCGCATGGCTTGCTCTCTCGACGATCAACTCGACGCTGGGGCTCGCACCTTCGGAGCCAAATACCAGCCAATCCAGCGAAACCCCTAGGCCCTTCGACAGCAGGCAAAGAGCGTCGAACCCTGGAAGGCTCGCGCCACTGCGCAGCATATATTTGTCGAGAGTCCGTTTCGGGATGCCGGTCCGCTCGGCCATGTCTGCGACCGTCCAACCGTTCCGATCCCGAAGGCTCCGCAGACGAAAAGATACTGCCTCTATCATCACGCCGCCTTGACGTTACCCAAAATGGGGAATACCGTTACTCCAATTTGGGTCGCGGTAGTTCCAACATGAGCGTATCAGACAGACACCAAGATTGCCACACCCTGCTGCGGGTGCGCGCGGCATTTGTCGGAAATGGGTCAAATTTCCATGCGTGGTGTCAGGCTGAAGGTGTGGATTATCACAACGCACGGAAGGCCTTGTTGGGCCATTGGAAGGGACCGAAAGCCCTATTGCTTGTTGAAAAAGTGAAGACTGCCGCTGGGGTGACATCATGAATGTTCTGACCGTCGGTTCGATTGTGGGCTTGCCGGACGTTCCAGCAACCAACCGTGGCGTTCGGGACTGGCTGAAGAGGCTTTGCATTCCGACGAAGCAAAGCGGCCAACGCTTCACCTTCGCCTTCACGGACTTGCCCGCCCCGGTGCGCCTTGCCTATATCCAACGCGAGTGTGCGCGGGCGGGGATCTCGGCGGGCACCTATGATGATGTGGCGCATGAACGGTTCGCGGACGCCCCGCCGAAGATGCGGGCGGCGGCAGAACAGAAGGCGGCCGTGGCGCGGCTGTTGATCGCAGCGGGAAAGATGCTGAGTTGGCCTGAGAAGGTCTCCCTCGTCGCATCGGAGCTTGGCGAAAAGGGGGCTTCAGAGGCGTCCTTGAGGCGGGTTTTAAGCGATATTGAAGGGGTCGATCCGATCAACTTCGCCCCCGCGCTTTTGGCGGATTACCGAGGCGGGCGAAAGCCGACAGAAATCCCGGCCGAGGCGTGGTCTTACTTCCTCACCGCCTTGCGGGATGGCGGCGAAGAGTATCCTCTGCGCAAGGCTTGGTGCGATGCCCGCGACCTGAAACTTGCGGAAGGCTGGGACTGGCCGTCCTGGTCGACCGTCTTCCGCCGCTGGGATGCTCTGTCCGAAGTCGAAAAGCTGACGATCCGTGTGGGGCGGGAAGAGGCCGCGCGGCGTCTGGCGCAGCCTGCAGTGCGCGACAAGACTTCGATCCTACCACTGGAATGGGTGTCTCTCGACGGGCGGACGCAGGACTTCTGGGCCGTGGGCGAAGACGGCAAGGTGCGCCGCCATACCTTTCTGGCGCTGGTGGATTGCGCCTCGAATGCCGTTCTCGATTGGGAGGTGGCAGATGCTGAAAACGCGCGCTCGACGGTGCGGCTAATCCGGTGTTGCGCGACAACCATCTTGGCCGGTGCCGACAACCACCTTGGCCGGTGGGGCTGAACGGAAGACGGGCATGCCCGTCTGGAGGGCAGCCCCACCGGCTTGATTGATTTCGGGGAAGGTGCTGGTCGCTGCGGGTTGGTAAGCCGGGTTCCTCTGCCGTCAAACGGAGGATCCGGGTTGGCCTACAAACCCATCAACGACCAGCAATTGAGATTATACATGTCCGACCTCCGATATCACAGTCAGCGCACGTCGGCCGCCCGCGCCGGGTTCAGTGAGCGCACGGCCCGACGGTTCGATGCCGATCCGACGCTGCCCTCGAACCGCAAGATCGTTCACGGGCGCACGGTGGCCGATCCCCTCGAAGGCTTTTGGGAGGGCGACATCCTTCCCTTGCTGGAGAGGGACAGCGCCTTGCAGGCCGTCACCCTGCTGCGCCACCTTCAGGGCCTGCACCCGCTGGCCTTCCCCGATGACCGCATCCGGCGCACCCTGGAACGGCGGGTGCGGCAGTGGCGGGCGTTGAACGGGCCCGAGCGCGACATCATCTTCCGCCAGACGCCGGAGCCGGGCCGCATGGCCCAGTCCGACTTCACTCATGCCGAGGAGCTGGAGGTGACGATCGCGGGCCAGCTATTCCCGCATCTGCTCTACCACTTCGTCATGGTCTACAGCCGGTGGGAGCATGTCGGGGTGGTCCTGGGCGGGGAGAGCTTCACGGCCCTGGCCGAGAACCTGCAGCAGGCGCTCTGGTCGCTCGGCGGGGCACCACAGGAGCATCGCACCGACAGCCTCTCGGCCGCTTTCCGCAACCTGACGGCTGACCAGCGCCAGGATATCACCACGCGCTACAATGCCTTCGTCGGCCATTACGGCATGGAGGCCAGTCGCAACAACCGCGGGGAAGCTCATGAGAACGGCGCGGTGGAGTCCCAGAACCGGCACCTGAAGAAGGCCATCGAACAGGCGCTGATCCTGCGCGGCAGCCGCGACTTCGCCAGCATCGAGGACTACCGCCGCTTCATCGACATTCTGGTGGCACGGCGCAACCGGCAGCGGGCGGCGGCCACGCAGGTGGAACGGGCGCATCTGAAGCCCCTGCCGCGCCGGCGCACCACCGACTTTACAGAGACCGTGGTTCCGGTCACCCGCACCAGCGGCTTTCTGGTCAAGAGCATCTTCTACAGCGCCCCGTCGCAGCTGATCGGGCAGCGCTTGCGGGTCCACCTTTACGACGATCGCCTTGAGGCCTTTCTCGGCAGCACCCTGGTCGTCAGCCATACAAGGGCGCGAGGTCGCGGCGATGGCCATCGCGTGCATGTCATCAACTACCATCACGTCATCCATGCGCTGCGGCGCAAACCGCAAGCCCTGTGGAGTTCGATCTACCGCGACAGCCTGTTCCCGCGAACCGAATACGCTGAGGCCTGGAAGGTGCTGCAGCGCGATCTGCCCCGCCGCGACGCCTGCCGCCGCATGGTCGACCTGCTGTTCATCGCCCACGACCGGGCCTGCGAGGCGGAACTGGCACATCTGCTGGCAGCAGAATTGGACGCGGGCCGGGTGCCCGATCCCGGACCTCTGGCATCCTGCCTGAACCCGCGGCAAACGGCGCTGCCGAGAGATGTTGCCGTCGCCCATCCCTCGCTCGACAGCTTCGATGCCCTTCTGGGAGCCTGCGCATGACCTCCCGCGAGATCGACATCCACACGCTGCCCGGCATGCTGACCGCGCTGCGCCTGCCCAGCTTCCACAAACTCTGGACCGAGATTGCCACCCGCGCCGATGCCGAAGGCTGGCCCGCTGCCCGCTTTCTGGCTGTCCTCGCGGAATACGAGCTGGCCGAACGCGACATGCGCCGCATTCAGCGCCACATGAACGAGGCACAGCTACCGGCTGGCAAGACGCTGGCGACCTTCGACTTCAAGGCGCTGCCAACCCTGCCGCGCGCCCGGATCGAGGCCTTGGCGGCCGGCGACTGGCTGGAGGGTGGCGGCAATCTGATCGCCATCGGCAATTCCGGCACGGGCAAGACGCACATTCTCTGCGCGATAGGCCATGCCCTGATCGAGCGGGGACACCGCGTGTTCTATACCCGCACCAGCGATCTGGTGCAGCGACTTCAGGCCGCCCGCCGCGATCTGGTGCTCGAAGCCGCGCTCGCCAAGCTCGACAAGTTCGACCTGATCATCCTCGACGACATCACCTACGCCCACAAGGATCAGGCCGAAACCGGCGTGCTCTTCGAACTGATCGCCCGGCGCTACGAATACCGCAGCATCGCCATCGCCGCCAACCAGCCCTTCAGCGGCTGGGACCAGATCTTCCCGGACAAGGCGATGACCGTCGCCGCCATCGACCGGCTGGTTCATCACGCAGCGATCCTGGAGATGAATGCCGAAAGCTTCCGCCAGCGCGCGGCCGCCTCCAACAAAGAGGCGCTGAGCAGACCGCCAACGACAACCATCGCCGACAACAAGGACAAAGGAGAAGGCTGAGCGAAAAACAATTCCAGATACGCCAACCCAGCGGCCTAAAACCGGCCAACGTGGTTGACGGTCACGGACATGCTGGTTGACGCGCTACATCCGGCGCGCCTGCGAAACCTATGGGATTTTCGACCGGCTCTATCCGGACAACAGCCGATCCTTCACCGGGAATCTGGTGGCGGGCGGGGCGGTGCACAAGTTCCGCAACGCACCCAAGGCTATGGACGGGGTGAAGCCCTTGGGCATCTGCCACCACCTGGGCATCGCAATCCACTTCGCGACCCCGGAACACGGGCAGTCAAAGATTGCAGAGCGTTGTTTTGCAAGCCTTTCGCGCGTGATTGAAGATCGGCCCGAGTTCAAGGGTGCCCATGCCGGGCATAAGCCCGGCGCAAGCCCGGATGCAGGCGTAACACCCATTGCCCTGGAAGAGGCGCGCCGCGTCCTTGCGCGCGAGGTCAACCGGTACAATGCGGAAACGGGGCGTCGCGGACAGGGGATGCGCGGTCGGTCCTATCGCGACGTGTTCGAAGCGGGATTGAAACTTCGGGTGCGACGGGTCGCGACTTCGCGGCAACTCTATCTGGCAGGGCTGATCTACACGCCGGTGGCGGTGGACCGCTGGGGGCGCGTCACTGTGGACGACTGCACCTATGGTGACCCGGACACGCAGGATGCCCTGCTCAAGTATCACGACCCGAAGAGCAAGACGCGCATCCTGCTTGGGCGCAACCCGGATGACTTCGATCAACCCGCGCTGGCCTACAACGAAGCGGGCGAGTTGATTTGTGAAGGTATTCTGCCGGTGAAGATCGGCGCTTACGGCAGTGTTGATGGCATCCGCACGGCCACCCGGAACCGCAAGGCGGTCACCATCGCGACACGCAGACTGGACGAGGCCCAAGCTTTCATGGACGCCGCCCGGTTCAAGGAACTGACAGACAGCATTCCAGACCCCGGCCCGCTGGTTCCTGCACCCGCAGGCGTTGTTGAGGGGCATTTCGGAAGCACCCTCAAGCCCGCGCGAGTCATGGCCGTTGATCTCGTACATGAGAGCCGCAAGCCGCGTCCGGCGGTGCCGGAAGAGTATCTTAGAAATCTGGACGCGGCGATTGCCCAAGGGCAGGCGTACCGCAGGTAAGGAGACCGATGGGACGTTGGAGCGCCCCATCGGTCAATCACAGCGGGTTTAGGCCCGCATGACAGAACGGAGACAAGCATGGCAGAACACTTGAAGCTGATCAATCCCTACTCTCCGCCCGAGACCGGGCGGTTCGTGATGACCGAAACGGCAACGGATATCCTGAGGACCTTGGGGCACGTCCGTAATCTGGGTGGCGAGGCGATAGGAATGATCGCTGCCGCTCCCGGGATGGGCAAAACCGAAACCTTGTTGCACTACCTTCATGGTGCCAAACGGACCTTTCTGTTCACATGCGTGGCGGGTGAGGCGTCCCCTTTTTCCTTGGCGTTCGGCTTGATGCGGAGTCTCGAACTTGGGGAACCGAACAACTGCCGGATGCCCGCCGAGCGGCTGCGCATTGCCGAAGCCATCGGCACCGACGGAATGCTGCTCGTGGACGAAGCCCAGAACCTCGTACAGCGATATCCAAAGGGAGGCGCGGACTACGTCGCGTTCGAATGGCTTCGCGAAACGGCCCGAGATGGATGTTTCCCACTCGTTTTGTGCGGAGACCTGAAGCTTCTCGATGCCCGGGAATACCTGCCCCAGCTCCGCAGCCGGATACGCCGCCCGGTTGTTGTGCGGAGGGTGCCGGAGGCCGATGTTCAGGCACTTGCCGCCCGCCGCAGTTTGACCGATGCGAGGATCATCGAAGCCCTGTACGCCGTCGCGCGGCACCATGGCGCCCTGCGCGATGTGGCGAACGTCATTGACCATGCGAGCTTGTTCTCGGGCGGTGAGCGGACAGAGTTGGCGCATGTATTGGCCGCAATCGAAGACCTGAAACTTCAGCCCAAGGGTGGCAAGTGATGGCCGATTGCAGCGAAGACTACCGGGTCAAGGCGGCGCGGGAGGGGAAAGCGCTCTATATTCCCGGCAGGCCAGCGGAGCCGGTGACTTCCGATGCGGCGCAATCGGGCATGTCCGACGACATGGTAACGATCCGCCTGACCCACGAAGAGGCATCACGCCTGGAACTGGCGACGGCGGAAGTGCCCTACCTTCTGGGCCATGCCGAACAGGTCTTTACGTTCCTGTGGTCCATGGCGGCGGGTGGGCACATCGGTCACGACGATCCCGGTGTCACCAGCATCCATGAGCTGTGCGCCCGCGCCTACAAGCACGCGGCAGCGCAGGAGGGCGCGGCAATCGACATGTTCGACGCCAAGCTTCGCATCGCCATGGCGGCGGTCGCGCAGGCAAAGCTTGCGCGCAAGGCGGGCGGGCAACGGGACACGACGTTTGGCAGAGGAGAACCGGAATGACGATAAGCAAGCAACAGAAGGCCATCCTGTATGTGGCGAAGGCCAAGCTCGGCCTGGATGACGAGACCTATCGGCGCGTCCTGGCGAAGTGCGCGGGCGTCACCAGCTCGACCGAACTGGATCAGGCGGGTTTCGATGCCGTCATGGGGTTTCTCGATCATGTCGGCTTTCGCCCGCTGGTGGCGGACGGGCCGTCCTATGGCAAGCGGGCGGGCTTTGCCTCGCCGGGTCAGGTGGAGCTGATCCGCACCCTGTGGATGGAGCTGCATCAGGCGTGCGAGCTGGACGAGGCCGCGCTGTGCGGCTGGTTGCTGAAGTGGTTCAAGGTGTCCTCGCTGCGCTTCCTGACCGTGGCACAGGCCCCCAAGGTGATCACCGCCCTGAAGGCGTGGAAGTCGCGGGCGCGGGCGGCGTGACCGGCGCGCGACCTGGACGGGGTGCAGGCAAGGGCGGCGCGGGAAACCGTGCCGCCCTTTGCCCTTGCCGCAGACTCCATAGGAAGGCCGTGGAAAGCCCTTTCGTGTTCCGGGCCACCTGACTACCCGAAACCCCCTCACCCCGTTTAATTTCGTCGGAAACCTGTTTAATTTCACGATCCTGATTGGCAGGCTCCGTTGGCCGCGCATCCGGGCGGGAATATCGGCGCGGTGTCCCCCGATTGGGAAGGGGGCTTTTCGAGAAATCGAAGACCTGATGCTGGTTCGATTCCAGCTCCGCGCCGGTCGCGCGGCCTCGCCCGGGGCTTCCCGGAATCGGGGCGGTCTGATAGTCTCGGGCGGCTTGCCGGGGCATGAGGCCGTCGCGCTCATAACGCGAAACCGCTTCGGGCGTTCAGGTACGGGACCGGCAAGCCCTCCCTTCAACCCGCCCAGCCGCATTCCCCCGCAAGGGTGTGCGGGTGTTTTGCACGCGCGCGCGCGAGTATGGTCCTTCCATCCACAACGGCTTGCACAAAGCCGCAATGACAGGAAGGGCCTATCGCCGTGATCATCAACAGCCAAACGCTGGACCTTGCCTTCCGGGGCTTCAAGACCGTCTATTCCGATGCCTTTGCCGCCGCCCCGGCCCATGCCGACAAGATCGCCATGACGGTGCCGAGTGCCAGCCGCGATGAGACCTATGGCTGGTTGGGCATGTTCCCCCGCCTGCGCGAATGGGTCGGGGGGCGCTACGTCAACGGGCTGAAGGCGCACGGCTTCACCATCGCGAACCGCAAGTTCGAGGCGACGGTTTCGGTCGGTCGCACCGACATTGCCGACGACAAGCTCGGGCTCTTCAAGCCGATGTTCGCGGAAATGGGGCAGGACAGCCGCCGTCACCCCGAAGAGCTGGTCTTCGGCCTGCTGAAGGCGGGCTTCACCACCAACTGTTTCGACGGCCAGAACTTCTTCGACACCGATCACCCGGTTGAACTGGACGCCGGGGCCGCGCCGGTTTCGGTCAGCAACATGCAGGCCGGATCGGGCGCGCCCTGGTTCCTGCTGGACACGTCGCGCGCCATGCGCCCGATCATCTGGCAGGAACGCGAGAAGTACGAGTTCCAGTCGATCACCGGCACCAACGACCAACATGTGTTCATGAACGACGAATACGTCTACGGCGTCCGGGCGCGGGTCAATGCGGGCTTCGGCCTCTGGCAGCTTGCCTACGGCTCCAAGGCCGACCTGACCGAAGAGAACTACGCCGCCGCGCGGGCGGCGATGATGGACTTCAAGAGCGACGGCGGGCGCATCCTGGGCGTGACCCCGACTGTCCTGGTCGTACCGCCTTCCCTGGAAAGCGCGGCGCTGCACCTGCTGAACACCGAAACCAAGGACGGCGGCGGGTCGAACCCCTGGAAGGGCACGGCGGAACTGATCGTCACACCCTACGTCGCCTGACGCCATGCCCGGGCTTTCCCTTGGCATCTGCGACCGCGCCCTTGCGCCGGGCGGTGATGCGCCGGAATGGGTGCAGCTCTTCCCGGAAGGGCGGATGACCGGGCGCGACGGTCGCGAATTCGATCTGGCGGACCCGGCCGCCCTGGTGCTGGCGTTCCAGTCTTCCGGCGTTGATCTGCCGATCGACTATGAGCACCAGAACGACAGGCCCGAAGCCAAGCTGAACGGCCCGGTTCCGGCGGCGGGCTGGATCAAGGAACTGAAGATCGCGGCGGGCGGGCTCTGGGGGCGGGTAGACTGGACGGCCACGGCGCGCGAGCTGATCGGCAACCGGGAGTACCGCTACCTGTCCCCCAGCTTCCTCTTCCACCCGAAGACCAAGGCGATTGTCCGGCTGAAAGGCGCGGGCCTCGTGCACAACCCGAACCTCCACCTTGCCGCCCTTGCCAGTCAGGAAGACGCCATGCCCCCCGAAACTACCCCCGCCGCAGCGCGCTACGCCCGCCTTGCCGAAGCTCTGAAGCTCGGGCCGGACGCAACCGAAGAAGAGATGCTGGCCGCCTTGGCGGAGCTGCTGAAGGCCAAGGGCGCGGATGCCCCGGACCCGGCCAGGTTCGTGCCGGTCGAGACGGTGCAGGCCATGCTGGCCGAACGCAACCTGACCCTTGCCACCGCCTCCGAAGGCCGCGCGACCGAGAAGGTCGCGGATGCCCTGCGGCGCGGCTACATCTCGCCCGCGATGAAGGGATGGGCAACCGCGCTCTGCATGAACGACGAGGCGAGCTTTGACAGCTTCGTTGCCAGCACGGTTCCGGCCTTCGCGCATCTTCTGAAGCCGTCGCACATGGGCGCGCTGCCGCCCAGCAGCCCCGCGACGCGCACCGGTTCGGAAATGGCGGAAGCCGTCTGCGCGCAGCTCGGGCTGCCGCCGGGCACGCTGAAAGACTGAAGATCGGGCCGGGGAAACCCGGCTTGATGCCAGCGGAGAAGAGAGAGCTCCGCGAGTGGCACCCCGTCGGCCGGTTTTTTCCTGGGCCGGTTGGCGGGGGGTCGGGCGAAACACCGCAAAGCAGGAACCTTCCCGAATGACAGAACTCGCGCGCCCTTTCCCCCGGCCAACTGCGCAGGTGCAACCCTATTTCGACGTTCTCGGGCTTGACCTGACGGTTGACTTCCTGCTGACCTTCGGCGGCGCGGAGCTTGCGGTTTCCGGCAATCCGCAGGGCCGGTCCCGGCTTGAGTCGCTGGTGGGTGCCGACAAGGCCCGCGCCCTGGGAAAAACCCGGCATCTCCTGCAACGCCGCGTCCCGCTTGCCAAGGCATGGCTTGCCGCCGTCCTGGACTGGAAGGGCCATTCCACCGCCGAGATCGCCCGGACGCTCCGCGCCAGCGACACCAGCGTGCGGAACTGGCTGAAGGCGGCGGAAGAAAGGCGGGCGGGATGACGGAAGGCCGGGCGTCCCCTCATTCGCGTCACCTTGCGGTGACGACCCCGAATTTCCGCCGTCATCATCCCAACCGGAGAGATAACCCATGACCGCCGATTCCCGCAACACCGATCAAAGCGCCAATCGCGCGCTGATCAGCGATGCCCTGACCGAGGCGCGCCGGAACCGCGACCTTCTTGCCCTTGCCACCGCATCGGCAGCGAACGCTTTAACCGCCCTTGAAGCCATCCTTCACGGCAGCTTTATCCCGCCGGCCGAACCAGTCTCGCCAACCGCAGAACATCGCCGCCTTCACAAACCCGGCACCCCTTCCCGGATCACTGCCGACCCAGAGATTGAAGCCTTCGTCCGGGCGCGGCTGGACCGGATGACCTTCGACCAGATCGTCTCCGCCGTGTCGGAGCACTTCACGCCCGACCGCCACATCAGCCGCAGCGGCCTGCACCGCTGGTGGCACCGCGACGGCAAACCGTCCGACCGCGCCAATCGCGAGTAACCAGCTGTTCCCAGCTATTCCCCGAAATCGTCATCCAGGGTCTTCCGCCGTCAGGTTCCCTCTTCCGATATCAAACCATTTGCACCACACATTCAGACCAAGTGAACACCGACACCCGGCGCCGGTCACCCCGCGAAGCGCCCGGAATAGCGCGCCCGCAACGCGGCCTTCTGCACCTTGCCCATGGCGTTGCGCGGCAACTCGGCCAACACCACGGCATCTTTCGGTTGCTTGAACCGCGCCAGCCGGTCGCCGGTCGCCGCCAGAACCGCCCCGATGTTCAACGCAAAACCTGGCCTTGGCACCAGCACGGCGAAGACCGCCTCGCCGAAATCCGGGTGCGGCAGGCCGATCACCGCACTTTCCAGCACGCCGGGCACCTCGTCCAGCACCAGTTCGACCTCCTTGGGGTAGACGTTGAACCCGCCCGAGATGATCAGATCCTTCGAACGGCCGACGATCTGCACATAGCCGTCGTCATCGAGCCGCCCCAGATCGCCGGTCAGGAAGAACCCGTCGGGGCGCAATTCCTCGGCGGTCTTTTCCGGCATCTGCCAGTAGCCCTTGAACACGTTCGGCCCGCGCACCTCGATCATGCCGACCTCGCCGGGCGCGACTTCAGCACCATCGGCCATGATGCGCAACTCTACACCCGGCAGGGGAAAGCCCACCGTCCCGGCCCGCCGGTCGCCGTCATAGGGGTTGGAAGTGTTCATGTTGGTTTCGGTCATGCCGTAGCGTTCCAGAATGCGGTGCCCGGTGCGGGCGGCAAAACCGGCATGGGTTTCGGCCAGCAATGGGGCAGAACCCGACACGAAAATCCGCATCCCCGCCGCCAGATCGCGCGTCAGGCGCGGGTCGTCCAGCAGCCGGGTATAGAAGGTCGGCACCCCCATCATCGCGGTGGCCTGCGGCAGCAGGCGCAGCACCGTGTCCAGATCGAAGCCGGGCAGGAAGATCATCGCCCCCCCGGTCAGCAGCGTGATGTTCGAGGCGACGAACAGCCCGTGCGTGTGGAACACCGGCAGCGCGTGCAGCAGCACGTCACGGTCGGTGAAGCGCCAGAGGTCGGCCAGCACCTGCGCATTCGAAAGCAGGTTTTCATGCGTCAGCATCGCGCCCTTCGAGCGCCCCGTGGTGCCCGAGGTGTAAAGCAGCGCCGCCAGATCCTGCGGCCCACGGTCCACCGGGTCTATCGTCCCCGGCATCCCGGCGGCCCGGTCGGTCAGACTGCCCGAACCGTCGGCGTTCAGCGTCAGCACCAGCGCCCCGCTCAACGGCGCCAGCGCCGCCTCTCGCGCGGCATCACACAGAAAGACGCGCGGTGTGGCGTCGCCCAGAAAATACCCCACCTCATCGGCGGTGTAGGCCGGGTTCAACGGCAGGAACACCGCCCCCAGTGCCACGCAGGCACCATAAACCGCCAGCGCCTCGGGCGATTTGGCGACCTGCGCCGCAATCCGGTCGCCGGGCTGCACCCCCGCCACGCGCAGCGCCTGCGCCTGCCGCGCCACCAGCGCCAGAAACGCATCGCCCGACAGCGTTTCCCCGGATGGCAGGATCAGCAGCGCGCTTTCGCGCCCTCGCAGCGGGGCAAACAGCGCGTCGAACAGGGTGTTGGGCATGATGCCTCCTCGGGTGGCCTGCGCCCTGCTTGCCACGGGGCGCGGGGGCGGCTCAAGGGCCTGTCAGAAGTTCGGCGTCACGCCCGGCAGGCGCAGCGCAGTCAAGAGGTCGCGCACCTCCTGCCGGGCCGCGATGTTCGAGAGGTTCAACTGATCGACGCCGGTTTCCTTGAGGTCGAGCAGCGTCAGCCCGCGCGGGAACAGTTCGCGAAAGATCACCCGTTCGGAAAAACCGGGCGACACGCGGAACCCGATGCGTTTCGACAGATCCTCCAGTGCCGCGCCGACCTTCTTCTTGTTGTGCATCTGCTGCGCGCCAAGCCGGTTGCGCAGCACGATCCAGTCGATCGGCTTCAACCCGGCCTGCGCGCGCAACTGCCGCGCGTTCCACACCATTTCGGCATAGATCGACGGACCCTTGACCTTGCCCGTCTCGGGGTCCATCCGCGCCAGCAGGTCGAAATCGACGAAACTGTCGTTCAGCGGCGTGATCAGCGTGTCGGCCAGCGAATGCGCCATCTGGCTGAGCCGGGTGTGCGAACCCGGACAGTCGATCACGATGAAATCCGACACCTGTTCCAGCGCCGAGACCGCCGCCGACAGGCGGTGATCGAAGGCATTCTCGCCGGGCGCCAGATGCGCGGGGTCGGCCTCTGGCAGGTCGCGGTAGGCGGGGGTGGGCAGGGTCAGGCCGCTGCGGGCCAGAAAGGCAAGGCGGTTCTCGATATAGCGCCCGAAGGTCTTCTGCCGCAGATCAAGGTCCATCGCGCCGACACGAAAGCCGAGCCGGGCCAGTGCCGTGCCGACATGCATGCAGGTGGTGGACTTGCCAGAGCCGCCCTTTTCGTTCCCGACCACGATGATATGCGCCATGGCACCCTTTCGACCCTCGCCCGGATCGCCCCGCGGCGGCCGTTGCGAGCGTGTTCATGTCAAGGCTTGCGTCCTTTGGAAAGGCCCGACGCGCAGTTTTCCGCCTGTGGCGCAAGGCAGCACCCTTCGGGCAATGCAAAACGCCGCCCCGAAGGGCGGCGTGTCGTCCGGCACGGGTCGGGGATCAGAAGCCCAGACCGGCGTATTTGTTCTTGAACTTCGACACGCGGCCGCCGGTGTCCATCAGCTTGGCCGAACCGCCGGTCCATGCTGGGTGCACGGAGGGGTCGATGTCGAGCGCCATCTGGTCGCCTTCCTTGCCCCAGGTGGTGAAGGTCTGGAACACGGTGCCATCCGTCATCTTGACGTTGATCATGTGATAGTCGGGGTGGATGCCTTTTTTCATGGTCCCGGTCCTTACGCGCTGGCGCCGTTTTTGGCTTTGTAGGTGGTGTCTTCGGAAATCCGGGCGGATTTGCCACGACGGGTGCGCAGATAATACAGCTTGGCGCGGCGGACGCGGCCACGGCGGACGACCTCGATCGAATCGATGTTGGTCGAATAGAGCGGGAACACCCGTTCCACGCCTTCGCCGAACGAGATCTTGCGCACGGTGAACGAGGCGGCGATGGTCGCCCCGCCCTTGCGGCCGATCACGACGCCTTCGTAGTTCTGCACGCGCGAACGGGTGCCTTCGGTCACCTTGTAACCGACACGCACGGTGTCGCCGGCCTTGAAATCCGGGATGGTCTTGCCGAGGGCAGCGATCTGCTCTGCCTCGATCTGCGCGATAAGGTTCATCGCAAGTCCTTTCAGTTGCTCACGGTTTTTCCCGCGAAGGTGGTGCCGCCTCAGAGCTCTCGGTCTTCATCCGGGTCCCTACCGTGCGCCGCACAGTAAGCCCGCCAGAGATCAGGCCTGCGTTCCTTTGTCAGCCTTTCGGCCATGGCCTTGCGCCAGGTGGCGATTTTCGCGTGATGGCCCGATTGAAGCACTTCGGGTATCGCGCGGCCCTGCCAGACGGTCGGCTTCGTGAATTGCGGAAACTCCAAGAGTCCCTCCGAAAAGCTTTCCTCTTCGGTGGACGCGTGATTCCCGAGCACGCGGGGTATAAGCCGCACGGTCGCGTCAATCAAGGCTTGTGCGGCGATCTCGCCGCCGGTCAGGACGAAATCGCCCAGCGAGACCTCCTCGACGCCGTGATGGTCGAGCACGCGCTGATCGACGCCTTCAAACCGGCCGCACAAGAGGGTGAGGCCCTGCCCCTGCGCCCACCCGCGCGCCATGGCTTGCGTGAAGGGCTTGCCCCGCGGGGAAAGGTAGATCACCGGCCATTCGGCGCGGTCCTTCGGCGTGCCAAGCGCCGCATGTTCCAGCGCCGCGGCCACGATGTCGGCGCGCAGCACCATGCCCGCACCGCCCCCCGCCGGCGTGTCATCGACGTTGCGGTGCTTGCCGTCGCCAAAGGTCCGCAGGTCGATCGCCTCCAGCGCCCACAGCCCGTATTCGCGTGCCTTGCCGGTCAGGCTGAGGTCGAGCGTGCCGGGGAACGCCTCGGGGAACAGGGTGATGATCTTGGCGGTCCATGCACCCTTCAGCCGCTGCGGCTCCATCAGGTCGCGCGGTTTCAGGCTGGCGGAGATGCTCAGTCTGCCATGCGATTTGGGCTTGTCGGGGTCTTCGGTCATGGCGCGGGTGTGGCGGCAGCGGCCGGGGATGACAAGGGGGCCACGTCGCTATCGTCACCGTGGTGCGGTGTCGTCGTCTGCACCGCCGGCGCCGCGAAACCCTCGGGGCTGCCGGCATCCGGCGGCAGCGGAGCGGTGTCTGCAAGCGGGTCGGGCGGGGCCGGGTTGGTTGGGTTCAATGCAACTTCCGGCAACCCGTCATTGGCCGCCGCCTTCCACGGATCCCAGAGCAGCCTTGCCAGCGGGATCGACAGGAACGAGATTGCAATGGGCAGCATCACCGGGAACGGCGGCAGCGCGCCCAGCACGCCGCCGGTGCCGCGCCCGACGCCAAAGCAGACCGCCACCAGCAAGACCTGCATCGCCCCCTGCCCCAGCAGCAGAAGCCACGCCTCGGGGCGCATCCAGCCTGCGGCATCCTGCGGCCATTGCTGCGGGCGCAGGATCAAGTGCCACAGCATGAAGATCGCGGTGAACACCGGCACCAGCGCCCAGCCGTAACCGCCCAGCCCCGCCAGCAGCGGCCCGGAATACAGCAGGGCCGTGGCCCCCATCAACAGCCGCTGACGGTTCATCATCCTGACCTCCGGTGGTTCTCAGTCCAGCCCTTCGGGAATGTCGGCCACGATGCGGCGCGCGGCAAGATCGACCGTCGGCACCTGCGCCCGTGTGAAGGGCAGCAGCAGCGCGGTCTTCATGCCCGGCCCCAGCACTTCCAGCAAATCGCCCGCGCCGTGGTTGTGCACCGCCTGCACCGCGCCGATCAGCACGCCGCCGGTATCATGCACCGCCAGCCCGATCAGGTCGGCATGGTAGTATTCGTCATCGCCCAGCGAGGGCAGCTTTTCGCGGCTGACATACAGGCTGGTGCCCTTCAGCGCGTCGGCCTGCTCCTTGGTCTCGATGCCCGACATGCGCGCGCCAAGGCCCCCGGCGACCGGGCGCGTCAGCTTGACGGTGAACTTGCGGCTGCCGTCCTCGGTGAACAGCGGGCCGTAGGAGGCGATGGCGTCGGGGTCGGCGCAGAAGCTTTTCAGCCGCACCTCGCCCTTGACCCCCCAGGAGCCGGCAATGGCCCCGACGCAGACTCGGTCCGTCATTTCAGCGAGCCTCCATCCACAGGGCGGGGGCACGGTGTTCCCAACCCACGGTTTCCAGTTCCGGCACGTCGCCGTTGGTTTCCGGCCAGCCGACGCACAGGTAGCCGATCAGCCGCCAGTCATCGGGCGTGTTCAGGTCGCGCGCCAGTCGCGCCGGATCGAGAATCGAGACCCAGCCCAGCCCCAGCCCTTCGGCCCGCGCCGCCAGCCAGAACAGCGTGATCGCCCCCACCACCGAATAAGCGCGGGTTTCGGGCATCGAGCCTGCGCCAAGCCCCGCCCCCTTCGGCGTCGCCTCGTCGCAGTAAAGCGCCAGTTGCACCGGTGCCTCGCGCATGCCCGACAGCTTCAGCCCGGCATAGATACGGGCCTTTTCATCGGCATAGCCGGTCAGGGCCTTTGCGTTCTCGGCCTCGAAGTTGGCCAGCGCCGCCGCCCGCGCGGCCGCACTTTCCACCCGTATCACCCGCCACGGTTCCGACAGCCCGACCGAGGGTGCCAGCCCGAAAACGGAAAGGCAGCGGTCCAGAACCGCTGCCTCGACCGGATCGGTGCGAAAGCGGCGCACATCGCGCCGCCACCGCATCAGATCGCGCAACTCGGCGCGAAAGGCGTCGGAATAGCTGCCGTGCATGGCAGCACCGGCCTTATTCGGCGTCGGCCGGGGCGGCGGCGCGCTCGGCCTTCTTCTTGGCCAGTTCGGCCATGCGCTTGCCGGGAACGGCGGCCTTGGGGTTGTTGCGCACGGTCTTGGCCATCACGCCGGCCGCTTCCAGAAACCGCGCGACGCGGTCGGTCGGCTGCGCGCCCTGCGACAGCCAGTATTTCACCCGATCCACATCCATCTTGATGCGGTCTTCGCTGTCTTTCGCCAGCAGCGGGTTGTAGGTGCCCAGTTTTTCCAGGAAGCGGCCGTCGCGCGGCATCCGGCTGTCAGAGGCGACGATCGCGTAGTGCGGGCGCTTGTTGGAACCACCGCGGGCAAGACGGATTTTCATGGCCATAGTGCAGTCTCCTTGGGTTTGGTCGCTGAAGGCGCCAGACGCGCCCCGCAAAGCGATGTTATTTCTGCAATTTCTCGTGATGCCTGATGACTTCGGAGATGATGAAGGTCAGGAATTTCTTGGCAAACTCGGGGTCGAGGTCGGCTTCCTGCGACAGCCATTCCAGCCGCTCGATCTGGCGCGCCTCGCGCGCGGGGTCCGAGGGCGGCAGGTCGTGTTCGGCCTTCAGCCGCCCCACGGCCTTGGTCTGCTTGAAGCGTTCGGCAAGGGTATAGACCAGAATCGCGTCCAGCCGGTCGATGCTGTCGCGGTGGTCCTTCAGCAGCGCGGCGGCCTGTGCTGCGGCGTCGGTCATGGCAATCTGGGCATGGGTCATGCGGCGGCCTCGGGGTGGCGGTAGATGTGGATCAGCGTGCCCTTCAGCGTGCCGCGCCGTTCCATCCGGGCACCCAGCCGTTCCGCCAGGCGGATCGAGCGTGCATTGTCGGGCGCGATGTGGCTGATCAGCGGGCCAAGGCCAAAGCCGGTCCTGGCAAAGGCGCGCGCGGCCAGCGCGGCCTCGTGTGCCAACCCCTTGCCTTCGGCACCGGCATAGACATGCCAGCCCAATTCCGGTTCGGACCAGCCGTCGTGGTAGGTGACGCCAACCCGGCCGATCATCCGGCCGCTGTCGCGCAGATCGACCGACCAGTAACCGTAGCCGCGCAACGCCCAGTGGCCGATACCCGCCAGCAACACGCGCCAGGTGTCCCAGCGGCTGAACGGGCCGCCGACAAAGCGCGCCCGGTCCGTCGCGCCGAACGCGGCCATCGGCTCCAGATCGCTCTCCCGCGGCGCGCGCAGGGTCAGGCGGTCGGTTTCCAGGGTGGGAATGGCGAAGGGCAAAGTCATTTCTTCTTGCCAAGCCCCGACAGGCCGGGGGGCAGCTTCATGCCGCCCATGCCGGGAAAGCCGCCCATGCCGGGGGGCATCCGGCCCTTCATCGCGGCGGCGGCGGCCTTCATGGTTTCGGGGTCGAGGCTGCCGGGGTCGGGCATCGCGCCGCCCTTGCCCATCTTCTGCTTGAGCGCCTGTTTCATCATGCCGCCCTTGCCCATCTTCTTCATCATGTCCGCCATCTGGCGGTGCTGCTTCAGAAGCCGGTTCAGTTCGGCCACCTCAAGCCCGGCACCGGCGGCGACGCGCTTCTTGCGGCTGGCGGCCAGCAGGTCGGGGTTGGCCCGTTCCTTCTTGGTCATCGAGTTGATCAGCGCGACCTGGCGGCGCAGCATCCGGTCGTCGAACCCGGCCTCCTCGGCCTGCTTCGCCATCTTGCCCATGCCCGGCATCATGCCCATCAGGCCCTGCATTCCGCCCATCTTCTGCATCTGTTCCAGCTGGCCCTTGAGGTCGTTCATGTTGAACAGCCCCTTCTGGAACCGCTTCATCATGCGTTCGGCCTGTTCGGCCTCGAAGGTTTCCTGCGCCTTCTCGACGAGGGCCACGATGTCGCCCATGCCAAGGATGCGGCCCGCGACCCGCTCCGGCTCGAACGTCTCGATCGCGTCCATCTTCTCGCCAAGGCCGACGAAACGGATTGGCTTGCCCGTCACGGCGCGCATCGACAGCGCAGCACCGCCCCGCCCGTCGCCGTCCATCCGGGTCAGCACCACGCCGGTGATGCCGACCTTGCCATCGAATTCGGTGGCGACGTTCACGGCGTCCTGCCCGGTCAGGCCATCGACCACCAGCAGCGTCTCGCGCGGCTGGGCGATGTCGCGCACCGCCTGCACCTCGTCCATCAGCACTTCGTCGATGTGCAGACGGCCGGCGGTGTCGAGGAACAGCACGTCATAGCCGCCCATGGTCGCCTGCGTCTTGGCGCGGCGGGCGATCTGGACGGCGGTCTCGCCCTTGACGATCGGCAGGCTGTCGACGCCGACCTGGGCTGCCAGAATCTGCAACTGCTCCATCGCGGCGGGGCGGTTGGTGTCGAGGCTGGCCAGCAGCACGCGCTTGCCCTGCTTGTCATGCAGCCGCTTGGCCAGCTTGGCGGTGGTGGTGGTCTTGCCCGAGCCCTGCAGGCCGACCATCAGCACGCAGGCGGGCGGATTGTCGATCTTCAGCGCATCGGCCGGACCATCGCCCGCCAGCACATGAATCAGCTCGTCATGCACGATCTTGACGACCTGCTGCCCCGGCGTCACCGATTTTGTTACCGCCTGGCCGGTCGCCTTGGCCTGCACCCGCGCCACGAATTCGCGCGCCACCGCCAGCGAAACGTCGGCCTCCAGCAGCGCCACGCGCACCTCGCGCAGCGCGGTGGCGACATCGGCCTCCGACAGCGCGCCCTGCTTGGTCAGCCGGTCAAAGACCGAACCCAGGCGTTCTGACAGGTTCTCGAACATCGCGGGCCCTCCTGGAGCGTTGCTGACGTGCCGGATATGCGTCCGGCGGGGTGACGGTGCAATGCGGCATGACACCCGTGGGCGCAACGCGCTGACGGATGGCGATCCCCGCATATGCGACGGGACCGGAAGCAGGGCCTCCGGGGAATTGGGGCGAAATACGCCGGGGTGCCGGGCGAGTCAAGCGGTCCTGCCGCACCCGCTTTCATCTTGGCTCAAATATCCCCCGCGGAGCGTCCTGCCCCGGCGACGGGTGCCTCCGGCGGGGATATTTGAACCAAGATGAAAGCCCTTGCAAGGCGCGCCCAAACCGGGCGTCATTGCGCCAGATTGCAACCGGGGGCCACGTGGAAAACTGGGATGAGATCCGCACCGCGTTTCAGGTGGCGCGACTGGGCACCGTGTCGGGCGCGGCAGAGGTGCTGGGGGTGCATCATGCCACGGTGATCCGCCACATCGACGCGCTGGAAAAGCGGCTGGGGGCACGGCTGTTCCAGCGCCACGCGCGCGGCTACACCCCGACCGAGGCCGGGCGCGACCTGCTGCTGGTGGCGCAGACCACCGAAGAACAGTTCAGCCAGCTTGCCAGCCGGATCAAGGGTCAGGGCGAAACGGTCGGGGGCGAGTTGGTGGTCACCTCGATTTCCGGCATCGCGGGGCTGCTGACGCCGGTGATGGTGGGGTTTCAGGCGGCGCACCCCGGGCTGACCGTGCGGTTCCTGACCGACATGCGGGTGTTCCGGCTGGACTACGGTGAAGCGCATGTGGCGATTCGCGCCGGGGCCGCGCCGGAAGAGCCCGACAACGTGGTGCAGCCGCTGGTGCGGGTGCGGACCGGCCTTTACGCGGCGAAATCCTACGTCGCGGCGCATGGCCTGCCCGCGGGACCGCAGGATTTCGCGCACCATCAGTTCATCGCGGCCGACAGCGCCGCCAGCCGCGCGCCGTTCCACCGCTGGCTGCGCGAGCATGTGGCGCCCGAGCGGCTGAGCTACCGCGCCTCCGAGCCGGCCGCGCTGGAAATGGCGGTCCGGGCTGGCGCGGGAATCGGCTTTCTGTCGGCCTATCTGGCCGAAGGCGACCCGGACCTGGTAACGGTGATGCCGCCGCACCCCGAATGGGAAGCCCCGCTGTGGATCGTGACGCATGTCGATCTGCACCGCACGGTCAAGGTGCAGGGATTCCTTACCCATCTGAAACGGGCCGCGGCCGGGTGGGCCTCGATTTGAGGCTGACCGAGGGCCAGCGCGGCCATCTGGCGATGCTGGCCTTTTCGGCGCTGGTGGCGGGGTCGTTCTCGCTGGGGGCGATGGCGGCCCCGCTGATCGCCCCGGCTGCGCTGACCACGGCGCGCTTTCTGCTGGCCGGTGTGCTGGTGGGGGCGGTGGCGCTGGCCACCACCGGGGTCTCGCGCCAGGCCCTGACCGCGCCGTGGCGCTACATCGTGCTTGGGGCGCTGCTGGCCGCCTATTTCGTGCTGATGTTCGAGGGCCTGAAGACCGCGGCCCCGGTGGCGGCCTCGGCCGTGTTCACCCTGACGCCGGTGATGGCGGCGGGGTTCGGCTGGCTGCTGCTGCGGCAGGTCACCACGCCGCGGATGGCGCTGGCGCTGGCGATCGGGGCGGCGGGGGCGGTCTGGGTGATCTTTCGCGCCGATCTGGGCGCGCTGGCCGGGCTGGAGGTCGGGCGCGGCGAGTTGGTGTATTTCTGGGGCTGCGTCGCACATGCGGTCTATGCGCCGATGGTGCGCAAACTGAACCGGGGCGAGCCTGCGGTGGTCTTCACCCTGGGGATGATGGTGGCGGGCTTCGTGATCCTGCTGATCTGGGGATGGCGCGATGTGGTGGCGACCGACTGGCTGGCGTTGCCCGGCATCGTCTGGCTGACGCTGCTCTATGTGGCGGTGTTTGCCAGTGCCGTCACCTTCGTGCTGCTGCAATACGCGACGCTGCGGCTGCCCTCGGCCAAGGTGATGGCCTACACCTACCTGACGCCAAGCTGGGTCATCCTTTGGGAAATCGCGCTTGGCCGCACGGCACCGCCGGTCATGGTGCTGGCGGGCGTGGCGTTCAGCATTCTGGCGTTGCTGCTGCTGGTGAAGGACGAGGCGTAGCTATTGCCGGTCAGCCGCCAGAACCCGGCTGATTGCCAGCGGCAGAATGACCACCAGCGCCGCCAGCAGGAACACCATTTCCAGAATGAACACGGTGACATAGGGCGTGGCCTCGCCGAATGTGCCGCCGATCTGCAGGCCGAGCACGACATCGCGAATCACCCCGGCCGAGGCAATAGCCACGCCGGCCGCGGTGGCCTGCACCGCGCCCCAGGCCCCCAGAGCCAGACCGACCTGCTCTTTCGGGGCCAGCCGCATCGTGGCCGTCAGGGTGCCATGGCTGAAAAGCCCGCCGCCGAAGCCGACCAGCATGGTGCCAAGCACGAACATGGTCGTCGTGCCGCCGGTCGCCGCCCCGATGATCGCCGCAAACCCCGGCAGCGCCGCCAGACCACCCAGCGCAGCCATCCGCAGCGGGTCCGCCCCGCGTGACAGCACCGCCGAGGCCAGCGCAAAGCCGATCAGCCCGCCGCCCGAAAACAGTGCAGTCAGCCGGGTGGTCTGGGCCACCGTCATGTCCAGCACCTGCCCGCCATAGGGCTCCAGCAGCACATCGGCCATGCCGAAACCCAGCGTGCCGAGGCCGATCACGATCAGCCCGCGCAGCGCATTGCGCGCCGTGATGAATTCGCGCCAGCTGTCGGAAAACTGCGGCTCGACCTCGGGCTTGACGGTGCGAGAGCGGTCGCGCGGTTCCTGTTTCCACATCGCAATCAGGTTCAGCACCATGGTCGCAACCGCAGCACCCTGGATGACCTGAATCAGCTTCGCCGGATGGTAGGGCGTCAGTAGCGCGCCGAAGATCAGCGCGCTGGCGATCATGCCGACCAGCAGCATGACATACATCAGGCCGACGACTTTCGGCTGATCCTCGCGCGGGGCCAGATCGGTGGCCAGCGCCAGACCGACCGTCTGCACCGTATGCACCCCGGCCCCCACCAGCAGGAACGCCAGCCCGGCGCTGGCCAGGCCGATCCATTCCGGCGTGCCCGCCGCGTAATCCTTGCCCGAAAGCACCAGCAGCGCGAACGGCATGATGGCAAAGCCGCCCCACTGGAGCAGGGTGCCCTTCCAGATCCAGGGCGTGCGCCGCCAGCCGAGCGCGGAAATGTGGGTATCCGACTTGAACCCGATCAGCGCGCGAAACGGCGCGAACAGCAGCGGCAGCGAGATCATGATGCCGACCAGCGAGGCGGGCACGTCAAGCTCGACGATCATCACCCGGTTCAGCGTGCCGACCAGCAGCACCAGCGCCATTCCCACCGAAACCTGAAACAGCGACAACCGCAGCAGCTTGCCAAGCGGCAGGGTTTCAGATGCCGCGTCGGCAAAGGGAAGGTAGCGCGGGCCGATCCGGATCAGGCTTTGGGTGGCCCATTTGCTGAATCGGCTCATGCAGAAAATCCTTTTTCAGGATGGCGCACCACCGCGTCGCGCCGCAGCCCTGCCACCCGGGTGGTTCTTTGTTCCGGGAACCGGTGTTCGGGGAACAGGTCAGCGACCGGGTATCATGCTGAAGGGTCGGACCGCTTTGTCATGACACGCAGGCCGGGATCGGAGGATCCCGGCCTGCGTAGGGTTTGTTGTCTGAACGACATGAGGTTCAGGTCAGACGAGACCCGGGCGCCCATTCCCGTTCAGCGGCCCTTTCAGGGCGTCATCGGCACACCATTGTAGAAGTTCTGGAGCCAAGGAGTGTTGGTCACCAGAGCCAGATGGACGAGGAACGAGCTGACTGCCACGGCGGTCAGGAACAGCGGGATGCCAGTCGTCGGTTTGACAACGAGCCAGATTTTACCATTGGTCATCTTGCTTCTCCCTTAGCCGAGCCACGGAGTGGCGACAGCCGCCAGAAAGTGCGCCAGAAGCGCGATACCGCCGAAAACGCGGGTCCCGAGGATGAGCTGCTTGTGCACCTCTTCAGCCTCGGGAGCGGTCAGACCGGTCGGCCAGACCTTGGTCGGATCATCAGTCACTTTTCGTCTCCCCAATCAAGATTACGACGAGTTGCGTGAAGGGCCCTCACGCTGGCTTGAACAACGAGCGGATCGAACCATCAGGCCACACGAAGTGGCTTTGCAGGCCATGGTCCAACGTCGCTGCCAGAAAAAAGTGTCACATCCGAATGACAAAAACAATGTCAACTTAGGCTTACAGACTGCGTTCCGGTGCGATGTATTGACCCGCCCCCCTGAGAAGGCAGACCTGCAATATACAACGCCATTCCGCATCATTTCCGGTGCTTCCCTTCTCCGGCCCCGCCGTTCCGCCCCAAAGAACCGTGCAAAACTGCCGTTTTCTCAGCGATTTCGGGCCTGAACGGCTGCCATGCGCCCGTTTTCCGGGCCATGGAGGCCCCCGCGCGCGCTGCCACCCGCTCCCGCCCACAGAGCCGCCAGCCGTGGCGCTCGCCTGGCCGGAACCGGGCGGCCGGCGACGGGGCGGTGCAGCACGGGGCACGCGACCGGGGCGAAGTTTGCTGCAAAAGACCTGACGGCAGCAAAGCCCGCCGGGGAATCACCAGGGCTTGCCGCCCCCGCGACTCGCGTCGGCCATCGGGGCCTCTCGCAGGCCGCGCCGCCGCGCAGGACGGCTTTGACTGCGACAGATTGACGTTGGCGGCCCCCCGCAACGCCGCCCCTGGCACCGGGATGCAGCCCTCTGGATCGGCCGCCGAAATCCGGTGCCGAGGCGGCAAACGGGCCTGACCCGGACCCGTCGCGGATGGCACGAGCGGGTTCGAAACCCGGGTTTCCCCCAGCCCGGCGCCGACACGGCATCCACGGCCGATCGCACCACAAACCGCAGGAAAGATTGAAGGAACCAGTCATTTTCCCGTCATCGGGCGCCGTATCTTTGGCGGGCGACGCCCCCGGCCCGCGGTTTGCGGCGCAGCAGCCGATCCCCGCCCGCGCAGGTTGCCGCAATCCCGAGGCACCGGTCTGCGAGACGACCGCCGGCTTGCCACGGCAACCATTCCGCCCCGACGCGGCGCGGCCCCGCGCCCCCCCTGTGGCAGGCAGGCGCGACGGATCGGACCCTTGTCGTTCGAACTCCGCGTGCTAACGTTCCCGGCGAAGAACCATGACCATCTATCGTTGGCTGTGATTTGCTTCTGAAACCGGTTGGGTTCCATGCGAACGACGAAGGAGAAGACAATGACGATCAGGAACTGGCTGAAGAATGAAGAGGGGAAATCCAACAGTTGGCCCATCGCGGGCGCTGTGGGCTTCGTAACGTTCGTAGGGATGGTGGCGGCCGGTGAACAATCGGATGTCAACGCCATTCCCGTTGCGGGCCTTGTGACCTTCTTCTTCGGGGGCTTCCTGGAATGGGCCTTCTGGGGCCGCGATCCGGAAACCCAGATGAAGGGGATGCTCGAATACATGACCCCGACCAAGATGATGGAATACCCGGATTTCTTCGGGGTTTCCACCTATGACCACCGGATGGAGAAGATGCGCAAACTGGTGGCGCGCGTCGAGCCGAAAGAACTGATGAAGGTCGAGGGCAGCCCGTTCGCTTCCTCGCTGAACACGGTTCCGCCGCAACTCCTTCGCATCGAGGCGGCACTCGCCCCGAAAGGTCTGATGACCTATGACGACATGGGCACCATCGGAGCCTTGCTCCAGTGGGAAGGCAAGCGCGCCGCCTGATCTACGCGCCTGCGCGTCGGAACCTGACCTTTCGCCCGCCTGCTTTTGCAGACGGGCGATTTCTGCGTTTATACGGCCGCTCGACACCACGCCCACCCCTGCCCCGCTACGGGTGCGAAGCTTTCGCTTGCAGGCAACCTTGACCTTCATCACGGCCGCCGACGCGGCGCAGGGCTCGCTCAGGGTTTCGGCCGGTCGTCCCAATCGGTTTTCAGGATGCGGTTGGCATCCCCCTGCGGGTCTTCGAACTGCCGCGATTTCAACGCCCAGAAGAACGCCGCCAGACCGATACCGCCGAGAAACAGCGATACCGGAATCAGATAGGCCAGAATGTCCATGGGTTACCTCAGCCGAAGGGCATTGAGCGATACGGTGATCGACGACAGCGACATGGCCAGCGCCGCCGCAAGCGGCGTAGCCAGGCCCACCAGCGCCAGCGGCACGGCCACCACGTTGTAGATGGCCGAGATCGCGAAATTCTCCTTGATCCGCCGGGTGGATTGCCGCGCGATTCGCAGCGCATCGGCTATCGGGGCCATGTCCTGCCCCAGCAACACGATATCCGACGCCACCCGCGCCGCATCCAGCGCCGACGCGGGCGAAATCGAGACATGCGCCGCCGCCAGTGCCGCCGTGTCGTTCAACCCGTCACCCACCATCAGCACCCGCCGCCCTTCGGCGGTCAGCGTCGCCACACGCGCCGATTTTTCCGCTGGCAGCGCGCCAGAGGTCCATTCGGCAATCCCCAGACGCCCGGCCAGTTCGGCCACCGCCCCTTCGGCATCACCCGAAATCAGCAGGATTCGCAGCTTTTGCGCCGCCAGCGCGGCGATTGCGGTTTCGGCGCCCGGCCGCAGCCGGTCCGCAAAGGTGAAGGGGCGCGGCGCACCATCGCCAAGGCAGAGGTAGGTCGCGGTGACCGGCAGCGGGTCGGCGTCGCACCAGCTTGCCCGGCCCAGCCGCACCGTCTGGCCGCGCCACTGCCCCTCGACGCCATACCCCGGCACCTCGCGCAGATCAGTGACGATCGCCGTGCGAATCCCTGCCGCCCGCGCCGCCTGCGCCAGCGCCACGGCCAGCGGATGCGACGAGGCCCCGGCCAGTGCCGCCGCAACCTCGATCTCGACGCGCGGCTGACTGCCGAGATTGGTCGGTTCGGGCACCCCGAGCGTGAGCGTGCCGGTCTTGTCAAACACCACGCAATCCACCTCGGCCAGCCGTTCCAGCGCCGTGCCGTGCTTGATCAGCAACCCCTTGCGGAACAGCTTGCCCGAGGCGGCGGTAACCACGGCCGGAACGGCAAGACCCAGCGCGCAGGGGCAGGTGATGATCAGCACCGCCGCCGAGATGTTGACGGCAAAGCGCACATCGCCCCCGGTGATCCACATCCAGACCCCGAACGCGCCGAAGGACAGGATATGCACCAAAGGCGAATAAAGCCGCGAGGCCCGTTCGGCCAGCGAGGTGTATCGGGTCTTGGCACTTTCAGCGATGGCAACCAGATCAGCCATGCGGTGCAGCGACGAATCCTTGCCCGCCGCGGTGACGCGCACCGTCAGCGGGCCGGTCAGGTTCACCTCACCAGCCGAAACCACCGTTTCGGGGCCCGCGAACACCGGCAGGCTTTCGCCGGTCAGCAGCGCGCGGTCGATCTCGGAGGTGCCCTCGACCACCACGCCATCAACCGGCATCCGCCCGCCGGGCCTCACCCGCACCCATTCACCGACCCGCAGATCCGAGATCGCCACCGCCACCTCGGCACCGTCGCGCAGCGCAAAGGCGCGCGGCACTTCCAGCGCCGCCAGTTCCTCGGCCGCCGATCGGGCCACGGCGCGGGTGCGGTGGTCGAGATAGCGCCCGGCCAGCAGGAAGAACGTCAGCATCACGGCGGCATCGAAATAGGCGTGGTGGCCGGACTGGAACGTCTCGAACAGCGAAATCGCGGACGCAAGGATGATCGCAAGGCTGATCGGCACATCCATGCCCAGCCGCCCGACCCGAAGCACCGCCCAGGCATTGCGGAAGAACGGCTGGCCGCAGAAGGCCACGGTCGGCAGGGCGATGGCGGCAGAAATCCAGTGGAACAGGTCGCGCGTCGCGTCCTCGGCCCCCGACCAGACCGCGACCGACAGCAGCATGACGTTCATCATGCTGAAGCCCGCCACCCCCAGCCGCATCAGCAGCTCGCGGCCCTGACGGTCGGTTTCGGTGGCCGACAGCAGGCCGGCGTCAAGTTCGTGCGCCTCGTAGCCCAGCCGGTCGAGAGCTGCGATCAGCGTGTCGGCGGTGATTTCGGGGGCAGCCTCGACGCTGACACGGCGCAAGGTCAGGTTGACCCGGGCCGAGATCACGCCGGGCAGCTTTTCCAGCCCGCCTTCGACGGTGGACATGCAGGCCGCGCAATGCGCGGTGGGCAGCGACAGCATCAGGCGCGCATGGTGCGGCCTTGACAGTTCGGCCAGCCGTTCGGCCGACGGTGCCACCGCACAGGCCGGGCAGGCCGAGGCGCGCCCGCCTTCATGCACATCCTCTTCTTCGCTGTCGAAGGGCGGAGTTGGCACAAGGCGCTGCGCGGTAGCCATTGCTTCAGCCCTTCACGAACAGGTCGATGCGCTGGCGAAACAGGGTGCCGTCGGCCGCCCTGGCCTCGATCTGCATCATCCACTTGCCGGGATCGAGATCGAGCGGCGCCGTGAACACGCCCGATTCGCGCAGGAACTCCGGCGTCTGGTCCTTGCGAGATTCGGTGGTGCGGCCGACCAGCACCGACAGCGAAGCGATCTGCGCCGGCAGCCCTGCGTCATCAGTAAACGCCAGCCTCAGCGTCTTGCCGACCGGATCGTAGGCGGGCACCAGGGTCCAGCCCAGCCCCTCCTGCGCCGCGCGGTCGGCGTCGAACGACTGGCTCGCGACATAGGAGTTCGCCACTTCCAGCCCGGGAAAGGTGGTGACGGCCTTGGTCGCCATCACCAGGTTCACGGCGATGATGACGCTGAAAGCGGAAACGGTGATGATCGCAACCTTGCGCCCCGTCAGTTCGGCCATGTCAGTCGTCCTTTCCATTGAAGATCGTATCGTGATGGATCCGGGCCGATCCTGCAACATCCGCGACCCAGAGGCGCAGTTGCGTGCGCTCATCCGTGGACGCGGAACTGCCGGGGGCGGCCTCGATATAAATGCGCTGGGTCTTGGTTTCGTTGGCAGGCACCTTGACGATCGGATCGGCCAGCCCTTCCAGCGACAGCGTCAGCCTTTCATCCGAGGTCAGCGAGATGCTGAAGTTGCGGTCGTCGCCCAGCTTGTTGCGCAGCCGGATGTCATAGGCGTTGCGGATCGTGCCGTCCGACAGCACGACGAAGGTGGGGTTGCGGACCGGGCTCAGCGAGATGTCGATGTCGGAGCGCAGGAACAGCGCGACCGTCAGGCCGACCCCGATTCCAGCCCAGAGCACGGTGTAGATCATCGTCCGCAGCCGGAACACGTGTTTCCAGATGGAAACCGGCTGCGCCCCCGCCCGTTCGGCAATCTCGTCGGTCAGCGCCATGTAGTCGATCAGGCCGCGCGGCTTGCCGATGCGGTCCATCACGTCGTCGCAGGCGTCGATGCACAGCGCGCAGGTGATGCAGGCAAGTTGCTGGCCGTCGCGGATGTCGATGCCCATCGGGCAGACGTTGACGCAGGCCATGCAGTCGATGCAGTCGCCCTGGGCCTTGACGGGTTCGCCCTTCTGCAGCTTGCCGCGCGGCTCTCCGCGCCAGTCGCGGTAGGCGACGGTGATCGAATCCTCGTCAAGCATCGCGGCCTGGATGCGGGGCCAGGGGCAGGCATAGATGCAGACCTGCTCGCGGAAGAAGCCGCCGAACAGGAAGGTGGTCAGCGTCAGGATCACGATGGTGATCCAGGCGATCGGATGGGCTTCGAGCGTCACGAGGTCGCGCAGCAGCGTTGGCGCATCGGTGAAATAGAACACCCAGGCGCCGCCGGTCGCGACGCCGATCAGCAGCCAGATCGTCCACTTGAGCCCGTATTTGCGAATCTTCTCGAAGCCCCAGCCCTGCCGGTGCAGGCGCAGGCGGGCGTTGCGGTCGCCCTCGACCCAGCGTTCGACCTGGATGTAAAGGTCGGTCCAGACCGTCTGCGGGCAGGCATAGCCGCACCACACCCGCCCCAGCGCCGAGGTGAACAGGAAAAGCCCCAGCCCCGCCATGATCAGCAGGCCCGCCACGAAGTAGAATTCATGCGGCCAGATCTCGATCATGAAGAAGAAGAACCGCCGCCCCCCCAGATCCATCAGCACCGCCTGATCGGGAAGGTTCGGCCCGCGATCCCAGCGAATCCAAGGGGTTATGTAGTATAGCCCAAGCATGATGGCCAGAAGCCACCATTTCAGGCTGCGAAACTTGCCTTTGACCCGGCGCGGAAAGATCGGTTCTCGCGCTGTATACAGGGATTGAGGCTGGGTATCTGGGCTGGTCAAGGAATGTCTCCGACTGGCAGGTTTTCGGCCGCTGGCTGTTTGGGTGCCTTGGGACGGTATGCGCCAGAGCCGATGCTATGCCTTGACCCAAGCCAAAAGCACATTCACGATATAGGTATTGACTGCGGCATTTTGTTCTGCGGTGCAGCGGCGGCGATCAGCCAGGCACACTTGCGCGGGGCAAGGTAGACACCGGCACCCCTGGAAACGCGCGAACAGGATGGGGTGCCGGTGCTGCGCCCGGAGGGTATGCCCCCTCCGGGAACCTCGGAAGAACCTACTCGCCACCCCCAAGACCGTGAACGTAAACCGCAACCGAACGGATGTCGGCTTCGGAAAGACGGTTGTTCCAGTTCGGCATCACGCCGCCACGGGCGTTGATGACGGTGGTCGTGAGCGAGTCGACATCGCCACCATAAAGCCAGATGGCATCCGTCAGGTTCGGTGCCCCAACATCGCGGTTTCCGGTCCCGCCTTCCATGTGACAAGCCGCGCAGTTCTCCTCGAATACCACGGCACCGGCTGCGGCCAGCGTTGCGTCGTGGTCCTGCCCGGAAATTGCCCGGACATGCTGCACCACCTCGGTGATCTGTGCCGGTTCCAGCAGCCCGTCCACACCGAAGCGCGGCATCTCGGATATCCGGGCATCGGGATCGGTATCGTTGCGGATGCCGTGGATGACCGTCAGGTGGATGTTCTCGATGTCGCCGCCCCAGATCCAGTCGTCATCCAGCAGGTTGGGATAGCCATTGGCCTGAACCCCGGCCGCGCCCGACCCGTGGCATTGCGAGCAGTTGGTGCGGAACACCGCCGCCCCCGCCGAAACCGCATACTGGTTCAGTTCGGGGTCCGCCGCGATGGCCGTCAGGTCGGCGGCCACGAGCTTTTCCCTGATCGGGCCGTTGGCATCGTTGAAGCGCTTGATCTCGTCAGCCACATCGGCACGGGTCGAAGACCCGAGCAGCCCAGGCGTCGCGCCGTTCACCAGCGGCCAGGCGGGATAGGCGGCCGAGTAGCCAAGGGCATACACGATGCAGATATAGAAGGTGTAGAGCCACCAGCGCGGCAGCGGATTGTTGAACTCTTCGATTCCGTCCCAACTGTGGCCAGTGGTTTCAACCTCACCGGGCCGCCGGTTGGTCTTGTGCGGAGCACTCATTTCCACGCCTCCTTGAACGATGTGCCGTTGTCGCATTTGCACGAAGCGCAGTCTCCGGCACAGGCGGGTTTGTCTTCATTGCGGAAGATCGAATTCGCGACCTCGGTGTGGACCTTGCGGCTGCCGGGCCGGAAGGCCCAGACCACGACCCCGACGAAGAACACCGTCAGGGCCAGCAGCATCCAGCTGTCGGCAAATTCACGCAGCAGGCTGTAGGTTTCCATGCCTGCCCCCTTACCGGCTTGCATCGGGCGTGAAGGTCGAGAAATCGACCATCGTGCCCAGCACTTGAAGATAGGCGATCAGCGCGTCCATCTCGGTGATGCCCGGCTGCCCGTCAAAGTTGCGCACCTGTGCCTTGGCATATCGTTCCTGAAGCCCGTCATAGTCGCTGTCGGGGTTGGCCTGCGCCCTGAAGTCGAGAACCGCGTTTTCCATCATCGCATCATCGTAGGGTGTGCCGATCATCCGGTGCACCTTCATCGTGTCGGCGATGTATTTGCCGTCGATCGGGCGGTTCATCAGGAAGCCGTACTTCGGCATCACCGATTCCGGCACCACCGCCTGCGGGTCGATCAGGTGATCGACATGCCAGGCATCCGAGTAGCGGTTACCGACCCGCGCCAGATCCGGCCCGGTGCGCTTCGAGCCCCACTGGAACGGATGGTCATACATCGATTCCGCCGCAAGGCTGTAGTGGCCGTAGCGTTCGACCTCGTCACGCATCGGACGGATCATCTGGCTGTGGCAGACGTAACACCCTTCGCGCACGTAGATGTCGCGTCCGGCCAGTTCCAGCGGGGTGTAGGGGCGAACTCCTTCCACCTTCTCGATGGTGTTTTCCAGGTAGAACAGCGGCACGATCTGCACCAGACCGCCGATGGTCACGACCAGAAAGCTCAGCACCAGCAACAGCGTCGCGTGCGTCTCGATAGCCTTGTGTTTGTCAAGAAAAGCCATTGTGCCCTCCGGTCATTCAGCGGGAACGGCCGAGTGCGACGAAGCCCGCGAAGGCTGCGCGCGGACGGTCATCCACAGGTTGTAGCACATGATCAGTGCCCCGGCGAGATACAGAACCCCACCCAGACCACGCACCACATACATCGGGTATTTGGCGGCAACCGTGTCGGCGAAGGCGTTCACCAGGAACCCGTTCGCATCGACTTCGCGCCACATCAGGCCTTCCATGATGCCCGTGACCCACATGGCCGAGGCGTAGAGAACGATTCCGATCGTCGCCAGCCAGAAGTGCCAGGACACCATCGCCAGGCTGTAAAGACGCTGCTTGTTCCACAGCCGCGGCGTCAGGAAGTAGAGCGCGCCGAAGGTGATCATGCCGTTCCAGCCCAGCGCGCCGGAATGGACGTGGCCGATGGTCCAGTCGGTGTAGTGCGACAGCGAGTTCACGGCCTTGATGCTCATCATCGGGCCTTCGAAGGTCGACATGCCGTAGAAGCCGATCGACACCACCATCATGCGGATGATCGGGTCGGTGCGCAGCTTGTCCCAGGCGCCCGACAGCGTCATCAGGCCGTTGATCATGCCGCCCCAGGAGGGCATCCACAGCATGATCGAGAACACCATGCCAAGGGTCGAGGCCCAGTCAGGCAGCGCGGTGTAGTGCAGGTGGTGCGGGCCCGCCCAGATGTAGAGGAAGATCAGCGCCCAGAAGTGGATGATCGAAAGCTTGTAGCTGAACACCGGGCGTTCGGCCTGCTTCGGCACGAAATAGTACATCATGCCCAGGAAACCGGCGGTCAGGAAGAAGCCGACGGCGTTGTGGCCATACCACCACTGCACCATCGCATCCTGCACGCCCGAGAACACCTGAACCGATTTGGACCCGAAGAACGACACCGGGATCGAGAGGTTGTTGAACACATGCAGCATTGCCACGGTGACGATGAACGACAGGTAGAACCAGTTCGCCACGTAGATGTGCGGTTCCTTGCGCTTGATCAGCGTGCCGAGGAAGACGGCAAGATAGGCCAGCCAGACGATCGTCAGCCACCAGTCGATGTACCACTCAGGCTCGGCATATTCCTTGGACTGCGTTGCCCCCAGCAGGTAGCTCGACGCTGCCAGCACGATGAACAGGTTGTAGCCCCAGAACACGAACCATGCGAGGTTGCCGCCCCAGAGCCGCGCCGCGCTGGTGCGCTGCACCACGTAGAACGAGGTCATCAGCAAGGCATTGCCGCCAAAGGCGAAAATTACCGCCGAGGTGTGCAGCGGGCGCAACCGCCCGAAGTTGGCATAGCCTTGTGCCCATTCGAAATTCAGGCTGGGGAAGGCCAGTTGGAAGGCGATGAACGTGCCTGCAAGAAAGCCGACTGCCCCCCACATGGCGGTGGCAAACACCCCTGCGCGGATCACGTCGTCCATGTATTCGTTCTGCGGTGCCGGCTTTCGTTCACCCATGTGCTTCAGGGTCCAGAGGAACACCCCTCCGGCAGCAAGCATGATCGTGAGCGCGTTCACCATATAGGCCAGATCGCGTGCATAATTGGCGGCAATCGCGGCACAGACCGCGATCAGGCCAAGCACGATCAGCTTGAAGTAATCCCACATTTTGCGTCCCTTCGTCCATTCCCGATCCGACTCAGACCTCGGCCGGGCATTTTTCGACTGTTCCGGTTCTCGTCCCGCATCAACCCCATCGCATTGATCCATGTCAATCGCGGCTGACAAGGGCGTTGATCAAGGTCAATGTGACGTCATGTCTCCGGCGCTACTGTCGCCGGGCACGAACCGGGCAGTTCGCCGTCCGGTCCGGTTGAAGTTAGTTCCTCGCAGACAGGAGTCACGCCCATGGCCTACAAATCCCTACTAACCGTTGCGACCTCGGCCGAAAGGGTCGCCATCGCGATCGCCGGTGCTGCCGGGCTTGCGCTGGCGGAAGACGCGCATCTCGACATCCTGGCGCTGGGGGTGGACCGCACGCAGGTCGGCTATTCCTACATCGGGGGCGGGGCCGTGCTTCTTCAGGCGGGCATGGACCGCGCCGAAAGCGAGGCTGAAGCGATCGAGGCGGCCGCCCGCGCAGCCTTGCACGCCCAACCCGATTCGCTGCGCTGGTCGGTGGAAGGCGTGGTGGCCCAGCTTGGCAGCCTGGCCGACCTGATCGCGCTGCGCTCGCGCTTCACCGATCTGGTGGTCGTTCCGCGCCCGTATGGCAAGGGGCAGGGTGCCGAGGGCGAGGCGATCGTGGAGGCCTCGCTGTTCGAAGGCCAGGCGCCGGTGCTGATTCTGCCCGAAACGCCGGTGACGGCGCCCCGGATCGGCAGCCGGGTGATCGTGGCCTGGAACCAGAGCCGCGAGGCGATGGCCGCGGTGCGCCGCGCCCTGCCGTTCCTGATCAATGCCGATCTGGTGACCATCGCGGTGATCGACCCGCCGACCCACGGGCCGGAACGGTCCGACCCCGGCGGGGCGCTGTGCCAGATGCTGGTGCGGCACGGCGTGAAAGCCGAGGTTTCGGTGCTGGCCCGCACCATGCCGCGAATCTCGGACGTGCTGGTGCGGCACGCGCTCGACACCAATGCCGACCTGATGGTGATGGGGGCCTATGGCCACTCGCGCTTCCGCGAGGCGATTCTGGGCGGGGCGACGCGGAACATGCTGGAGATGGCAGAGATCCCGCTGTTCATGGCGCACTGACCGGCAGACAGGAGCCGCCGCGACGGGCATCGAGCCCCTCGCGGCGGCGCTGACGCGTCTGCAATGATGGCGGGCGGTCCCGCACGGCGGCCGACCCGCACGCGGCGATTTCAGTCGAGATAGCCGCCGTCGCTGTCGTCACCGGCCTCTTCCTGAAGCCGGTCGAAGTCGGGCACCGTGATGTGGCGCTTGCCTTCCAGCGAAATGATCCCGTCGCGCTTGAGCGCAGAAATCTGGCGGCTTACCGTTTCCAGCGTCAGCCCCAGATAGTCGGCCATTTCCTCGCGTGTCAGCGGCAGGTCGAACACCAGCGACCCGGACAGCTTTCGCAGCTGCAGCGACGCGTCGCGCCGCGCGATGATCGCCAGCAGGCTCGCGATCTTCTCGCGCGCCGTCTTGCGGCCCAGCAGCAGCATCCATTCCCGCGCGGCATCAAGCTCGTCCAGCGTCATTTCCAGCAGGCGCTGGCCGATGTGCGGCGTGGCGAGCATCATTTCCTCGAACGGCTTGCGGCGGAAGCAGCACATCAGCAGGTCGGTGGTCGCTGTCACGTCATAGGCCGCGGTGGCCCGCCCCGGCCGACCGACGAAATCGGATGGCAGCAGCAGCCCGACCATCTGGCGCCGCCCGTCCTCCATCGTCTGGGTCAGCGTGGCGATGCCGGTCACGACCGATGCCACGAAGTCCATCCGGTCACCCGACCAGATCACCGTCTGACCCGCCTGATAGCTGCGGTAGTACTTGATCTGCTCCAGCCGGGCGAGTTCGTCGTTCTCGCAACGGGCACAGACGGCACGGTGCCGGATCGGGCAATCGCCGCAATCCTGGGTGTGGGTGTGAACCTCGTGCAGCGCCATTCAACGTTCCTGTCTGATCCGAATTCCTGTTTGATCTGAATCAAGGAACTCTTGAACTGTCCTGCGCAATCTAGGCGAATGAACAATGAATCGCAACTCATGCGGCTTGGGCTTTTTGACGCGCGCGTGCCTCGGTACACCAGCTACCCCACGGCACCCCACTTCGGCACGTCGGTCAGCAGCAAGCTCTTCTCCGACTGGATCGAAGCGATCCCGTCCGGAGCCTCGATATCGCTGTACCTCCATGTTCCCTTCTGCCGCCGCCTGTGCTGGTTCTGCGCGTGCCGGACGCAGGGAACATCCAGCGATGAACCTGTCCGCGCCTACACGGAAACGCTGAAGGCCGAGATCGCGCTGCTGAAGGCGCGGCTCGCGCCCGGGGTGCGTCTGTCGCGTCTGCATTGGGGGGGGGGCACGCCGACCCTGCTGAAGCCCGACATGATCCGCGCCCTGGCCGACGCGATTTTCGATGCGGCGCCATTGGGCGAGAATGGCGAATTCTCGGTCGAGATCGACCCGGACGAGGTCGATCCCGAACGGCTGGATGCGCTGATCGCCGCCGGGATGAACCGGGCCTCGATCGGGGTGCAGGATTTCGACCCCGAGATCCAGAAGGCCATCGGCCGGATGCAAAGCTACGAGCTGACCAAGCGCGTGGCCGACATGATCCGCGACCGCGGCGTGCGCAGCCTGAACGCCGACATCCTTTATGGCCTGCCGCACCAGACCCAGACCCGCATCGCGGATTCGGTGCAGAAGCTGCTCACACTGTCGCCCGACCGGGTGGCGCTTTACGGCTATGCCCATGTGCCGTGGATGTCGCGCCGCCAGCAGATGATCGACTCCGAGGCGATCCCCTCGGCCCAGGACCGGCTGCGCCTGTTCGAAACCGCGCGCAAGATGTTCACCTGGGACGGATATCAGGAAATCGGCATCGACCACTTCGCCCTGCCCGATGACGGCATGGCCGTGGCCGCCAGAAACGGCACGCTGCGCCGCAACTTCCAGGGCTACACCGATGACACGGCACCGACCCTGATCGGTCTTGGGGCCTCGTCGATCTCGCGCTTCCAGCAGGGCTATGCACAGAACGCGTCGGGCACGTCGGATCATACCAAGGCGATCCGCGCCGGTGAATTCTCGACCCACCGCGGGCATGTGTTCGAGGGCGAGGACTTGCTTCGCGCCCGGATCATCGAGGCGCTGATGTGCGATTTCAAGGTGAACCGGGCCGAACTGCTGCGCGACTACGACACCACGGCAGAGCGGGTCGATCAGCTGTTCCGCACCGCGGCGGCGGCCTTCCCCGACATGGTCACGGTCGATGCCACGGGCTTCAACATCCCGCCGCTGTCACGGCCGCTGGCGCGGATGATCGCCCGCAGCTTCGATGCCTACGACCAGAGCAAGGCGCAGCACAGCACCGCAATCTGAAGCTTGGGCGGGTCCGTGGGGAAAAACCCGTCTTCGAGCCGCAAGGGGGCCCTACAGGGCCCCCTTCGCTTTTCCGGCCCCCGCCGGACCGGTGACGGCGTCGGGGCCCCAGCTTTCGACGAACTCGACCATCCGCGGCAGGCAGTGACTGCGCAGGTCATACCTGGCCACGATGCTCTGCCGGGCGGCGGCGCGCAGCGGCAGGAACCGGTCAGGCTCGGCCAGCGCCGTCACCAGCGCCCGTGTCCAGCCCGGCACGTCGAAGAAATCGACCAGCAGGCCGTTCACCCCGTCGGTGATCAGTTCCTGCACCGGCGCGGTGCGCGACCCCACCACCAGCGCCCCGGCCGCCATCGCCTCCAGCATCGACCACGACAGCACGAAGGGGTACGTCAGGTAGGCATGGACCCGGCTGATCTGCATCAGGCTCACGAAGGTCGGATACGGCACCTTGCCCAGGAAATGCACGCGCGACAGGTCGACGCGGTCGCGCACCTCGGCCAGGAAGATCTCTTTCCAGCTTGTGCCTTCCGGCGCGGCGCGGCCATAGCTGACCTCGTCACCGCCGACAATCACCACCTGCGCCTGCGGCCGCGCGGCCATCACGCCCGGCAGCGCCCGCATGAAGGTGTGGTAGCCGCGGTAGGGCTCCAGATTGCGGTTCACGAAGGTCAGCACCTCGTCACCCGCGCGGAGCACCTGCCCCGTGGGCAGCGTAACGGCTGCCTGCGGGTCGGGCACCATCACGGCGGTATCCACCCCGTCGTGAATCACCGTGATCCGGCCGCGCAGTGCCGACGGATAGGTGTCGGCCTGCCAGTGCGTCGGAGACAGCCCGGCATCGGCATGAAGCATCGCCTGCCCCAGATGCGCGGCCCGCCCCTGCGCAAGCATCACGCCGTCAAAGCCCGGCCGGTCGAATTCGGGGTCGAAGCCCACGTCGCGGCCGCGGCCCGAATAGTAGAATTCGGCATAGACCAGCAGCTTCGCCTCGGGCCAGACCTCTTTCAGGAACAGCGTCTCGCCCCAGCCGGAATGACCGAAGATCACATCGGGCACGAAGCCCTTCTGTTCGCGCAGTTGCAGGCAGGCGCGGGCGACTGTCACGCCCCGGTCGCTCATCTGGGTGAAGTTGCGCCCCAGCCGGGTCGCCGCCGGGTCTGGTGGCGCGGCGGCATGGCGGTAGCGCATGACGGGAATCGGGGACGGGCGGTTGTTGCCGGAATCGGTCAGGGCAAGGCACTGATGACCGCGGCGCTGCAACTCGGGGGCCAGGTGCAGGAATTGTCCCGGAAAATTCTGGTGGACGAACAGAACCTTCAAGCAAACTCCTTCCCGAAGGCCGCCGCCATCAGCGTTTGGGTATAGTCGGTCTGCGGCGCGTCGAACACCGCGTCACCCACCCCTGCCTCGACCACGTCGCCGTCCTTCATCACGATCACCTTGTGCGCCAGTGCCCGCACCACCCGCAGGTCGTGGCTGATGAACAGATAGGCCAGACCCCACTTGCGCTGCAAGGCGCGCAGCAGATCGACGATCTGCACCTGCACCGTCATGTCGAGCGCGCTGGTCGGCTCGTCCAGCACCACCAGTTTCGGGTGCAGGATCATAGCGCGGGCGATGGCGATGCGCTGGCGCTGCCCGCCGGAAAACTCGTGCGGGTAGCGCCCCATCGTCGCAGGGTCCAGCCCGACCTCGGTCATGATGTCGGAAACCATGCCGCGCCGGTCGCGACCCGGGTCCACGCCATGCACGCCCAGCCCTTCGGCGATGATCTGTTCCACCGTCATGCGCGGGCTCAGGCTGCCGAAGGGGTCCTGGAACACGATCTGCATGTCGCGGCGCAGCCCGCGCATCTGCTGGGCGCGAAAGCCCTGCACGTCCCGCCCCAGAAACACCACCCTCCCGGTGGAGGGGATCAGTTGCAGGATCGCCAGCGCCAGCGTCGTCTTGCCCGAGCCGCTTTCGCCCACGATGCCCAGCGTCTCGCCCGCCCGCACCGCCACGCTTGCGTCATTCACCGCCTTCACATGCCCCACCGTGCGGCGCAGGAAGCCGCGCTGGATCGGGAACCAGACGCGCAGATGCTCGGTCCGCAGGATCTCGGGCGCATCGACCGGAACCGGCTCGGGGCGCCCGCCGGGCAGCGCGGCCAGCAGCTTCTGCGTATAGGGGTGCTGCGGGTTGGCGAATATCTCGGACGCAGGCCCCTGCTCGACGATCTTGCCGCCCTGCATCACGCAGACCCGGTCGGCGATGCGGCGAACCACGCCAAGGTCATGGGTGATGAACAGCAGGCTCAGCCCCTCGCGGGTCTTCAGTTCGGCCAGCAGGTCCAGAATCTGCGCCTGGATCGTCACGTCCAGCGCGGTGGTCGGCTCGTCCGCGATCAGCAGTTCCGGCCCGTTGGCCAGCGCCATCGCGATCATCACCCGCTGGCGCTGCCCGCCAGAAAGCTGGTGCGGATAGGCGTCCAGCCGGCTTTCCGCCTCGCGGATGCCGACCTTCTGCAACAGCTCGATGATCTTGGCCCGCGCCGCCGCCCCCGACAGGCCCTGATGCAGCGCAAGGGTCTCGCCCAGTTGGGTCTCGATGGTGTGCAGCGGGTTCAGGCTGGTCATCGGTTCCTGAAAGATGAAGCTGATGTCGTTGCCGCGCACCCGGCGCAACGCCGCGTCATCGGCCCCCAGCATCTCGGCCCCGTGGTAGCGCACCGACCCCGACACTTCGGCACTGTCGGGCAGCAGCACCACCGTCGAAAGCGCCGTGACCGACTTGCCCGACCCGCTTTCGCCCACCAACGCCACGGTTTCGCCCTTGCCCACCGTGAAGTTCACGTTCTTCACCGCGTCGATGATCCGGCCATCCTGCCGGAAGCGGACGTTCAGCCCCGTAACCTCCAGCACATTCATCGAAAGGTCTTTCTGGGGTCAAAGGCATCGCGCACGCCTTCGAACACGAAGACCAGCAGGCTCAGCATGATGGCAAAGGTGAAAAAGGCGGTAAACCCCAGCCAGGGCGCCTGAAGGTTCTGCTTGGCCTGCTGGGTCAGTTCGCCCAGCGACGGCGAGTTGGACGGCAGCCCGAAGCCGAGGAAGTCGAGCGCCGCCAGCGACCCGATGGTGCCGGTGACGATGAAGGGCAGCATGGTCAGCGTGGCGACCATCGCGTTCGGCAGCACGTGGCGCACCATGATCACCTGGTCGGGCACGCCCAGCGCACGGGCGGCGCGGACATATTCGAAGTTGCGCGCCCGCAGGAATTCGGCCCGCACCACGCCGACCAGCGCCGTCCAGCCGAACAGCACCATCAGCCCGACCAGCAGCCAGAAGTTCATCTGCCAGATCGCCGCCACGATGATGATGATGTAAAGGCTGGGGGTGGAGCCCCAAAGCTCGATCACCCGCTGGAAGATGAGGTCCACCAGCCCGCCGAAGTAGCCCTGCACCGCCCCGGCCGCGATGCCGATCACCGAGGTGAGGAACGTCACGATCAGCGCGAATGCCACCGACAGCCGGAAGCCGTAGATCACCCGCGCCAACACGTCGCGGGCGGTGTCGTCGGTGCCCAGCCAGTGGTTGGCATCAGGCGGCGAGGGCGCGGCGCGGCCGATGTTGTTGATGGTGTTGTAGCTGTAGGGTACCGGCGGCCACAGTATCCAGCCCGGCTGCGCCGGTTTCGCCCCGGCAAAGCTGCCATCCTTTACAGCGGCAATCACGCCCGCCGGGTCATCCCAGCATTCCGGCATCCCGCCGGAGGCGATCAGGCAGCGCACCTCGATGTCGCGATAGTTGGCCTCGGTCTGGAAGTCGCCGCCAAAGGCGGTTTCGGGGTAGAAGCGCAGGAACGGGGTGTAATACCCGTCGCGATACTGCACCAGCAGCGGCTTGTCGTTGGCCAGCACCTCGGCCATCAGCGACAGGCCGAACAGGATGGAAAAGATCACCAGCGACCAAAGCGCCCGCCGGTTTGCCTTGAAATTGCGCCAGCGGCGCTGGTTCAGCGGTGAAAGTGCCATCCCCTACCCCCGCTTGCCGAAGTCGATGCGCGGGTCGATCCAGACATACATCAGGTCCGACAGGATGCCGATCACCAGCCCCATCAGGCCAAAGACGTAAAGCGTGCCGAACACCACCGGATAGTCGCGCCCCACCGCCGCCTCGAACCCCAGCCGACCCAGCCCGTCGAGCGAGAATATCGTCTCGATGATCAGCCCGCCGCCGAAGAAGATCGAGATGAAGGCCGCCGGGAACCCCGCGATCACGATCAGCATGGCATTGCGGAACACATGGCCGTAGAGCACCTTGCGCTCGGAAAGCCCCTTGGCACGGGCGGTCATGACATACTGTTTCTTGATCTCGTCAAGAAAGCTGTTCTTGGTCAGCAGCGTCAGCGTGGCAAAGGATGCGATGGTCGAGGCCAGCACCGGCAGGGTGATGTGCCACAGGTAATCCAGCACCTTGCCGCCCATGCTCAGCGTCTCGAAATTGTCCGAGGTCAGGCCGCGCAGCGGGAATATCTTCCAGTAAGACCCGCCCGCGAACAGCACCAGCAGCAGGATGGCGAACAGGAACCCCGGAATCGCATAGCCGACGATGATCGCGCCCGAGGTCCATGTGTCGAACGGCGTGCCGTCGCGCACCGCCTTGCGGATGCCAAGCGGAATCGACACGAGATAAGCGATCAGCGTCGACCACAGCCCGAGCGAGATCGACACCGGCATCTTCTCGATCACGAGGTCGATCACCGAGATCGACCGGAAATAGCTTTCCCCGAAATCGAAGCGGGCATAGTTGCCCAGCATGATCAGGAACCGCTCGACCATCGGAATCGCCTCTTTCCGGCAATCGGGGTCTTTCAGGGTCGGCTCGCCCACGTGGCCCTCGGCGCAGACGATGCGGGCAAAGCCGAACTGGCGCTCCAGGTCTGCGATGAACTCGGGCGGCAGGCCCCGTGACCCGATGTAGCGTTCGTCGCCCCCCTGATCCGCCATCCCGGCATCGCCGCCGCCGCCGATCGACTGGAACACGTCGCCGCCGCCTTCCAGCCGGGCAAGTACCTGCTCGACCGGGCCGCCGGGCACGAACTGCGTCAGGCCGAAGTTGATGATCATGATCCCGATCAGCGTCGGGATGATCAGGAACAACCGCCGAAGGATATAGGCGCCCATGAAGCTTTGCTGCTCTTTCTTATCTCAGTGCGCCCGCGGCCTTCAGCGCCGCGGCTTTTTCCGCGTTGTACCACCAGAAATCAAGCTCGCCCAGCGCATAGGGCGGCAGCGTCTCGGGGTGTTCGAACTGGTTGTAATAGGCCACGGTGTGCTTGTTCTTGTACCATTGCGGCACCCAGAAGCGTTCGGCGCGCAGAACCCGGTCCAGCGCCATGGTGGCAACGGTCAGCTCGTCCCTGGTGGTCGCGGCCAACACCGATTTTGTCACCCGGTCCACCGCCGGGCTTTTCAGCCCCATCTGGTTGAAGCTCGATACGTCGGCGGTCTTCGAGCCGTAATACTGTTCCAGTTCCGAGCCCGAGAAGTATCCCGAATTCGCGTTGCCGGTGACAATGTCGAAGTCATAGGCCGGCGGGCGGGTGCGGCTTTCCATCTGCGCATTGTCGACCCGCGTCATGAAGGCGTCGACGCCCAGCGCGCGCAGGTTTTCGATGAAGGGGCTGATGATGCGGTCGAAACTCGTGCTGTCGTTGATGAATTCGACGCGCAGCGGTTCGCCCTTTGCATTGGCGCGCATTCCGGTCGGCCCCACGGCCCAGCCGGCCTCGTCCAGCAGCGCCGAGGCGCGGCGCAGGTTGGCGCGGTCAAGCTGGCGCTCGCCCGAGGTCGGCGGCATCACCGCCGCTTCGGTCAGGATGCTCTCGGGCAAAAGCCCCTCGTCAACCAGCGGTTTCAGGATCGCCATCTCCGCGTCGGAAGGCACCCCCTCTGCCGCCATCCAGGTGTTTTCCCAGATCGAGGTGATCCGGGCATAGATACCGTAGAACAGCGTGGCGTTCGACCATTCGAAGTTGAACATCAGCCCGATCGCCTCGCGCACCCGCGGGTCCTGGAACTTCTCGCGCCGCAGGTTGAACAGGAAGGCCTGGCCGTTGGCCTTGGCGCCCGACGGCAGCTCGGCCCGCACCACATGCCCCGCCGCCACCGCCGGGAAGTCATAACCGGTGGCCCATGACACCGACGACGCCTCGTTGCGGAAGGTGTAGCTGCCGCCCTTGAAGCCTTCGAAGGCGGCGTTGTAATCGGCATAGTATTCGATGCGGATGGTGTCGAAGTTGGCGGTGCCGCGGTTGATCGGCAGGTCGCGGCCCCAGTAGTCGGGGTTGCGGCGGTAGACCAGCGTCTGGCCCGGCTCGATGCGGTCCAGCGTGTAGGCGCCGGTGCCGAGGAACGGCTCCAGGCTGCTCAGTTCCAGATCGCGGTTGTTCGCCTCGTAATGCGCTTTCGACAGAACCGGCAGGCCGCCCACGTCCTGCGGCAGGTCGCGGGTCGGGATGCCGGGCTTGAAGGTGAACTTCACCCGGTGCGGCCCCTCGATCTCGACCTTCTCGACCTTCTCGGCAAAGATGGTGCGGAAGTCGGTCAGGCCCTTTTCCAGGAACACCTGATAGGAAAAAACCACGTCGTCCGCCGTCATCGGCGTGCCATCCGAAAACCGGGCCTCGGGGCGCAGGTTGAACACCACCCACGAGCGGTCCTCGGGATATTCCAGCGTGGTGCACAGCAGGCAGTAGGCCGCGCCGATCTCGTCGGCCGTGCCGGTCAGGATGGCCTCGTACATGATCGACGACAGCCCGCCTGCCCGGCCCTTGACCGAATAGGGGTTCATCGAGTCGAACCCGCCGAACGCCCATTCCGAGATTTCGCCGCCCTTGGGCGCATCGGGGTTCACATAGTCCAGATGGGTGAAATCGGCCGGGTATTTCAGATCGCCGAAGGTCGAGATGCCATGCGCCGTGATCACCGTTTCCGCCTGCGCCCCGCAGGCCAGCAGCGCAAACCCCAGCCCCAGCGCCGCGCGTCCGGTCCTTGCAACCCGCAGGTCCGTCGCCCCGGTCTGCTTGCGGTTCTGGGTCATGCTGGCGCTCCTCGGTGGCTGCGGCCGCATCGGGCCTGTGCTGATCATGATCAGATCACGCTAAAGCGCAACGGGTTCCCGGCTCAAGTTGCGATTGCGTGATCCGCGGGCGCCGCACCTGCGCCATCACGGCAAAGGGCCACCCGGTCGGGGTGGCCCTGCATCAGGCGCGGCATCGGGCCGGTTCGCCGCCGGTCAGTTCAGGGTGCCAAGCCAGGCAATCACGTTGGCACGGTCGGCAGGCTTGGGCAGACCGGCAAAGGTCATCTTGGTGCCGGCGGCATAGGCCCTGGGGCTGACAAGGAAGGCATCCAGGTTTTCCGGCGTCCAGGCGTCGCCCGCCATGGCGGTCAGCACAGCCGAATAGGCAAAGCCGTCGATCGAGGCTTTCGCCCGGTTCACCACGCCGTTCAGGTGCGGGCCGATGCCGTCGGCCCCGTCGATCTTGTGGCAAGCCCGGCACTTGGCATACACCTTCTCGCCCGCCGCAATATCGGCCGAGGCCAGCAGCGTCGCCAGATCCGGGACGTCTTCGGCCGCGACCTCGGTCGTCTCGCCGGCACCGGTGTCGATGATGTAGGCCTGCGCGTCATCGCCATGGCCGCTGGTGGAATACAGCGCGCCCCCGGCCATCTTGACCAGCAGAAAGACCAGAAGTGACCCGCACAGCGCGCCAAAAACCTTGGTGAACGTCATCGTGTCGAACATTTTTGTGTCCTGCCCTGCGGTGATGCTGCGGCTGTGTAGCCGCTTCCCCCCGCATGTTTCAAGGTGTAGTAGCGCAAACACATGTCCAGATTACCGCCTTTCGCAATCGGAGCACGACAATATGACCGGCAGCATCGCCTTCCAGGGGGAACCGGGCGCCTATTCGCATGAGGCTTGCCGCCAGGCACGGCCCGGAATGGTGGCCATTCCCTGCCGCACGTTCGAGGATGCGATAGAGATGACCCGGGCGGGCGACTCGGATCTGGCGATGCTTCCGGTGGAAAACTCGACCTATGGCCGGGTGGCCGACATCCACTCGCTGCTGCCCGGTTCGGGCCTGCGCATCGTCGACGAGGCGTTCGTGCGGGTCCACATCAACCTGCTGGCGGTGCCGGGCACGCCGCTGGGCCAGATCCGCTCCGCGATGAGCCATACCGTGCTGCTGGGCCAGTGCCGCGACTTCCTCAAGGCGCATGACCTGCGCGCTGTGACCGGCGCCGACACCGCAGGCTCTGCCCGGATCGTGGCCGAAAAGGCCGACCCCGCGCTGGGCGCGCTGGCCTCGGAACTGGCAGGCGAGATCTACGGGCTCGACATCGTGGCGCGCAAGATCGAGGATCAGTCCAACAACACCACCCGCTTTCTGGTGATGGCGCGCGAGGCCGACATGACCCGGCGTGGCGACCGGATGATGACGACCTTCACCTTCCGCGTGCGCAACATTCCGGCGGCGCTTTACAAGGCGATGGGCGGCTTTGCCACCAACGGCGTCAACATGACCAAACTGGAAAGCTACATGGTCGGCGGCAGCTTCACCGCCACCGAGTTCTACGCCGACATCGAGGGCCACCCCGACGATGCCAACGTCGCCCGCGCGCTGGAGGAGTTGCGCTATTTCACCAGCGCGCACGAGATCCTCGGCGTCTACCCGGCCGACCCCAACCGCGGCTAGCGTTTGGGCGGGGCACGGAAACGGTCGCCGATCTCGGACCCGAACTGCGCCACCCGCGCCTCGAACTTGCGGGTCACCTTGGCCTTGGCCAGCCGCAGCGATTGCAGCAGAAGCTTGGCGGACATGCTGTGCGCCACCGTCTCGGATGTCACGGTCACCCGGGTGCGCCGCGCCGCAAGCTCCAGCAGGTCCAGCGTCAGGACGCCTTCGATTGCGCCGGATTTTGACACGAATTCAATATGATGCGGCGGCTCCAACCGCGCCACGCGGATCGCCACGTCGCGCAGCTTGCCGCGATAGGTGAACTTGACCTGCCAGGCCATGTCGACCTCGGGCGAGGCCAGGTTGTCGGTGCGCGTCACCTCGGCACCGCGCCGCATCGCGGCCCGTTCCCACCCCTCGAAATCGGTCAGGGCGGCATAGACGAAGGCCAGCGGCGCTTCGATGTCTTCCTTGGTGCTGAGTTTCATGGCGGCTCCTGCCCCGTTGACGGGCCTTTCGCGGCCCTGTTGCTTGGTCGGGCGAAGTGTTGCCTCAATCCAGCCGGTCCGCAAGCCAGTTGGCCATCAGGAAATGGGCAATCGCGCCTTTCCGCGCCGGTTTGACGCGGGGGTGTGCACCGGCGAACACCTGCACCAGCTCTTCCCGCGTCAGCCACAGCGCGTCTTCCAGTTCCACCGGGTCCAGCGTGATCGCCTCGGTTTCCGCCTGCCCCAGACAGCCCAGCATCAGCGAGGCCGGGAAGGGCCAGGGCTGGCTGGCCAGATAGCGCACCGCCCCCACCCTCACCCCGGTTTCCTCGAACACCTCGCGGCGCACGGCGGCCTCGACGCTCTCTCCCGGTTCGACAAAGCCGGCCAGGCAGGAGTACATGCCCTCGGGCCAGCCCGGAGACCGGCCCAGCAGCAGCCGGTTGCCCCGCGTCACCAGCATGATCACGACCGGGTCGGTGCGCGGGAAATGCTGCGCGCCGCAAGCCGGGCAGGCGCGCTGCCAGCCCGCCTTCGCCACCGCCGAGGCCGCCCCGCACGCGGCACAGAACCCGTGCGCCGCGTGCCATTGCGCCAGCGCGCGAGCCGTCGCCGCCAGTTCCGCCTCACGCGGGGTCAGGGCAAGCATCATGCCGCGCAGTTCGGCAAAGGCATGGTCGGCGGGCAGGGCCGGGTGGCGCTGCTCGGTCGGGTCAAAGAACCCCTGCGGCTCGGTGCCCTCGCCCAGTCCCGGCTCCCAGTGCGAGATGTCGACCGCAAAGCAGGCCGTCCCGCCGTCCAGCCCCAGGAACAGCGGCGCGGCCCCGCCCGCCAGCGCCGGGTTGCCGGGTGCCAGCCAGGCCAGCCCGGTCACCGCCCCGGCCGTGCTGATCGACAGCGGCTTGCCGCGCCACAGCGCCAGCACCCGCCCCGATTGCCACAGCGCCGCCATCCGCGCCGCGTCATCCCGCGCTTCGGCCGCCCGTTCCAGCCCCGAGCCGCCAAAGGTCACCGTTTCCGCCTGCCGCATCGCCCCAGCCCCCGCCTCCGCCGTACGTCACCGGCGCGCACCCTGCCACGGACCCGGCGCGGTGGCAAACCGCCAGGCCCCGTGCCGCAAAATGCTGCAAAGTGACACCGAATTGCAACCCGAAGGTGATTTGACACCCCGTCATATCCCCTTAGACTGGAAAGGGTTTCCGGTCTCGGCTAGCGTCCCGGATTGGGCTCTGACACAGCCGCGCCGCCGACAGCAGGAACAACCTTGATCGCCCAGCACGCCTTTTCCCTGCAAAGTTCCGCGCGTGTCGCCCATCTTCGGATCATGGAGACGACGGACCTGCACATGCATGTCCTGCCCTACGACTATTACACCAACCGGCCGTGCGACACGCAGGGCCTGTCGCGGACCGCGTCGCTGATCGCGCAGGTCCGGGCCGAGGCCGCGAATACCCTGCTGGTCGACAACGGCGACTTCCTGCAAGGCTCGCCGATGGGCGACTACTACGCGCTGGACCGCGGCCTCGGGCCGGGCGAGGTGCATCCGATCTTCGCCGCGATGAACCACCTTGGCTATGACGCGGCGACGCTGGGCAACCACGAATTCAACTACGGGCTGGATTTCCTGATGACCACGCTGCAGGGGGCGTCCTTCCCTGTGGTGTCGGCCAACATCGCGCTGGAGCGCGGGGCAAGCCCGCGCCGCGACCGCACCCTGCTGCCGCCCTACGTGATCCTCGACCGCAGGCTGACCGATGGCGCCGGGCAAAGCCATCCGATCCGCATCGGGCTGATCGGCTTCGCCCCGCCCCAGATCCTGCAATGGGACCGCGCCCATCTGGAAGGACGGATCGCCACGCGCGACATCGTCGAGACCGCCGCCGCCTGGGTGCCGCAGATGAAAGAAGCGGGGGCCGACATCGTCATCGCCCTGTCGCATTCCGGCATCGGCCCGGCCACGGCCATTCACGGGATGGAAAACGCTTCGATCCCGCTGGCGCGGCAGGCCGGCATCGACGCGCTGGTGACCGGGCACACCCACATGGTGTTCCCCTCGCCCAGTTTCGCGGGCCTGCCCGGCGTCGACCCGCAGCGCGGCACCATCATGGGCAAGCCAGCGGTGATGGGCGGCTTCTGGGGCTCGCACCTCGGCGTGATCGACCTGCTGCTCGAACGCGACGCGGGCGCGTGGCGGGTGGTGACCTTCGCCTCCGAGGCCCGCCCGATCTGGTCGCGCGGTGCCGACGGCCAGCCGCGTGCATCCGTGGCGGGCGCAGCCGCGGTGGAGACGGTGCTCCACTCGGCCCATGCCGAAACCCTGGCCTGGGCACGCCGCCCGATCGGGCGCAGCGCGGTGCCGCTGCACAGCTTCTTTGCCCTGCTGGCCCCCTGCGACGCCCTGCGCGTGCTGGCCGAAGCACAGCTTTCCGACGCCGCCCGCACCCTGCGCGGCACGCCCGAGGCCGACCTGCCCCTGCTGGCCGCCACCGCGCCCTTCAAGGCCGGCGGGCGCGGCGGGCCGTCGAACTACACCGACATCCCGGCAGGCCCGCTGGCGCTGCGCCACGCCGCAGACCTGTACATCTACCCCAACAGCACCGCGCTGCTGAAGCTGACCGGGGCCGGGATTGCCGAATGGCTGGAACGTGCGGCAGGCATCTTCAACCGGATCGTGCCCGGCCAGCAGGACCAGCCGCTGATCAACCCCGATTTCCCCAGCTACAATTTCGACCTGATCCACGGGCTCGAATTCACCATCGACCCCAGCCAGCCCGCCCGCTATGCGCCCGGCGGCGGGCTGGCCGATGCCTCGGCGCGGCGAATCACCGGCCTGCGCCACAAGGGCGTGCCGGTGGACCCGAAGGCCGAATTCATCGTCGCCACCAACAGCTTTCGCACCTCGGGCGCCGCCGGGTTCTTCGACCCTGCAGGCGGCGGCCTGCTGCAGACCGGCGAGACCGGCCTGCGCGACGTGCTGCAACGCCACCTGGCCGAGACCGGCACCGTCGCCCCTGCCCGGCCGCCGCACTGGCGCATCGCCCCGATGCCCGGCACCAGCGTGACGTTCGACACCGCCCCCCGCGCCCGCGACCTCGCGCCAGACCTCGCCCGGCTGGGCCTGACCCGGCTTGGAGATGCGCCCGACGGATTTGCCCGCTTCCGCATGGCGCTGTGACATCGCATCACCTGCGGGCCGCCACCCCCGCCAGCCGCTTGCAAATGCCACCGCTTGATCCTATATCCAGACGCGAGAGGTTGGCGCGGGCAGGCGCCTCGCCAACCCGGTCAGGTCCGGAAGGAAGCAGCCGCAACGAGCCCCGCTTGGGTCGTGTTCAGCCTCTCACCCTTGTCACTCGGGGATGCCGATGTTTGCCACCGCCCCCCGTTTGCCTGACCGGTTTCCCCTTGCCAAGGCCACCCGATGAGCCCGCCTGACCCGCTGGCCGCGCTTGGATGGTCCGATTTCTTCGCCGCGCAAGTCGCAGACGAGGAACGCGGCGCCTTCACCCCGATGCGCCTCTCCACCGTCCACCGCGCCCGGCTGACCGCCCTGTCGCCCGGCCGGGCGGAGGCGATCCGGCTGACCCTGCCCACCCACTCCGCCACCACCGATTTCGCGGTGGGCGACTGGGTGCTGGTCGATCCCGAAACGCGCCTGCTGCACCGCCGCCTCGAACGGCACACCCTGCTCGACCGCCGCACCGCCGCCAGCCCCGCGCCGCAGCTGATCGCGGCGAATGTCGACACGCTGTTCATCGTCACCTCCTGCAACGCCGATTTCAACCCGGCGCGACTGGAACGCTACCTCGCGCTGGCCAACGAGGCAGGCACCGAGCCGGTGCTGCTGCTGACCAAGGCCGACACGGTGGCCGACGCCGCCGATTATCTGGCGCAGGCCCGGGCGCTGCAACGCGGGCTGGTGGCGCTGACGCTGAACGCCAAGGCGCCGGATGCCGGGGCCCTGCTCGCACCATGGTGCGGCCCGGGACGGACGGTGGCGCTGATCGGGTCTTCCGGGGTGGGCAAATCGACGCTGCTCAACACGCTGGCAGGCCCTGAGCAGGACGCGCCGCAGGAAACCGGCGACATCCGCGAACGCGATGCCAAGGGCCGCCACACCACCACGTCGCGCTCGCTGCACGCCATTGCGGGGGGCGGCTGGGTGATCGACACGCCGGGGATGCGCTCGCTTCAGGTCAGCGACGTGGCGGGCGGCCTCGACACCCTGTTCGCCGAGATCACCGAACTGGCACCGCTCTGCCGCTTCCGCGATTGCACCCACGCGCACGAACCGGGCTGCGCCGTGCAGGCTGCCATCGCATCAGGCACGCTCGACCCAGCGCGGCTCGACCGCTGGCGCAAGCTGCACGGCGAGAACACCGACAACACGCCGGTGACCACCCGCCGCGGCCTGCGTGACGCCGCCGCCGCCCTGCCGAAGAAAAAGCGCCCGAAGGTCTGACCCCAAAATCCTTCAAAGGATTTTGCAAAAGTTTTCCTAAAACTTTTGCGCTCCCGGCCCCCCGGTTGCCCCGCCCCGTGCCGCCGTCTAGACTGGCCCGAACAAAGGGAACCCCATGTCCGAAACGCCCGCCTACCAGGTCCTCGCGCGCAAGTATCGCCCCGCCACCTTCGCCGACCTGATCGGACAAGAGGCGATGGTGCGCACGCTGAAGAACGCCTTCGCCGCCGACCGCATCGCCCATGCCTTCGTGATGACCGGGGTGCGCGGGGTGGGCAAGACCACCACCGCCCGCATCATCGCCAAGGGACTGAACTGCGTCGGCCCCGACGGCCAGGGCGGCCCGACGACCGAGCCTTGCGGGCAATGCGAGCCCTGCCGCGCCATCGCCGAAGGCCGCCACGTCGACGTGATGGAGATGGACGCCGCCTCGCGCACCGGCGTCGGCGACATCCGCGAGATCATCGACTCGGTCCACTACCGCACTGCTTCGGCGCGCTACAAGATCTACATCATCGACGAAGTCCACATGCTCTCGACCAGCGCCTTCAACGCGCTGCTGAAAACGCTGGAAGAACCGCCCGCCCATGTGAAGTTCATCTTCGCCACCACCGAGATCCGCAAGGTGCCGGTCACCGTGCTGTCGCGCTGCCAGCGCTTCGACCTGAAGCGGATCGAGCCCGAGGTGATGATGGCACACCTCGCGCGCATCGCCGCGCTGGAAGGGGCAAGCCTCGCCCCCGACGCCATGGCGCTGATCACCCGCGCCGCCGAAGGCTCGGTGCGCGACGCGATGAGTCTGATGGATCAGGCGATTGCCCATGGCGCCGGGGAGACCAGCGCCGCGCAGGTGCGCGCCATGCTGGGGCTGGCCGACCGCGGCCGGGTGCTCGACCTGTTCGACCTGATCATGCAGGGCAACGCCGCCGCCGCCCTGACCGAGCTTTCCGGCCAATATGCCGATGGCGCCGACCCGATGGCCGTGCTGCGCGATCTGGCCGAGATCACCCACTGGATCTCGGTGATCAAGATCACGCCCGAGGCCGCCGAAGACCCGACCACCCCGCCCGACGAACGGGCGCGCGGGCTCGACATGGCGCAGCGCCTGCCGATGCGTGCCCTGACCCGGATGTGGCAGATGCTGCTGAAGGCACTGGAAGAGGTGGCGCTGGCCCCGAACGCCATGATGGCGGCCGAGATGGCGGTGATCCGCCTGACGCATGTTGCCGAGTTGCCCGACCCGGAGAGCCTGATCCGCAAATTGCAGTCGCTGCCGCAGCCGACAGCGGCCGCACCCCCCGCAGGGGGCGGCACGACGGCCCCGTCCACCCGGATGCAGGCCACGCCGCGCGGCCCCGGTTCTGCGACGATGTCGGGCGCGGCCACGGCCGTGGCGCTGGCCGAGGGCGGTCTTGCCACCTATGCCCGCTTCGAGCAGGTGGTCGAACTGATCCGCGAAAAGCGCGACATGAAGCTTTACTGCGAGGTCGAGGCCTGCCTGCGCCTTGCCCGCTATTCCCCCGGCCGGATCGAGTTCCAACCCACCCCCGACGCCCCGCCCGATCTCGCCTCGCGCCTCGCGCAGCGGCTGCAGGTCTGGACCGGGGCGCGCTGGGGGGTTTCGCTGGTCAACACCGGCGGGGCGGCGACGCTGGCCGAAGACCGCGACCGCGAACGCCGCGAGGCCGAGGCCGACGCGCTGGAAAACCCGCTGGTGCAGGCGGTGCTGGCCGCCTTTCCCGGCGCGCAGATCACCGCGATCCGCAGCCCCGAGGCGCTGGCCGCCAGTGCCGCGATCGAGGCGCTGCCCGAGGTCGAGGATGAATGGGACCCCTTCGAGGACAACTGAAAGGACAAGACGATGCTGAAAGGTTTGGGCGGGCTGGGCGACATGGCCAAGATGATGAAGGCCGCGCAGGAACTGCAGACCAAGATGGCCGAGATGCAGGAGGAACTCGACCGGATCGTGGTGATCGGTGAATCCGGCGCAGGGCTGGTGCGGGCGCGGGCGACGGCGAAGGGCGTGCTGACCGGGCTGGAGATCGACCCGTCGATCTTCGTCGCCTCGGAAAAGGAGGTCGTGGAAGACCTGATCCTCGCCGCGATCAAGGACGCGCAGGCGAAGGCGGCGGCGCGCAGCCAGCAGGAGATGGGGCGGCTGACCGAAGGGATGGGCCTGCCCGCGGGCATGAAGCTGCCGTTCTGATGACCGACGCCCCGCGCGAGATCGAGGCGCTGATCGACCTGATGGCGCGGCTGCCCGGTCTTGGGCCCCGGTCGGCGCGGCGGGCGGTGCTGGCCTTGCTGAAGAAGCGGGGGGCGTTGATGGCGCCGCTGGCGCAGGCTTTGGCGGGGGTGGCGGCCTCGGCGCGCGATTGCGGGGTCTGCGGCAATATCGGGACGGCGGATATCTGCGCGATCTGCGGCGATCCGCGGCGGCAGACGGGGGAGATCTGCGTGGTCGAGGACGTGGCCGACCTGTGGGCGATGGAACGGGGGGGCGCGTTCAAGGGGCGCTATCATGTGCTGGGGGGCACCCTTTCGGCGCTCGACTCGGTCGGGCCGGAGGAGCTGCGCATCCCCCGGCTGGTCGGCCGGGTCGCGGCGGAGGGGGTGACGGAGGTCATTCTGGCGCTGAACGCGACCGTGGACGGGCAGACGACGGCCCATTACATCGCCGACGTTCTGGGCGGCTCGGGCGTCTCGGTCACCTCGCTGGCCCAGGGAGTGCCGATCGGGGGGGAACTGGATTATCTGGACGACGGGACGATCGGGGCGGCACTGCGGGCCCGGAAGCGGTTCTGAGGCGGGGTTTTCACGCGTGAAAATTTGGGTAAGTAGTTGGTTTTGTTGGGGTTTGGGGATTTTGTTAGGGGGTTGTTAGGGAGTTGTTAGGGAGTTGTTAGGGAGTTGTTAGGGAGTTGTTAGGGAGTTGTTAGGGAGTTTTACTACTTGCTGAAAAACTTGGTCAAGTCAAGATCAACACGGCTCTGTTGCACAAATCCCGTGAGGGATTCATCTTGTGAATCCAGCGTGGTAGCTGGACGGCATGAGCAGACCCATACCCCCCGCCTACAAGACCAGGAACTGGCCCGCCTATAACGAAGCGCTGAAGCGCCGCGGCTCGCTGACGATCTGGTTTGATACCGCCATGATCTGGGAGGCTGCGCCGACAGGTAAGCGCGGCCGACAGCCTGACTATAGCGATGCCGCGATCCAGACCTGCCTGACCATCAAGGTGTTGTTTGGCATGGCGCTCAGACAGACGACTGGCTTCGTCGAAAGCCTGCTGGGGCTCATCGATTTGGATTGGGCTGTGCCCAATTTCAGCACGCTGAGCCGTCGCCAGAAGACCCTGAAGGTCAACATCCCCCACCGCGGCTCGCAAGGCCCGCTGCATCTTCTGATCGATAGCACCGGGATCAAGGTTGAAGGCGAAGGTGAATGGAATGCGCGCAAGCACGGCGGCACCAAACGTCGGGTCTGGCGCAAGATTCACATCGGGATAGACGAGAAAACACTGGAAATCCGCGCAGCCGAGTTCACCACCAGCGATGTCGGTGACGCGCCGATGCTGCCCGAACTGCTCGACCAGATCCCGCCCGATCAGGAGATCGCCAGCGTCACCGCTGATGGCGCCTTCGACACACGCAAGTGTCACGACGCCATCGCCGCCCGCGGTGCGGCCGCCATCATTCCGCCCCGCAAGAACGCCAAGCCATGGAAGCCCGACACCCCCGGGGCAATCGCCCGCAACGAAGCCCTACGCGCGTCGAAACGCTTCGGCCGAACCATCTGGCGACGATGGAGCGGTTATCACCGCCGAAGCCGCGTCGAGACGAAGATGCACTGCGTCAAATTGCTGGGTCAGCGCCTCATGGCGCGGGACTTTGACCGTCAGGTCGCCGAGTTTCAGGTCCGTGTAGCCGTGCTGAACGGCTTCACGGCGCTCGGTATACCCGTCACTGAAGCCGTGGGATGAGTCTGTCCAGGGAAAGGGGAGATCTGTCTGTCACCCGATTTGTGCAACAGAGCCGGTATCGGCGCTAAGTCTTCTGTTAGTTTCGCCCCCCCAACAAAAAAGGCCCCGGTCCCCCGGAGCCTCCCCATAACCCGCCTGCGGCAGATCAGCGCTTGTCTTCTTCTTCCTCGTCGTCGTCGCCGTGGGGCAGGTTGAAGAAGCTGTCGGCGTCGGAAAAGTCGGCGGGTTTTTCTTCTTCGTCGCGGCGGGTGAAGCGTTCCATCGCGCCGAGGCCGGAGGGCATCTTGGGCTCGGGCGCCATGCCGAGGGATTGCTCGGTCGAGACCAGCTTGCGGCGTTCGTCATCCGACATAACGGTGCCGTCGGCGGCCTTCTTGCGGGCGGCGGTCTGCACGGCGGCGTCAAGTTCCGACTGGCGGCAGAGGCCGAGGGCGACCGGGTCGATGGGGGTGATGGAGCCGATGTTCCAGTGCGTGCGCTCGCGGATCGACTGGATGGTGGGCTTGGTGGTGCCGACCAGCTTGCCGACCTGACCATCGGTCAGCTCGGGGTGGAATTTCACCAGCCAGAGGATCGCGGCGGGCCGGTCCTGCCGCTTGGAGAGCGGGGTGTAGCGCGGGCCGCGGCGCTTTTCCTCACCCACCGCCGAGGCGTTGAACTTGAGGCGGAGCTTGTAGAGCGGGTCTTTCTGACCACGCTCGATCTCGATGGGATCAAGCTGGTTGTTGGCGACGGGGTCGAAGCCCTTGACGCCGGTGGCCACGTCGCCGTCGGCAATGCCCTGCACCTCGAGTTCATGCATCCCGCAGAATTCGGCCACCTGACGGAAGCTGAGCGTCGTGTTGTCCACCAGCCAGACGGCGGTCGCCTTGGCCATGAGCGGCTTGGTCATCGGATGACTCCTTTACAAATCTTTCCCGGGCCGGGAAAACGGCTGCGGCCGGGGCCGCGTCTTCTCGTTTTCGGGAAGTTGGCCGGTATATAGTCCCGTTCGGGCAGCGAGGGAAGAGAAAATGCGCCTGGGGGTCGTTGCATTGCTGGGGCTGCTGATGGCCGGGCCGGTGCGGGCCGAGGGCGAGGCGGCGGGGGATTTCGACTATTACGTGCTGGCGCTGTCATGGTCGGCAACGTGGTGCGCGCTGGAAGGGGATGCGCGGGGCGATGCGCAATGCGCGCGGGGGCGGGGGCTGACCTTCACGCTGCACGGGCTGTGGCCGCAGCACGAGGCGGGCTGGCCGAGCTATTGCCGGACGGGGGTGCGCGACCCGTCGCGGGCGGAAACGGCGGCGATGGCGGATGTGATGGGCGGGGCGGGGCTGGCCTGGCACCAGTGGAAGAAGCACGGGCGCTGTTCGGGGCTGACGGCGCAGGGGTATTTCGCGGTGATGCGGCGGGCGCTGGCGGGGGTGCGGATTCCGGCGGTGTTCGCGGGGGTGGACCGCGACCTGCGGCTGCCCGCGGCGGTGGTGGAGGAGGCGTTCGTCGAGGCCAATCCCGGGCTGTCGGGCGACATGGTGACGGTGACCTGCACGCGGGGTCGGGTGCAGGAGGTGCGGATCTGCCTTGACCGCGACCTGGCGCCGCGGCGCTGCGGGGCGGATGTGCGGCGCGATTGCGCGCTGGCGGACGCGCTGCTGGGGGCGGTGCGGTAGCGGGGCTCAGGGCGGCGGCGCGGGGGCGGCCGGGCGGATGCGGAGCGTCGGGCTGTTGCCGATGGCCCCGCCGACCCGCGGGGTGACCTGGATCCGCAGGTCGGGCGGCTGGCCGGGGGGCGGCACGCGCGAGGCCGCGAAGCCGCCGCCGATCACCGAGCCGTCGGAGGCCAGCAGTTCCAGGATGCAACGGTGTTCGGGGGCGGCGTCGGCGGCGTGGACCAGTTCGTAGCGGGTCTGGTAGCCGAAGGTCAGGGCGTTGTCGGCGTCGGTGGCATTGCGGCAGCCGGCCTCGAAGCCGGAGGCGAAGCCTTGCGTGAACTTGGCCATACCTTCCCGGCGCATCAGGGTCACGACGCAGTCGCGGGTGAAGGGGGTGGTCTGGTCGAGGGTGCAGGCAGGCGCGTCCTGCGCGGGAACCGGGGTTGCGAGGCAGAGGGCGAGGCAAAGGGCGGTGCGGGCCATGGGGATGCTCCGTCAGGGTGGGTCGGGGTAGGCGTCGGGGGTGGAGATGCCGCCGGTGGTGGCTGCAGGGCGGTCGGTGGCGGGCGGGGAGGCGGGCAAGTCGGGGCGGCGGCATTCTTCCCACACCGTCTTGTCGGCGTTCAGGCAGAAGGTCTGCGCCACGGCGGTGGGCACGACCTCGATGGTGGACACCGGGATGGCGAGGTATTGCGTGACCGCCATGATCGCGACGCCGCCGACCAGGAACACCACGCCGGGAGAATAGGCGCTGAAGGAAAACTGCGTGTCCTTCAGGCGTTGGGCGCTGGGGGTTTCGGCCAGGTCGCCGGGGGCCCGCAGCGCCCGGCCGCCGGTGATGGTGGTCAGCGAGGTGACCTGCCGCAGGATGAACAGCCCGCCCATGGTGCAAAGCGCAAGCCCCACGACAAAGGAAAAGCCGGTGATGAAGGTGCGCAGCACCAGCGACAGCGCCACCCGGCGTTCGCGGTAATCCTGCGTGTCGACGAAATAGCTGCGGTCGCGGCCGCGTTCCGACATGTCGGGGAAATCGAGCAGACCAGAGTCGAACAGCGCCACGCCGAAGCCCACCAGCACCAGCAGCGCCGTGCCGCCGACGATGATCAGGATTCGGATGTCGCTGTCCTTGACCGGGACCAGAACCGGCTGGTGCGTGGCGGGCGGACTTTCGCCCTTCGGGGGGTCATCATCCTGCGGCATCGGGAAATCCCGTGGTGTGGCAATGGGCTTCGTGAAAATGACGCGGGGGAGAACATGGGTTCCACCGCAAGTTGCAGCTTACGCCGAAAGCCGATTCCGCGATAGATGAATTTGTGGGAGGGGGAGGGCATGGACGTGCACTTCGACGCCCTCTCAGTCCGTCGCACATGGGCTCTGTTGCACAAATCCCGTGAGGGATTCATCTTGTGAATCCAGCGTGGTAGCTGGACGGCATGAGCAGACCCATACCCCCCGCCTACAAGACCAGGAACTGGCCCGCCTATAACGAAGCGCTGAAGCGCCGCGGCTCGCTGACGATCTGGTTTGATACCGCCATGATCTGGGAGGCTGCGCCGACAGGTAAGCGCGGCCGACAGCCTGACTATAGCGATGCCGCGATCCAGACCTGCCTGACCATCAAGGTGTTGTTTGGCATGGCGCTCAGACAGACGACTGGCTTCGTCGAAAGCCTGCTGGGGCTCATCGATTTGGATTGGGCTGTGCCCAATTTCAGCACGCTGAGCCGTCGCCAGAAGACCCTGAAGGTCAACATCCCCCACCGCGGCTCGCAAGGCCCGCTGCATCTTCTGATCGATAGCACCGGGATCAAGGTTGAAGGCGAAGGTGAATGGAATGCGCGCAAGCACGGCGGCACCAAACGTCGGGTCTGGCGCAAGATTCACATCGGGATAGACGAGAAAACACTGGAAATCCGCGCAGCCGAGTTCACCACCAGCGATGTCGGTGACGCGCCGATGCTGCCCGAACTGCTCGACCAGATCCCGCCCGATCAGGAGATCGCCAGCGTCACCGCTGATGGCGCCTTCGACACACGCAAGTGTCACGACGCCATCGCCGCCCGCGGTGCGGCCGCCATCATTCCGCCCCGCAAGAACGCCAAGCCATGGAAGCCCGACACCCCCGGGGCAATCGCCCGCAACGAAGCCCTACGCGCGTCGAAACGCTTCGGCCGAACCATCTGGCGACGATGGAGCGGTTATCACCGCCGAAGCCGCGTCGAGACGAAGATGCACTGCGTCAAATTGCTGGGTCAGCGCCTCATGGCGCGGGACTTTGACCGTCAGGTCGCCGAGTTTCAGGTCCGTGTAGCCGTGCTGAACGGCTTCACGGCGCTCGGTATACCCGTCACTGAAGCCGTGGGATGAGTCTGTCCAGGGAAAGGGGAGATCTGTCTGTCACCCGATTTGTGCAACAGAGCTACGCCAGTCCAAAGTCTGTAGCGAACATACGCTCGTCCCGCGAAGCCGAGAAACCCCGCCGACCGGGGCAGCCCCTCACCCTCTCATTCCCCCTGATCCACCTTCAGCACGATCTTGCCGATGTGGGCGCTTTCGATCCGCCAGTGTGCGGTCGCGGCCTGATCCAGCGGGTATTCGCTGTCCATCACCGGGGCGAAGGCGCCGCGGGCGATCATCGGCCAGACGTGGGTTTCGACCTCGCGGGCGATGCGGGCCTTGGCCAGATCGGATTGCGGCCTCAGGGTGGAGCCGGTGAGGGTCAGGCGGCGGGTCATAAGTTCGGCGAAGTTCAGCTCGACCCTGGCGCCGGTGAGGAAGGCGATCTGCACCAGCCGCCCGTCATCGGCCAGCGCCTTGACGTTGCGCGGCAGGTAGCTGCCGCCGACCATGTCGAGGATCAGGTCTGCCCCGCCTTCCGCCCGCACGGCGGCGACGAAATCGGCGTCGCGGTAGTTCACCGCGACCTCGGCCCCCAGATCGCGGCAGGTGTCGCATTTCTTGTCGGAGCCGGCGGTGGCGAAGACCCGCGCGCCCAGCGCCCGGGCGATCTGGATCGCGGTGGTGCCGATGCCCGAGGTGCCGCCATGCACCAGAAACCGCTCGCCCGCGCGCAGGCCGCCGCGCATCACCACGTTGGACCAGACGGTGAAGCAGGTTTCAGGCAGGCAGGCGGCCTCGCGCAGCGACATGCCCGCGGGCACCGGCAGGGCGTGGTCGGCCCGGGTCAGGGCATATTCGGCATAGCCGCCGCCCGGTAGCAGGGCGCAGACCGCATCGCCCAGCGCCCAGCGGGTGACGCCGGGGCCGATGGCGGCGACATGGCCCGAAGCCTCCAGCCCCGGCAGCGGCGAGGCGGCGGGCGGCGGCGCGTAGGCACCCGCCCGTTGCAGCGCGTCGGGGCGGTTGACCCCGGCATAGGCGATGCGGATCACGATCTGGCCATGCCCCGGCACCGGCACCGGCACCGAGCAGGGTTTCAGAACGTCCGGCCCGCCGGGCTCATGGATTTCCATCGCCAGCATGGCGTGGGGCAGCGTCGCAGGGATCATCATGGGCGTGGTCTTTCAGTTGCCAAGGCTGCCGGGCAGGTCGGTGGGCGGCACCGGGGCCTTCACCCGGTCGAACACCTTCAGCGGGCCGTCCATCATGGCCTTGCCCAGGGGGTTCTTGCGCAGGCTGGACTTGAGTTTCTCGACCTGCATGACGTTGTCGATGCGGCGGTCGAGGAATTCGGCGGTTGCCTGTTGCCCCGGACTGTCGTCGCCCAGCCAGTAAAGCACCGTCGCGGCATAGACGCCCGAGAGCGTGGCGCGCTTGGAATACCAGTTGAGGTCGGTCGAGGTGTCGCCCAGCGCGCGCCAGATCGCATCGGCTGTGTCCCAGACCGCCCGCGCCCCGTCGGCGGCGTATTGCGGCAGGGCAAACAGCGCGCTGCCCCGGCGCACCAGTTCCTTGTCCTCGACCGCGTCGAGCCGGGCGCGGATGGCAAAGGCGACCCGGTCGCGGTAGCGCATCGCGCCAAGATCGGTCGCCGCCAGCCGGTCGAGCATCGCCGCGTCGCCCGCCTCGTGATAGGCCAGCGCCAGGTCGACGCCGCCGCGCGGAAACAGCGCACGCCCCAGCGCCGGGTCCAGCCCCGAATCACCCAGCGCGGCGCGCAAGGTGGCCTCGGACCAGCCGTCGAACGGCACATGCACCAGTGCGGCCTGCAAAATGGCCGCTTTCGCGCCCTCGAGTCCCATTTCGTTCGTCATCCGTCCTCCTTCGGGCCGCATATGGTGGACAAGGCCCCACCCCTTTGTTATAGGCCGCGGGCCTGCACAATCGTGCAACTCTAACTCAGGAAGGTGGTGACAACCACATGCAGGTCAGCGTCCGCGACAACAACGTCGAGCAAGCCCTCCGGGCCCTCAAGAAAAAGCTCCAGCGCGAAGGCGTGTTCCGCGAAATGAAGCTCAAGCAGCATTTCGAGAAACCCTCCGTCAAGCGCGCCCGCGAGCAAGCCGAAGCCGTGCGCCGTGCGCGCAAGCTCGCGCGCAAGAAGGCACAGCGTGAAGGCGGTCTCTAAGACGTTTTTCCGCATGCTGTGACGGCGGGCCTTCCGGGGCCAGGCCGTCATCCGAAGGGCCCCCGCGCGCGAGTGTCGGGGGTTTTTCCATGCCCATGGTGGCGCGACAGGCCGCCGCCGTTGTTTTCGGCACGGATTCATGGCAAGCCGCGCGGGCAACAACCGCAAGGCGCCCCGATGTCACAAAGCATGCTGTCCACCTTCATCAAGCCGATGCACCGCGAGGGGTATCGGTTCGTGGCGATCTTTGCCGCGGTTTCGTTGATCCTGTTCTTCCTGTGGGAACCGCTGGGCTGGATCGGGGCGGGCCTGACGGCGTGGTGCTACTACTTCTTCCGCGACCCCGACCGGATGACGCCGGTGCGCGAGGGGCTGGTCATCAGCCCCGCCGATGGCGTGGTATCGCTGATCGAACCCGCCGTGCCGCCCGAGGAACTGGGGCTGGGGCCCGAGCCGCGGCTGCGGGTGTCGGTGTTCATGAACGTGTTCAACTGCCATGTGAACCGCGCGCCGGTGGCGGGCACCTTCACCAAGATCGCCTACCGGCCCGGCAAGTTCCTCAACGCCTCGCTCGACAAGGCGAGCGTTGACAATGAACGCAACGCGCTGGTGATCCGCATGGCCGATGGCCGCGACCTGGCGGTGGTGCAGATCGCGGGCCTCGTGGCGCGGCGCATCGTGTGCGAAGTCAAGGAAGGCGCCGCCACCCGCACCGGGCAACGGTTCGGCATGATCCGCTTCGGGTCGCGGCTGGATGTCTACCTGCCCGACGGGGTGGCGCCGCTGGTCAGCCTGGGGCAGACCACCGTTGCGGGCGAAACCGTGCTGGCCGATCTGGCGGGCACCGAACCGCGCCGCCTGGCAGAGGTGCGCTGAGCGATGATCGAACGGCCCAAGGACACCCTGCCGCTGCTGCTGTTCCTGCCCAACGTCATCACGATCCTGGGCCTGTGTGCCGGTCTGACGGCGATCCGCTTCATCATGGTGGGGCGGTTCGACTTTGCGGTGATGCTGATCATCTTCGCGGCGGTGATCGACGGGCTCGACGGGCTGCTGGCCCGACGCCTGAATGCGCAAAGCACCATCGGGGCGGAGCTGGACACGCTGGCCGATTTCCTGAGCTTCGGCGTGGCCCCGGCGCTGCTGGTGTTCCAGTTCGCTCTGGCGGGCACCTACAGCACCAACTGGATCTTCGTGCTGGTCTACACCATCTGCGCCTGCCTGCGCCTTGCGCGCTTCAACGTCCACCGCGACGCGCCCCAGCCGGTCGGCAAGCCGCATTTCATCGGCGTGCCGGCCCCCGGCGGCGCGCTGCTGGCGCTGCTGCCGGTGTTCCTGACCCTGCAGGGCACGCTGGATGCCACGAACTTTCCGATGGCCTACGGCGTCTATCTCGGGCTGGTCGGGGTGCTGATGACCAGCCGGGTGCCCACCCTTTCGTCCAAGGCGGTGCGGGTGCCGCGCGACAAGTCGAAACTTGTGCTGATCGGGGCTGCGATCTTCATGGGGCTTCTGGTCACGCGCTTCTGGCTGCTGATGGTGCTGGTCGGCATTGCCTACATGTGCGTGATCCTGTGGAACGTGTTCAACTACCTGCGCGGCCGCCCGATCTGACCGCCCTTCTTCTGTTCTGAAGTATCCCCGCCGGAGGCTCTGCCCCTTCCGCCCGCACCGCCGCCCGGCGCTACACCGAAAGCGCCGTGGTCTGCACCACGGTGCGCAGGGCAAAGCTGGAATGCATCTGCGCCACGCCCGGCAGGCGCGACAGGTAGCGGCGGTGGATGCGGGCGAAGTCTTCGGTGTCCTGCGCCACGATCTTCAACAGATAGTCGGCCGTGCCCGCCATCAGGTGGCATTCCAGAATGTCGGGCACCCGCGCCACCTCGCGCTCAAAGGCTTCCAGCACCTCGTCGGCCTGTCCCTGGAGGGTGATCTCGACAAAGACGGTGGTCGGCTTTCCCAGCCGGCGGGCATCCAGCAACGCCACATAGGCGCGGATGAAGCGGTCGGCCTCCAGCCGCTGCACGCGGCGGTGGCAGGCCGAGGGCGACAGGTTCACCCGTTCGGAAAGCTCGGCATTGGTGATCCGCCCCTCTTGCTGCAGAACGGTCAGGATTCGGCGGTCTGTCGCGTCAAGGTCCATGTGTGTGGTGATTTCTTCGATGAAAGGGGCCGGTTTCCGCAGTTCCTACCATGAATGGCTTTCGCGTCACCCCGGAAATCGAAACTTCGCCACCGGACCTGCGGCATCCTGCCTCATACTGCGGCGGGAGGCCGCATCAGGGAGTGTCAGATGAAGATCGGTTGCCCGACAGAGATCAAGCCGCAGGAATTCCGCGTCGGCCTGACGCCAGACGCCGCACGCGAGGCGGTGGCGCACGGGCATCAGGTGCTGATCGAGACCGGGGCGGGCGTCGGCTCGGGCTTTGCCGATGCCGATTACCTTGCGGCGGGAGCGCAGATCGCCGCCAGCGCCGAGGAGGTCTTTGCCGAGGCCGCGCTGATCGTCAAGGTCAAGGAACCCCAGCCGGAGGAACGCCGGCGGCTGCGGGCGGGACAGGTGCTGTTCACCTATCTGCACCTTGCCCCCGACCCCGACCAGACCGCCGACCTGCTGGAAAGCGGCGTCACCGCCATCGCCTACGAGACGGTGACGGATGATCGCGGTGGCCTGCCCCTGCTGGCGCCGATGTCCGAGGTTGCGGGGCGGCTGGCACCGCAGGTCGGGGCGTGGACCTTGCAGAAGGCCAACGGCGGGCGCGGCGTGCTGCTGGGCGGCGTGCCCGGTGTGGCGCCCGCACGGGTGCTGGTGCTGGGCGGCGGCGTGGTCGGCACCCATGCCGCCCGGGTCGCCGCCGGGATGGGGGCCGACGTGACGGTGCTTGACCGCTCGATCCAGCGGCTGCGCTATCTGGATGACCTGTTCGGCGGCAGTTTCCGGACCGGCTATGCCACGGCGGGCAGCATGATCGATCTGGCGCGGCAGGCCGACCTGATCATCGGCGCGGTGCTGGTGCCCGGTGCGGCGGCCCCCCGGCTGATCACCCGGGCGCAGCTTGCCGGGCTGAAGCCGGGGGCGGCGCTGGTCGATGTGGCGATCGACCAGGGCGGCTGTTTCGAGACCAGCCGCGCCACCACCCATCAGGACCCGATCTACACGGTCGACGGCATCCTGCACTATTGCGTCGCCAACATGCCCGGCGCGGTGGCGCGGACCTCGACCCTCGCCCTTGGCAACGCGACGCTGCCCTTCCTGCTGGCGCTGGCCGACAAGGGCTGGAAACTGGCCTGCGCCGAGGACCGCCACCTGCTGGCCGGTCTGAACACCCATGCCGGGCATCTGACCTATGCCGCAGTGGGGGCAGCCCTCGGCCTGCCGGTGATCGCGGCCGCAGATGCGCTGAACATCCGACGCACCGATGACGGGGGGCGACGGAACCCGGCCGCGCGGACGTAGAAGGCCCAGAACAACAACGAGGGCATCATGTTCGCGCGACTTTCCCCCTACTGGCTCTGGCTGCTTCTGGCGCTTCCCGCGTTGGGAATGACCGTCGAGCTGGCCACCTCGACCAATCCGAAAATCTATCACATTCTCGTCCACCCGACCGGCGAGTTCGCCGCGCGGTTCATGATCATCGCCATGATGGCGACGCCGCTGATGATGCTGTTTCGCGGCTGGCGCGGGCCGCAATGGCTGCGGCGCAACCGGCGCTATTTCGGCGTCGCGGCCTTTGCCTATGCTGCGGTGCATACCGTGTTCTACATCATCGACAAGGCCGCGCTGGATACGGTCCTGGCGCAGGCGACCCGGTTCGACATGGCGACGGGGTGGCTGTCCTTCGTGATCTTCCTGCCGCTGGCCGCCACCTCGATGGACTGGGCGGTGCGCAAGCTGGGCCCCGCATGGAAACCGCTGCAACGCTGGACCTATGCGGCGGCGGTGTTGACGCTGCTGCATTGGGCCAGCCTGCACGACTGGGGCCACCCCGCCGCGGCGCTGGTCCACTTTGCACCCCTGGCGGCCCTGAGCCTTTACCGGCTGTGGTGGACCTACCTGCGCCCCCGCCCGATGCGGATGGCCTGAGCAGCTCGGCCCCCGGGTGACCCGGGGGCCTCGCGCGGCACGTCAGGCCCGCGCCCGCAGCAGGTCGCGGATGTCGGCCAGAAGCTGTTCCTGCGTCGGCCCGGCCGGGACCACCGGCTTCGCGGCCTCTTTGGCGATCGCCGCATCCTTGATCCGGTTGACCATCTTCACCAGCAGGAACACCACGAAGGCGATGATCATGAAATTGATCACCGCCATGATGAAGGCACCATAGGCAAACACTGCCGCCCCGGCATCCCGCGCGGAGGTCAGGCCGGTGCCGGGGGCAACCTCGCCCTTCAGCACGACATACATGTTGGAAAAGTCGATGCCGCCGATGATCAGCCCGATGATCGGGTTGATCAGATCGCCGACCAGACTCGAGACGATGGCGGTGAAGGCGGCCCCGACGATGATGCCCACCGCCATGTCCATCACGTTGCCCTTGGCAATGAAATTCTTGAATTCGTTCAGCATTATAACCGACTCCCTTGATATGTGCGCGGCTTGCCGCCGCATTCCGTTCGCAACCGCACAGCGGCAGTCCGAATATGGCACAGCAAAAGCCGTTGTCTGGCGGGGAAAAGCTGTTTCACTGCGGATCTGCCCGAAGGAGGCTCCGCGCCATGAAGACCCTTGCCGATTTCCCCATCACCCGGCGCTGGCCGCCGCGCGATCCCGCCGCGATCCAGCTTTATTCGCTGAACACGCCCAACGGGGTGAAGGTGTCGATCGCGCTGGAGGAGATGGGGCTGGCTTACGACGCCCATCCGGTCAGCTTTGCCGCCAGCGACCAGATGTCGCCGGAGTTCCTGTCGCTGAACCCCAACAACAAGATCCCGGCGATCATCGACCCGCAGGGGCCGCGGGGCGCGCCGCTGGCGCTGTTCGAAAGCGGGGCGATCCTGGTCTATCTGGCGGAAAAAAGCGGGATGCTGCTGCCCGCCGCAAACCGCTACGAGGTGCTGCAATGGCTGATGTTGCAGATGGGCGGCATCGGGCCGATGTTCGGGCAACTGGGCTACTTCCACCATTTCGCGGGGAAGGAGATCGAAGACCCCCGCCCCAAGGAACGCTACCGCGCCGAGGCCGCCCGCCTGCTGCGGGTGCTCGATGGCGCGCTGGCGGGACGCGACTGGATCGCGGGCGACTATTCGATTGCCGACATCGCCATCTGCCCCTGGCTGCGCGGGCTGCGCGACTTCTACAAGGCGGCCGATCTTGCGGGCTGGGGCGATCTGGCACGGGTGCCCGCCTACCTCGACCGTTTCCTCGCCCGCCCGGCGGTGCAGCGCGGGCTGGAAATTCCGGCCGCGCCCTGACTCTTTCGTTTTCTTCTGTTGTCAAATATCCCCGCCGGAGGCTCCTGCGGCGAGGCCGGGTGCCTCCGGCGGGGATATTTGACAACAGAAGAAGCTGTCAGGGCCGGGGCGCGGCGGCCCTGCGGAGGCGGTCGTTGATGGCACAGCCGAGGCCCCGGTCGGGGACAGGGGCGAAGGCGATGCGGCCGGCGGGTCCGGCCAGCGCATCGGCGGTGCGCAGGGTGCGAAACAGGGCGGCGGCGGCTTCGACCAGATCGCCGGTGGGCGAGAGGCTGAGGGGGGCGCCGGGGCAGGACGGGCCGAAACCGACCCAGACCTCGCCCGCCTCGGGTCGGGCGGCGTTCAGGCGGAGGGCGGCGGCGGGGGCGTAGTGCGAGGCAAACTGGCCGGGGGCGCTGGGGCGATTGACATCTCCGCCGGGGATCAGGGGCGCGCGCAGGGCAGCCTCCAGTGCCTCGGCCGGGATGCCGCCGGGGCGCAGCAGGGTGGCGGGGCCGTCGAGGCCGAGGATGGTCGATTCCACCCCCACGGCGCAGGGGCCGCCATCGAGGATCGCGGCGATGCGGCCCGCGAGGCCGTCGCGGACGTGGCCCGCCTCGGTCGGGCTGACGCGGCCCGAGGGGTTGGCCGATGGTGCCGCCAGCGGGCCATCGAAGGCCGCCAGCAGCGCACGGGCGACCGGGTGGGCGGGCAGACGCAGTGCCACGCTGTCAAGCCCGGCGGTGACCAGCGGGGACAGGCCCGCATCGGCGCAGAGCGGCAGCACCAGCGTCAGCGGGCCGGGCCAGAAGGCGGCGGCCAGCGCCTCGGCCCGGTCGTCGAACCGGGCAAGGCGGCGGGCGGCGGCGATGTCGGGCAGATGCACGATCAGCGGGTTGAAGCGGGGGCGGCCCTTGGCCTCGAAGATCCGCGCCACCGCCGTGCCGGACCGCGCGTCGCCCGCAAGGCCGTAGACGGTTTCGGTCGGCATCGCCACCAGGTCGCCCGCGCGCAGCAGGGCGGCGGCGCGGGCGATGCCCTCTGGCGTGGGGGCAAGGGTTTCGGTGGTGATCGGCATTCCGCCCCGTGACGCAGCGTTGAGCTTGAGGTTGGTCGCCCTTGCGCTAGGCTTGGGCCGAAGGCATTCACATAGCCGCGCGCCCCGCGATTGCCAAGCGTGCCCGAGGAGACGCCATGCCCTATCATGCCCCCGTCGCGGATTTCCGGTTTCTGTTCGATCATGTCGTGGGGCTTGACCGGGTGGCGGCGACCGGACGGTTTGCCGAGGCCACGCCCGAGATGGTCGAGGCGATTCTGGGCGAGGCCGGGAAGCTGTGCGAAAACGTGCTGGCCCCGTTGCAGCGGGTGGGCGACCAGCATCCGGCGCGGCTGGAAAACGGCGTGGTGCGGACCCCGCCGGGGTTTGCCGAGGGTTACCGCGCGATTGTCGAGGGCGGCTGGGTGGCGGTGGCCGCCGACCCTGCGCAGGGCGGCATGGGCCTGCCGATGGCCGTGACCACGGCGGTGAACGAGATGATGGCCTCGGCCTGCCTTGCCTTGCAGTTGAACCCGCTGATGACGCAGGGGCAGATCGAGGCGCTGGAGCATCATGCCTCGGATGGGCTGAAGGCGATCTACATCCCGAAGCTGGTGTCGGGCGAATGGTGCGGCACGATGAACCTGACCGAGCCGCAGGCGGGCAGCGATGTCGGCGCGCTCCGCACCCGGGCTGACCCCAACGGCGACGGCAGCCATGCCATCACCGGGCAGAAGGTCTACATCACCTGGGCCGACAACGATTTCACCGCCAATGTCTGCCACCTGGTGCTGGCGCGCCTGCCCGATGCGCCTGAGGGCACGCGGGGGATCAGCCTGTTCATGGTGCCGAAGTTCATTCCCGATGCGCAGGGCAACCCGGGCCTGCGCAACTCGCTGAGCGTGGTCAGTCTGGAGCACAAGCTGGGCCTGCACGGCAGCCCGACCGCGGTGATGCAGTATGACGGTGCGACGGGCTGGCTGGTGGGGGCGCCGCACAAGGGCATGGCAGCGATGTTCACCATGATGAACAATGCGCGCCTCGGGGTGGGGGTGCAGGGCATCGGCGTGGCCGAGGCGGCGACGCAGCTTGCGCTGGCCCATGCGCTGGAGCGGCGGCAGGGGGCGACCCCGGTCGAGGGCGGCGGGACGATCATCGACCATGCCGACGTGCGCCGGATGCTGGCGGTGATGAAGGCCGAGACCTTCAGCGCGCGCGCCATCGCACTGGCCTGCGCCGTGGCGATCGACATGGGCCGCGCCACCGGGGCGGCCGACTGGCTCGCGCGCGCCGCGCTGCTGACGCCGATTGCCAAGGCTTACGGCACCGACATGGGGATCGAGGTCGCGGGCCTCGGGGTGCAGGTCCACGGCGGCATGGGGTTCATCGAGCAGACCGGGGCGGCGCAGTTCCTGCGCGATGTGCGGGTGACGGCGATCTACGAGGGCACCAACGGCATTCAGGCGATGGATCTGGTGGGGCGCAAGATGATGGATGGGGGCGAGGCCGCGGCGCGCCTGCTGGAAGAGGTGCAGGAAGGCGCCGAGGCCGCCCGCGCCACCCTGCCCGATCTGGCGGGCGATGTCTGGGCGGCGGCGGAAACGCTGCGCGAGGCGACCGAATGGCTGGTGGAACAGCCGATGAACGACCGCTTTGCCGGCGCCGTGCCCTATCTGCGCGCCTTTGCCCGGGTGCTGGGCGGGCATTTCCACCTGACTGCGGCGCTGGCCGATCCTGGGCGGGTGGCGCTGGCGCGGGTGGCGATCCGGCGGCTGCTGCCGGAACATGCGGCGCTGCTGGCGCAGGTGCGCGAGGGGGCGGCGGGGCTTTACGACGTGTCGCCCGGGGATCTGGCGGCGTGACCGCCGCGATCCGCACCCCGTTCGAGGCCGCCCCCGCCGAAGGGCAGGCGGTTCGGGTGGCGGAGGGCGTGCTGTGGCTGCGCCTGCCGCTGCCGATGGCGCTGGACCATGTGAATGTCTATGCGCTGGACGATGGCGATGGCTGGACGGTGCTCGACACCGGGTTCGACAGCCGCCGCAGCCGCGCGATCTGGGAGGCGCTGATGGCCGGGCCGCTGGGCGGGCGGCCGGTGACGCGCGTGGTCGTCACCCATCATCACCCCGACCACATCGGCCTTGCGGGCTGGTTTCAGGCACGCGGGGCGGAGCTGGTCACCACCCGGACCGCCTGGCTTTACGCGCGGATGCTGGTGCTGGATGAACAGCCGCTGCCTCTGCCGCAGCAGATCACCTATTGGCAGCGGGCGGGGATGGACCCGGCATTGCTGGCGAAGCGCGCTGCCGAACGCCCCTTCAACTTTGCCGATTGCGTGACCCCCCTGCCCCCGGGGTTCACCCGGATACAGGAGGGTGACACGATCCCCATGGCCGGGCGGCGTTGGCGGGTGCGGACCGGCGACGGCCATGCCCCGGAACACGCGACGTTCTGGAGCATGGATGACGACCTGATCCTGGGTGGCGACCAGCTGCTGCCCTCGATCTCTGCCAATATCGGGGTTTACCCGACCGAGCCCGAGGCCGACCCGCTGGGCGAATGGCTGGAAAGCTGCCGCCGCTTCCAGCCCCATGCCCGTGCCGGCCATCTGGTGCTGCCCGGCCACAAGCTGCCCTTCACCGGCCTGCCGACCCGGCTGCCGCAGATGATCGACAACCACATCGCCGCCCTTGACCGGCTGCGCGACCTGCTGGCCGAACCCCAGACGGCGGCGGAGTGCTTTCCGGCCCTGTTCCGCCGCGCCATCGGAGAGGGCGAATACGGGCTGGCGCTGGTCGAGGCGGTGGCGCACCTGAACCATCTGCTGGCCCGGGGCGAGGTTGCGCGCACCCTGACGCCGGATGGCGCGTGGCTGTGGCGGCGGGCCTGAACCGACGCAAAGGCATGTCCGCGCGGGCGTGACACTGTGAAATGAATCAGGTATTGCAAAAAAAGCGTTCGGAACAGGGGCGCCGCCAGAACAGGAGACCGCGACATGGCCGATCATCACCCCGCCGAACACAAGCATGGCAGCATGGATATCCGGGACAAGGAAAAGACCTTTGCCGGGTTTCTGCGGATGTCGGCCTGGGTTGCCGGAATCTCGATCGGCCTCTTGATCTTCTTGGCGCTGGTCAACGCCTGACCCCTGCCCCTTCACCAGTTTCACGTTGTAACAGGAGCGTTCATGCGCCGCCTTGTCGTCTGTCTTGTGGCCTTGCTGGCGCTTGCCGCCTGTGGTGCGGAACCGAAATGGGCCTCTGACGAGGCGGTGCGGGCGGCGGCCTACGTTCATGACGGGCCGCCCTCGATCACGCTGTTTACCGTCATCAGCAACCGCGACAACAACGGTGCCCATTCGGGGCTGCTGATCAATGGCTCGCAGCGGGTGATGTTCGACCCGGCGGGCACCTGGCAGCACCCCAGGCTGCCCGAACGCAACGACGTGCATTACGGCATCACCCCGAGGATGGTCGATTTCTACATCGACTACCACGCCCGCGAAACTTTCCGCGTGCTGCAGCAGACGGTGCAGGTCTCGCCCGGCGTCGCCGAACTGGTGATGCAGCGTGCCATGGCCTACGGTGCCGTGCCCAAGGCGCAATGCACCAGAAGCGTGTCCTCCATCCTGCGCGACGTGCCGGGGTTCGAGGATCTGCCCTCGACCTGGTATCCGGTGATCTTCGCGGACGCGTTCGGCAAGCTGCCCGGCGTGACCAGCCGGATGATCACCGACGACGACGCCGACAACAACCACGGCGTGCTGCTGGTGCAGGCGGGCGACCCGCGCCTGCCGGTCAAGGCGCCCTGAAGCTCAGCCCAGCACGAGGGGGGCTGCGAACAGCACCAGCCCCCCGCCGATGATCGCCAGCAGCGTGTTGCGGAAGGCAAGGCCCACCACCACGGTCGCCAGTGCTGCGGCAAGGCGCGCGGGGTCGGTATCGCCCCCCGTCGCGGCGGGCCACAGCACCGACGGGGCCACCAGCGCGGGCAGCACCGCCACGGGCGTGTAGCGCAACAGCCGCAGCGCCCAGACCGGAATCGGACGGTTGCCGATCAGCCCGAGGAACGAATAGCGCAGCAGGAAGGTGCCCGCGCCAAGGCCGAGGATCACCACCCACAGCTTCACCGGATCGTCGGTCATCGCGCGGCCCTCCTGCGCTCGGTCCAGAGCTCGACCTGCGCCCCGGTCAGCATCGCCCCCGCCGCCGCCACGAACAGCCCGCTGGAATAGGGCATCCAGGCGAAGGCCAGCGCCAGCGCCACCGACACCCCGGCCGCCGCCAGATGCGCCGCGGTGCGCAGCATCGGCGCCGTCATTGCCAGAAAGGCGATCGGCACCGCGAAATCCAGCCCATATTCCGGCGGGATCACCGCCCCGAACCGCGCCCCGGCCCAGGTGGCGGCATACCACAGCGGGCAGATCGGCGTGACGGTGCCGAAGAAGAAGGCGACCTTTTCCGGAAGGCTCTGGTCGGGGCGCTGTTCGAACTCGACCGAGGCGGCGGCGAAGGTCTGGTCGATCAGGCAATAGGCCATCACCGCCCGCAACCAGCCCGGCGCCGCCCCCAGATGCGGGGTCAGCGCGGCGGAATACATCGCCATCCGCAGGTTGATCGCCAGCGAGGTTGCCAGCACGATCAGCACCGGCGCGTTTTCCTGCAAGAGTTGCAGCGCGGCAAACTGCGCCGCCCCGGCGATCACCACGACCGAAAAGCTCATCACCTCCAGAAGGTTCAGCCCGGCCTTGGTGGCGGCCACGCCGAACAGCAGCCCGAAGGGCACGATGACGATGACAAAGGGGGCCGAAGATCGGACCCCGCGCAGAAAGGCGGATCGGCGGGCAGGCATGGCGGGCGTCTCTCGGGGGCGGCCCTTTACGCAGGGCTTTGCAGGGTATAGCCAAATCGGCAGGGCGATGCAATCGGTGAGCGGTGTGCTGATCTACGGGGTGATCCTGGCGGGCGGGCAAGGGCGGCGGATGGGCGGGGCCGACAAGGCGCTGCTGCGGCTGGCCGGCGTGCCGCTGGTGCAGCACGCCGCCGACCGGCTGGCGCCGCAGGTGGCGGCGCTGGCGGTCAGCGCCAATGGCAACCCGGCCCGGCTGGGCTGGCTGGGCCTGCCGGTGCTGGCCGATGCCGTGGCGCAGGGGCCGCTGGCGGGCGTGCTGGCGGCGCTGGACTGGGCGGCGGCGGCGGGCGCCGATGCGGTGGTCAGCGCGGCGGTGGACACCCCGTTCTTTCCCGGCGACCTGGTGCCGCGCCTGCTGCTGGCGGCCGAGAGCAGCGCGTCGGGCGCCGCCCATGCGGTCTGCGGTGGGCGGGCGCATCCGACCTTTGCGCTGTGGCCGGTGGCGCTGCGGGACGACCTGCGCGGCTGGCTGGCGGCGGGCGAGGCGCGGCTGATGGGCTTTGCCGCCCGCCACGGCAGCGCCGCCGCCCCCTTCCCGCCGGGCGAGCCTGACCCCTTCGCCAACCTCAATACCGCCGACGACCTTGATCGGGCCGAGGCCCTGCTGGCGGCACGGCGATGAGGTCGGGGTTCGATACGGTCGTGGTGGTCGACTGGTCGGCGGCAAGCACCCTGTCTCCAGCGCGCCCCTCGGCCGATGCGATCTGGATCGGCATTGCCCGAGAGGGGGGCTGCGAGACCGGCTACCTGCGCAGCCGCGCGGCGGCCGAGGCGGCGCTGACCGCGCTTTGCGATGCCGAAGCGGCGGCAGGGCGGCGGGTGCTGGCGGGGTTCGACTTTCCGCTGGGCTACCCGGCGGGGTTTGCGGCGCGGCTGACCGGCACGGCGCGGGCGCAGGCGCTGTGGCACTGGCTGGCCGCGCGCGTCACCGACGGGCCGAAGAACCGCAACAACCGCTTCGCGGTGGCAGAGGCGGTGAACCGCGCCTTCCCCGCCGCCCCCGGCCCGTTCTGGGGCCGCCCCGAGGGCCTTGCCCTGCCCGACCTGCCCGCACGCAAGACCGCAGATTACCCCGCCCTCGGCCTTGCGGAACGCCGCCGGGTCGAAACCGTGGTGCCGCGCGCCCAGCCGGTGTGGAAGCTCTATACCACTGGCGCGGTCGGGTCGCAGGCGCTCACCGGCCTGCCGCTGATCGCCCGGCTCGCCGCCCGCCCCGGCGCGGCGGTCTGGCCGTTCGAGCCGCTGGCGGGCGCGGCGCTGGTGCTGGCCGAGGTTTATCCCTCGCTGCTCGATGCCGCCGTGCGCCCGGCGGTGGCGGCGGGCGAGATCAAGGATCGCGCGCAGGTGCGGCTGCTGGCGATGGCGCTGCGGGCGCTGTCGCGCCAAGGCCGCCTCGATGCGCTGCTGGCCGATGTGCCGGACTGGCCGGGGCGGGCCGAGGAGGGCTGGATCCTCGGTGCCGGGCGTTCGGCCGACCTGGGGGAGGCGTTGGCATGGGCGTGACCCTGCACCGCGGCCTGCCCCCCGACCGGCGCGCCGAAGCGGCGGCGATCTACTGGCAGGCGTTCGGCGGCAAGCTGGGGCGCGTCCTCGGGCCCGACGCGCGGGCGCTGACCTTCCTGACGCGGGTGATCCGCCCCGACCACGCCATCGCGGCGCTGGACAGGGGCGGGCACCTGCTGGGCCTGATCGGCTTCAAGACCGCCGCCGGGGCCTTTGCCGGTGGCGAGTTGAGCGACCTGCGCGCGGTCTATGGCCAGACCGGGGCGCTCTGGCGGGCCGGGGTGATGCGCCTGCTGGAACGCGAGATCGACAATGACCGCTTCCTGATCGACGGCATCTGCGTCACCCGCGCCGCGCGCGGCCGCGGCATCGGCACCGCCCTGCTGAACGCCGCCTGCCAGGAGGCCGCCCGCCGCGGCTATGCCGCCGTCCGGCTGGACGTGATCGACACCAACTGGCGGGCGCGCGCGCTTTACGAACGGCAGGGCTTCGCCGCGCTGCGCAGCGAACCGCTGGGCCCGCTGCGCCATGTCTTCGGCTTCACCGCGTCCACCACGATGGTGCGCGACCTGACCTGACCCTTTCTTCTGTTTTCAAATATCCCCGCCGGAGGCTCTGGCGGATGGGCCGGGTGCCTCCGGCGGGGATATTTGAAAACAGAAGAAAGGGTCAGTCGAAGGTGCCGGTCACGCGGCCGAACAGCATGAAGGCGCGGGCGGTGCGGGTTTCGGCCAGTTCGCCCAGCTCGGCGTCGGTGGCGTTCTTTTCGAACTCGGCGAAGGTCTTGTCGAAGGTGCGCAGGAAGTGGTGGGCGGCGTCGCGGAACACCGGGTCCTCGCGCATCCGGCCCGCGGTGAGCGCGAGGCTGGAACGGTCGCGAATCCCGCCAAGCGCGGCGATGGCGCGGCCGCGTTCGCCTGCGGCAAAGCGTCGCCAGACCTCGGGGCGGGCGCGGTCGGGCTTGAGGTCATCCATGTAGATGCCCTCCTGGCTGAGCAGGGTCAGCACGTCCTGCGCGGCGCGGATCAGCTTGGCGGTGGTGCGGTCTTCCAGCGCCAGACGCAAGGCGCGGAAGCCGTCCTTGTCTTCGGCGGTTTCGGGGAATTGCAGGGCGAGGGTGAAATCTGCCACCGAAAGCGGCGGGCGCAGGTCTTCGGCGGGGGTGCCGAGCGCCAGGGTCGGCTGTTCGTCCTGCGGGCGGGGGCGGGGGGCGGCGAGGGCCGCCTTGCGGTCGGCCGAGGGCACTGCAAGGCCGGTGTCGCGCCGCGAGGTGAAGGTGGCCAGCACCGTCTCGGTCTGGCGCTGTGCCGCCGCGATCTCGTCGAGCTTCTTTTCCACAACCGGTTTCAGCGCCGTGCTGACCGCCGCCGACTGCTGGCTTTGCACATAGGCGATGCGCATCGCATCGACGGCCGCCTGCAGCCGCGCCGCCTCTTCGCGCAGGCTGCGCACCGAGCGCAGCGTGGTCACCGCGACCCAGATCAGCGCCAGCGGCAGGAACACCACGAGCAGCGTCATCACCAGCCCCAGCACGCCCTCGCCGTCGCCGGTCGGGCTGCGCAGCACATAGGTCACCACCGCCGCGACCCACACGAGGCTGAGCGCCACGGCCATGACTTCGGTCGCGCCCGGGCCGCTGCCGCCCTCGCCGCGACCGTCATTGCGGGCGAAAAAGCGTGGTTGGGTGGGTTTTTCCTGCTGATCCGCCATCGCGCTGTCCTGATCCCCGGAATTGGCCGTCATCTGCCGGCCATCAAGAATAGCGGATGCGCAGGACCTCGTAGCTGCGCTGCCCCCCCGGGGTCTTGACATCGACGCTGTCGCCCTCGTCCTTGCCGATCAGCGCGCGCGCCAGCGGCGAGCGGATGTTCAGCAGCCCGTGTTCGATGTCGGCCTCGGCCTCGCCGACGATCTGGTAGGTGCGCTCTTCGCTGCTGTCCTCGTCGATCAGGGTCACGGTGGCGCCGAACTTGATGGCGCCCGACAGTTTCGAGGTGTCGATCACCTCGGCCAGCGACAGCATCGCCTCAAGCTCCTTGATGCGGCCTTCGATGAAGCTCTGTTTCTCGCGGGCGGCGTGATACTCGGCGTTTTCCGAGAGATCGCCGTGCTCGCGGGCCTCGGCAATCGCCCGGATCACCGCCCCGCGTTCGATGGTCTTGAGCGTTCTCAGTTCGTCATCCAGCGCGGCATGGCCCGCGCGTGTCATGGGAATCTTTTCCATCGGCCTCTACACGCAAAAAGACAAAGCCACGGCCCCTGGGGGGGCCATGACCTTGCACCCGTTGATTTCCTGCACCTGACCCGACTGCCGGATCAATTGCAAGAGGAATGGCGCCCGGCCGGACGCTGCCTTTGCGGGCGCAGCAAGATTATTGCCCGTGCGCCGCGACGCGGCACCGTGATGTTGCGTCACGATTGACCTTGCCCTTCCCTTGGGGCAAACCCCTTGCGCAGATGCATCAAGCCGGGCACGCGCGCCCAAGCCGCCATTATGGGGAGGGATCACCATGCCCGGACCGACGACCGACAGGATCGAACGCGAGTCGATGGACTATGACGTGGTGATCGTGGGGGCGGGGCCGGCCGGGCTTTCGGCCGCGATCCGGCTGAAGGAACTCGACAGCGACCTGTCGGTGGTGGTGCTGGAGAAGGGGTCCGAGGTCGGCGCGCACATCCTGTCGGGCGCGGTGCTGGACCCGGTGGGGCTGAACAAGCTGTTTCCCGACTGGCGCGAGCGCGGCGCCCCGGTCACGACGCAGGTGACCGAGGACAACTTCTTCTACCTCAGCGCGGGCGGGCATGTCCGCATCCCGAACGGGCCGATGCCGCCGCTGATGAACAACCACGGCAACTACATCGTGTCGATGGCGAACGTCTGCCGCTGGCTGGCCGAACAGGCCGAGGCGCTGGGGGTCGAGATCTTCCCGGGCATGGCGGCGTCGGAGCTGGTGTTCGGCGCGGCGGGCGAGGTGCGCGGCGTGGTGGCGGGCGAATTCGGCCGCCTGTCGGACGGCACGCCGGGGCCAAGTTACGAGCCGGGGATGGAACTCCTGGGCAAATACGTCTTCCTGTCGGAAGGCGTGCGCGGGTCGCTCTCCAAGCAGGTGATCGCGAAATACGCGCTCTCGGACGGCAAGTGCCCGCAGAAATACGGCCTCGGCATGAAGGAGATCTGGGAGATCGACCCCGCCAAGCACAAGCTGGGCAGCGTCACCCACACGATGGGCTGGCCCCTGGGCAGCAAGGCGGGCGGCGGGTCGTTCCTCTACCACATCGAGAACAACCAGATCTTCATCGGCTTCGTGGTGCACCTGAACTACGAGAACCCGTATCTCTACCCCTACATGGAATTCCAGCACTTCAAGCACCATCCGATGGTGGCCGAACTGCTGAAGGGCGGCAAGCGGGTGGCCTACGGGGCGCGCGCCATTTCCGAAGGCGGCTGGCAGTCGGTGCCGAAGGTGGTGTTTCCCGGCGGGGCGCTGCTGGGCTGTTCGGCGGGTCTGGTCAACGTGCCGCGCATCAAGGGCAACCACAACGCCATGCTGTCGGGCATCGCCGCCGCCGAGGCTGCGGCCAAGGCGATCAAGGCGGGCCATGCCCATGACGAGCTGACCGGCTACGAGGACGACCTGCGCAGCGGGCCGATTGCGCAAGACCTGAAAAAGGTGCGCAACGTCAAGCCGATCTGGTCGAAATACGGGCTGGTGGCCTCGATGCTGGGCGGCGGGTTCGACATGTGGACCAACCATCTGTTCGGCATCAGCCTGTTCGGCACCATGAAGCACAGCCGCACCGATGCGCAGGCGACCGGCCTTGCGCAGGATCACAAGCCGATCGACTACCCCAGACCCGATGGCGTGATCAGCTTCGACCGGCTGACCAACGTGGCGTTTTCCTTCACCAACCACGAGGAAAGCCAGCCGTCGCACCTGACGCTGAAAGACCCTTCGGTGCCGATCGGGATCAACCTGCCGAAATACGCCGAACCGGCGACCCGCTACTGCCCGGCGGGGGTCTACGAGGTGGTGGCCGAGGCCGGGAAGGAACCGCGCTTCGTGATCAACTTCCAGAACTGCGTGCATTGCAAGACCTGCGACATCAAGGACCCGACGCAGAACATCGTGTGGAAGACGCCGCAGGGCGGCGACGGGCCGAACTATCCCAACATGTGACGCGGTGCTGACAATTGCGCGAGGCCGGACCGGAAGGCGGCGGCGGCTGCCGCCGCGCATTGCCTTGCCGCCTGCGGGGCACTAGCTTGACCGCACAGCGACCGGAGATCCGCCCCATGCCCCACCCGATGATGCGACCGATCCTTGCGCTGGTCGTGGCCGCCTTCGCAGCGCACCCGGCGCTGGCGCAGGTTGATCCGCCAGAGGATTCGGGCGCCTATCTGGCGGCCCGGGTGGCTGCGACCGAAAGCGACTATGCCAGTGCGGCAGACTGGTATGCCCGCACCCTGATCCGCGATGCGGCCAACCCGGCGCTGCTGGAAGGCGCGATCATCTCGAACATCGGAACCGGCGATTTCGCGACGGCAACGGCGATGGCGCTGCGGCTGCAGCAGCTTGGGGTGAAAAGCCAGGAGGCCAACATCGTGCTGCTGGCCGATCAGGCCAAGCGCGGCGATTTCGCAGCACTGCTGGCCGATGCCAAGGCCGGGCGCAAGATCGGCGCGCTGGTGGACGGGCTGGCGGCGGCCTGGGCCGAGCTTGGCAACGGCCGGATGTCCGAGGCGCTGGCGGGCTTCGACACCCTTGCCAAGGCGCCGGGGCTGGAGGCGTTCGGGCTTTACCACAAGGCGCTGGCGCTGGCCTCGGTCGGCGACTTCGAGGGGGCGGACGCGATCCTGTCGGGTCGCGAGGCGGGCACGCTGCGCATGATGCGGCGCGGCATCATTGCCCATGCCCAGATCCTCAGCCAGCTGGAGCGCAACCCCGAGGCGCTGGCGCTGCTGGATACCGCCTTCGGCACCGAGCCCGATCCGGGCATCGACGTGCTGCGCGCCGGGCTGGCGGGCACCGGGCCGGTGCCCTATGACGTGGCGCTTTCCGCGACCGATGGCCTGGGCGAGGTGTTCTTCACCCTTGCCACCGCGCTGAACGGCGAGGCCGAGGACGGCTATACCCTGATCTACGCCCGCGTCGCCGCCTGGCTGCGCCCAAATCATACCGAGGCGCTGCTGCTGGCGGGCGGGCTGCTGGCCCAGCAGGGGCAGCACGATCTGGCTGTTGCCACCTATGCGCAGATTCCGCCCGACAACCCGGCCTATCATGTGGCCGAGATCGGCCGGTCTGAATCGCTTTACGCGGCGGGCAAGCCCGAGGAGGCCATCGCGGTGCTGCAGGCCCTGACGGTCAGCCATGGCGACCTGATGTCGGTGCATCTGGCGCTGGCCGATGCGCTGCGCCGCGAGGAACGCTATGCCGAGGCGGCGCTTTCCTATGACGCCGCGATTGCCCGGGTCGAGAAGCCCGACGAGCGGCACTGGCCGCTGTTCTACAGCCGCGGCGTCTGTTTCGAGCGGGAAAAGCAGTGGGCCAAGGCCGAGCCCGACTTCCGCCGCGCGCTGGAGCTTTCGCCGGATCAGCCGCAGGTGCTGAATTACCTCGGCTATTCCTATCTGGAAATGAACACCAATCTGGACGAGGCGCTGGGGATGATCGAACGCGCGGTGGCGGCGCGCCCCGACAGCGGCTACATCATCGACAGCCTCGCCTGGGGGCTCTACCGGCTTGGCCGCTATGAAGAAGCGGTGGAACCGATGGAGCGCGCCTCGCTGCTGGAGCCGGTCGATCCGGTGGTGACCGACCATCTGGGCGATGTCTATTGGGCCGTGGGGCGCAAGCTGGAGGCGCAGTTCCAGTGGCGCCGCGCCCTGTCGTTCGAGCCCGAGGAGAAAGAGGCGATCCGCATCCGCCGCAAGCTGGAGGTCGGTCTGGATGCCGTGCTGGCCGAGGAATCTGCCGGGGGGGGCAATGGCGGCTGAGGTCTTTGCGCCGGCCAAGATCAACCTGACGCTGCACGTCACCGGGCAGCGGGCCGACGGCTATCATCTGCTCGACAGTCTGGTGGTGTTTGCCGAGGTGGGCGACACGGTAACCGTGGCCCCCGCCGATACCCTGCGGCTGACGATCACCGGCCCGCAGGCCGCCGCCCTGCCTGTCACTGACGACAATCTGGTGCTGCGCGCGGCGCGGGCGCTGGACCCGGCGCGGGGGGCCGCGATCACGCTGGAAAAGGTGCTGCCCGTGGCCTCTGGCATCGGTGGCGGCTCGGCCGATGCGGCGGCGACGCTGCGGGCGCTTTCCGCCCTGTGGGGCGTGCCGCTGCCGGGGCCGCAGGCGGTGTTGCGGCTGGGGGCGGATGTGCCGGTCTGCCTTGCCGGGGTGCCGGTGCGGATGACCGGGGTGGGCGAGGGGCTGGTGCCGCTGGCGCACCCGCTGCCGCAGGGCTGGCTGGTGCTGGCCAATGCCGGGGTGCATGTGTCCACCCCCGCGGTATTCCGCGCGATGGCGCGGCGCGACAACCCCGCCATGCCGCGCGACCTGCCGCGCCTGCGCAGCCTGCCGGAGCTTGCCGCCTTCCTGCAAATGCAGCGCAACGATCTGGAGGCGGCGGCGGTCGGGCTTGCCCCGGTGATCGCGCGCTGCAAGGCCGCGCTGTCGGCGCTGCCCGGCTGCCTGATGGCGCGGATGTCGGGGTCGGGGGCGACCTGCTTTGGCCTGTTCGCCGACCCGCTGACCGCCACCGCCGCCGCCCGCACCCTGCAGGCGGCCGAGCCGGGCTGGTGGGTCGCGGCGGGCGCTGTGCGGCCCTTCGGCGCTGGCCTGACCGTGGCGAATCAGGCAAGCTGACAGGGCAATCCCTGACCGGACCGACGCCATGCGCCTGCTGTTTGCCTTCGCATTCTGCCTGTGCCCGACCCTTGCCGCAGCCAATCCCGAAACGGACCCGGCGCGCTATGTCCGCACCGACAGCCTGTCGGTGGACAGCTCCGCAGCCGAGTCTCTGGCGCGTCATCTGCTTGGCCCGAACATTGCCGAGGCCGAGGCCGGCGTGGGTCGTCCGATCACCGTGCAGGCGGATCTTGTGACCTTTCAGGATGGACGCCGGATGCTGGCAGCCTCGCTTTGCGACGCCATCTGGTTCGGGAGAACAGGCTGCTCCAGCGACATCTTCATCGCAGACCCCGGGTCGGAGCGTTTTGTCGCCGCACTGGCGGGTCTGATTGGTGGCGGGCCGTTCTGGCTGGATCTGCAACTCGGTGCCGGGGGCTGGCCCGACATCGTCGTTGCCCCGGCCTCGATCAATGACGGCTATGTCACCTTTCGCTGGAACGGGCAGCAATTCGTCGGGTTGGGATACTGACCCGGGTCAGGAAATCCGCGCCACGACATAGCCCGCCAGATCGTCGAGAATCCCGCGCAGCGGATGCGCGGGCAGCAGCGTCAGGGCCTTGCGGGCGCGCGCGGCCCAGGCCAGCGCGTCCTGCCGGGCGGCGGCCATCGCGCCGTGACGGTTCATGATCGCCTGCGCCTCGCCCAGATCGCCGTCCTGTTGCCGCCCCTTCTCGATCACCCGCACCCAGAAGGCACGTTCCTCGGGCGTGGCCAGCGCCACCGCCTTGATCACCGGCAGCGTCAGCTTGCGTTCGCGGAAATCGTCGCCGGTGTTCTTGCCGATCGCCACCGCCGAGCCGCCGTAGTCGAGCAGGTCATCGACGATCTGGAACGCCACGCCCAGCGCATCGCCATAGTCGCGCAACGCCGCGATCTGGGCCGCCGGCGCATCGGCGATCACGCCGCCCACCTCGGTTGCCGCCGAGAACAGCGCCGCCGTCTTGCCGCGCACCACCTGCAAGTAGATGCCTTCGGTGGTCGCCAGATCCTGCGCCGCGGTCAGTTGCAGCACCTCGCCCTCGGCAATGGTGGCCGAGGCGTTGGCGAGGATGTCCATCACCTCCAGCCGCCCGGTTTCGACCATCAGCTGAAAGCTGCGCGCAAAGAGGTAGTCCCCGACCAGCACCGAAGACTTGTTGTCCCACAGCAGGTTGGCGGTCGGCTTGCCGCGGCGGCGCTGGCTTTCATCGACCACGTCGTCGTGCAGCAGCGTCGCGGTGTGGATGAATTCGACCGTCGCCGCCAGATGGATGTGGAACGGCCCGCCGTAACCGCACAGCCGCGCTGCCGCCAGCGTCAGCATCGGGCGCAGTCGCTTGCCCCCGGCCTCGACAAGATGGGCGGTGACCTGCGGGATGCGGGGCGCGTGTTCGCTGGCCATCCGATCACGGATCAGCACGTTAACGGCTGCCATGTCATCGGCCAGAACCTCTGCCAGCCGGTCATGCGGCTTTTGCGAAACCTCGTCCAAACCCATGCCCACTCCGCAACCACCCTCGACAGGCCGCGGCCCGCCGTCTATCCAATGTTCATGAAGGAACTTCTGCGCAGCGCCGACCCGACGGTCATAGCCTTTGCCTCGGCCCTTCTTCAGGGCGAGGATATAGCCGTGTTTGCCCTGGACGTCCACATGAGCATCCTCGAAGGTTCCCTCGGCATATTGCCGCGCCGCCTGATGGTGCAGGATGCCGACCTTTACCGTGCCCGGATCGTGCTGGCCGACAACGACATTCCCACGGGGCTTTAGGTGTTCGCGCCGGACGATCTGACCGACGACGCCTTTCTGGGCGGCAGGTTGCGTCTGTGGCAGCCGCGCCGGGGCTACCGCGCCGCAGCCGACCCGGTGCTGCTGGCAGCGGCCGTGACGGCGCGGCCCGGCCAGTCCGTTCTCGATCTCGGATGCGGCGCGGGCACGGCGGTGCTGTGCCTTGGCGCGCGGGTGCCGGGGCTGGTGCTGGCCGGGATCGAGCTGCAACCGGCCTATGCCGACCTTGCCCGCCGCAACGCCGCCCGCAACGCCATGGCGCTGGAGGTGGGGACGGGCGACATTGCCGCCCTGCCCGCCGCGCTGCGACGCGGCTTCGACCATGTGATCGCCAACCCGCCGTTCTACGCGCCGGGCGGCTCGCCGTCGCCCGATGCCGGCCGCGATACCGCGCTGCGCCAGCAGGTGTCGCTGGCGCTGTGGGTCGAGGTCGCGGCGCGCCGCCTGAACCCGGGCGGCTGGATGACCCTGATCGTCGCCACCGCGGCCCTGCCGCAGGTGCTGGCCGCGCTGCCCGACAGCGTGGGGTCGGCTGCAGTCCTGCCGGTCGCGGCGCGTCAGGGGCGGCCTGCAACCCGGGTGATTCTGCAGGCGCGCAAGGGCGGCCGCGCGCCGTTCCGCTTGCTGGCGCCCTTCATTCTTCACGCCGGCGCCACCCATGACGGCGACCGCGACAGCCACACGCCAGAGGCGAGTGCCGTTCTGCGCGGCAGTGGCGACCTTTCCGCGCAGTTCGGCTGAATTTTCGGCATTACGCCGCTGCCGGGGCAGATGACCGGGTGACACGACTCGGGTTCTGTGATGCAATCGTCATATTCGGTAACGATCACAGGAGGACGGATATGACCATCGCTTCGCACCTGCAGGAACTGCGTCGCAAGCACGAAACGCTTTCGGACGTTGTCGAGAAAGCGCAACGCAGCCCCGGCGGTGATGACCTGAAGATTGCCGAAATGAAAAAGCAGAAACTCAAGATCAAGGAAGAAATCAGCCGCCTGTCGCAGGGCTAGCTTTTCGCGGCGCTGGCGCGTGCCGCCAGTGCCGCCCCCCCGGCGATCAGCGCCGCCGCAAGGCCGATGGTAGCCGTGGCTTCGGTGACACCGGCCACAACCAAAGCGAGAGTAGACAGCAGCGGCGCGGCATAGGATGCCACCCCCAGAAGCTGGATGTCACCGCGCTTGACCCCGATATCCCAGGTGAAGAACGCAATCCCCACCGGGCCGATGCCCAGTGCCAGCACCGAAAGCCACCCCGGCAGGCCCACCGGCCAGACCGTGACCTCCAGTGCCAGATGCGCCGCCAGCGACAGCGCCGCCGTCGCCAGACAGAACACCACCACCGATTCGGTCGGCACCGCGCCCAGTCGGCGTGACAGCACCGAATAGACCGCCCATGTCACCGCGCAAAGGAAGGCCAGCCCCAGCCCCGGCAGCGCCTGCGCCTCGAACGCCGCACCACCGCGCAGCACGATCAGCGCAGCCCCGGCAAAGGCCAGCAACGCCCCCAGCACATGCAGCCGCCCCAGCCGCTCGCCCGGCAAGAGACCCGAAAGCAGCACGATGAACAGCGGCCAGCGATAGGCTATCAGCCCCGCCTCGGCCGCAGGCGCCATGCGCAAGGCGCTGAAATACAGAAAGTGATAGCCAAAAAGCCCCGCCGTGCCAAAGGCATAGACCTTCCACGGCACCCGGCGCAAGCTCCCGAACCCGGCGCCGCGCGCCACCCAGACCAAGCCGATTCCGCCACCGATGCCAAAGCACAGCGCGTTCAGCAGGAACGGCGGCACCGGCGCCGACCCCACGGTGAACAGCGCCAGCAACGACCACAGCAGGACCGCCGAAAACCCGATGAGTGTCGCCTTGCCGCGCGTCATGGCCGCCCTTCGATCCCGATGCGCGCCCGACGGCGCGCAGGAAAAAAGGCCCGCACAGGGCGGGCCTTTCACCGCAACGTGCGGAAATCAGACGAAGAACTGCCCGCCGTTGGCCGAAATCGTGGCACCGGTGATGAACCCGGCGTCGTCGGCGGCAAGGAACACCACGCAGCGCGCAATCTCCTCGGGCTCGCCCAGACGGCCGACCGGAATCTGCGGGATGATGCGCTCGTTCAGCACCTTCTCGTCGATGGCGCGCACCATTTCGGTGCCGATGTAGCCCGGGCAGATCGCGTTCACGGTGATGCCCGCGCGGGCCCCTTCCTGCGCCAGCGCCTTGGTGAAGCCCAGATCGCCCGACTTGGCGGCGGAATAGTTGACCTGCCCCGCCTGCCCCTTCTGCCCGTTGATCGACGAGATGTTGATCACCCGGCCGAACTTGCGGTCGCGCATCCCGGTCCAGACCGGATGGGTCATGTTGAACAGGCCGGAAAGGTTGGTATCCATCACCTCTTTCCACATGCCCGGCGTCATCTTGTGGAACATCGCGTCGCGTGTGATGCCCGCGTTGTTCACCAGCACGTCGATCGGGCCAATCTCGGCCTCGACCTGCTTGATCCCGGCGGCGCAGGCGTCATAGTCGGCGACCGACCATTTGTAGGTCGGAATCCCGGTTTCGGCGGTGAACTTCGCCGCGGCTTCCTCGTTGCCGGCATAGTTCGCCGCCACCGTGTAACCCGCCGCCTTCAGCGCGACCGAGATCGCCGCGCCGATCCCGCGCGAGCCCCCCGTGACCAATGCAACTTTCGCCATGTTTCCTCCTCCTAGAGAATTGCTTTGAAACGCTGTTACCCAAAACGCAATCAGGGCGCAACAATGTTGCGCCCTGAATTTTCACTTGCGGCGAAATCAGCCGCGCTCAAGGCACATGGCAATGCCCATGCCGCCGCCGATGCACAGCGTGGCAAGGCCCTTCTGCGCGTCGCGGCGCTGCATTTCGAACAGCAGCGTGTTCAGAATCCGCGCCCCGCTGGCCCCGATCGGGTGGCCGATGGCAATCGCGCCGCCGTTGACGTTGACGATTTCCGGATCCCAGCCCATGTCCTGATTGACGGCGCAGGCCTGCGCGGCAAACGCCTCGTTCGCCTCGACCAGATCCAGATCGGCGGCCTTCCAGCCGGCCTTTTCCAGCGCCTTTCGGCTGGCCGGAATCGGGCCCGAGCCCATCAGCGCCGGATCGACACCGACCGTGGCATAGGAGGCGATTCGCGCCATCGGCGTCAGGCCGCGGCGTGCCGCTTCCTCGACCGTCATCAGCAGCATCCCCGCCGCGCCGTCGTTCAGCCCGCTGGCGTTGCCCGCCGTGACCGTGCCGTCCTTGGAAAAGGCCGGGCGCAGCTTGGTCATCGCGTCGAGCGTGGCGCCGTGGCGGATGTATTCGTCGGCCGAAACCGTGACCTCGCCCTTGCGGGTCTTGATCACGAAGGGCACGATTTCATCGGCAAACTTGCCGGCCTTCTGCGCCGCCTCGGCCTTGTTCTGGCTGGCCACGGCGAAGGCGTCCTGCATCTCGCGCGTGATCTGCCAGCGCGCCGCGACGTTTTCGGCCGTGGTGCCCATGTGATAGCCGTTGAACGCATCCCACAGCCCGTCGCGGATCATGCTGTCGATGAAGTTCAGGTCGCCCATCTTCTGGCCCGCGCGCAGGTGTGCCACATGCGGCGACAGCGACATGCTTTCCTGCCCGCCTGCGACCACGATCTTCGCGTCGCCCAGCATCACATGCTGCGCGCCCATCGCCACCGCCCGCACGCCCGAGCCGCAGACCTGGTTGATGGTCAGCGCGGTCGAGCCGATCGCCAGCCCGGCGCGGATCGCCGCCTGCCGTGCCGGGTTCTGGCCCTGCCCCGCGGTCAGCACCTGACCCAGAATGGTCTCCTCGACCTCGGCCTTGTCGATCCCGGCGCGGGCAACGACGGCCTCGATCACGGCGGCGCCAAGCTCGTGCGCCGGGGTTGCCGCGAAGGCACCGTTGAAGCTGCCGACGGCAGTGCGCGCCGCCGATACGATTACCACATTGGTCATACTTGATCCTCTTCCCTTGGCTGGTCCGGCGGCGCGAGTCTGGGCGCCGCTTTGCAGCATGGCCTAAGCATCCTTGGCCCAAAGAGCAAGGTTTTTGGCGCGCAAGCGTGACGTGGCGTCACGGATCGTGCCCCTGCCTCATGCCGACTTGCGCCCCTCCTCTGCCCATGCGGGGCGGACGGTCGGGGCGCCGAACAGATAGCCCTGCAGGCAGTCGATCCCGATGCCGCGCAGGAACGCTGCCTCCTCCACCGTTTCGACCGCCTCGGCCACGGTGAACATGTCGAAATGCTTCCCGATGGTGGCCAGCGCCTGGGTCAGCACCTGATTGTCGGGGTCGCGGTGGATGTTGCGGATGAACTGGCCGTCGATCTTGACGATGTCGAAGAAGAAATCCTTGAAATAGCGGAACGCCGTGAACCCGGCGCCGAAATCGTCCAGCGCGAAGGCGATGCCCTCGCGTTGCAGGTCATCCATGAAGGCGGTCACCAGTTCCGGCACCAGCATGGCCGAGCTTTCGGTGATTTCCAGGATCAGCCGTTCGCCAATGGTCGGGTGCGCCGCCAGCCCGCGTTTCAGCGTCTTGATCCAGCGGGGATAGCCGATCGACCGCGCCGACATGTTGATGGCGATCCGCACCCCCGGGTTGCGCGCCAGCGCCGCCAGCCCCATTTCCAGCGCGGCACAGTCGATCAGCCGCCCGGTTTCCCGTGTCTCTACCGCAGACATGAAGTCGCGTGCCGGAATCGCCCGGCCGGCCGGGTCCATCACCCGGATCAACCCTTCGTAGAAGGCGATCTTTTCCGGCCGCGCCGCCTGCACCACCGGCTGATAGGCCAGCCGGAGCCGGCGTGACTGCAAGGCGGCTTCAACCAGATCCACCGCTTCCCGGTCGATGGCCGAGATGGCAAAGTTCAGCGGGCTCGCCTCCGTCGGCGGAATATCGGACCAGTGTCGTTCGTCTTTCCCCACCATGACCACCCCCGTCAAAATCATCGACATCTTGCCGCCACACAGGTAAACAAAGCATGAACAATCTCAATTCACCGCAGTTTCACGGAGCGGCCCGGCCATGACGCCCCTGCAAGACACCCGTTGCCCGTGGTGCGGCAGCGACCCGCTTTACACCGCCTATCACGATACCGAATGGGGCGTGCCGGAGAACGACAGCCGCGCCCTGTGGGAAAAGCTGATTCTCGACGGGTTTCAGGCCGGGCTGTCCTGGATCACCATCCTGCGCAAGCGCGACGCCTTCCGCGATGCCTTCGCGGGCTTCGACCCCGAGATCATCGCCGCCTGGGGCGAACCCGAAGTCCTCCGCCTGCTGGCCAACTCCGGCATCGTGCGCCACCGCGGCAAGTGCGAGGCCACCATCGCCGGTGCCCGCGCCTGGCTGGCACTGGAAGGCGGCAGCGGATTTGCCGCGTTCTGCTGGCGCCACGTCGACGGCCGCCCGCTGCAACCCCGGCGCGCCACGATGGCAGAGGTGCCCGCCGAAACCGGCCTGTCGCGCCGCCTTGCGAAAGACCTCAAGTCCGCAGGTTTCAAGTTCTGCGGCCCCACCATCACCTACGCCTTCATGCAGGCGACCGGCATGGTCAACGACCACCTGACAAGCTGCCCGCGCCACGCAGCTCTGGCAGGATAGGCGTCAGCCGTCGATCAGCGCGCCCAGCACGGCCCTTGCCGCCGCGCTGTCCCATTCGGCATCGCCCACCAGCCGCCCGACCTCGCGCCCCTGCGGATCGAGGATCACCGTCACCGGCAGCCCCAGCACCCCCATGCCGCGCGCCAGCGTGGTCTTGGGGTCGCGCAGCTTCTCGACATGGGTCACCCCGGCCTCGGCCATGAACTTCTCGATGGCTGGCACCGCATTGCGTCCCGTTGCCACCGTCACCACCACCAGCCTGTCGCCCATGTCCGCCGCCAGCCGGTCAAGCCCCGGCATTTCCTTGCGGCAGGGAGGGCACCAGGTCGCCCAGAAGTTCAGCACCACCCATTTGCCGTGAAACTCGGCCAGATCGCGCGGCTTGTCGTCCAGCCCGACCAGCCCGCCCTCGGGCAGCGCCCGCGCCTCGGCGTGGAACGACAGTTTCCTCATGTCGCCGTCGCGCAGCGCATCCGCCACGGCGATATCCGCCGCCACGGGATTTGCACCGAACACCAAGGCCGTATACAGAACAGCAAAGCCGTGACGCAGCATATTCCCTCCAAAGGCCAACCCATGACCGCATCCCCCCGGACCCAGACCGCCGACCCACAACAGGCCAATGCGATGTGGGGCGGGCGCTTCGCCGAAGGGCCGGACGCGATCATGCAGGCGATCAACGCCTCGATCGGGTTCGACCAGCGGCTTTACGCCCAGGACATCCGGGGGTCGCGCGCCCATGCCGCGATGCTCGCGGCCACGGGTATCCTGACCAATACGGACGCCGAGGCCATCGGGGAAGGCCTCCTCACGGTGTTGTCAGAGATCGAGGCGGGAAACTTCACCTTCCGCCCCGATCTGGAAGACATCCACATGAACGTGGAATCCCGGCTGAAAGAGATCATCGGCGAACCGGCCGGCCGGCTGCACACGGCGCGGTCGCGCAACGACCAGGTGGCGGTCGATTTCCGGCTCTGGGTGCGCGACCAGTGCGACGCGGCGGTGACGGGAATCGAGGCACTGATGCGCGCCTTTCTGGCCCAGGCCGAGGCCGGCGCCGACTGGGTGATGCCCGGCTTCACCCACCTGCAAACCGCGCAGCCCGTCACCTGGGGCCACCACATGCTGGCCTATGTCGAAATGCTGGCCCGCGACCGGTCGCGCTTTGCCGATGCGCGGGCGCGGATGAACGAATGCCCGCTCGGGGCGGCGGCGCTGGCGGGCACCTCGTTTCCCATCGACCGGCACATGACGGCGGCGGCCCTCGGCTTCGACCGGCCCACCGCCAACAGCCTCGATTCCGTCTCCGACCGCGATTTCGCGCTGGAGTTCCTGTCCGCCTCCGCCATATGCGCCATGCACCTCTCGCGCTTTGCCGAGGAACTGGTGATCTGGTCCTCCGCCCAGTTCCGCTTCGTGCGCCTGTCGGACCGCTGGACCACCGGCTCCAGCATCATGCCGCAGAAGAAGAACCCCGACGCGGCGGAACTGCTGCGCGCCAAGCTCGGGCGCATCCTCGGTGCCACCGTGGCCCTGTTCACCGTGATGAAGGGCCTGCCGCTGACCTATTCCAAGGACATGCAGGAAGACAAGGAACAGGTGTTCGACGCCGCCGACACGCTGATGCTGGGCCTCGCCGCGATGACCGGCATGGTGGGCGACATGACGGCGCTGCGGGGCACGCTCGCCAACGCCGCCGCCTCGGGCTTCTCCACAGCAACCGATCTGGCCGACTGGCTGGTGCGCGCCCTCGGCCTGCCGTTCCGCGAGGCGCACCACGTCACCGGCACCCTCGTGGCGCTGGCCGAGGCGCAGGGCTGCGACCTGCCCGACCTGACGCTGGGCCAGATGCAATCCGTGCATCCCGGCATAAGCGCCGAGGTGTTCGGCGTGCTCGGGGTGGAAAATTCGGTGCGCAGCCGCATGTCCTATGGCGGCACCGCCCCCGACCAGGTCCGCGCCCAGATCGCCCGCTGGCAAGCGGCGCTGTCCTGATCCGCCTTCCCCGCCACCTGCCGGACCCGACCGCCCTTCCCCCTTGCCCCCGCCCCCTTGCAACCCCGGTGACCCTCCGATGCCCCACGTCCTCCCCAGCGCCCTGCTCGCCGCCACCCTCGCCCTCGCCGCCTGCGGGGCCGACGGCCCGCCCACCGCGCCTGCCGCGGAATCGGGCAACAGCCTGACCGGCCAGGCCCGCGTCGGCGTCGTGGGGTCGCTCTGATGTCGCCGCTGCGCATGGTTTACCTCGGGCTGGCGGTCTGGGGCGCGATCCACCCGATGTATCACTTCGTGTCCTACATGATGGCCACCGGCACCGGCCTCGGCGGGCTGATCGACGCCTGGTATGTCAACGCCTCCACCACCGGGCTTGTCTGGGATCTGACGATTGCCGCCATCACCCTGACGGTCTGGATCATCGCCGAAACCGCCACCCGCCGGAACTGGCTGGCCCTGATCGCCATCCCCGCCACCTTCTGCATCGGCGTTTCCTGCGGCCTGCCGCTCTACCTGTTCCTGCGAACCCGCCCCGTCACCTGACCCCGTTTCTCATTGGCCCAAATACCCCGGGGGTCCGGGGGCTGGCCCCCGGCCTTTCCCCCGCCCCGCCGCCAGCCACGAAAGCCCGCCTGATGGACCACTTTCTCTACCGCAACGGCATCCTGCACGCCGAAGACGTGGCCCTGCCCGAGATTGCGGCGGCGGTCGGCACGCCGTTCTACTGCTATTCCACCGCCACGCTGACCCGCCACTACCACCTGTTCCAGCAGGCGCTGACCCCGCTGCCGCATCTGGTCTGCTTCGCCATCAAGTCACTGTCCAACATCGCGGTGCTCAAGACGCTGGGCGACCTTGGCGCCGGGATGGACGTGGTTTCGGGCGGCGAATACCTGCGGGCCAGGGCGGCGGGCGTGCCGGGCGACCGCATCGTGTTTTCCGGCGTCGGCAAGACCCGTGCCGAAATGCGGCTGGCGCTGGAAGGCGGCATCCGCCAGTTCAACGTCGAAAGCGAACCCGAACTCCGCGCGCTGTCCGAGGTCGCCACGTCCATGGGCACCACCGCGCCCATCGCGCTCCGCGTCAACCCCGATGTCGATGCGAAAACCCACGCCAAGATCGCCACCGGCCGCAAGGAAGACAAGTTCGGCATCCCGATTGGCCACGCCCCCGCCGTCTACGCCGAGGCCGCCCGCCTGCCGGGGATCGAGGTCGTCGGCATCGACGTTCACATCGGCAGCCAGCTGACCGAGCTTGCCCCGTTCGAGCAGGCCTTCGCCAAGATCGCAGACCTGACCGCCCTCCTGCGCGCCCAGGGACACGACATCCGCAGGCTGGATCTCGGCGGTGGCCTCGGCATCCCCTACACCCGCTCGAACGAGGCGCCGCCGCTGCCGCTCGACTACGGCGCGCTGATCAAGCGCACGCTGGGCCATCTGGATTGCGAGATCGAGATCGAGCCGGGTCGCCTGATTTCCGGCAATGCGGGCATCCTCGTCGCCTCGGTGATCTACCTCAAGCATGGCGAAGGGCAGGATTTCCTGATCCTCGATGCCGCGATGAACGATCTGGTCCGCCCCTCGATGTATGACGCGCATCACGACATCATCCCGGTCACCGAACCTGCGCCGGGGCAGGAGATGCAGCCCTTCGACGTGGTCGGCCCGGTCTGCGAGACCGGCGACACCTTCGCCCGCGCCCGCCCGCTGCCCCCCTTGGGCGAAGGCGACCTGCTGGCCTTCCGTTCCGCCGGAGCCTACGGCGCGGTCATGGCCTCGGAATACAATTCCCGGCCGCTGATCCCCGAGGTGCTGGTGAAGGGTGATCACTTCGCTGTCATAAGGGCGCGACCGACGTTTGACGAAATCCTGAACCGCGATACCATTCCCGAATGGCTGTGATCCGGACACGGCCCGCAACCGGGCGAGGCGCATGACCCAGACCGACCTCCCGACGGCGCTGCGCCGCCTGATCTGGCCGTTGCGCCTGACGCGTGCGGGGATGTGGGCCGAACGGCTGACGCGTGCCTTCTGGCCGCTGTGGACGGTGCTGATCGCCCTCTTGGCCGCGCTGTCTTTCGGGGTGCAGGACCACTTGCCGCTGGAGGCGGCGTGGGTCGGCCTCGTGCTGGCCTCGCTCGGGGCCGTCTGGGCGCTGGTCGCGGGTTTCCGCGGCTTTCATGCGCCCACCCGCACCGAGGCGCTGGCCCGGCTCGATGCCGCGATGCCCGGCCGCCCGATTTCCGCGCTGACCGACATGCAGGCGATCGGCGTCACCGATGCCGCCTCGCGCGCGGTGTGGCTGGCGCATCAGGGCCGCATGGCGGCGCGCGCCGCCGCCGCCCGCGCGGTCGCGCCCGACTTGCGGCTGGCCCGCCGCGACCCCTATGCGCTGCGCTATCTGGCGCTGACCGCCCTGGTGATGGCGCTGCTGTTCGGCTCGATCTGGCGGGCGGGGTCGGTGGTGGGCCTTGCCCCCGGCGGGGCGGCCGCGCTGGCCATGGGGCCGACGTGGGAAGGCTGGGCCCAGCCCCCGGCCCATACCGGCAAGCCCGCGCTCTACCTCAACGACATCGAGGCGGCGGCGCTCGATCTGCCCGCAGGCACCCGCTTCGAGATCCGCTTCTACGGCGAGGTCGGCGCGCTGACGCTGGCCGAAACCGTCTCGGCCCGCACCGAACCGCCGCCCGCCTCGGACCCGGCGCAGACCTTCGATCTGGTGCAGTCGGGCGAGGTTGCCATCGGCGGCCCCGGCGGGCGCAGCTGGCAGGTCATGGCGCTGGCCGACGCGCCCCCCACCGTCACCTCGACCGGCGAGGTGGAACGCGAGGCCGACGGTCAGATGAAACTGCCGTTCTCTGCGAAAGACGACTACGGCGTGACCGGCGGCACCGCGCTGATCGCGCTCGACCTGCCCGCCGTGGACCGCCGCTACGGCCTTGCCGCCGAGCCCGAACCGCGCGAGCCGGTGACGCTCGATCTGCCGCTGCCGATCTCGGGCAGCCGCGCCGATTTCAGCGAAACGCTGGTTGATGATCTGTCAAAGCATCCCTTCGCCAACCTGCCCGTCAGCGTGACCCTGACCGCCACCGATGCCACCGGCCAGACCGGCACCGCCGCCCCGCTGCACATCACCCTGCCCGGCAAGCGGTTCTTCGACCCGCTCGCCGCCGCGCTGATCGAGATGCGCCGCGACCTCTTGTGGGCCCGCAGCACCGCGCCAAATACGGTTCAGGTGCTCAAGGCCGTCAGCAACCGCCCCGAAGGCTTCATCCGCAACGAACGCGCCTACCTGCGCCTGCGCGTCGTGATGCGGCGGCTGGAGGCCGAGGCCGCCACCCTCACGCCCGAGGTCCGCGACGAACTGGCCGAAGCCCTGTGGGAAATTGCCCTGCTGGTCGAGGAGGGCGACCTCGCCTCGGCGCTGGCCGCGCTGCGCCGGGCGCAGGACCGGCTTGACGAGGCGATCCGCAACGGCGCCGACCCGTCGGAAATCGAAGACCTGATGGCCGAAATGCGCGACGCGCTGAACAAGTATCTGCAGGAACTGGCCGAAGAGGCGCAGCGCAACCCCGACCAGCAGATGTCCGAAAACATGCAGGGCATGGAAATGTCGGGCGACCAGTTGCAGCAGATGCTGGACGAGTTGCAGAAGCTGATGGAAGAAGGCCGCATGGCCGAGGCCGCCGAGCTGATGGAAATGCTGCGGCAGCTGATGGAAAACATGCAGGTCACGCAAGGCGAGGGCGGTCAGGGCGGCGGCAGCCCCGGCCAGCAGGCGATGCGCGATCTGGCCGAGACCCTGCGCGACCAGCAAGACCTGTCCGACGACGCCTTCCGCGAGCTGCAGGATGGCCAGCCGGGCCAGAATCCGGGCCAGAATCCGGGCGAACAGCCGGGCGAACAGGGCCAGCCCGGGCAACCCGGCCAGCAGCCCGGCCAGCAGCCCGGCAGCGGCGGCCAGGGCCTGGCAGAACGCCAGCAGGAACTGCGCGACCGTCTGGGCCAGCTGAACGACGACGCCCTGCCGGGGCAGGGCAGCGAGGCGGGCGAGGCCGGGCGGCAGGCGCTCGACGAGGCCGGGCGCGCGATGGACGAGGCCGAACGCGCGCTGCGGGACGGCGACATGTCGGGTGCCCTCGACCGTCAGGCCGAAGCCATGGAAGCCATGCGCGACGGCCTGCGCAATCTGGGCGAGGCCCTGGCCGAAGACCAGCAGCGCGAAGGCGACGCGGCGCAGGGCGAGGCGTTCGGACGCGCCGACCCCAACAGCAGCCGCGACCCGCTGGGCCGCGAGCCCGGCGATTCCGCGCGCATCGGGTCAGACCGCAACCTGTTGCAGGGGGAAGATGTCTATCGCCGCGCGCAGGATCTGCTGGACGAGATCCGCCGCCGCTCGGGCGACCAACTGCGCCCGGAAGTCGAACGCGACTACCTCAAGCGGCTGCTTGACCTGTTCTGACCCCGCGCCGCCCGGGCGTCAGCCCTCGGACCCGCTGAGCCCGCGCACCGTGCCGGTCGCCTGCTGCATCACCCCGTCAAGCCACAGCCGCGCCGCATCGACCGCCGCCACATAGCCGTCAAGCGTCGGCGCGCTGGCCGGAAGCTGGGCGCTGATGCGCGGGGCCATGGCATAGGTCAGCGACAGCACCACCGCAACGATCATCATCAGCACGAAGCCGCTGCGAAAGCCGCCGCGCCCCGGCTGGGGTTCCGGCGGCAGGCTGTCGCCGTCGCGCCGCCGTTCGTTGCTGGCGCGCAGGGTGGAGTTGATTTCCTCGATGTCGGGCAAGAGGTCGCGCCGCGTCGCGGGGCGGGCGGCGGCAGGCGGCAGGATGTCGGGATCGACGCCCTTCATCTGGGCGATGCGCCGCCGGGCCACCGATGCCGCCGTATCCGGTTCGGGTTCGGCAAGGCCAAGGTCGGCCTGGGTCTCGACCGGGCGCGGGTCTTCCGCACGCCGCACCGCGACCTCGCGTTCCGCCTCTTCGCGCAGCACGGCCAGCAGGCTTTCGTCCAGCGCGCGGCGCGGTGCGGCGGCAGGGGCGGGCGGTTCGGGGTCCGGTTCCGCCACGACAGGGGGCGGGGGCGGCGGGGCGGCCAGTGCCGCCGTCACCGCGGGCGCCGGAAACTCGGCGGTGCCGAACAGCTCTTCCTCGGCGGTGCGGGCGGCTTCTTCCTCGGGGGCGATCTGGAACCAGGCATGTCCGCAATTGGAACATTGCACGTCCCGGCCCTCGTCCGGTATCGCGCCGTCATCAACTTCGTATTGTGCATCGCAATTCGGGCAGATCAGCCGCATTCGTCCCCACCCCGGCAATTCCCTCGCCGTCTTGTAGCAACGAAACCGCGCATATCCAAGTGTTTGTGCTAGACAGGCCCGTCAGCCGATTGAAACTGCCGCGTCACTGGGCGAGACTGCCCGAAACCGTCCCCGGGGAGTCCGCCATTGATCGCTTTCGACAACGTCGCCTACAGCTACGGCGGGGGGGAACTGCTGTCCGAGGTATCGCTGCGTCTGGCGCCCGGGTCGTTCCACTTCCTGACCGGGCCGTCGGGGGCGGGCAAATCGACCTTCCTCAAGCTGTGCTACGCCGAACTGCTGCCGTCCGCGGGCCGCGTCACGCTGTTCGACCGCGAGGTGCGCAGCGTTGACCGCGACGAAGTGGCGCGGATGCGCCGCCGGATCGGCGTGGTGCATCAGGATTGCCAGTTTCTCGACCACCTGCCGCTGGCCGCCAACGTCACCCTGCCGCTGACCGTCTCGGGGCGCGAGGGCGAGGCGCGCGATCTGGGCGACCTGCTGACCTGGGTCGGGCTGGCGCAGCTTGCCGATGCCCTGCCGCCGCAGCTTTCGGGCGGAGAGCGGCAAAGGGCCGCGGTCGCCCGCGCCGTGATCATGTCGCCCGACGTGATCCTGGCCGACGAGCCGACCGGCAACCTTGACTGGGAAATGTCGCTCCGCCTGCTGACGCTGCTGGTCGAACTGAACAAGATGGGCAAGACCATCCTGATCGCCACCCACGATCTGAACCTGATCCGCACCGCCAAGGCGCAGGTGGCGGCGCGGGTGCTGCGCATCAAGAACCGCCGCATCCAGCTTGCGGGGGCCGACCTGTGATCCGCGGCATCCTCGACGACCTGATGAAACCCGACCGCCACGCCGACCGGGTGGTGCCGCCCGCAGGCCCCACCGCCTGGCTGACCGGATTCACCGCCGGCACCATGACCTTCCTAGCGGTGTTCGCGCTGGCGCAGGCGCTGGCCTCGGGGCGGCTGGCCGACCGCTGGTCGGATGCGCTGGCCCGCACCGCCACCATCCGCGTTGCAGCCGCCCCCGACCAGATCGACCGCCAGACCCGCGCCGTGCTGGATGTGCTGGGCACCACGCCCGGCATCGCCGCTGCCCGCGCCCTGACCGACGCCGAACAGCGCGCCCTGCTGGAACCCTGGTTCGGCCCCGACCTGCCGGTGGATGCCCTGCCAATTCCCCGCCTGATCGAACTGACCGAGGAAGGCGACGGCTACGACGCCGAGGGTTTGCGCCAACGCCTCGCCGCCGAGGCCCCCGGCGCGGTGCTGGACGATCACACCCGCTGGCGCCTGCCGCTGGCGGTGGCCGCCAGCCGGTTGCGCCTGCTGGGCGGGGTTTCCATCGTGCTGATCCTCGCCACCATGGCGGCGATGATCACGCTGGCGGCCAATGCCAGCCTTGCCGCCAATGCGCAGGTGATCCGCGTGCTGCGGCTGGTGGGGGCGCGCGACGCGTTCATCGCCCGCGCCTTCGTGCGCCGCTTCACCCTGCGGGCACTGTCGGGCTCGGCTGCCGGGGCGGCGGCGGGGATGCTGGGCATGGCCTTCCTGCCCTCGGCCGATGCGGCGGGCGGCTTTCTGACCGGGCTCGGCTTTCAGGGCGCGGGTTGGCTTTTGCCGCTGCTTCTGCCAGTGCTGGCGGCAATCGTGGCGTTCTTCGCCACCCGAACCGCCGCCTTCCGCAAGCTGAGGGAGCTTCACTGAATGCGCTACGCCCTGCAATGGATCCGGTCGCTGGTATTCCAGATCCAGCTTTACATCGTGATGTTCTTCATGACGGTCGGTTACGCCCTGCCCGCGCTGATCTGGCCCGCCGCCTCGCTGGGCTGGATGCAGCATTTCGGCCGCTATGCCCGCTGGTCGGCCGGCTGGATGGTCGGCCTGCGCACCGAGGTGCGGGGGCCGCTTCCGACCGGGGGGGTGCTGATCGCCTCGAAGCACCAGTCGTTCCTCGACTCCATCACGCTGGTCGCCATTCTGGACACGCCGCGCTTTGTCATGAAGAACCAGCTCGCCAAGGTGCCGATCATGGGCTGGCACGCGCTGCGTGCGGGCTTCGTCGCGGTTGACCGCGGCAAGCGCGGCTCGGCCATCAAGAAGATGACGGCCGATGTCGCCGCCGGGGCGCAGACCCCCGGCCAGTTGATCATCTACCCGCAGGGCACCCGCGTCGCCCCCGGCGTGCAGCTGCCCTACAAGCTTGGCACCGCCGTGCTCTATCACCAGCTTGGCCAGACCTGCATTCCGGTCGCGACCAACGTCGGGGCCTTCTGGCCGCGCCGGGGCATCTACCGCAAGCCCGGGGTGGCGGTGGTCGAGTTCCTGCCGCCGATCCCGCCGGGCCTGCCGGGGCACGAGTTCATGACCGAACTGGAACGGCGGATCGAAACCGCCTCCGACCGCCTGCTGGCCGAGGCCGGCTGGAAGGGCTGACCCGATGGCGACGCATCCCGACACCATGACCTACATCTGCGACCAGTTGCAGGGCGCGGGCAGGATCCGCGCGGTCAGGATGTTCGGCGAATACGCGGTCTGTTGCGACGACAAGGTGGTGGCGCTGATCTGCGACAACACGCTGTTCCTGAAGGCCACACCGGGGGCACGGGCGCTGATTCCGGACGCCGATCTGGCCCCGCCCTACCCCGGGGCCAAGCCCTGCCTGCGGGTGGACGACGCGATCAACGACGCAGCACTGCTGGCCCGAACCATCGCGGCCATCATGGCCGACCTGCCGCCCCCCAAACCGAAGAAGCCCAAGGCGCGCTGACCGCTCAGGCCAGCTTCAGCGCCACGATCCCGGCCACGATAAGCCCGATTCCCGCCAGCCGCAGCAGCGTCACCGGCTCGCCGAACAGCACCACGGCCAGCGTCGCGGTGCCCAGCGTGCCGATCCCGGTCCACACCGCATAGGCGGTGCCGACCGGCAGCGTCTTCATCGCCTCCGCCAGCAGCACGAAGCTGATCACCGCCCCCACCAGCGTCAGCACGCTCGGCCACAGCCGGGTGAACCCGTCGGTGTATTTCAGCCCGATGGCCCAGCCCATCTCGAACACGCCCGCCAAAGCCAGGATGACCCAGGGGTTGCCCACCTCAGGCCGCCAGACCCTTGGAGCCCATGTCGATGAACTTCTGCCGCCGGTCCTTGATCAGAAAGTCGGGCTTTCGGCCCATCAGCTCGCGCAGCATGATCTCGATGGCGCGGCCCACGGCCTCGATGGTCTCGCGCGGGGCGCGTTGCGCGCCGCCCATCGGCTCCTTGATGATCCGGTCGATCACTCCCAGCTTCTGCAGGTCCTGCGCTGTCAGGCGCAGCGCCTCGGCGGCCTCGCGCATCTTCTCGGCATCCTTCCACAGGATCGAGGCGCAGCCTTCCGGGCTGATCACCGAATAGATCGAATGTTCCAGCATGGCGATGCGGTTTGCCGTGGCAAAGGCCACCGCCCCGCCCGATCCGCCCTCGCCGATCACCACCGCAATCAGCGGCACGCCGATTTCGAGGCACTTCTGCGTGCTGCGTGCGATGGCTTCGGCCTGCCCGCGTTCCTCGGCGCCCTTGCCGGGATAGGCGCCGGGGGTATCGACCAGCGCGATCACCGGCAGCCGGAACCGGTCGGCCATGTCCATCAGCCGGATCGCCTTGCGATACCCCTCGGGTCGCGCCATGCCGAAATTGCGCTCGATCCGGCTTTTGGTGTCATTGCCCTTCTCATGGCCGATCACCATCACCGGAATGTCGTTGATCCGCGCCAGCCCCCCCATCACCGCATGGTCATCGGCAAAGTTCCGGTCACCCGCCAGCGGCGTGAATTCCTGGAACAGTGCGTCGATGTAGTCCTTGCAATGCGGCCGGTCGGGGTGACGCGCCACCAGGCATTTCCGCCAGGGGGTCAGTTCCTTGTAAAGGTCCTTCAGCAGCGTCTCGGCCTTGCGGTCCAGCGCCGCCGCCTCTTTCTCGACATCCATCTCGCGGTTGGCCCGCGCCATGGCGCGTAGTTCCTCGGCCTTGCCTTCGATTTCGGCAAGGGGCTTTTCAAATTCGAGGTAGTTCATGGGGCGCGCTCCGCGTGACGACAGGGCGTATATGCCCTCGGAGGGGGGATTTTGCAACTCCGCAAGATTTGCGCTGACGCCGCATGATGGGTATCGGGCCGCAGGATGGGGGAAGGCCCCGCCGGGCCGCACCGAATTTTCGTAGAAAATTCGCCCTCCCGCAGGAAACCCGAATTTTCCACGAAACTTCCCCCCTCCCGGAACGGCAACGCCCCAAGGCAAGCCTTGGGGCGCGCGTCCTCCCGAGGGTGCGGCATGGGGCCTCCTCTCCCCTTGCCGCGCGGGTATCTCAATGGCTGGCGATCATCTCTGCCTGCCGCACGATCACTTCTGCCTGCTTGATCGACGCTATGTCAACGAGTCGTCCCTTGAACACCGTCGCGCCTTCGCCGCGCGCCTTGGCGGCATCCATCGCGGCCAGGATCTCGCGCGCCTCGGCCACCGCGGAATCGGACGGGGTGAAGACCTCGTTCGCCAGCGCGACCTGCCTGGGATGAATGGCCCATTTCCCCACCATGCCCAGCGTGGCCGACCGCCGCGCCTGCGCCCGGAAGCCCTCGTCGTCGGAAAAGTCGCCGAACGGCCCGTCGACCGGCAGCACGCCATGCGTCCGGCAGGCCGCAACGATCGCCGCCTGCGCCCAGTGCCACGGGTCCGGCCAGTGCTTCACGCCCTCGCGGATCATGTAGTAGTTTTCCTGCGTGCCGCCGATGCCGGTGGTCTGCATCCCCATGCTGGCCGCGAAATCCGCAGCGCCAAGGCTCATCGCCTGCAGCCGCGGGCTCGATGCCGCAATCTCCTCGACATGCGCGATCCCGGCCGCCGATTCGATGATCACCTCGAAGCTGATCGGCTTGGTGCGCCCCTTGGCCCGCTCCACCGCCGTGACCAGCGCATCGACCGCGTAAACATCGGCCGCGCAGCCGACCTTGGGGATCATGATCTGGTCCAGCCGGTCGCCCGCCTGTTCCAGCAGGTCGACCACATCGCGATACCACCACGGCGTGTCCAGCCCGTTGATCCGCACCGACAGGGTCTTGTTGCCCCAGTCAATCTCGGAAATCGCCGCGATAACCTGCGCCCGCGCCTGATCCTTGTCGGTCGGCGCCACCGAATCTTCCAGATCAAGGTTGATCACATCCGCCGCCGAGGTCGCCATCTTGGGAAACAGCGCCGGGCGCGACCCGGGGCCGAACAACTGGCAGCGGTTCGGGCGGGCGGGCGGGGCGGGTTGCAGGCGAAAGCTCATGTCAGGAATCCGGGCAATGATGTTTCGTGATTTACACGCATTGCGATAGATTGTTGCGTGCGCCATTTCAAGCCCCGTTTTGCACCGCAGCAACCGGCGCGGCATTGCGGCGAAACCCTGCACGACTGCGCCCGTTTCTTCGGCAATTCTTGACAGCGGCCGCAGATTCTTGCGCCGAACCCGGCAAACCGCGCACATAAACCCAAGACTTCCCCGCCAACCTGACGCATCCTGCGCCGATACCCAACATCCGGAGCGCGCCATGATCCCGACCCCCTACCTGCTGTTTCTCGGCGATGCCCCCGACGCGCTGGCCGCCAAGGTGGCGCAGGGCATCAAGGACTGGCGCCCCGAATACGCCGTGGGCCAGTTCCGCATGGAGGGCTGCCGCGCCGACCTCGGCCTGCCCGACCTGACGCTGGCCGAGGCCAGGGCCGCCGGGGTGAAGACCCTGGTGATCGGCGTTGCCAACCGGGGCGGCGTCATCAGTCAGGCGTGGAAAAAGGTGCTGGTCGCGGCGCTGGAGGAGGGCTTCGACCTCGCCTCGGGCCTGCACAACCTGTTGCGCGACGAGCCCGACCTTGCCGCCGTCGCCACCGCTTGCGGGCGCACCCTGCATGACGTGCGGGTGCCGACCGTCGATTACCCGATCGCCAACGGCCAGAAGCGCAGCGGCAAGCGCATGCTCGCCGTCGGCACCGACTGTTCGATCGGCAAGATGTATACCGCGCTCTGCATGGATGCCGAGATGCGCCGCCGCGGCCTGAAGGCCACCTTCCGCGCCACCGGCCAGACCGGCATCCTGATCACCGGCGACGGCGTGCCGCTCGACGCGGTGATCGCCGATTTCATGGCAGGCTCGGTCGAATGGCTGACCCCCGACAACGACCCCGACCACTGGGATCTGATCGAGGGCCAGGGCAGCCTGTTCCACGTCTCCTATTCCGGCGTCACGCTGGCGCTGATCCACGGCGGCCAGCCCGACGCGCTGGTGATCTGCCACGAGCCGACCCGCACCCACATGCGCGGCCTGCCCGGCTACACCCTGCCATCCATCGAGGCGGTGCGCGACATGGCGCTGGCCCTGGCCCGCGTCGCCAACCCCGCCTGCGTCGCCATCGGCTGCGCCATCAACACCCAGGCCATGCCCGAAGCCGAGGCGCTGGCCTACCTGGCCGAGGTCGAAGCCCGCACCGACCTGCCCGCCACCGACCCCTTCCGCTTCGGCGCGGGCAAACTGGTGGATGCGATGATGGCGGTGTGAGGCGGGGGCTCTGGCTGTGGCTGCTAGTCTTGGTGGTCTGTCAAGAGCCCATAGCTGCCCTTCCGACAGTTGTGCTATCGCTTCCATATGAAAAAATACGGACGCACCTTTCACCTTCCCATTTCACCCGGCGCGACGAGTGACGACAAAATTATGCCCTCCCTCAGCGGGCTGATGGTGGATGATCTCGTAGTGACCGAGAAGATGGATGGGGAGAACACGACCATCCATCGAGCCGGATCACACGCGCGAAGCCCCGATAGCCGCTATCACCCTTCCCGCGATTGGCTCAAGGCGTTCGCGGCAGGCATCGCGCCTTACTTGACCGAGGTCGAGCGCATCGTGGGGGAAAATCTCTATGCCCGTCACTCTGTCGCCTACGACACGCTGCCCTCATACTTTCTCGGCTTTGCATGGATTATCGGTGACGAAGTGCAGGCATGGGATTTGACCTTGGCTCGGTTTGAGGAACTGGGCATCCGTCCCGTCCCCACATTATATCGCGGCCCCTACCGGAATGGTCTGTTTGATGATCTTGCGAAGTCGCTCGACCTAAGCAGCCAAGAGGGTTTCGTTGCTCGGATAGCTGGTGCATTTGTGGAATCGGCAATGCCAGAAAGAATGGGCAAATACGTCAGGGAGGGGCATGTCCAATCGGACGTTCACTGGATGAAGGCCGAACTCATCCCGAACCGACTAGCAGATTGAGCGGCAGCTTCGTCCGCACATCAGACGAAGACAGCCTGAAACACGCGCAGAAACGATGCCCCCCCCCGAAAGGCCCGCCCATGATAACCGTCACCCCCGACACCTTCCGCCTCGCGCAGGTCTTCACCATCTCGCGCGGCAGCCGCACCGAGGCTCGGGTGCTGACCGTCCGCATCACCCGGGGCGGCGTCACCGGCTGGGGGGAATGCGTGCCCTACCTGCGCTATGACGAGACGCCGGAAAGCGTCACACAGCAGATCGCGGCGCTTGACCCCGGCATCACGCGCGAGGCGTTGCAGGAGGCCCTGCCCGCAGGGGCTGCCCGCAACGCGGTCGATTGCGCGCTGTGGGATCTGGCGGCGAAGCAGGCGGGCTGCCGGGTCTGGCAACTGGCGGGCCTGCCCGAACCCGTGCCGCAGATCACCGCCTACACCCTGTCGCTCGATACGCCCGAGGCGATGCGCGCGGCCGCAGCAAAGCACGCCCACCGCCCGATCCTCAAGATCAAGCTCGGCACCCCCGACGACATGCCCCGGCTGGAGGCGGTGCGGGCCGGCGCGCCGCAGACGAAGATCATCATCGACGCCAACGAGGGCTGGACGGCCGAGATCTACGCCGACCTCGCCCCGCACCTCCTGCGGCTTGGCGTGGCGCTGGTGGAACAGCCGCTGCCCGCCGGGGCCGACGACATGCTGGCCGAGATTGCCCGCCCCCTGCCGGTCTGCGCCGACGAATCCTGCCACGACCGCCATTCCCTGCCCGCGCTGAAGGGCAAGTACGACATGGTGAACCTCAAGCTCGACAAGACCGGCGGGCTGACCGAAGGGCTGGCGCTGAAGGCCGCCGCATTGGCCGAAGGCTACGGGCTGATGGTCGGCTGCATGGTCGGATCATCGCTGGCGATGGCCCCGGCAACGCTTCTGGCGCAGGGTGCGGCCTACACGGACCTTGACGGCCCGCTGCTTCTGGCCGAAGACCGCGAACACCCGCTGGCCTTCGACGCGGCCGGTGTCCACCCTCCAACCGCAGCACTCTGGGGATAAGCATGAGCCGCACCGTCTATGTGAACGGGACCTATTTGCCCGAAGAAGACGCCACGATCTCGATCTTCGACCGTGGCTTCCTGATGGCCGATGGCGTCTACGAGGTGACCTCGGTGCTGGATGGCAAGCTGATCGACTTCGCGGGCCATGCCCTGCGGCTGGCGCGCAGCCTGAAGGAACTGGACATGGCCGCCCCGGTCGGCGACGACGACCTGCTGGCGATCCACCGCGAACTGGTGGCGCGCAACGGTATCACCGAGGGGCTGGTTTACCTGCAGGTCACCCGCGGCAGCCCCGGCGACCGCGACTTCGCCTTCCCCGACCCGGCCACCACGCCCTCGACTCTGGTGATGTTCACCCAGTCCAAGCCCGGGCTGGCCGACAACCCGGTGGCGCGCAAGGGCATGAAGGTGATCTCGATCCCCGACATCCGCTGGGGGCGGCGCGACATCAAGACGGTGCAACTGCTGTATCCGTCGATGGGCAGGATGATGGCCAAGCACGCGGGCGTCGATGATGCCTGGATGGTCGAGGACGGTTTCGTGACCGAAGGCACCTCGAACAACACCTACATCGTCAAGGGCAACCGCATCGTCACCCGCAACCTGTCGAACGACATCCTGCACGGCATCACCCGCGCCGCCGTGCTGCGCTTTGCCGCCGAGGCGCAGATGGAGGTCGAGGAACGCCCCTTCACCATCGACGAGGCGAAAGATGCCGACGAGGCGTTCATCACCTCGGCCTCGGCCTTCGTGATGCCGGTGGTCGAGATCGACGGCGCGCCCCTGGGCAGCGGCACCCCCGGACCGGTCGCCACCCGCCTGCGCGAGATCTACCTCGACGAGGTCCGCAAGGCCGCCGTCTGACGGCACCGGGGCGGGCACCCCCGCCCGGTTGCGTCCTCACGCGGTGACCGGCTCCGGCGTGACCCGCAGGGCGGCGGGATCCGCGCCGACGCCCCGCAACGACGGCGCGGCCCTGACCGCGACGGCCGCTACTGCGGCCGCAGCACCATCAGCCCCGGGTCGAAGGTCTGCGTGTTGGCCAGCACGGCCACCAGCTGATCCTTGACGAACAGGCTCAGGGTGTCGGCCTCCGGATCGGCTTCATGACGCAGGTCGGCCTCGGTCACTGTGCCCAGTTCCCCGGTGTCATAGTAAAGGTACAGAATGTCCGCCGCCGGATCGAAATCCTCGATCAGCACGGCCGCGTCGTCGGGCTGGTTGGTCCAGACCCCGAACTGGTCCGCCCCGATCCCGCCGTTCATCGTGTCGCCATCATCGCCGAACAGGCTGTCGTTCCCGTTGCCGCCTGCAATCTCGTCGGGCGCGAACACCGACGCGTCGATATCCTCGGCCACCAGCAGATCGTTGCCGGATCCGCCGGAAATCTGGTTCTGCCCGAGGAAATCAAGGATTGCGTCGTTGCCGTCGCCGCCGCGGATGGTGTCATTGCCCGCATCCGGATCGGTCGCAAGGTCGGCCCGCGGGTCGTAGATGTCATCGCCGCCTTCAAGGTTGACCACATCGTCGCCCGGCCCGCCGGTGACCCGATCATTGCCCTCGCCGCCCCACAGCGTGTCGTTGCCGTCGCCGCCGGTGGCACGGTCGTTGCCGTCGCCCATGAAGATCAGGTCCGCGCCGCCGCTGCCGTTTGCAAGGTCGTCGCCGCCTTGTGCCTCGATCCGGTCGTCGCCATTGGTGCCGGTCAGATCGTCCATCCCATCGGTTCCCTCGATCCGCCGCCCGGCCCCATCCTCGGACGTGTCATCGTTGCTTTCAGTGATGAGCAGCGCCAATGGCACCAGGCACAGCAGAAGAAGCATTCCCACAATCCGTCTCCCTGCAAAGTCGAGCCTGTCAGGCCCGGAAAGAATCAACACGCTTTCGTCACAACCTTGTTTCAAATCACTCTTCTGTCAAACGTCCCGCCACATTGTCGCCGCAATGGCGGCAATCCACGGCGGCGGACGGAATTGTCTGCAGCGGCCGGTTCAGTCCTGAAGGCCGTCCAGCACCCCGGTCAGAATCGGTGCCAGCCGGGCGGCCCAGGCTTCCTGCGCGGCAGGGTCCGCGATCAGGTCGTTGCGCAGCTCGATCAGGGTGTTGTGCCGCCCGGGCTGCAGGGCGTGGCGGTCGATGGCATCGCCCGGCAGATGCCCGGCATAGGGTTCGTTGTCACCGATGCAAAGATCGGCCTCGGCCGCCAGCCGCGCGATCAGCGGGCGCGACAGCCGGTCGTCCAGATGCGAATACAGCACGCCCACATGCCACGGCCGCACCCCGCGACCGCGCAGGCACGGCGTGAAGGAATGCACCGCCAGTATAACCGTATCGGCCTGCCTTGCTGCCAGCCGGGCATAGGCCGCGTGATAGGGGCGATACAGCGTCTCCAGCCGCCGCTCCACCTCGGCAGCGTCGATGCCGCGGTTGGCGGGAATGATGGTGCCGTCGTAAAGCTGCATCACCAGCGTCGGGTCCAGCTCGCCCCGGTTCGGGTCGATCACCAGACGGCTGAAATCCGACAGGATCGCCGGGGCATCAAGATGTTCGGCCAGCGCCCGCGTCAACCCGGCCGCCCCCACGTCCCAGGCGATGTGGCGCGCCATGTCGGCGGCGCCGATGCCCAGCGAGCCGCCGCCGACATCGTCGGGCACCCGGTTGCTGGCATGATCGCAGGTCACCAGCCAGCGCGAGGGCCGGTCTTCGCCAAGTATCTCGAACGGGGGTCGGGTCACGCTGTCACACCTCTGTCACCGGGTCGCTGCATCCCTGTGTAGCCGCTCGCCCGGCCGAGGGGAATCGCCCGCCACCCCGGCAGCCGCGCATTTTCGCGCACGGCCGCGATTTTTCTACGAAAAATCCCGCTCCCCACCCCGGCACTCCCGCAGTTGCCCCTCACGGTCTTTTCCGCCATAAAACCAGCGGCCCACCACGACACCCGAAACAACAAAGGAAACGAGGCAGCATGAGACGCCTTCGGAATGTAAAGATCGTGGCCACCCTGGGCCCGTCCTCCCGCGATTACGCTACCATCCGCGCCCTGTTCGAGGCGGGCGCCGACGTGTTCCGGCTCAACATGAGCCACGGCACGCATGACGACATCCGCGCCCGCCACGCCATCATCCGCCAGATCGAGGCCGACACCGGCCGCCCGATCGCGATCCTGGCCGACCTGCAGGGGCCGAAGCTGCGGGTCGGCACCTTTGCAGGAGAGTCGGAAGAGCTGATCCCCCATGCCGCCTTCCGCATGGACCTTGACCCCGCGCCGGGCGATGCAACCCGGGTCAACCTGCCCCATCCCGAGATCTTCGCCGCCCTCGAACCCGGCGCCTCGCTGCTGGTCAACGATGGCAAGATCCGCCTGCGGGTCGAAAGCTGCGGCCCGGATTTCGCCAATTGCAGCGTCGAGGTCGGCGGCACGATTTCCAACCGCAAGGGCGTGAATGTGCCCGACGTGGTGCTGCCGCTGGCCGCACTGTCGGAAAAGGACCGCAAGGATCTGGAGTTCGCCTGCGAGCTTGGCATCGACTGGCTGGCGCTGTCTTTCGTGCAGCGCCCCGAAGACGTGACCGAGGCGCGCGCGCTGGTCAACGGCCGTGCCGCCATCCTGTCGAAGATCGAGAAACCCGCCGCCGTCAAGGCTTATGACGCGATTCTGGCCGTATCGGACGGCATCATGGTGGCGCGCGGCGATCTGGGGGTGGAACTGCCGGTGCAGGCGGTGCCGCCGATCCAGAAGCGGCTGATCCGGGGCGCCCGCGCTGCCGCCAAGCCGGTGATCGTCGCCACCCAGATGCTGGAATCGATGATCGAATCGCCGGTGCCGACCCGGGCCGAGGTGTCCGATGTCGCCACCGCGATCTACGAGGGCGCCGATGCCATAATGCTCTCGGCCGAATCCGCCGCCGGTTCCTATCCGGTCGAGGCGGTGACCACGATGCACAATGTCGCCATCTCGGTCGAAGGCGATGCCACCTACCGCGAGGTGATCGAGGCGTCCCGCAAGGTGGTGCGCACCACGGTCGCCCACGCCATCGTCTCGGCCGCGCGCGAGATTGCCGAGTCCACCAACATCAAGGCGATCTGCTGCTTCACCCAGTCCGGCAACACGGTCAGCCTGGTGGCCCGCGAACGGCCGCGCGTGCCGATCCTGGCGCTGACCCCGCTGGTCGGCACCGCCCGCCGCCTGTGCCTGACCTGGGGCGCGCATTGCGTGATGACCGAGGAGCAGGACCGCTTCAAGGGCGCGGTGATCTCGGCGGCGCGGGCGGCGCGCAACGGCGGCTTCGCGATGTCGGACGAGTTCATCGTGGTGATCGCCGGCGTGCCGTTCAACGTGCAGGGCACCACCAACATCCTGCGTGTCGCACCCGGTGACGAGCGGTTGATTTCCCGGTCCGATCCGGAATAATCGCGCCAGATCCTGCGGAGGGGCCGATGGACACCGATCTCATGCTTGTCGTCGGCCTTTTCGTCGGGGTGCTGGCGGTGCCGTCGATCGCCTCGGCCTTCTCCGAAGGGCGCGCGCCACGGGCCGGGGCGGTGCTGGTGCTGATTTCGGGCACGCTGATCGTGCTTGCCCTGTCGCGCAAACCCGGCGGCTACACGGTGGACGAGATTCCGAAAACCATCTACAGCGTCATCGGCCGCCTGCTGAACTGACGCCTTTTCCCTTGCCTCTGCGGCCGCGCCTGCCTATACGGCACGCTCGATCCCCGCGCGACCGGCCATTGTGGCATGCCGAGTCGCGCCAGAACCACTCGAATGAGGAGATGGAAATGCCCAAGATGAAGACCAAGTCCGCCGCGAAGAAGCGCTTCAGCTTCACCGCAACCGGGCGCGTCAAGGCCGGCCCGGCCGGCAAGCGCCACGGCATGATCAAACGCTCGACGAAATTCATCCGCGACGTGACCGGGACGATGATCCTGTCGCCCAGCGATGCGAAGATCGTCAAGAAATACATGCCCTACGACCGGTAAGGAGAAGCTCAGATGTCCCGCGTCAAATCCGGTGTGGTCACCCACGCCCGCCACCGCAAGGTGATCAAGGCTGCCAAGGGCTATTACGCCGCGCGCAGCACCAACTTCCGCACCGCGACCCAGGCCGTCGACAAGGCCAACCAGTACGCGACCCGCGACCGCAAGACCCGCAAGCGCAACTTCCGCGCCCTGTGGATCCAGCGGATCAACGCCGCCGTGCGCCTGTTCGACCCGGCCTTCACCTACTCGCGCTTCATCAACGGTCTGGCTCTGGCTGGCATCGAGGTTGACCGCAAGGTTCTGGCCGATCTCGCCGTGCACGAGCCCGAGGCGTTCAACGCCATCGCGGCGCAGGCCAAGGCGGCAATGCCCGCCGCCGCCTGATCGCTGGCCCATCGCAACGACCCCGAACCCCGCGTGTCCGCCACGCGGGGTTTTACTTTGCGCCGTCACACCCCGTCGTATTCGTCAATCTCCGAATGGCGCAGCCGGTATATGCGATGCCCGCTGATCGTGCTCAGCAGGGCAGCCACATCGGCCTCGTCAAGCCGGGGCCTGGTCAGTGCCAGCTGGCTGACCGGCCAGGCCGCGGCCAGGATCGGGTCGCCAAAGGTCGGGGCCGCCCCGGCGTCGATGGCGGCCTGATTGCGGAAATAGAAGAACTGGCACTGCGCGATATAGGCCGCCGCCTCCGACACCTTGACCTGCATCGGCGAGATCATCACGTCAAAGGCGGCATGAACCGATTCATGCACCACCAGCGCCTCGCGGTCGGGGTCGCCCAGCGCCACCGTGAAGCTGAACGTGAAGCGGTTGCGCTTGTAGTTGTAAACGGCCCGGTTGCCGCCGCCCGTGACGGTGACGATCGATATCTTCGAGGCCGCCAGCGCATTCACCACCAGCGGAAACGATGTCGGGCCGATCAGCACAGAGCCGAAGCCGAAGGCGATCCGGGCCACTTCCGGCAGCCGCAGAACGTCCGTCACAAGGTCGGTCATCGCAATATCTCCCACAATGGGCATTCAGCGTGAAATGCGGGTCGCGCCAGGTCTGCGCGCGGCCGCGACCCTAGCACGGCGACCCCGATTCCTGCCAGACAACGCAGCGCCACCCGCCGGGCGACCCGGCGCAGCCCTGCAAGGCAGCCGCCTTCTGCCCATGCATCGGGCAAATAGTCCCCCGCGCCCGGGCACAACCGCAAATACCTGTTGCCGAAAACCCGATCGCTCTGCAGCCTGTGCCGCAGGGCCATCAAAAAAGGCCGGGAACCGGAACTGGGGACAATATGACAGCAACCATCGACTTCATGAACACGATCTTCTGGGGCTACGTCCTGATTTACGGCCTGCTGGCGGTCGGCGTCTATTTCACCATCCGCCTGCGCTTCCAGCAGATCCTGAAATTCGGCGAGATGTTCCGCGTCGTCACGCAGGCCTCGTCCACCGACAAGGAAGGCATCACCCCCTTCCAGTCGCTGTGCACCAGCCTTGCCAGCCGGGTCGGCACCGGCAACATCGCGGGCGTCGCCGTGGCGCTGACGCTCGGCGGCCCCGGCGCGATCTTCTGGATGTGGATGGTCGCGCTGGTCGGCATGGCCACGGCCTATGCCGAATCCACCCTTGCGCAGCTTTACAAGGTGCATGACCGCAGCGACGACACCTCGTCGGTCTATCGCGGCGGCCCGGCGTTCTACATCGCGCGCGGGCTGGGAATGCCGTGGCTCGGCGGGGTGTTCTCGGTCTGCCTGATCCTGTCGTTTGGGCTGGTGTTCAACGCGGTGCAGGCCAATTCCATCGCCGATGCGATGATCGGCGCCTTCGGCATCCCCAAGCTGGTGACCGGCCTCGTGCTGGCGGGCCTGACCGCCATCGTGATCTTCGGCGGCATCCGCAAGATCGCCGCGGTGGCGGAATATGTCGTGCCGTTCATGGCGGGCGCCTACCTTCTGGTCGCGCTGTATGTCGTGGTCACAAACCTGACGCTGATCCCGGGCATGTTCGGCCTGATCCTGACCAACGCCTTCGGTCTTGACGAGGCGGTGGGCGGCATCACCGGCGGCATTGCCGCCGCCATGCTGAACGGCGTGAAACGCGGCCTGTTCTCCAACGAGGCGGGCATGGGTTCTGCGCCCAACATCGCCGCCGCCGCCCGGCCCAACCCGCACCACCCCGCCAGTCAGGGGCTGGTGCAGGCGCTTGGCGTGTTCATCGACACGCTGGTGATCTGCACCTGCACCGCGATGATGATCCTTCTGTCGGATGTCTACATCCCCGGCGGCGAACTGACCGGCACGCAGCTGACGCAGGCCGCCCTTGCCACCCATGTCGGCGCGTTCGGCCCCTACTTCATCGCCATCGCGATCTTCTTCTTCGCCTTCACCTCGATCATCGGCAACTACGCCTATTCCGAAATGGCAATGTCGTTCCTTGGAATCGGCAATCGCACCGGGCTGATGGCCCTGCGCGGCATCGTGCTGGTGATGGTGGTCTGGGGGGCGTTGCAGGCGGTGGCGACGGTGTTCAACCTTGCCGACGCCTCGATGGGCATGATGGCCACGATCAACCTGATCGCGATTGTCGCCCTGTCCGGCACGGTGGTGCTGCTGACGCGGAACTACTTCGCCCAGCGCGAGGCCGGGCTGGAACCCAAGTTCCACATCTCCGACCACCCGCAGATTGCCAGGGGCGTCGATGCCGACATCTGGAAGTGACCCCCACCCCCGCGCGGCGCGCCCGCGCGGGGTCCGGCTGCTGCCTTTGCCTGCATTTCTGCGGCACCCGCCCGCACGGACCTGTTGCCGGAAATCGGCGCCTTGCCACACTCGCCTCCGGCGTGTGCACGGGCCAGCCGACAGGATGCGGCCGCCCTCACCGACAACCATTTCAGAAGGGAAATCCGCGTGTTCAACAAGACCCAGATGATTGCCGCCCTGAATGCCCTTGCCAGCCCCGCGACCCTGCAGACCGCGATTGCCGGTCTGCAGATGTATCATGCGCCAAACCATCTGGAGGTGACGCATGTCCGCCCGCCCAATCAGGGCTACGGATCGTCGTTCTTCATGAAGCGCAAGATGGTGACCACGGTCGAGATGCGCCCGAACGTCTGGACCAAGGTGCCGGCGCCAACCAACGTCACCTCGCCCGACATGTCGTTCGGCGCGCTGGAACCGACCACCCGCGCCGACGAGGCCAGGATCATCGGTCACCTCAAGACCTGCGATTCCGGGGCAGTGGCAGCCGACCGCGATGATTTCGTGTTCTTCACCGACGTGCCCGAACCCTATGTCGGCTTCGACTTCCCCGCCGGTGCCAGCCTGCCGGTCGAGGCGGGCTATCTGTGCTTCGTGATCGGCCGCGCCGGGCCGAACCTGAAACTGCGCTCGGTCTATTCCTGCACGCAGACGCGCTATCTGTCCAAGGCCGCCAGCGTGATCCGGCGCGCGGGCAACGGCATCTGGTCCGCCTGACGCCCGTCCACTTGCATTCGCCGGCCGGGCTGGGTAGCACAGGCCCGACAGTGCGGAGATGACCATGGACGCTTTCGACACCCTGCGGGGCAAGTATCTGACCGCCGTCGGCGCGGCCACGGACGAGGCCGCGCTGGAGGAGGTGCGTCTGGCCGCCCTTGGCAAGAAGGGCGAGATCAGCCTGAAGATGCGCGAGCTTGGCCAGATGTCGCCCGAGGACCGCCAGGCCGCCGGCGCCGCCCTGAACCGCCTGAAGGACGAGATCGACGCCGCCCTGCGCGCCGCCCGCGCCGCCCTGGCCGATGCCGCCCTGAACGAACGCCTGCGCGCCGAATGGCTCGACGTCACCCTGCCCGGCCGCCCGCGCCGCATGGGCACCATCCACCCGGTTTCCCAGGTCATGGAGGAGTTGACCGCTATCTTCGCCGACATGGGCTTCGCCGTGGCCGAAGGCCCGCAGGTCGAATCCGACTGGTTCAACTTCGACGCGCTGAACATCCCGCCCGAGCATCCCGCCCGACAGGAACACGACACCTTCTTCATGCACCGCGCCCCCGGCGACACCCGCCCGCCGCATGTGCTGCGCACCCACACCAGCCCGGTGCAGATCCGCGCGATGGCCGAGCAGGGCGCGCCCATCCGCGTCATCGCCCCCGGCCGCGTCTACCGGATGGACATGGACCAGACCCACACGCCCATGTTCCACCAGGTCGAGGGGCTGGCGATCGACCGCGACATTTCCATGGCCAACCTGAAATGGACGCTGGAAGAATTCTGCCGCGCCTTCTTCGAGGTGCCTTCGGTCGAACTTCGTTTCCGCGCCAGCCACTTCCCCTTCACCGAACCCTCGGCCGAGGTCGACATCCGCTGTTCCTGGGAAAACGGCCAGCTCAAGATCGGCCAAGGCGACAAGTGGATGGAGATTCTGGGCTCCGGCATGGTGCACCCCAAGGTGCTGTCGGCGGCGGGGGTCGACCCCGCCGAATGGCAAGGCTTTGCCTTCGGCATGGGCATCGACCGCATCGCCATGCTGAAATACGGCATCCCCGACCTGCGCGCGTTCTTTGAATCCGACCTGCGCTGGCTGCGCCATTACGGCTTTGCCGCGCTCGACATGCCCGATCTTGCAGGCGGCCTCAGCCGCTGACCCGGCCCCGGAAGCTGCCCTCAGGCCGATCCGCCCACCAGCACCAGGAACACCAGCCCGGTCAGCCCGAGAATCAGGCACAGACGCAACACGCGCTGGGGCTTTCGGCCCTCGGGTATCCTCAACCAGTCATTCATCTGATCAGCTTACCCCAAACCGCCCCGCGAGATAAGGCCGCCGCCCGGCATTCCGGCCATCAGGCTGTTTCTCGGCAGGAAACCGCCACCCTTTCCCTTTGCGCCCGTTTGCGCTAAGCCCGGGCCAGATTTTTCCACAAGGGCCCGCCGATGAAATTCACCCTGTCCTGGCTGCGCGATCACCTTGAAACCTCGGCCCCGCTCGATGACATCCTCTTTGCCCTGACCGACCTTGGCCACGAGGTCGAAGGCGTTGAAAACCCTGAAACAACGCTTGGCGCCTTCCGCATCTGCCGGGTGGTCGAGGCCCAGCCCCACCCCAATGCCGACCGTCTGCGCCTGTGCCGCGTCGAAACCTGGCCCCACGGCCCCGAGGCGCCTTCGGAACTGGTGCAGGTGGTCTGCGGCGCCCCCAACGCCCGCACCGGCCTGATCGGCGTCTTTGCACCCGTGGGCACCCATGTGCCCGGCACCGGCGTCGATCTGAAACCCGGCGTGATCCGTGGCGTCGAATCGAACGGGATGCTCTGTTCCGAACGCGAACTGATGCTGTCCGACAATCACGACGGCATCATCGACCTGCCCGCCGATGCGCCCTTGGGCGTGCGCTTCATCGACTATCGCGGCATCAACGACCCGATGATCAACGTCAAGATCACCCCCAACCGCCCCGATGCGCTGGGCGTGCGCGGCCTTGCCCGCGATCTGGCGGCGCGCGGCGTGGGCACCCTGAAACCGCTGCCGATCCCCGAAATCAGGGGCGGCTTCCCCAGCCCCGTCACCGTCAGCATCGCGCCGGAGCTGAAGGCCAAAGGCTGCCCGCTGTTCGCCGGGCGCACCATCCGCGGCGTGACCAACGGCCCCTCGCCCGACTGGCTGGCCGCGCGGCTCAAGGCGGTCGGCCTGCGCCCGATCTCGGCGCTGGTCGATATCACCAACTTCTTCACCTTCGGCCTGAACCGGCCCCTGCATGTGTTCGACGTGGCCAAGGTCCACGGCCCCCTGCGCATCCACCCCGCGACGGGGGGCGAAACCCTGCTCGCGCTGGATGGCAAGACCTACACGCTGCGCCCCGGCATGATGGTCATCTCCGACGACAACGGCCCGGAGTCGCTGGCCGGCATCATGGGCGGCGAGCCATCGGGCTGCACGCCCGAAACCACCGAGGTTTTCCTTGAATCGGCCTGGTGGGACCCGATCACCATTGCCACCACCGGGCGCGCGCTGCGCATCAACTCCGATGCGCGCTACCGCTTCGAACGCGGCGTCGATCCGGCCTTCACCCTGCCCGGGCTCGACCTTGCAACGCAGATGATCCTCGACATCTGCGGCGGTCAGGCGTCCGATCTGGCGATGGATGGCGCGGTGCCCGAAACCACGCGCGCCTACCGCTTCGATCCGGCCCGCGTCGGCAGCCTCGTCGGGATGGAAATCCCCGAATCCGATCAGCGCGCCACCCTGACCGCACTGGGCTTCACGCTGGATGGCGACATGGCGACCCCGCCGACCTGGCGCCCCGACGTGCTGGGCGAGGCCGATCTGGTGGAAGAGATTGCCCGCGTCGCCTCGCTGTCCAAACTGCAAGGCAAGCCGCTGCGCCGCGCCGTGCAGGGCGTGCCGCGCCCGATCCTGACGCCGCTGCAAACCCGCGAACGCGCAGCCCGCCGGATGCTGGCGGGGCTGGGCTACAACGAATGCGTCACCTACAGCTTCATCGACGCCACCGCCGCCACCCTGTTCGGCGGCGGGTCCGATGCGGTGCGGGTCGAAAACCCGATCTCTTCCGAAATGACCCACCTGCGCCCCGACCTGCTGCCCGGCCTGCTGCGCGCCGCCGCCCGCAATCAGGCGCGCGGCTTCATGGATCTGGCATTGTTCGAGGTCGGCCCGGTGTTCCACGGCGGCGAACCCGGCGAACAGCAGGTGCAGGCCACCGGCCTCCTGGTCGGCAGCAGCGCCGCGCGCGACACCTTCGCCTCGCGCCGCGCCTTCGATCTTTACGACGCCAAGGCCGATGCCGAAGCGGTGCTGGCGACCCTTGGCGCCCCCGCCCGGGCGCAGATCAGCCGCAAGGTCCCCGGCTGGTATCATCCCGGCCGATCCGGCGTGATCGGGCTTGGCCCCAACACGCTTGCCACCTTCGGCGAGTTGCACCCCCGCGTGCTTCAGGCATTGGATGTCAAAGGCCCCGCACTGGCCTTCACCATCATGGTCGCCGCCGTGCCCGCCGCCAAGGTCAAGACCCCGCTGCGCCCGGCGCTGGCGATCCGCGACCTACAGGCGGTTGACCGCGATTTCGCCTTCGTGGTCGATCGCGGGGTCGAGGCGCTGACGCTGGTCAACGCCGCACAGGGCGCCGACAAGGTGCTGATCGAAAGCGTGCGCGTCTTCGACCAGTTCACCGGCGACAAGGCCGAGGCGCAGATGGGCCCCGGCAAGAAATCGCTGGCGATCACCGTGCGCCTGCAACCGCAAGACAAGACCCTGACCGAAGCCGAGATCGAGGCCGTTTCCGCCCGCATCATCGACAAGGTCGCGCGTGCCACCGGCGGCACCCTGCGCGCCTGACCAGACGCCCCCGCCCGGCATGGCGGGGGAACCATTTCCAATTCGTTAACACGGGAAGTTTTCCCGTTTCATTTCAGTCTTTTGCTACGATTTTCACGCGTGAAAACCGCGCTGCCACGTCACGATTGCCCCCCGCCCCGGCCTTCGCCTAAGCTGCCCCCGAAAGGGGCCCTCCCATGGAATTCGACTACGTCATCGCGGGCGGCGGCTCGGCCGGCTCCGTCCTCGCCGCCCGCCTGTCGGAAGACCCCGGCATTTCGGTCTGCCTGATCGAATCCGGCGGCCCCGGCCAGAGCCTCTTGATCCGCGCCCCCGCCCTCGTCGCCGCGATGGTCTCGGGCCGGCCAAAGCTGCACAACTGGGCCTTCCACACCCCCCCCCAGCCCGGCCTGAACAACCGCCGCGGCTTCCAGCCCCGCGGCCGCGCCCTGGGCGGCAGTTCCGCCATCAATGCCATGCTCTACGTCCGCGGCCACCCGTCCGACTACGACGGCTGGGCCGACCTCGGCGCCACCGGTTGGGACTGGCAGTCCGTCCTGCCGTGGTTCATTCACTCCGAAAACAACGCCCGCGGCCCCGACCCGCTGCACGGCTCCGCAGGCCCGCTTCACGTCGCCGATCAAAGCGCCCCCCGCGCCATCTCGCGCGCCTTCGTCGCGGCCTGCGAAAGCCTGCAGATCCCGGTGAACCCCGACTTCAACGGCGCAGACCAGACCGGCGCCGGCCTCTACCAGGTCACCCAGTTCCACAGCGGCCCGCGCCGGGGCGAGCGTTGCTCCGCCGCCGCCGCCTGGCTGCACCCGGTTCTGTCGCGCCCCAACCTGACCGTCCTCACCCGCACCTGCGTCGAGCGGATCATCCTGCAAGACGGCCGCGCCACCGGCCTGATCCTCCGCCGCCGCACCGTCACCGCCCGGCGCGAGGTAATCCTGTCGGCCGGCGCCTTCGGCTCACCCCAGCTTCTGCTCCTGTCCGGCATCGGCCCCGAGGACGAGTTGCGCGCCCATGGCATCCCCGTCGCCCACGCCCTGCCCGGCGTCGGGCAGAACCTGCAGGATCACCTCGACTACACCCTGTCGCACCGATCGCTGCGCCGTGATGTCGTCGGCCTCAACCCCCGCGGCCTCGCCCGTCTTGCCAAGGCCGGCCTGCGCTGGCGGAGAACCGGTGCGGGCCTGTTCGCCTCGCCGATGGCCGAGGGCGGCGCGTTCCTCGCCTCGCACCCCGGCCAGCCACGCCCCGACCTGCAACTGCATTTCGTGATCGGCATCGTCGACGACCACATGCGCCGCCTGCACCTGGCGGACGGGTTCTCGGCCCATGTCTGCGCGCTGCGGCCCCACAGCCGCGGCACCGTCGGCCTGCAGGACGACAATCCCGCCAGCCCGCCCCGCATCGACCCCGGCTTCCTGTCCGACCCGCGCGACCTTGAAACGCTGCGGGCCGGCGCCCGGATCACCGAAGCGGTTCTCGCCGCCCCTGCCCTCGCCCCGTGGCGCGGCGCCAGCCTTTACCCCCACGACGGGTCGGATGCTGCCCTCGACGCCGACATCCGGGCCCGCGCCGACACCATCTATCACCCGGTCGGCACCTGCCGGATGGGGCTGGACGAGATGGCGGTGGTCGACCCGGCACTGCGGGTCCATGGCCTTCAGGGCCTGCGCGTCATAGATGCCAGCGTTATGCCCCGCCTGATCGGCGGCAACACCAACGCCGCCACCCTGATGATCGCCGAACGTGCCGCCGCGTTGATCCGCGGCGGCTGACCCCCGCATTCACCTTTGCCCATATATCCCCGTCGGAGGCTCCTGCGGCGGGGCAAGCCCGGCGTGGCAGATCGGCGGCGTCAGCGCCGCGTCGGCCCGCCCCAGCTGCGCAGCCAGGCCCGGAACCGCCCGGCATTGGTGCGCGCGCCCTTGCGGGCGGCATCGGCACGATCTTCGACCGCATCGAAGGCGTCGCCCATTTCCTCAAGCGCGGGGTCGATGGTGCGTTCGCGGAACTGCATCCACATCCGCCGCAGCATGAACAGCGCGATGGCGAGACAGGTCAGAACGAGGATGCTGACCCAGTTGACCAAGGTCACATCCGGCCCTTCGACCGGCTTCACCTTGACCGCATTGGGATAGATCGACAGCCAGGCCACCCGCCAGCCGTAATGCGTCACCGCCACCCATTCCGGCGCATCCTTGGTCGATTGCAGGTTCGACGCTTCGGCCTGAAGGTTCGAGCTGTCGTATTTGAAATAGGGCGGCCAGATCCAGCCGGTGTCCTCGTTGCGATAGACCATCACCTTGTCGTCCGGGCCGACCGTCTCGATGAAACGGACATCCCGCGTCGAAGACGATTCGGCGGTGCCCGCGTCGGGGGTGGCAAAGAACATCCAGTTCTCGCCCACCGTGGTCACGCGGTTGTAGGTGTTGGTGATCCGCATCACGTCGCGCTGTGGCAGGGTGTAGTGCAGGAAACCCCCGACGATCAGCAGCAGGGTGATCCGGAAACCCCATTTGATGTAGACCCACATGAGCCGCACTCCTATTTATAATTCACCAGATATATGGTGACGCACACAACCACCGTCGGAATGACGTAGACGAGCCAGATCAGCTGCTTGCGCAGGCCCCGTTCATAGTCCCTCATGCCTGCGGCGATATAGGCATCCCGGTCGCCTTCCACACCCCCGTCGTCGAACTCATTTTCCAGCTTTTCCCGCCGGACGGACCTCGAATAGACCGAAATCAGCAGGTAAACCACTGTCAGCCCCAGAAACCCGAACACCACCAACTGGATGATCCCGATCATCTTTTTGCCTTTCGTACGCCCCCCCACGGCCCGACCAGATCCACCATTCGGGGGGCTGGTTTCAGGTCGGGGCGGTCGGCCTCGTCCATGCCCGGCTCGGGCCCGAACAGGGCGGCGCGGGCTCCCTGCTTGTCTACCTGATATTCCCGCGCGAGAAAATCGGCCACATAGCCGCGCTTTCGGTCGGACCATGCCGCATAGCTTGCGTAGAACAGTTCCTTGTGCGTGATGAACATCTGCCGCACGTCCAGCGGCGAAAGCTCGGCCAGCAGCATGTTCACCAGATCGCGGTCGGCGTGGGGCCTTGAGCGCAGCGTGTAGAAATACGCCGGATGTTCCGAGGTGATGCGCGGCCAGTCACCGCCGCCTTCCACCCAGCGCAAGAGCGACGCCAGCCCCAGAAACTCCTCGGGCAGCGCCGATCCCAGCCGGTGCGCGATCTTGCGCAGGTCGGCCCGCGTCGCCGCCCCCAGATCGAGGTTCAGCGCGTCGGCGGCATCGACCAGGATGAAATCCATCTTCTGGCGCAGCACCGCCGCCGAATCCATGCCGCGCACCTGCACGATGGGTTCGACCAGTTCGGAGCGCGCCAGCCAGTCGGCAATCTGGTTGCGCTGCGCCAGATCCATCACCGGCGAGATCGGCACCGCGCCAAGGCTGGCGCGCGGCAGGGTGGAAATCACGCCGGGAAAGCGGGCAGCGCGGAAGATGTAGACCCCGCCGAAATGGCTGGTCCAGAAATTGGCCTGCTCGAAGCTCATCACCGGCAGGGCAATCGGCACCCGCGTCACGTCGCCGGTCTTTTTCGCCAGACCGATCATCTCGGCAATCAGCAGGTCGTCGCGCCAGCCGTCGGGCTCGGCGCGGAAGCGGTCGATCAGCCCGGCCAGCTTCTGCGCATCGCGGACATGCGCGCCGATGGTGTCGGCCTCGATGGTGATCTTGCGGATGTCGAACAGCCGTGCGGGGGTGGAGACCTCGTAGACCGAATTCGCCAGTTCGCCCGCCACCGCATCGCGCGCCGTCAGGGCGAAAAGCTGCGCCTCGTTGGTTTCGATGAACTGCCGAAGGATGCCGCGCGAGGTCGAGAACTTGACGTTCAACAGCGGCGCCGCCTTCTGCGCCGTGGTCAGCAGGATGAACTGCCGGTTGCAGCCGTTGGGGTTCAGGTAAAGGTCATCACCGAATTCGTCGCCGATCTCGGGGGAATAGCCGGAAATGTCGATGTGGAAATCGGTCTGCGTGGTGGTCTTGCCGGTCAAGTGCTTCAACGCGCGGTTGTAGCGTTCGACCAGCGCCGGGGAGGACACCTCGATCAGGTTGCCAAACATCAGGCCTGCGGAGATGAGGCGTTTCATGGGGTCTCACTTGGCGTTTTTTTGCTTTTCCGAAGCCTTAAGACCAAAAGCAAAGTTAAGGGAGGGCCACTGTAGTAAACCCAATATAGCGCAACTCGCTCTCGACGAAACGGAAGGTAGCCACTGGCAGAAAAAAACCACAGCAGTAAAAAAAGGCAGAGTTCTATAAGAAGCATCTGCGTGAACGCTTGCTGAAAGCGGGCAAGCAATTCGTTCCGAGATGGCATTACTCCGGAAAGTAAAAACAGGAGCAGCATGGCGGCCCACAAGACAAACATTTTCGCTAACCCTCTTGAGATGGTTGACCTTTGAATCTATGCATCATGCTTCCCAAAAGGAAAATCAGGAAAAGGTATGGCCCATTGTTAAAAATTGTTATCATTGCGGCAAGCACTGAAATGGTAGGGCCAATCTCCAACTCAGGAGCTGACGGAAAGACAAGTTTGCTGCACAAAAACAGAACTGCCGCACCTAAGACGAACCCAGCCGCACGTTTCCAAGAAATGGCCAGTTTGCTTGAGGCATAAAATCGTTTGAAGTAGACTGCGCCAAGCAGAATTATGAGCCAAAGTATGGCTTTGATCGTCAACCCTTCCCCTCCAGATACCGCCGCTTCGCCTCTTCCTGCCGCCCGAAGTCGCGGACCATCCCCGCAATCGCCGCCTCGTCCGACTTGTCGGCGTAGCGGAATTCGCTGTCGGCGTAGCGGTTGATTTCCTGCACCACCATCTCGACGGTGATCGGACGCGCCAGCGCGCGGATCATCGCCAGTTTCTCGTCATAGGGCTTGAACAGGAACAGGTCGGGGCTTTCCATCCAATCGTCGGGCAGTTCGAAATCCATCGCGCGCACCTTCACTGCGTCGGTGATGTTCTTGATGGCGCGGCCCGTAAAACGGTCGTCGGCAAGGTGGATCGCTTTCAGGTAGGCCCCCAGCCGGGCAATGGTGTCGAGCGGGCCGACCTCGCGCGCCACCTGATCCCAGACGCGCAGCAACCCGTCTTCTTTCGGGCGGGCGTGCGATTCGAAGCTGGCGGCGACGGCCCGCTTGATCTCCTGACTGGCGTAAAGCTCGTGCTCGCCCAGCGGGATCGCGTGGTTGCGGCCCAGCAGCAGCGCCAGGATGTCGATGTAATCCTCTCGGGAAATCGGGCCGTCGACGAGAAACCGCGCCCCCGCCCGTTGGCGCAGCGCATCGTCGACGTTTTCGGGGAAGTTGGAGAACATGCCGAAGGTGCAGTTGCCGCGCACCACGGTGTTGGCGCCGGCGAAAGCCTCCATGAACACCGCCGTCACCTCTTGCTGGCCGGCCGAGGATTGCCGGTCGCCGCGCTTGCCCGCGATCTGGTCGATGTCGTCGATGGTGCCGAAGCCGATCACCGCAGGGTCAAGCACGTTGGTGATGAAGGCCTTCGCGTTCTGTCCCGACTTGCCCTGATAGCTGTCGATCTGGTCGATGCCGAAGTTCTGGTAGCGGAAGGGATAGCCCGCGCCCTTGCAGTAATCGTTCAGCAAGCCGGCCATCATCTGGATCAGCGTCGTCTTGCCGGTGCCGGGCTTGCCGTCGCCCATGAAGGTGAAGATGAAGCCGCCGAGTTCGGCAAAGGGGTTCAGCTTGCGCTCGAAATCATAGGCCATCAGCATCTTGGCCAGCCGCATCGACTGATACTTGGCGATGTGGTTGCCGATCACCTCGGTCGGTTTCTTGAAGGCCATCGTCAGGGGGGTGCCCCGGGCGGCGCGGGCGGGCTTGAACCCGGCGAGCGTCAACTGGTCGGCCTCGACGCGCCAGCTTGCCGCCGCAAAGCCGCCCAGACGCGGTGCGGTTTCGGCGCGGGCGGCGACCTTGGCCATCAGCGCCTCGGCAAAAGCGGCGACGGTCGCCACCAGACGGGGTTCGTCGGCGGCATGGGCCGCGATGTCCTGATCCAGTTCCCACAGCACGCCCTGCAGGGCGAGGGGGGCGTTGTCGGTCAGCACCTCGTCCACCGTGCCGATCTCGACCGTGGTTTCGCCCAGATGCGGGGCCAGCAGAAAGGCCGTGGCATTTGCCAGCACATGCAGGCAGACCAGCGCCTCGGCCGCCAGCAGCTCGGAAAACTCGGCCTTGCGGGCATCGGGCAGGCGGCTTTCGAGATTGGCCTTCTTCAGCTCGGCCAGCCCCGCGCCTTGCGCAAAGGTTTCGCCCATCGCCAGCGCGATTGCCAGCGCCCGGCGCAGGGCGTGCAGCACCTGCGCCTGCAGGGGCGAAACCAGCCCGTCGCCCGTCGCCTCGACCCGCTCGACCAGTCGCACGCCGCCAGGGCGGGTGGTGGGGCGGGTGACAAGCCCGGGCGTAGTGGAGCGGAAGCCGCGCCGCGCCCCGATGCCGGGAGAGCGTTCGGGGGCCGCGCTGTCCACCGCCTTGCCCAGCCGGGGTGCATGGTCGAAGCCCGACAGCAGCCCCAGCGCGGCGTCATAATGCGCGCGGATGCTGGCCTCGCGCAGTTCCATCGTGTCGCGTGTGCCGGTCATCGTTCCCCCCTGTGTCAGATGGCGTCAGGGCCGCCCGGAATCAGGCATTTCGGCACCAGACCGCCACAGGTCAGCGGCTTGCCAGAGCCGCGCGGCGCGGGGCTTTGCGTGGGGTGGGCGCAGAACGGCACGGCAATGCGCTGCGGGGCCACCTCGCGCGCGCCGGGGCGGAAGGCGTTGGCCCGGGTGACCTTGTATTCGGTGCGGTGGTAGGTGCAGCGTTCGTTCATGGCTTGTCCTTAGCGTTGCGAGATCACACGGCCGCCGCTGCCGACCACGAATTTGCGCACATCATGGAACCCGGCGGGGTTCCGTTCGGCCAGCACCTGAAACGGACGTTCCGGCAATATGACCATGCGTTCGGTTTTCGTCGCCCCGGTCTCCGCGCCGCGCCCCGCGAAAGGGTCCAGCGCGAAGATCTGGCGTTCGACCGTGCCGAACCAGCCGAACTTCTGCGCCTCTGCGCGCTCGGATACAAGGTCTTCCACCGTCCAGACCAGCGCCCAGTCCTCGCCCACCGGGGCGGCGGCACTGGCCAGCACCTCGGAAATGGGCCCCGATTGCAGGGTGAAGCTGTGCGAATACATCGGCCCGATGTGGATGCGCCGCAGCCGCTTGGGGTGCAGGTCGGTGAAATCGGCGTCAAAGCCCTGCGCGATGGTCACAAGCTTCAGCCCGCCCAGCGATTGCGCCATCAGATGCGCCTGCGCCTCGGGCCAGCGCCGCACGTCCTTGGGCAGCGCGGTGCGGGCGGTATCCTCGACTTCCAGCAGGTAGATCACCGGCAGGTTGATCTGGCTGTCATAGACCGCCCAGTGGATCAGGTAGCGCCGCCGCCCGCCCTCCTCGCCCAGCCATTGCAGGTCGGGGTCGTTGCGCGCCCAGAACAACCCGCCCGCCTGCAACGCCTGATAATAGAGCCGCTGTGACAGCGCGAATTGCAGCCTGGTCGGGATGGTCAGGTCACCGACGATCTGCCGGATCATCCGGTCCTTCAGTTCCGTCTCAGACGCCATGCCCGCCAGATGCCGTTCGGCCTGCTGCGCGTCATTGGCCATCACCATCAGTTCCTGCGCAACAGGAAAGCCGCTTTCGTGCCGATCAAAGGTCAGCCGCCCCGGCAGCGGCCCCTCGATCCGCCCGGTCATCATGTATTTCAGGCTCAGCGCGCGGAAGGTCGCCGCCACCTGCGCCAGATAGACGCCCAAGAGCCGCGCCTCCAGCCGGGTCAGCCGCCCTTCGACCTCAAGCTCGGCCGCGACGCGGGCCAGATGGCCGGTGATCCGCTCGAACTTGGCAAAGTAGCGCCGCGCCACGGCGGTGTCGTAAAGCTGGGCGTGATCCTGCGTCAGCGCCGCCCTGGCATCCACTTCGGCCACTTATTCCCCATACTGGTTCTTGTCGTGCTTTTCGACGATGGCGGCAAAGCGCCGGTTGAAGCGTTCATCGGCCTTGGCCTTCTGTTCCAGCACCTTGCGGGCAAAGACCATGTGATCCTCGTGCGCTTCCAGCATGTCGGCCATGCGCTGGTTGGTGGCAGCACCAATGCCCGCCATGGCGGCCTGCGCCTCCTGATCGGTCTTGACGCCGATCTCGTTGATGCGGTGCGCCACGTCCTGCTGCTGCGCGGTCTTGAGGCTGGAGGTCAGCGCGTCATACAGAACCACCCGCTGCCTGGTGTCGGTTTGCAGCTTGTTGATCAGCACCATCTGCGTTGCGGCCTGGTTCTGCAGGCTGTCGACCCAGGTCTTGCCCTTCTCGATATAGCGTTCCAGCGTCTGGCTTTTCGCAAGCTGCACCTGCTCGTCCTGCACCAGCGCGTTGTAGCGGGTGTTCAACCCCGCCAGTTCGGTTTCCAGCTTGGTGCGGGCGGCGGCGTCCTGTTCGACGCTGATGCGGTTTTCCAGATCTATGATGGTCGGGTCCATCGCCGCAATCTGGGCGCGCACCCCTTCCAACTGGCCCACCGTCGCCTCGCGCTCGTCCAGCGTGGCGGTCAGGTTGGCCTCGACCCGGGATTTCTGCTCGTTCAGCAGGTCAAGCTGGCCCTGCAGCAGCTTCACGATCACATCCGACTTGGCGATCAGATCCTGCAGCTTGTCGTCGATGCTGGCGGTGCGCAGCCGCTCCTGCCGCATCGATTCCGCCTTGCCGCGCGCGAAGATGCCGACAAAGCTCTCCATCCCGGTCTTGGACCGCATCTCGTCGAAGTCCTTCGAGAACCCCGCCGTCACGTCATCCAGCCCCATGATCAGTTCGGCGATGTTGGCGTTCATCAGGTTGGTGTGCTGGTGCACATCCTCCAGCGTGGCGTTCTCGATGTCGATCGACGCTTCGGCGGTGCCGATCTTGGTGCGCGCCGCCTCAATCCGGCTGGTGATGTCGGAGATTTTCGCCTGTGCCCTGGCAACCTGATCCTGGCTTTCCCGGATCTGCGCGTCGAAATCGGCCATGGTGCCCTCCATTGGACTGGTCTGACAATCAATTTGGGAAAGTAATGCCAGTTTACAGCCCCCCCGTCATCCGAAAAGCGGCGGTTTGCCGTTGCGGGCAAGGCGTTGCCCCGGCAGACTGCGCCTATGCCCGACAGCGCCCTTCTGCACGCCATCGACCGCCGCCGCGAGGATCTGATCGCCCTGACGCAGGCGCTGATCCGGATTCCCACGCTCAACCCGCCGGGCCTGCACTACCGCGAGATCTGCGACCTGCTGGCCGAGCGGCTGGCCGCCTCGGGCTTCACGGTGAGGCTGATCCGCGCAACCGGCGCGCCGGGCGACAGCGACGCCCACCCGCGCTGGAACCTGATTGCCCGGCGCGAGGGGGCGGCACCCGGCGACTGCGTGCATTTCAACAGCCATCACGATGTGGTCGAGGTCGGCCACGGCTGGACGCGCGACCCCTTCGCGGCCACGCTCGAAGGCGACCGCATCTATGGCCGGGGTGCCTGCGACATGAAGGGCGGCCTCGCCGCCTCGATCATCGCCGCCGAGGCGTTCCTTGCCCTGCACCCCGATTTCGCGGGCAGCCTGGAAATCTCGGCCACGGCGGATGAGGAATCGGGGGGCTTCGGCGGCGTGGCCTACCTCGCAGAGCAGGGGCATTTCTCCCATGTCGATCACGTCATCATCCCCGAACCGCTGCACAAGGATCGAATCTGCCTGGGCCATCGCGGCGTCTGGTGGGCGGAACTTGAAACCCACGGCCGCATCGCCCACGGCTCGATGCCGTTTCTGGGCGATTCCGCCATCCGCCACATGGGCGCGGTGCTGGCCGAGATTGAAGACAGGCTTTACCCCGCACTGGCCACCCGGCAGACCGCAATGCCGGTCGTGCCCGAGGGCGCGCGGCAATCGACGCTGAACATCAACTCGATCCACGGCGGCGAGGCCGAGCCCGAGCCCGGCTACACCGGCCTTCCCGCCCCCTGCGTCGCCGACCGCTGCCGCATCATCCTCGACCGGCGCTACCTGATCGAGGAGGACATCACGGCCGTGAAGGCCGAGATCACCGACCTGCTCGCCCGCGTGCAGGCAAGCCGACCAACCTTCCACGCCGAACTGCGCGACCTCTTTCAGGTCCAGCCGGTAATGACCGACCGCAACGCCCCGATCGTGCGCGCCACCGCCACGGCGATCGGCCGCGTGCTCGACCGCGCCCCCGATTATGTCGTCTCGCCCGGCACCTACGACCAGAAGCACATCGACCGCATCGGCCGCCTGCACAATTGCATCGCCTACGGGCCGGGCCTCTTGCACCTTGCCCACCAGCCCGACGAATGGGTCGGCGTGCAGGACATGATCGACAGCGCCAAGGTCATGGCGCTGGTGCTGGCCGACCTGCTCGCGCCCGGACGGAATCGCAGCTGAACGCGCGGAAATCCGCACCTTCTTTCCCCATTCACCTTTGCCCAAATATCCTCGGGGGGTCTGGGGGGCAGACAGCCCCCCGGCGTCGGCCGCGCCCCCGCCGCCGGTCGCTACACCGGAATGTTGTCGATCAGCCGCACGCCGCCGACCGAGGCCGCCGCCAGCAGCCGCGCGGGGCGGTCCAGCACCGCCATCGGTTCCAGCAGATCGGCGCTGCGCAACTCGATGTAATCGACCTCGGAGAAGCCCGCCTCCAGCACCTCGCCCACCGCCCCGGTCAGCGCCACTTCCACCGCCACCCCGTCGCGCAGTGCCGCCGCCGCCCGGGCCATCGCGGCAGGCAGGGCCGCCGCCACCGCCCGCGCGTCGGGCGAAAGCCGGGCGTTGCGCGACGACATCGCCAGCCCGTCGGCCTCGCGCACCGTCTCGCAGCCAACGATCACGGTCGCCATGTTCAGGTCGCGCACGAGCCCGCGCACCACCTGCAACTGCTGCCAGTCCTTCTCGCCAAAGAAGGCGCGGTCGGCCTGGGTCATGCCGAACAGCTTGGCCACCACCGTCGCCACCCCGTCGAAATGCCCCGGCCGGTGCGCCCCTTCCAGATCGGCGCTGACCCCGGCCACCGAGACCGTGGTGGCAAAGCCGTCGGGGTAAACCTCGCCCAGCGGCGGCGCGAAGATCGCGTCGACCCCGGCGCTTGCCAGAAGGGCGGCATCCTCGGCCTCGGTGCGCGGGTATTTCGCCAGATCGGCCGGGTTGTTGAACTGCATCGGGTTGACGAAGATCGTCACGATCACCCGGTCGGTGCCGCCCGCCGCCACCCCGGCCTTCGCGGCCCGCACCAGGCTCAGGTGCCCGTCATGCAGCGCGCCCATGGTCGGCACCACGCCCACCAGATCGCCCGCAGCCTTCCACCGCGCCACCAGCGCGCGCAGCTCGGAAACCTGCCGCAGGATCGGCGTCACGCCTTGCCGCCCTTCGGCAGCACATCGGGGAAGCTGTGTTCCGGCGCGGGAAAGCGGCGGCCGCGCACCTCGGCGGCATAGTCGGCAATCGCGTCGGATGCGCCCTTGCCCAGTTCGGCGTAGCGTTTCACGAACTTCGGGCGGAAGTCGGTGAACAGGCCCAGCATGTCGTCCACCACCAGGATCTGCCCGTCGCAGCGCAGCCCGGCACCAATGCCGATGGTCGGGATCGCGATGGCCTGCGTGATCCGCGATGCCAGCCCTTCGGGCACCTTTTCCAGCACGACCGAGAAAGCCCCGGCCGCCGCCACCGCCTCGGCGTCGGCCATCACCCGCGCTCCGTCCGCGTCGCGGCCCTGCACCTTGTAGCCGCCCAGCGTGTTGACCGCCTGCGGCGTCAGCCCGACATGAGCCATCACCGGCACGCCGCGCGCCACCAGAAAGGCGATGGTCTCGGCCATGTGCTGCCCGCCTTCAAGCTTGACGGCCGCCGCCCCGGTTTCCGCCATCAGCCGCGCGGCATTGCGGAACGCCTGCGCCGGGCCTTCCTCGTAGGACCCGAACGGCATGTCGATCACCAGCATCGCATGGCTCAGCCCGCGCGCCACGGCGCGGCCGTGCAGGATCATCATCTCCATCGTCACCCCAAGGGTCGAGGGCAGGCCGTGCAGCACCATGCCAAGGCTGTCGCCGACCAGCGCGATGTCGCAATGCGGATCGACCAGCCGGGCCACCGGCGTGGTATAGGCGGTCAGGCAGACCAGCGGTTCGCCGCCCTTGCGGGCCAGGATGTCGGTGGGCAGCACGGGGCGGACGGGGGTCGAGGCGCTCATGGTCAGGTCTCCCTCAAGCGGACAGGTAGGGCAGGGTATATCGGCGCAGGCAGGCGCCTGCCAGTGCAACTTCGGCGCCGGGGCGGCCGGGCCCGTGGCACCTTCCTCTTGACCACCGGCCTGCGCTGATGCCCCATCGCCGCGAAAACCACCGGAGCCCGCCATGACCAACCTCGTCCGCCTGACCCGCGACAGCATCCCCGCCGAAATCACCCGCCCGGCCCCCGACCTGCTGGTGGCGGGCGATCCGGTCCACTCCACATGGAACCTCGAAGACCGCGACGGCCTTTACTGCGGCCTGTGGCAATCCACTCCCGGCTGCTGGCGGGTGAACTACACCGAATGGGAATATGTCCACATCCACGAAGGCGTCTCGATCCTGACCGACACCGCAGGCAACGCCGTCACGCTGAAGGCGGGCGACAGCTGGGTGATACGTCCGGGCTTCGCGGGCACCTGGCAAGTGGTCGAGACCACGCTGAAGGATTACGTCATCCTGGCGTGAGCGCGCACCGCCCCGGATTGGCACCCGGCCAGGCCGGCGGAGCCTCCGGCGGGGATATTTTTGCCAAGATGAATGGGCTGGCGGGTTGAGCGTCGCGGCTGGTCCGGCATCAGGATCAGCTGGCCACACAGACGGAGCGTTTTCCGGGCGCGCCCCTCCCGGCCCGGCCAGGGGTGGCCGGGCGTTCGGCGCTGAAAACGCTCCACCGGAGCGTTTTCCGGGCGCGCCTCACCCCTGCAGGGCGGGGATGGCGCGGCCGTGTTCGTCGTCCATCATCGGGCCTTCAAGCTCCAGCGATTCCTGGGCGGTTCGCACCCTGACCAGCGTGCCGAGATCCACCTGGTTGAACAGGTGGATCGCATCCTGGTTGAACAGCCGGATGCAGCCCGCCGAGGTCGCCCGCCCGATCGAGGCGTTGTCAACCGTGCCATGAATGCGGAAATAGGTGTCGCGGCCGCCGCGATAGAGGTAGAGCGCCCTCGCCCCCAGCGGGTTTTCCAGCCCGCCCGGCAGGCCGCCCGCATATTGCGCATAGGTTTCCGGCTGGGTGCGGATCATGTTGCGCGTCGGCGTCCAGGACGGCCAGTGTTCCTTGCGGCTGACAGTGGAACTGCCGCGAATGGTCAGACCCTCGCGCCCGACCGCGATGGCATAGCGCGTGGCCCGACCGCCGTCCTGCACATGGTAAAGCTTGCGCGCGAAGGTATCGATCACGATGGTGCCCGGCGCCTCGGGCCCCGGATAGTCCACCTCGGCGCGCGGTTGCGTGCCTTGCAGGAAGGACGGGTCGACCGGCTCGATGAAGAAGGCGCCATCCTGCACCCCGGCATATTCCTCCGGGGTTTCGGTGACGATGGGCTGGCCGCTGCAGGCAGCCAGAAACAGGATCGCCGCAAGGGCGAAAAGGCGGGAAAGGATGGGGGTCACGGCGGTCCCTGCTGCATGTGTTCGGTCGGCAAACATGCGCCACGACGCCGGACCAAGGTCAAGCCCCCCCGCCTCGAATGGAAAAGAAAAGCCCCCGGACGATGCGCCCGGGGGACGATTCGGGCCGCGGAACGGCCTATTGCACCGCGCCGACCGACCAGAACAGCGTTTCGCCCGAACTGTCGTCAACCCCGTCGTTGTCGGTGACGACATAGCCGGTGCCTGCCGCGTCGATGGCGAAGCCCTCGACCTTGTCGACGATGTAGCCGTTCAGCACCGTCAGATCGGGCAGCAGGTCGCGCACCAGTTCCTTGGTCATCACCGGCAGCGTGCCGCCGAGTTCGGCAGGAACCATCTGCGAGGCCGCGACGCGGTAGATCTTCTTGGTCGCCGCAACCCCGGCAATCTGGTTGTCGCGCTCGACGATGTAGACCCAGTCGCCGTGCAGCGTGATTTCCGAAAGCCCCATCCAGGCCCCGTCGGTCGGCGCATCGAGCGGGTAATGCACGGCACCCCAGGTTTCGGTATCGGTGTTGTAGGCCACCAGCTTGACCATGCCTTTCGGGTCGTCCTTCCATTCGCGCTGCATCGCCATCCACAGCACGTCGCCGGCCACCGTAATGCCCTCGAACCCGAACCGGATTTCATGTGCCAGCAGGTCGGTCGGCAACGCGATTTCCTGCTTGATCTCGCCCTTGGCGTTGACGTTGTAGATCGCGTGCGGGATCAGCCGGTCGCTGCGCCCTTCCGAGGCCAGCCAGAAGCCGCCCTTGCCATCCAGCGCCACGCCTTCGATGTCGAGCTTCTGCGCCGCCTGCCCGAACCGCCTGACCAGCAGCGCCTCGGTGATCCGCGCCGGTTTCTGCGTGGCATCAATGGTATAGATGGTCGGCGCCATGCCATAGACGCTATCGGACACGGCATAAAGCTTGCCCGGCACCGCAGCATCCGCCACCAGCCCCGACAGCGCACCCCAGCCGATCGGCCCTTCGGACCCGGCCGAGGTGATCATCGGATAGGCCGGCGCACCCTCGCCCAGCGCGTAGATCATCACATGCGCCGGGGCGAGGCCGTCCTCGCGCAGATCGACCTCGTTGGCGGTCACGAACAGGCCGCGTTCGGGAATGGCGACCATGCCTTCGGGTGACACGCCCGAGGGCAGAAGCTGCTTCAGCACCGGGGCCGCCGGGTCGGTCAGGTCATAGACCCCGACCACCGAACCGCGTTCCGAGGCAACGAACCCCATCGGCACGCCGTCGAACGTGGCGATTTCCACCGATTCAAGCTCCACGCCCTTGGAATGCGAGCGGTGCTCGGGGTAATGCCCGATCTCGGCAATCGCCCGCTCCAGCTTTCCCGCGTCCTCATAGACCACCGACCCGTCGCGCGCGAAGATCGTCCAGCCGCGCGACCCGCCTTTCCAGTCGCCCTCGTTGGCGACCGCAATATGGTCGTTGCCCAGCCATTTCATCCCGTCCGGCTCGCGCAGGCGCGCCTGCTGGTTCTGGTCGAAGGCCATCCGCCCGTCGCGGGCGGTGTCGATGCCCGCCAGATCCACCGACCCGGCGCTGAAATGCCCGGACACCGTGCCATCGGCCCCGATGATGACGATGTGGTTGTTTTCCTGCAGGGTCACGGCAATCTCGCCCGCGTCGTTGATCGCCACGAATTCGGGTTCGGCATCCTCGGGGGCGATTTCGGCAAGGCCGGTGACCTCGATCTTCAGTAGCCCAGCGCAATCGGCCACGCCATCCGCGACCGGAACCTTGACCACATAGCCCGAGGGCAGTTGCGGAATCGCGCCGTCATTGACATCCTCGTCGCGCTCGTTCTCGATGGCGATGGCGAGGAACGACCCGTCCTTGGCGCGCGCCACTGAATCGGGCTGCCCGCCCAGATCGCATTCCGCCTCGATTTCGCGCGACGCCAGATCGACCGTCACCAGCTTGCCCGAGGGATTGGTGAAGCTTTCCGAGGTGTTGACGGCGGTATACACCTTGCCGCCGATGATCTGCGCCGTGGTCGGCTCGCCGCCCATGTCGATGTTGCCGTGCGGCTTGGGTGCGGCCGGGTCGGTGATGTCGATCAGCCCGATCACGCCCAGCGGGCTGTCGGTGTAGACCAGCGTCATGCCATCCTCGCTGGCGGCGATGATTTCGGCGCTGGTCGGGCGGGCCAGGTCTTCGCCCGCCGCCATGTTCAGCGGCGTGGCAAAGCTGGCCACGCGGTTGAAGCTGGTTTCGGCCAGCGCCGGCAGCGCCGCCGTGATCGCCAGGGCCGAGGTCAGTCCGGCAAGCCTGCCGAGGGGGGTGAAGATCATGGGGCCATTCCTCTTGCGGATCGTTGTCCGGGCGAGGAATGGCCGCCGGGCATGACAGCCGGGTGACAGCAGCGCGACAGTTCTGCGACGGCTAGCCGACCACGTTGAACGCAGGGCCGTAGGGGTAGCCAGTGATGTTTTCCGGGCCGTCCTCGGTCACCACGAAGATGTCATGCTCGCGGTAGCCGCCCGCCCCCGGCTGGCCTTCGGGGATGGTCAGCATCGGTTCCATGCTGATCACCATGCCGGGCTCCAGCACGGTGTCGATGTCCTCGCGCAGTTCCAGCCCGGCCTCGCGGCCGTAGTAATGGCTCAGCACCCCGAAGCTGTGGCCATAGCCGAAGGTGCGGTATTGCAGCAGGTCGCGGTCGGCCAGGAAGGCGTTGATCTGCGCGGTGATGCCGGAACAACTGGCACCCGGTTGCAGCAGCGTCATGCCGTATTCATGCGCCGCCACATTCGCCTCCCAGATCTTCAGGCTGGCGTCATCGACCGCGCCCACGAACATCGTGCGCTCCAGCGCGGTGTAATAGCCCGAGATCATCGGGAAGCAGTTCAGGCTGAGGATGTCGCCGCGCTTCAGCTTACGGTTGGTCACCGGGTTGTGCGCGCCATCGGTGTTGATGCCCGACTGGAACCACACCCAGGTGTCGCGGTATTCGGCATCGGGGAAGCGCCGCGCGATCTCGCGTTCCATCGCGTCGCGCCCGGCGATGGCGACCTCCAGTTCGCTTACCCCTTCCCGCACCGCGTCGCGGATGGCGTGGCCGCCGGCATCGGCCACATTCGCCCCCTGCCGGATCAGCGCGATTTCGGCGGGCGATTTCATCATGCGCTGCGCCATGGTGGCGGGAGCGATATCCATGCCGCGCTTGGGTGCAAGGTAGGTGTTCAGCTTTTCCGAACGTTCCAGCGTCAGGTGGTCGGCCTCGCAGCCGATGGCCCGGCCGATGCCGGTGACCGAGGCCACCGCCCGCCACATGTTGCCGCGCTTCCAGTCGGTGTAGGTGATGTTGTCGCCGTGACAGCGCCGCCACGGCTGGCCCGCGTCGATGCCCGCGCTGATGGTCACGCAGTCGGTCGCCGTCACCACGCAGGCATAGGGCCGCCCGAAGCTGCAATAAAGGAACCCGGAATAGTAGGCGACATTGTGCATCGAGGTCAGCACCACGGCATCCAGCCCGTGCAGTTCCATGATGTCGCGCAGACCGGCAATCCGGTCTTCGTATTCCTCGGCCGCAAAAGGCAGCGGCGCCTTGGTGCCGTTGTGAAAGCGGTAATACTCCGGGCGTTGCAGCGTCATGTCCGACCTCGTGCAGGGGGTCGGCACTCGGCCTGGACCCCGAAAGATCCCGGCGTGCAGGACGGATGCAGGCAACCCTGCAAGCAACGGGGCTGTGCCCCTGCGGCGACGCCATCGCCACGGCTCGGGCCAAGAATACCGATGCCGACGCCCCGCACAAGACCTGATCGAAACGCCTCTGGTGATGAAACCGGACATGCCCTTTCATCTTGGCCCAAATATCCCCGCCGGAGGCATCCGCCGAACGGGCCAGGTGCCGCGCCGGGCAGTCACGCGCGGCCCGTGACCCCGACGCCGACATCTGGCAGGATGGCGGGGAAAAGGGGGGCTGTCTGCCCCCCTCGCCCGTGCCGGGCTCACCCCCCGAGGGTATTTGGACCAATGAGAAAGGGCGAAGGATGAGGGCGGGCGCGCGCAATCTGATCACCGATGTTGCGGGGCTGCGGGTGGGGAATGCCCATGACGCGGGGCTGCGCAGCGGGGCGACGGTGTTGCTGGGGGATGCGCCGTTCGTGGCGGCGGTGCAGGTGACGGGCGGCGCGCCCGGGACGCGCGAGACCGATCTGCTGGCGCCCGAACGGCTGGTGCAGCAGGTTGAACGCGCTGGTGCTTTCTGGCGGGTCGGCGTTCGGGCTGGACGCGGCCTCGGGCGTGGCGGACGGGTTGCGGGCGCTGGGGCGGGGGTTCGCGGTGGGGGACCAGCGGGTGCCAATCGTGCCGGGGGCCATCCTGTTCGATCTGCTGAACGGCGGCGCCAAGGATTGGGGCGAGAACCCTTACAAGGCTTTGGGGCGGGCGGCGCTGGCGGCAGCGGGGACGGAGTTCGCGCTGGGCACGGCGGGGGCCGGATATGGCGCGCTGACCGGGCGGTTGAAGGGCGGGCTCGGCTCGGCCTCGGCGGTGCTGGACAACGGGGTGACGGTGGGGGCGCTGGTGGCGATGAATGCGCTGGGGTCGGTGACGGTGGGCGACGGGCCGCAGTTCTGGGCCGCGCCGTGGGAGATCGGGGGCGAGTTCGGCGGGCTGGGGGTGGCGAGGCGGTTCGATCCGGGGCACGAGCCATTGCCGCGAAAGCGGATGGGCGAAGCGACCACCATTGCCATCGTGGCCACCGATGCCGCGCTGACCCGGGCGCAGGCGCTGCGGCTGGCGGTCGCGGCCCATGACGGCATGGCGCGGGCCATCGTGCCGTCGCATACGCTGCTCGACGGCGATCTGGTGTTTGCGGCGGCGACCGGGACGCGGGTGCTGGCCGACCCGGTGGCGGATGCCTTCGGGCTGGGCCATGCCGCTGCCTGCGTGCTGGCACGGGCGATAACGCGGGCGGTGTATCTGGCGACGCCCCTGCCGGGCGACGTGCAGCAGGCCTGGGCGGCGCGGTTCACCAGCGGGTGAGGGCGTCTTCGTCGCAGGCTTTCGCCGCGACCCAGGTGGCACCGGAGGCGGTGATCTCGCGCTTCCAGAAGGGCGCGCGGGATTTCAGGTAGTCCATCAGGAAGTCGGCAGCCGCGAACGCCTCGGCGCGGTGCGGGGCGGCCGTGGCGACCATCATGATCGGCGCGCCGGGGGGCAGGCGGCCGTGGCGGTGGATCACCAGGCAGTCGCGCAGCGACCAGCGGGTTGCGGCCTGCCCGGCGATGGCGGTGATGGCGCGTTCGGTCATGCCGGGGTAATGCTCGATCTCCATCGCCAGCAGGTCGCCGGTGGCGGTGTTGCGCACGATGCCGGTGAAGGTGACGATGGCCCCGACCCCGGTCACGCCAGCAGCGAAGGCGGCGGTTTCGGCACCGATGTCGAAGGCTTCGGCCTGCACGGCGATCCGCATCTCAGCCCCCGGTCATAGGCGGGAAGAAGGCGACCTCGCGCACCCCGGCGAGCGGGGCCGAGAAGTCGGCGAGTTCCTGGTCAAGCGCCACGCGCAGCGCAGCAAGGTCGGCGAAGGCCACGGCGTAGCGGTCCTCGCGGGCGGCCAGTTCGGCGACGAGATCGGCGACGGTGGCGGCTTCGGTCTCGATCCGTTCGCGCGGCAGGCCGATGCGTTCGCGGACCCAGGCGAAGTAGAGCACGTCGATCATGGCTCGTCCTTCAGGTAGGGCAGGGATTTGCGGAAGTAGTCGTAACCGGTGAGGAACGTCAGCCCCGCCGCGATCCAGATCAGCCAGAGGCCGACGAGCGTCGCCAGCGAGGAACAGCCGCGCGTGCCGCAGGAACGCAGCGGGTCGGCGATGCCGGCCGTCACCGCCTCGGCATACTGATCGACGGTCATGCCCTGGCGGGCGATGCCTTCGACGTGTTCCAGCCCGGTGCCGAGGAACAGCACCGCAATCGCCACCATCTGGGCCGTGGTCTTCCACTTGGCGAGGTTTGTCACCTTCAGCAGGCCCGCCTTCGCGCCGAGGAATTCGCGCAGGCCCGACACGAAGACCTCGCGGAACAGGATGATGGTGACGGGCAGGATCAGCCAGGGGTTCATCCCGGAGTAGCCGGTGATGATCACGAGGGCGATCACCACCATCGCCTTGTCGGCGATCGGGTCGAGCATGGCGCCGAAGCGGGATTCCTGTTTCCACAGCCGGGCGAGGTAGCCGTCGAAGAAATCGGTGATGGCGGCCAGCACGAACAGGGCCAGCGCGAACCAGTCGGCGTAGGGGCGGTGGAAATACAGGAACATGATCGCGACGCCGGGGGCTGCGATCAGACGGAGGAGCGTGAGGATGTTCGGAATGTTCCACGTCATGCCCGAGGAATAGCAGGGGAAAGGGTCGGGGGGAAAGGGGGGATTGCGGGGGTGAGGCGGCGGGCGGCCACGGGCGGGTTTTTCACGCGTGAAAATGGTTTCAAGCCATTGTTTTTATGATATTTATTATAATTTGTTAACGAACTTTCAACTTTCTGCCCGCGGCCGGACAGGTGCCTTCGGGGTGGCGGGCACCGCGGCGGCAGGGCTTCGGAGGGGTCACATTGGCGCCCGGGGGCACTGGGGGAGAGCCGTGCCGGGGCGTGACTCCGGGGTTTCGGAAGCCGCAGGTCCGGGGGTTCCGGGGCGCATCCGGGGGGCAAGGGCGGCAGTGCGTTGGGGGGCGGCCGGGGATTGGCGGGGCGCTCGGGGGTGGTGGTTGTCACATTGGCTCCTGTGGGCAAGGGGCCCGGAAGGGGGGTGGAGCCTTTGGGGCGCATGACCGATGGTTGGCCGGGCACCTCCGGGGTGGGTGGCGCAAGGGCCTTGGGGGTGTGGGAACGGGCGTCCGATGTGCGGGTTCATCCGGGATTGCGGGAGTGGCAAGGGAGCGTTTCGGCGCCTTGGGGGCGCGGGGGGCGGCGGGTGCCGGGGCGGGCATCCGGGTTTGCCGGGGCCGCAGGGGCCGCAGGGGCCGGGGTTCGGGGCACGGCTGGGGAGGCGGGGGCCTGGGCTGCATCCGGGGGGTTCGGCGGTGGCAGGCCGAGGGGGTGGGCGGGGTGCGGCACCCTGCCGCGTGTCGGGGGCGGACGGAAGTCGGCACGGAGAGCGTTAGAACCGGTGTCTGCCTCGGGCAGATGAAAGCAAAGGACAATCTCATGCGTCACTTCCTTCTTGCCGCACTTATCGTTGCCACCCCTGCCGTTGCGCTGGCCGACCCGGTCGAAGAGACCATCGCGGCCCGCCGCGGATACTTCAATCTGGTCGGGCTGGAGTTCAAGCCGATTGCCGCCATGGCCAAGGGTGACATGGCCTATGACGCCGAAGCGGTGAAGGCCCATGCCGCCGACCTGCTGACCCTGACGCAATACACCCAGGGCGACCTGATGATGCCGGGAACCTCGGTGGCCGAGGCCCCGGGCAAGACCCGTTCCAAGGCCGAGATCTGGACCGACATGCCGGGCTATCAGGCCAAGGGCACGGCCTTCGTCGAGGCGGTCATCGCGCTGAACGCGGCGGCGGCCGGGCCGCAGGCCGACCTTGGCGCGGCGGTCGCCAAGCTGGGCGGCACCTGCAAGGATTGCCACGATTCCTACCGCACCAAGGACTTCTGAGCCATGGGCAGCCCGGAAAAACCGACCGTCCCGCTTGAAACCGTGCGGCTGTGGGATCCGTTCCTGCGGCTGTTCCACTGGGCCCTGCTGGTGGCGGTTGTGGCCGCCTGGGGTCTTGGAAAGTTCGGTCCGAATGTGATGACCCTGCATTTCTGGCTGGGGTATGCGGTGGCCGGGCTGCTTGCCTTTCGCGTGGTCTGGGGCCTGATCGGGCCGCCAAGCGCGCGGTTCGGCAGCCTGTTCTACCGGCCTGCGACGATGCTGGGCTATCTACGCAAGCTTGCCCGCCGCAGCCCAAGCCACTGGCGCGGCCACAACCCGCTGGGCGGGCTGTTCGTGGCGGCGCTGCTGCTGGTGCTGCTGGCGCAGGTCGCGACCGGGCTGTTCGCCGACCCGGAGGATTACATGAACGCCGGGCCGCTGGCCGGATATGCGGGCATCGACATGGCGCGGACCGCGCTGGCCTGGCATGGCCTGCTGGGCACGGTGCTGCTGATCATGGTCGGCGTGCATGTCGCGGCGATAGTCGGATACAAGGTCTGGAAGCACGAGGATCTGATCCGCCCGATGATCACCGGGCGCAAGCGGGTCCGCACGCGGGCAGAGGTGACCCCGGCGGCCAAGGCGGCGGCCCCGGTTACGGGGGCTACTTCCGCTCGTTGAAGAAGTCGGCGATGGTGCGTGCCATGGTTTCGGAAATGCCCGGCACGGCCATCAGGTCGGGCACTCCCGCGCGCGCAACCGCCTTGGCGCTGCCGAAGTGCGCAAGCAGCGCGCGCTTGCGGGTGGCGCCGACCCCCGGCACGTCATCGAGCGGCGTGGCGCTGACCGCCTTGGCGCGCTTGGCGCGGTGGGCGCCGATCGCCCAGCGGTGCGCCTCGTCGCGCAGGCGCTGCACGAAATAGAGCACCGGGTCGTTCATCCGCAGCGCGAAGGGCGGCAGTCCGGTGCGGTGGAATTCCTCTTTCCCCGCGTCACGGTCCACCCCCTTGGCGACGCCGATCATCGCGATGTCGTCCACCCCCAGATCGGCCAGGATGCCCTGCACCGCCGACACCTGCCCCGCGCCGCCGTCGATCAGCAGAAGGTCGGGCCAGGCGTCGGACTTGCGTTCTGGGTCTTCCTTGATCAGGCGTTCGAAGCGGCGGGTCAGCACCTCTTTCATCATGCCGAAGTCGTCGCTGTTGGCGCCGGCCTCGGACTTGATGTTGAACTTGCGGTATTGCGATTTCAGGAAGCCTTCCGGCCCCGCGACGATCATGCCGCCGACCGCGTTGGTGCCCATGATGTGCGAGTTGTCGTAGACCTCGATGCGCTTCGGCGGGGCGTCGAGGTCGAACGCCTCGGCCAGACCGGCCAGCAGGCGGTTCTGCGAGGCGCCTTCGGCCTGCCTGCGGGCCAGGCTTTCGCGGGCGTTGCGGGCGGCGTTTTCGACCAGCTCGGCCTTTTCGCCGCGCTTGGGGATGGCGAGTTCGACCCGGCGCCCCGCCCGGTCGGACAGAAGCTGGGTCACGAGATCCTCGTTGTCGACCGGGTGCGACAGCAGGATCAGGCGTGGCGGTTCCTTGTCGTCGTAGAACTGGGCGAGGAACGCCTCCAGAATCTCGGGCTCTTCGGCGCCGGCCCCGGTGCGGGGGTAGAAATCGCGGTTGCCCCAGCTTTGATTGGCGCGGATGAAGAACACCTGCACGCAGGCCTGCCCGCCTTCGAGGTGCAGCGCGATCACGTCGGCCTCGGCCACCGACGCCGGGTTGATGCCTTGGGATGACTGCACCTGCGTCAGCGCCTTGATCCGGTCGCGCAGGGCGGCGGCGCGCTCGAACTCCATCGCCTCGGAGGCGGCGGCCATGTCGCGCGCCAGATCGGCCTGCACCGTGGTGGTCTTGCCTTCCAGAAAGCGGCGGGCATCGCTGACGAGGGTGTTGTAATCCTCGGCCGTGACCTTGCCGACGCAGGGGGCGGCGCAGCGCTTGATCTGGTAGAGCAGGCAGGGGCGGGTGCGGGACTCGAAACTGGCATCGGTGCAGGTGCGAAGCAGGAACACGCGCTGCAACTGGTTCAGGGTGCGGTTGACCGCCCCGGCCGAGGCGAAGGGGCCGAAATAGGCGCCCTTTTCCGACCGCTTGCCGCGGTGCTTCTTGATCTGCGGGAACGGGTGTTCGGCCGGGATCAGGATGTTGGGAAACGATTTGTCGTCGCGCAACAGCACGTTGTAGCGCGGCTTGAGCTGCTTGATCAGGTTCTGTTCCAGCAGCAGCGCCTCGGTCTCGGTGCGCGTTGTCAGGAACATCATCGAGGCGGTTTCGAAGATCATCCGGGCAATGCGGCCGGAATGGCCCGAGGGGCGGGCATAGTTCGACACCCGGGCGCGCAGATTGCGGGCCTTGCCGACGTAAAGCACCTCGGACGCCGCGTTCAGCATCCGGTAGACGCCGGGCGAGCCGTCGAGCGATTTCAGATAGGCCTGGATGACGGCATGTCCGGTGGCAGCCTGCCCGCCCTGCGTCGCCTGATCGGTGCCGTCGTTCATGCCGATTTCCATCTGTTCCGGAGTCATCGATTCCCCGTCGCCACTGCAATGATACCGCCATGGGGGCAAGAGGAAAGCTGTCCACGGAATCTGTGGATAACTCTGCGGAAAACATTCCGGAAGGGCGGAATTTTCCTTGTTTTCGGCCCGCTTCTTGGGGTTGCCCGTTTTTTAGGCATTTTCACAACCGCTTGAAAAAGCGAAATACTTTTTACGTTCTCACGCAAATCCCTGATAACGCAAGGATTTCGTAACGGGTTTGTGACCCGGCGGTAAAAAGTGGACAACTCGACGCGTGGCAATTGCGCGGCGTCACTCAAGCCCCAGCACATCTGTGGTTTTCCAGGCCAGGTGCTGACCGCCATCGACACAGAGCAGCTGGCCCGTCACGGCGGGCGCATCCAGGAAATACCCAAGCGCCGCAGTCACATCAGAAGCGTTTGCGCCGCGTTCCAGCAGGCAGGCGGCGCGCTGGCGGGCGAAGTGGTCGGCACTTTGGCGCTCGCCCTGCAGGGTCGGGCCGGGGCCGATGGCGTTGACGCGAATCCGGGGGGCGAGAGCCTGGGCAGCGGTTTGGGTAAGGGCCCAGAGGCCCATCTTGGCCAGTGTGTAGGTCATGAACTCGGGGGTCAGCTTCAGCACGCGCTGGTCGATCATGTTGACCACCAGCGCCTGCGCCACGGGCTCGCCGCCCGCGTCGGGCAGCGGGTCGGGGGCCTGAGCGGCGAAGCCCTGGGTCAGCACGAAGGGCGCACGCAGGTTGGAGCCGATGTGGCGATCCCAGCTTTGGCGGGTGGCGGTGGCGATGGAGTCATATTCGAAGATGGAGGCGTTGTTGACCAGCACGGTCAGTGGCCCCCCAAGACCCTGCGCTGAGCGGGCGATCAGCCCGGCGGTATCGTCCTCGTCCAGGAGGTCGGCCTGAAGGGCGATGGCGTGGCGGCCCATTGCGTCAATCTCGGCCACCACCTCGGCGGCCCCACTTTCCGAACCGGCATAGTGGACGGCCACGTCATGCCCGCGCCCGGCGAGATAGATCGCCATCGCCCGGCCCAGCCTTCTGCCTGCGCCGGTGACCAGCGCCCTCCCCTGCACCGCCATGCCGCCTAACCCTTCTTTGTCTCGCAGGCGCAGGCGCCCTTGCCGATCTGGAAGCGGCCGCACTTCTTGCAGGTGACCGGGCGCGCGGCGCGGCCGGGAAGACGGCGCTTCAGGCTGTCGGGAAAGCGCAGGCGGCCGAACATGGCCAGCACGGCCATGCCCAGAAGAAACAGCAGGACGATCTTCGACAGCATCCTACAGCCCGTATCGCGACCAGAGCGCGCGATCCTCAACTTCGGCCAGCACCGCCCCGGTCGCCTGTGCGCCAAGGCGCTGGAAGAAAGAGCGGCGCTGGCCGTAGCGCGCAAAGCGCACCTTTTCGCCGTAAAGCGCCTGCATCTTCGGCACCAGATGGCCGATGCCATCAACCAGACCCAGATCGACCGCCTGAGTGCCGACCCAGACATCGGCGTTGAAGAGGTCTGCCCCCTCGGCCAGCCGCGCGCCGCGCCGGGCCTTGACGTGGGCGATGAAAGCCTGATGGATCGGTTCCTGCAGCGCCTTCAGGCGGGCGACATCCTCGGGCTTTTCGGGCAGGAACGGGTCGGCCAGCGACTTGGACCGGCCTGCGGTATGGACGCGGCGTTCGATGCCGTTGCGCGCCAGAAGTTCGGGGAAGCCGAAGCTGGCGAAGATCACCCCGATGGAACCGACGATGGACGATTCATCGACCCAGATCCGGTCGGCGGCGCAGGCCAGCCAGTAGCCGCCCGAGGCCGCGACATCCTCGACAAAGGCGTGCACCTCGACACCCTTTTCCACCGCCAGACGGCGGACGCGGGCCGCGATCAGGCTGGACTGCACGGCTGACCCGCCGGGCGAATTGATGATAAGCGCCACCGCCGCCGGTTTGCCGCGCGAAAAGGCGCGGTCGATCAGCGGGGCGAGGGCGGCGTCGTTCAGGCCGCTGCCGACGCGGCTGCCGCTGGCGATGGTGCCTTGCAGGCGGACCACGGCGACAAGCGGGTGTTGTTTCAGGAACGGGATATATTGTCTCATGCCACTGGATGTAGACCGCCCCCTGCCCCGGAACAAGGCGCGCGTCACGGGAATTGCCCGGCGGGCGGAATGCTGCGATGACAGGGGAATGATCGACAAGCTGGAAATGTTCATCGCGCTGGCAGGCGAGCGCCATTTCGGCCGCGCCGCCGAGGTCTGCGGCGTGACACAGCCGACGCTGTCCTCCGCGATCCGGCAGCTGGAGGATCAGCTTGGCGTGCAGCTGGTGTTTCGCGGCTCGCGCTTTCAGGGTCTGACGCCGGAAGGGTTGCGGGTGCTCGACTGGGCGCGGCGCATCGTGGGCGACACCCGCGCGATGCGCGACGAGATGCGGGCGGTGCGGTCTGGCCTGTCGGGCAACCTGCGGCTGGGGGTGATACCGACCGCGCTGCCGATGGTGGCCGACCTGACCGAGCCGTTCATCGCGCGGCATCCGAATGTGCGGGTGCGGGTGCTGTCGCGCACCTCGGCCGAGATTCTGGCCGGGATCGAAAGCCTGGAGCTGGATGCGGGGATCACCTATCTTGACAACGAACCGCTGGGCCGGGTGGCGCAGGTGCCGCTTTATGCCGAGTTCTACCGCTTCCTGTGCGCCCCCGGCACCGCGCTGGCCGAGCGCGAGCGGGTCTGCTGGGCCGATCTGGCCGGGCAGCCGCTGTGCCTCTTGACCGGCGACATGCAGAACCGGCGGATCGTCAACCAGCATCTGGCAGAGGCCGGGGTGGCGGTGGACCCGTCGGTGGAATCGAATTCCACCATCGTGCTGGTGGCGCATGTGCTGACCGGGCGCTGGGCCTCGGTGGTGCCGAAAAAGCTGGCCGACGTGTTCACCGCGCAGGGCGGGTTGCGGGCGGTGCCGATCGTGGACCCCGAGGCCGAGCATCAGGTCGGGCTGATCGCCGCCGGGCGCGACCCGGTGACGCCGCTGGTCAAGGCGCTTCTGGACGAGGCGCAGCGATTGGTCCGGGATTGATAGGTTTGGTCTATCGACTGACGGCAAGTCTATATTGATTTGCCTATCGCCCTGAGGCATAAACGCACACGCAACTCTGGGGAGGGGACGCCATGACGCAGGGGAGCGCCGACATCGGCACGCGGGTGGCCGAGATCCTGACCGCGCATCGCGGGATGGAGGGGCCGTTGCTGCCGATCCTTCATGCCGTGCAGGCCGATTTCGGCCATGTGCCGCAGGATGCCCTGCCGGTGATTGCCAAGGGGCTGAACCTGTCGCGCGCCGAAGTGCATGGGGTGATGAGCTTCTATCACGATTTCCGGGTCGAACCGGCGGGGCGGCATGTGGTCAAGCTGTGCCGCGCCGAGGCCTGTCAGGCGATGGGGTCCGATGCGGTGGCCGATCATGCAATGGCGCGGCTGGGGATCGACTGGCACGGCACCACCGCCGATGGCGCGGTGACGCTGGAGCCGGTGTATTGTCTGGGCCTGTGCGCCTGCGCGCCGGCCGCGCTGGTCGATGGCCGGGTGGTCGGGCGGGTCGATGCTGCGCGGCTGGATACGCTGCTGGCTGAGGTGGGGGCATGAAGGTCTATGTCCCCCGCGACGCCGCCGCCAGGGCGCTGGGTGCCGATGCCGTTGCCGCGGCCGTGGCGGCAGAGGCTGCCCGGCGCGGGCTGGATTTGACCATCGTGCGCAACGGGTCGCGCGGCATGGTCTGGCTGGAGCCGCTGGTCGAGGTGGCGGGGCCGGGCGGGCGGATGGCCTTCGGGCCGGTGACTGCGGGCGACGTGGCGGGGCTGTTCGATGCGGGCTGGGGCGCGCATCCGCTGGCGCTGGGGCCGACCGAAGCCCTGCCGTGGATGCAGGGCCAGACCCGGCTGACCTTCGCGCGCTGCGGCGTGATCGACCCGTTGTCGATGGCCGATTATGCGGCCAATGGCGGTCTTGCCGGATTGCGGCGGGCGCTGGCGATGGACGCGGCGGGGATTGTGGCGGAAGTCACCGAATCCGGCCTGCGCGGGCGCGGCGGGGCAGGCTTTCCGACGGGCATCAAGTGGCGGACGGTCGCGGAAGCGCCAGCAGCGCAGAAATACATCGTGTGCAATGCCGACGAGGGCGACTCGGGCACCTTCGCTGACCGGATGCTGATGGAGGGCGACCCCTTCACCCTGATCGAGGGCATGGTGATCGCCGGGATCGGCGTGGGGGCGACCAGGGGCTACGTCTACATGCGGTCGGAATATCCCGATGCCATCGAGGTGATGGAACAGGCGGTTCTGGTGGCGCGGGCCGAGGGGATGCTGGGCGTCTCGGTGCTGGGGTCCGGCCATGCCTTCGACATGGAGATCCGCACGGGTGCCGGCGCCTATGTCTGCGGCGAGGAGACCAGCCTCTTGAACAGTCTGGAAGGCAAGCGCGGCGTGGTGCGGGCCAAGCCGCCGCTGCCTGCGCTGCAGGGCTTCCTCGGGCAGCCGACGGTGGTGAACAACGTCATCAGCCTGGCGACGGTGCCGGTGATCTTCCAGCGCGGGGCGGCGTTCTTCCGCGATTTCGGACTGGGGCGGTCGCGCGGCACGGTGCCGTTGCAGATCGCGGGCAACGTGCGCTTCGGCGGGCTGTTCGAGACCGGGTTCGGCCTGACGCTTGGCCAGGTGGTCGACGACATTGCCGGTGGCACGGCGACGGGTCGGCCGGTCCGGGCGGTGCAGGTCGGCGGGCCGCTGGGGGCCTATTTCCCGCGTGCGCTGTTCGGGGTGCCGTTCTGCTACGAAGAATTCGCCGGGGCCGAGGGGCTGGTGGGCCATGCGGGGCTCGTGGTGTTCGACGACACGGTGGACATGCTGAAACAGGCGCGTTTCGCGATGGAATTCTGCGCCATCGAATCCTGCGGCAAGTGCACCCCCTGCCGGGTCGGGGCGGTGCGCGGGGTGGAAACCATCGACCGGATCGCACGGGGCGATGCGGCGGCGGTGCCGCTGCTGGCCGACCTCTGCGACACGATGAAGGCGGGGTCGCTCTGTGCGCTGGGCGGGTTCACCCCCTATCCGGTGATGTCGGCGCTGACCCATTTTCCCGATGATTTCGCGCCGCTGAGGGAGGCCGCCGAATGAAGGACTTCGTGATCCCCGACCGTGATTTCGGCACCCCTGCGGCAAGATCGAAGGTGATGGTGACGCTGACGGTCGATGGCTTCGACGTGACGGTACCCGAGGGCACCAGCATCATGCGCGCGGCGGCCGAGGCGGGCATTTCGGTGCCCAAACTCTGCGCGACCGACAGTGTCGAGGCATTCGGGTCGTGCCGCCTCTGCCTGGTCGAGATCGAGGGGCGCAAGGGCACGCCATCGTCCTGCACCACGCCGGTCGCGGCGGGGATGCAGGTGCATACCCAGACGGCGCGGCTGAAGAAACTTCGGCGCGGGGTGATGGAGCTTTACATCTCCGATCACCCGCTGGATTGCCTGACCTGTGCCGCGAACGGCGATTGTGAATTGCAGGACATGGCGGGGGCGGTGGGCCTGCGCGATGTGCGCTACGAGGCGGTGGATACCCATTTCCGACCGCGCAGCAACGGCGGGGCCAACCCGCAATGGATGCCCAAGGACGACAGCAACCCCTATTTCACCTACGACCCGGCCAAGTGCATCGTCTGTTCGCGCTGCGTGCGCGCCTGCGAGGAAGTGCAGGGCACCTTTGCGCTGACGATTCAAGGCCGCGGCTTCGACAGCCGGGTGTCGGCGGGCATGGCGGGCGACGATTTCCTGACATCGGACTGCGTGTCCTGCGGCGCCTGCGTCGCCGCCTGCCCGACCGCAACCTTGCAGGAAAAAAGCGTGATCGAGATCGGCACGCCGGAACGCAGCATCATCACCACCTGCGCCTATTGCGGCGTGGGGTGCAGCTTCAAGGCCGAAATGCGCGGCGACGAGGTGGTGCGGATGGTGCCCTGGAAGCACGGCAAGGCCAACCGCGGCCATTCCTGCGTCAAGGGGCGCTTTGCCTATGGCTATGCCAGCCACAAGGACCGCATCCTGAACCCGATGATCCGTGACGCGATCACCGACCCGTGGCGCGAGGTGACGTGGCCCGAGGCGATGGCATTCGCCGCCGCCCGGATGCGCGGCATTCAGGAAAGGCACGGGCGCCACTCGGTCGGAGTCATCACCTCCAGCCGCTGCACCAATGAGGAAACCTATCTGGTGCAGAAGCTGACCCGCGCGGTGTTCCTGAACAACAATACCGATACCTGCGCCCGGGTCTGCCATTCACCCACCGGCTATGGGCTGGGGGCGACCTTCGGCACCTCGGCCGGCACGCAGGATTTCGACTCGGTCGAGCATACCGACGTGGTGATCGTGATCGGGGCCAACCCGACCGACGGGCATCCGGTCTTTGCCAGCCGGCTGAAGAAGCGGCTGCGGCAGGGGGCAAAGCTGATCGTGATCGACCCGCGCCGGATTGATATGGTGGACGGGCCGCATGTGAAGGCGGCGCACCATCTGGCGTTGCGGCCGGGAACCAACGTCGCGGTGGTGACGGCACTGGCGCATGTGATCGTGACCGAGGGGCTGTTCGACGAAACCTTCATCCGCACCCGCTGCGACTGGGACGAGTTTGCCGACTATGCCGAATTCGTGGCCGACCCCAAGCACGCGCCCGAGGCGACCGAACTGCTGACCGGGGTTCCGGCGGCGGAGCTGCGTGCGGCGGCGCGGCTGTTCGCGCGGGGCGGCAACGGGGCGATCTATTACGGGCTGGGGGTGACGGAGCACAGCCAGGGGTCAACCACGGTGATCGGCATTGCCAATCTGGCAATGCTGACCGGCAACCTCGGGCGGCCGGGTGTGGGCGTCAACCCGCTGCGCGGCCAGAACAACGTGCAGGGCGCCTGCGACATGGGGTCTTTCCCGCACGAGCTGCCGGGCTACCGCCATGTCAAGCACGACGAGGCGCGCGCGGTGTTCGAGGCGCTTTGGGGTGTCACGATCGACAGCGAGCCGGGGCTGCGCATTCCCAACATGCTGGATGCGGCGGTGGAGGGGTCTTTCAAGGGGCTTTACTGCCAGGGCGAGGACATCCTGCAATCGGACCCCGACACCAGGCATGTCGCCGCCGGGCTGGCCGCGATGGACTGCGTGATCGTGCACGACCTGTTCCTGAACGAGACGGCGAACTACGCGCATGTCTTCCTGCCCGGCTCGACCTTTCTGGAAAAGGACGGCACCTTCACCAACGCCGAACGCCGGATCAACCGGGTGCGGCGCGTGATGGCGCCGCGCAACGGCTATGGCGACTGGGAAGTGACGCAGATGCTGGCCAATGCGCTGGGGGCGGGCTGGACCTATACGCACCCCAGCCAGATCATGGACGAGATCGCGCTGCTGACGCCATCCTTCGCCGGGGTTTCCTATGAAAAGCTGGAGGAGGCGGGGTCGGTGCAGTGGCCGTGCGATGAAGAACATCCCGACGGCACGCCGCTGATGCATGTGGATGGTTTCATGCGCGGGCGCGGCAGGTTCATCCGCACCGAATATGTCGCGACGGACGAGAAGACCGGGCCGCGCTTCCCGCTGCTGCTGACCACGGGGCGGATTCTCAGCCAATACAACGTCGGCGCGCAGACGCGGCGGACGGCGAATGTGGTCTGGCACCCCGAGGATGTGCTGGAGATTCACCCGCACGACGCTGAAGTGCGCGGCGTGAAAGAGGGCGACTGGGTGCGGCTGGCCTCGCGCGCCGGAGAGACGACGCTGCACGCCAGGATCACCGACCGGGTGTCGCCGGGGGTGGTCTATACCACCTTCCACCATCCCGATACGCAGGCCAACGTGATCACCACCGACTATTCCGACTGGGCGACCAACTGCCCGGAATACAAGGTGACGGCGGTGCAGATCAGCCCGTCGAACGGGCCGTCCGACTGGCAGGAAAGCTATGCGGCGCAGGCGGCGCAGGCGCGGCGCATCCTGCCTGCGGCGGAATGAGGGTGACCGTGCATCGCGACATGCCGCTATGGAGCCATGGCGCTGGGGACGCCCGGCCGGGCCAGCGCTGCCTGCCCGAGGAGGTGGCGGTCGCGCTGTCCTACAACGGCAGCACGCAGGCGGTGATGATGGCGACCCCCGCGGATCTGGGAGATTTCGCCTATGGCTTTTCGCTGACCGAAGGCATCGCCCGGCCGGAGGAGATCGACAGCGTCACGGTGGTGGCGGCGCCGCGCGGCATCGACGTGCAGATCTGGTTGCGGGGCGATGCGGGCGCGCGGTTGCAGGCGCGGCGGCGGACCATGGCGGGGCCGGTGGGCTGCGGGCTTTGCGGCATCGACAGTCTGGAGGAGGCGACGCGCGATGCGGTGCCGCTGGCGCCCTCGGGGTTTCGCATGACGCCCGCGCAGGTGAAGGCGGCAGTGGCGGGGCTGACCGCGCACCAGCCGCTGCACGACGCGACCCGGGCCGCCCATGCGGCGGCGTTCTGGACGCCCGAGGCCGGGTTCGTCGCGGTGCGCGAGGATGTCGGGCGGCACAATGCGCTGGACAAGCTGGCGGGCGCGCTGATCCGGGGCGGGCTTGGGCAGGATGGCGCGGTGCTGGTGACAAGCCGGGTGTCGATCGACCTGGTGCAGAAATGCGCGGCAATCGGCGCGTCGGTTCTGATCGCGGTTTCCGCGCCAACAGTGGCGGCGGTCGACATGGCCGGGGCCGCCGGGATCACCCTGATCGCCCTGGCCCGGCCGGAGCGGTTCGACGTTTTTACCCATCCCGAACGCGTGGCCGGGGCCACGATGGAGACGCGACATGTCGCCTGACAAGCTGATCTACATGGCCAACCAGATTGCAACCTTCATGATCAGCAAGCCGCATGACGAGGCGGTGGCGGGGCTGGCCTCGCATGTCAACGACTACTGGGAACCCCGGATGCGGCGGCAGCTGTTCGACATTGTCGATGCCGGGGGGGCGGGGCTGGCGCCTCTGGTGATGGAAGCAGCGGCCACGATCAGGCGGCCGCAGGAGGCGTGATGCCCTGAAACGCCGGGCGGCGCTTCAGGGCCGTTCGTCAGGCCAGGTGGTCCACCCGGGCCAGATACTGCGCCAGCGTGCCCACGTCGCCCAGCCAGCGTGCCACAAGCTTCGGGTCGTGCGGGGCGGCGTGGACCCCGGCGGGAATCTCGCGGGCCAGCACCGCCTCGACCGCCAGCGACACCGGCACCGACACGAGCCGCGCCATCGCGGTGCCGCGCGCATCGCCCCAGGCGTCCATCGCCCAGGTCTGGTGCCAGACCGGCACGCCGTCCCGCTCGGCCTTCAGCGACACGAACAGCACCACCCGGTCGGGCTCGCCCTCGGCATAGGCGTGCTCGGCCCAGAAGCCTGTCGCCATTTCGGCCAGGCGGGCATCGCCGCCCGGGCCTTCCAGCGTCTCTATTTCTTCGAATACCGGGGTCCAGGCCTCGGACCAGCCGTTCAGGCGAATGGTGCCGCGCACGAAATCGCGCACCTTCCACGCGGGATCGAAGCGGTAGTCGGCCAGAAACGGCAGGCTGTCGCGGTTCGGGTAAACCTCGAAGGTTTCGGGCAGCGGCAGGGGCGCGGTGTAGGACGTGACCGCATCCCACGGCCGGGAGACGCGCAATTCGGCGTAATTGCGCAAGCTGCGCGAGGCGGAGCGCAGCGCCTTCAGCACGCCGAGCGGCGACCAGCTGAACTTGTAGCGGAAGGCGTTCGGCTCTTTCGGCACGCCGCCGCAGTAAGAGGTGAAGGACAGCACGTTGTCGGCATGGAAGGCCGGGCTGGCGCGGTAGGCCGCCACCAGATCATGCGCCATCAGGTGGTCGATGCCGGGGTCGAGCCCGACCTCGTTGACCGAGCGCAACCCCGCCGCGCGGAACGCCCCGTCCAGCGCACGCATTTCCGGCGCGATGTAGCTGGACGACACGAAGTGCGCGCCCTTTGCAAGGCAGGCCTGCGCGATGGCCACATGCTGATCGGCGGGCAGCATCGACACCGCCACGTCGCCAGGCTGCAGCGCCGCCGTCAGCGCGTCGAGCGTGTAGGCGCGGATGTCGGGGGTCAGGTCGCCCACCGCCTCGCGGGCCTTCTCGACCGTGCGGTTCCACACCGCGACGGTGTGACCGTCGGCGATCAGCCGCCGCAGCCCGGGCACCGAGGACAGGCCGGTGCCGCACCAATGGATGGTCATTGTCGTCTCCTTCAGAGCTTTTCGATATGGCGGTGGTATTCCGCTGCGGCGCGGCCCCAGACGCCAGATTGCAGGTCGGTCAGCGTGGCGAGCGAGGGCAGCAGCTGCGCCGCGTAATCCACGCTGCTTTCGACGGGCAGCAGCGAGGGCAGGTTGTCGATCGCCGTCACATCCAGCACGGGCGCGTCGTGGACGCGCAGTGCCGGGGCCTGCCAGTCGGTCGTGCGGTCATAGACCTTGATGGGCGAGAAATCCGAGGTCGGGTCGCAGGCGATGTCACCGATCACCGACAGGGCGCGCAGGCCGGTCGCCGCACTGGCGGGCACGAAGACCGGGCAGCCGGGGCTGGCGAGGATGCAGTTCAGGAAGATCTCGTGCTGCAAGACCTCGGGGAACGGGCCGCCGCTGGCGGTTTCGGCCATGTCCCATTTCGTCACCGCCACGCCCATCGCGGCGCAGAGGTCGGACGCGCCGGTGCCGACCCGGCCCAGCGCGCCGATCACGATGGCGCGGGGGCGGGCCCCGCCGATGGCGGCCAGTTCGGCGCCGAGATCGGCCAGCAGGGCCGCCTTGCCGGGGTATTTCGCAACCGGGCCGCAGATCGCGCCGTGGCGCTGCGCTGCCCAGCATTTCAGCGCCACCGCCGCCCCGGCATAGCCCGCCCAATAGCCGAACGCGGCCACCCTGCGGCCTTGCGGCGTCACCAGATATTCCAGATCGTAGAGCGTGCCGCCCCCGGCCTTGAAACGCCCAAGAAGCACCTGCCCGGCGGGCTGGCCCTTGTAGGCATGGCCGAACATGATGTGGCGGTGCTTCAGCGGCGTGCCGTCCTCGGGCAGCTCCTTCAAGCCGAAGATGATCGCGTCTTCGGGGGCGTCGGGCCACAGGTTCTCGGCGGCAATCGCGCAGCCCGCCGCGCGGTAACCGTCGATCGGGATGGCGCGGACCGAGCTTTCCTCGACCGTGACCCTGATGCCCGCCGCGATCAGGGTCGCAGCCCCTTCGGGCGTCAGGCCCGCGCGTTCCTCGTTCGGGCGCTGTTCGGCCCTGACCCACAGATGCGTCATGTCTTTGCTACTCCGTCAAGGCGCGATAGCCGCGCCGCTGTGCCTTGCCCTGCCAGCGTTCCGCCGCAAGGCAGGCATCGCGCAGGTTGGAAAACCAGACCAGCAACTGCCGCCCGCGCCGCCCCCGCCTGCCCCATTCGCGCAGCACGGAATATTCGCCGTAAAGGTTGTAGCTGATTTCGACCCGGTAGAAACGCGGGGCGGGGCGCTGGTCGCGCAACAGCAGGAAGTCGAGCATTTGCGGGCTCCGTCTGGTCTTTCGGCTCTCCAGATACCAGATAATGCGGCAAGGGACAGGGGGCGGATGATGCTGGGGCGCAGGGGAGTGATCGGAGCCGGACTGGCGGCGGGGCTGGCGGGGGTGCTGGCGGGGCTCGTGCTGTGGCGGCGGCCGGTCGCGGTGGCCGATACGGTGCTGCCGCCGCCGGGGGGGGCGTTGCGGGTCTATCACCTGGGGCACAGTCTGGTGGGGCGCGACATGCCGGCGATGCTGGCACAACTGGCGGGGCACGGGTTTGCCAGCCAGCTTGGCTGGGGGGCGAGCCTGCGCCAGCACTGGGGGGCAGAGCCGGTGCCGGGGTTCGAGGTGGAAAATGACCATGCCGACCATCTGCCCGCGCGTCAGGCGCTGGAATCGGGGGCGTTCGACGCCGTGGTGCTGACCGAGATGGTCGAGATCCGCGACGCGATCCGCTGGCATGACAGCGCGACCTATCTGGCGCATTGGGCGCAGGCGGCGCGGGCGGGCAACCCGGCGGTGCGGGTGTATCTTTACGAGACCTGGCACCGGCTCGACGACCCCGATGGCTGGCTGGAGCGGATCGACGCCGATCTGGAGCGGCACTGGGAGGAGGCGCTGCGGCGCCCGGCACAGGCGCGGGCCGGGGCGGTGCATCTGATCCCCGCCGGGCAGGTGCTGGCTGCCGTGGTGCGCGCGGCAGAGGCGGGGCAGGTGCCCGGCCTGACCGGGCGCGCCGACCTGTTCGCGCGGGCCGAGGGGGGCGTGGACCCGATCCACCTTGGCGACCTTGGCGCCTATCTTGTGGCGCTGGCGCATTATGCGGTGCTTTATCACCGCAGCCCGCTTGGCCTGCCGCATGTGCTGCGACGGGCCGATGGCAGCCCGGCGGAGGCCCTGCCCGACGCGGCGGTGCCCGTGGTGCAGGCGCTGGTCTGGCAGGTGGTCGGCCGCCATGCCGCCACCGGCCTTGCCCCGCGCCCGGGGCTCTGACACCTTGGCCGCGGCCATCCCGGAGACCGCATCATGTCGATCCTTGCGACCCTGACCCAGATCCTGTTCGTGGGGCACAGTCTGGTCGGGCCCGACCTGCCGCCGCTGCTGGAGGCTGCGTTCGACGCAAAAGGCGCGCATGTCAGGGTGCAGGCGCAGGTGATCAACGGCGCGCCGCTGCGCTATGGCTGGGATCACTCGGACGAAGGCGAGCGGCTGGACGCGCGGGCGGAGCTGGCGCTGGGGGCGACCGACGTGCTGGTGCTGACCGAGGCCGTTCCGCTGGCCGGGCATCTGGAATGGAACGATCCGGCCGGGCAGATGGTGAAGTTCGCCACGCTGGCCCACGACTCGAAGGCCGGGGTGCAGGTGTTCCTGTATGAGACCTGGCACAGCCTCGCCTCCGGCCCAGGTGCCGCGATCCCCGATGATCCGGGCGCTGCGGTGCCGTGGCGCGACCGGGTGGAGGCCGACCGCGTGCTGTGGCAGGGCATTGCCGACGCCGCCTCGGCCCGGCTGCCAGCGCCGGTGCGGCTGGTGCCTGCCGGGCAGGCGATGGGGCTGATGGCCGACGAGATCGCGGCGGGGCGGGTGCCGGGGCTGACCTCGATCCGCGACCTGTTTGCCGACGACATCCACCCCAACGGCAAGGGGTTGTATCTGTTGGCTATGGTGCATCTGGCGGCGATTACGGGGGAAAGCCCGCAGGGCCTTCCCTCCAAGCTGACCCGGGCGTGGCCCAGCCGCGATGCGATCCTGACCGACGATCAGGCGGCGGTGATGCAGCGCGTGGCCTGGGCAGCGGCAAAGGCGCAGCGCGCGCGGGAGGCGGGGCGGAGCGTTGCACCGGCTGCCCCCGTTGCCCCTGCCGTCCCTGCCCCGGCAGCAGCCACCGCCCCGCCCGTGATGACGCCGATCACCAGCCCCCGTCTGGCCCTTGGCCTTTCGGGCGTGAACGACTGGTCGGTGCAGCAGCCGTTTCTCGACGTGATGAAGACCGCCCGGCCCTTCGTCGGCCACCTGCCCGGCCAGTGGGGCGGGATGGAGGATGCGGCGCTGCGCAATGGCGGCTGGCTGGATGCCGACGGCTGGCCGCGCGCGATGCCGCCCGGCGTCACCGGGCTTTCGACGCTGATCCTGACGGAAATGCCCGCCGCGGCCACCAGTCTTGCCGGGCGCTACCGGCTGGCCTATCGCGGGCAGGGCGAAGTGGTGCTGGGAGGGCGGGCGCAGAACCAGATGGCAGCGCCAGGCGCCATCAGCTTCGATTACACCCCCGGCGAGGGGGCGGTGATCGTGACCGTCGCCGCGACCGACCCCGCCGACCCGATCCGCGCGATTTCGGTGGTGCGCGAGGACCGGCTCGACCTCTGGGCAACGGGCGCGATCTTCAACCCCGACTGGCTGGCGCGGATTCGCGGGGCACAGGGCCTGCGCTTCATGGACTGGATGGCGACCAACGATTCCACCCTCGCCCGGCTGAAGGATCGCCCGAAACCCGGCGATGCCACCTGGGCGCGCAATGGCGTGCCGGTCGAGGTGATGGTGGCGCTGGCCAACGACCTTCACGCCGACCCGTGGTTCACCCTGCCGCATCTGGCCGGGGATGCGCTGGTGCGCGCCTATGCCGAGACGGTGCGCGACAGCCTTTCGCCCGACCTTGTGGCGCATGTCGAATATTCCAACGAGGCGTGGAACTGGCAGTTCGCACAGGCGCGGTGGATGGAGGAACAGGGCCGCGCCCGCTGGGGGCGAGACAATACCTGGGTGCAGTTCTACGCCCTGCGCGCCGCCGAGGTGGCCGGGATCTGGGCGGAGGTCTATGGCGATCAGGCAAGGGCGCGGCTGGTGCGCGTGGTGGCGGTGCAGACTGGCTGGCTGGGGCTGGAGAAGTCGATCCTGCAGGCGCCGCTGGTGATCGCCGAAGGCCGCCCGGCCCCGGCCACCGGCTTCGATGCCTATGCGGTGACCGGCTATTTCTCGGCGCTGCTCGGCAGCGATGCCAAGGCGGCGATGGTGAAGGGCTGGCTGGCCGAAAGCCAGCCGGCGGCCGAGGCCGGCGCGCAGGGCCTGACCGGGGCGGAGCGCGACGCCCATCTGACGGCGCACCGCCACGATCTGGCGGTGACGCGGGCGGCACAGGAACTGGCCGACGGGTCGCTGTCGGGCGATGCCGAGGATTCGCTGGCCCGCCTGCTGGGCACCGTGCTGCCGCATCATGCGGCGGTGGCGAAGGCCAACGGCCTGCAACTGGTGATGTACGAGGGCGGCACGCATGTCGTGGGCTATGGCAGTCAGGTCGATGATGCCGAGTTGACCGCGTTCTTCCTGCACCTGAACTATGCGCCCGAAATGGCCGACCTTTACCGCAGGCTGATGCAGGGCTGGCGCGGCCTGACCGATGCGCCGTTCAATGCCTTTGTCGATGTCTATGCGCCGAACAAATGGGGCAGCTGGGGCGCGCTGCGCCATCTGGACGACGACAACCCGCGCTGGCAGGCACTGGCGCAAGGGTGCGAGCGATGCTGAGCGTGATCATCCCCGCCTCGAACGAGGAAGCCTGGATCGGGCGGTGCCTTGCCGCGCTGCTGGCGTCTGACCCGGTGCCGGGCGGGGCAGAGGCGGTGGTGGTCGCCAATGGCTGCCAGGATGCGACGGTGGAAGTGGCCCGGGGTTTTGCCGCGCAGGCGGCGGCGGCGGGCTGGGGCTTCGCGGTGCTCGACCGGGCACAGGGCGGCAAGCCCGCGGCGCTGAACGCGGGCGACCGGGCGGCGCAGGGCGACGCGCGCGCCTACCTCGATGCCGATGTGGTGGTCGGCCCCGGCCTTGCGGCACAACTCGCGCTGGCGCTGGCCCGGCCGGAGGCGGCCTATGCCACCGGCCGGGCGGTGATCCCGCGCCCGGCAAGCCGGGTCAGCCGCGCCTATGCCCGTTTCTGGCAGCGCCTGCCCTTCGCGCAGGGCGCGGCCCCGGGCCATGGCCTCTACGCGGTCAATGCGGCGGGGCGGGCGCGCTGGGGCGCCTTTCCGCCGGTGATCTCGGATGACACCTTCGTGCGGCTGCACTTCCGGCCAATGGAACGGCACCACTGCGCCGCCCCCTACGACTGGCCGATGATCGAGGGCTTCGGCCCGCTGGTCCGGGTGCGCCGCCGTCAGGATGCGGGCGTGGCCGAACTGGCGCGGCTTTACCCCGCGCTTGCCAGTCGCGCCGAGCGCACCCGCCCCACTCTGCCGCACCTTGCCCGCCTTGCCCTGCAAGACCCCGCGGGCTTTGCGACCTACGCCGCCGTGTCGCTGGCCGTGCGCCTGCCCGCAGCCAAGACCGGCTGGACCCGCGGGCGCTGACCTGCCCTTTCTTCTGTTCTCAAATATCCCCGCCGGAGGCTCCCGCCTCTCCGCCAGCCCGCCGCCTCAGGCACAGGGCCCCAGATCGGCCCAGCCGCAGCGCGCGGCCAGCAGGCGCGGGTCGTGCCCGGTGCCCACCGCCATCCCCGCCCGCACCCCGACCGACCGGCGGTCATGCCAGCGGTCGCGCAGCAGATGCAACCCGTGGCGGCTGATCTTGGTGATCGGGGTGCGCAGCGGCAGCGCCGCCGCCCATTTGCGCTGCATGAAGCGGTAGCATTCGGTGAAATCGGCACCCAGCGTCTCGTGATAGCGGTCGTTGTGGATGCAGGGCAGGCCCACGGCCCAGGCACCCTTGCCCGCCGCGCGGGCGGTCTGGGCGATGTCGGTGCCATACATGTGCCAGCCCGGCAGCGCCTCGTCGAACCGCAGGCCCGAGGCGCGGCGCAGCACGATCAGCATCTCGTCGAAGCCCTGCACCGCCGTGGGCGCCAGCGGCACCCGCCCGACGATCGCCCCCAGCGACGACGACCACACCGGCCCCAGATGCGCCCCGTCCACCCCGATGCCAAAGGCCCCGAGCAGGCCCCAATCGGGGTCAGCCGCCGCGACTTCGGCAATCCGGGCGGCAAGCAGCGCGTCCCAGCCTTGCGGCAGGTAAACATCGTGATGCGCGAACACGATGACCGGCGCCGAGGTCGCATCCAGTGCGCGGTTGTACGCGATGGCGGCCGAGGGCGCATCGGCCTCGACATGCAGCGGCGTGGTGCCAAGCAGCGGCGACAGCGCCAGATTGGCGGCAAGGATGGCGGGCGAATGGCTGGCGGCGGCAATGGCGATCTGGCTCATGCATGGTCCGATGCGGTGAAAAGGGCGGCGAGTTTCGCGGCCTCGCGGTCGATGTCGTGGCGCTGGAAGGCGCGGGCGCGGGCGGCGCGGCCCATCGCGGCCAGCCGGTCGGGCAGGGTGGCGGCCAGCGCGTCGATGGCCCCGGCCAGCGCGGCGGCATCGCCCGCAGGCACCAGCCAGCCGGTTTTCCCCGGCAGCACCAGTTCCGGCAGCCCGGCGATGGCGGTGGCGATCACCGGGCGGCCCGACGCCATCGCCTCCATCACCACCACCGGCAGCCCTTCGGCAAAGGACGGCAGCACCAGCGCGTGGGCCTGCGCCAGCGCCGCGCGCACTCCGGCCTCGTCCTGCCACCCCGCCAGCGTGACCTGCGCCCCCAGCCCTGCCGCCGAAATGGCGGCCTCCAGCGTGGGCCGCAACCCGCCGTCACCGACCAGCGTCAGGTGCAGGCCGGGGTGGCGGGGGGCGGCCAGCGCCAGCGCCTCGACCAGAAGGGCGAAGCCCTTCTGCGGCGCCAGCCGCCCGATGGCGACCAGGCGTGGGCCGTCTGCGGGAAAGGCGGCGGGTTCGGGGAAGCGGGCAGGCTGGATGCCGCAATGCACCACATGCAGGCGCGGCCAGAGGTCGGGCGTCACCCAGCGGCACATCTGGCTGCGCCCGAAGCTGGAGACCAGCACGCAGAACGCGGCACGGCGGGCCTTTTCGCCAAGGCTCAGGGCGACTGGGGCGTCGAACTCCTCGGGGCCGTGGGTGGTGAAGCTGTAGCGCGGCCCGCCCAGCGCGTGTGCCAGCATGGCGACGGTGGCGGAGTTGGTGCCGAAATGGGCGTGCAGATGGATGATGCCAAGGGCCTCGCAGCGCCGGGCGACATGCGCGGCCTCGGCCAGATAGACCAGATGGCGCAGCCGCCCGCCCCCGCGCACACCGCAGGCAAGCGCCAGCCGCAGCGCGCCCCACGTCCGGCCCGGTCCCCGCGTCATCCAGCCCAGCGCCGAGGACGCGAGCCGCAGCGGCGGGGTTTCCAGCACATGCTCGGTGCGCGCATCCTCGTCCAGATCTTCTGGATCGACCAGCGCCGCGCGGTCGGAGCGCATGGCGAAACGGTGGACCGTCAGGCCAAGCCGTTCCAGCGCCCGGATTTCCCGCCGGATGAAGCTGTGCGAGGCGCGGGGGTAGGTGTTCACGAGATAGGCGATCTGCACGCGGGCCCCCGGGGTGGTTCGGGGTGCAGAGTGCGCAGCGCCAGGGTTCGGCGCAAGGGGCAGCGGCGCGCGCGGCGGCGATTGACGCCCCGAAAGCCCCCGCCTAGTGTCGCGCGACAGAGGATGCCGCCATGACCGCCGCCCCCCTTCCCGACATGGCCCCGCGCCCCGGCCTGTTCGCCCGGGCGCTGCGCGGGTCGGCGATCACGGCGGGCAGCTATGCGCTGGCGCAGGCGCTGCGGCTGGCATCGAACCTGATCCTGACGCGGCTGCTGTTTCCCGAGGCGTTCGGGATGATGGCGCTGGTGTCGGTGTTTCTGGTCGGGCTGTCGATGTTTTCCGATGTCGGCATCGGCCCGGCCATCGCGCAGAACCGTCGCGGCGACGACCCTTCGTTTCTGAACACGGCATGGACGATTCAGGTGATCCGGGGGCTGTTGCTGTGGCTGGCGACCTGCGCCGTGGCGCTGCCTGCGGCGCGGTTCTACGATGCGCCGGAACTGGCGCTGCTGCTGCCCGCCGCCGGGGTGACGCTGCTGATTTCCGGCTTCAGCCCGACGCGGATCGACACGGCGAACCGGCATCTGCTGCTGGGGCGGGTGACGGCGCTTGATCTGGCAAGCCAGATCGTCGGGATGGTTGCCATGGTGGCGCTGGCGCTGGCGATGGGGTCGATATGGGCGCTGGTGCTGGGGGCGATTGTGGGGGCGGTGGCGCGGCTGGTGCTGATGCAGAGGTTTCTGCCCGGGCCGCGCAACCGCTTTGCCTGGGACGCGGCGGCGGGGGTCGAGCTGATCCGGTTCGGCAAGTGGATCTTCCTTTCCACCGCCTGCGGCTTTCTGCTGGCGCAGGGCGACAAGGCCATTCTCGGGGCTTACCTGCCGCTGGATGCGCTGGGGGTTTACAACATCGGCTATTTCCTTGCGTCGTTCCCGATGCTGCTGGGCGGGGCGGTGACCGGGCGCATCCTGATACCGCTCTACCGCGACCATCCGCCGGGCGCTTCGGCCGCCAATGCCGCACGGCTGCGCCGCCTGCGCCATGGCGTGTCGGGAACCGTGCTGGCGCTGCTGGCGGTGATGGCCTTTGCCGGGGTGCCGCTGGTCGGGCTGCTGTATGACGCGCGCTATGCGGGTGCCGGGGCCATCGTGGTGCTGATCGCCTGCGTGCAGATGCCTGCGGTGATCGGGATGACCTACGATCAGGCGGCACTGGCGGCCGGAGATTCGCGCAGCTACTTTCTGGTGATCGCGCTGAAGGCGGCGGTGCAGACGCTGGCCTTCCTGATCGGGGCCGAAACGGGCGGGCTGGCCGGGGCGCTGGTGGCGCAGGGGGTGGCGCTGGCGGCGGTGCATCCGGCGATCATCTGGCTGGCGCGGCGGCATGGCGTCTGGGATGGCGGGCATGATCTGGTCTGCGCGCTGGCGGTGCTGGTGCTGGGTGGGCTGGCGCTGTGGGTGAATCTTGGGGCTTTGCAGGCACTTGGCGGTTGATCTGGTGGCATTTCTGCAACCGGAGGCTTAAATCCGCCGAAAACTGCCTCAAGCTTTCATCAGTTGCAACTCGGCGCTGACAATGTTGCGAAATCATGGCATCGTTTTCCGGTAAATCGCGGCGGAGGCGGAGGCCCGGTGACATGCTGATTGGTTTGGTTCTGTCTGGTATTCTCTCCGGTCTGGCCGGACTTGCCTGGGCGGTGATGCAAGGGCATCCACTGCCGGTGATTCTGGCCTTCTACCCGCTGGCCGGGTTTTGCGGCACCGCAAGCTTTGTGCTGGTGGTCCTTTGGCTGGGCGGTCGCGCGGAAACGCGGTCGCACGTCGGGGTTCAGGGGCAGGGCTGACCCGCGATTGATTCCGCATCGTGAACAATGAACCGCAGCCTTCGGGCTGCGTTTGCGTTTGTCGGCAGGCATCTGCGGCAAGGCGCGACATGCCCGCGACACCGGCCCCGCACCGAATCGCCGGGGCCGCCCAAGTGCATGTTTCGCGGCCAGTTCAACGCACGGTTGTTAAAAAGGTAAAGGCTACGTTAACATTGGCGCGAGCCGCGAAAAACCGTTGGTTAATCGCAGGCAAACGTGCGACGGGCAAGCGCATGGCTGTCGCCAATGCGGCGCAAATGAAGGTAAAATAAGTCTTGGGGGCGTTCATTTCGAGTGAAGGTCATGCGGCCAGACAAAACGGATTCAGACGACGTTCCCGGCACCCGGGCGATGCCGAAATCCGGCATTGCCGCCCGGGCCGCCACCCGACCCGGGCAGCAGCCCCGGCGATTGTTCAGGGGTAACAGACAATGACCTTCAGTTACCCGGACTTTCTGACTGCGCAATCGGTGCCCGCCGATTGCCAGGATCCGAAGGCCAAGCCGGGCACCGCCCGGCAGCGGCGGCCGGGGCTTTACCGGCGGCTGTTCAAGCGCACGCTGGACCTTGGGCTGATCGTGCTGGCCGCGCCGGTCGTGGTGCTGCTGGTGGCGGGGCTGGCGGTGGCGGTGGCGCGTGACGGGGGCAACCCGTTCTATACCCAGACCCGGGTCGGCAAGGACGGGCGGCCCTTCCGCATGTGGAAGCTGCGCAGCATGGTCACCGATGCCGACACCCGGATGGTCGAGCATCTGGCCCGCGACCCTGCCGCCCGCGCCGAATGGGATGAAACCCAGAAGCTGAAACAGGACCCGCGCGTGACCCGGATGGGCACCTTCCTGCGCCGGGCCTCGCTTGACGAGCTGCCGCAGCTGTGGAACGTGCTGACCGGCGACATGAGCCTGGTCGGGCCGCGCCCGATGATGCCGAACCAGCGCGACCTTTATCCGGGCGACGCCTATTATGCGCTGCGGCCGGGGATCACCGGCTTCTGGCAGACAGCCGGACGCAACCGCACCACGTTCGAGGCGCGGGCCGGTTTCGATGCGGCCTACGAGGCCGACCTGACGCTGTGGACCGATGTGAAGATCCTGACGCGGACGGTCGGCGTCGTGGTGAAATGCACCGGCTATTAGGCGGGGCCTGCCCCGGGGTGGCCTGCAATCCCGGGCAATGCCGGCGGTTCAGGCAATCGCGACGGCGGCGGCGGCCATCACCAGCAGCAGCACGACCCCCCCGCCCAGCAGCACGAAAGAGCGCGGCAGGGCCTGCATCGGCTTCAGCCGGTCGGACAGCGCGGCCCCGCCGCCGCGCCGGGTCGGCGGCTGCCGGATCTCGGGGATCGCGATGACCGGGCGCAGGTCAAGCTGACGTTCCATCTGGGCCGGGGTCCGCACCACCGGGTTGAGCAGGTCGAGCACGAAGGCCAGCAGCAGCGCCATGACCACGCTCGCGACCGAGCCCGCCGCCGCGATCTTCCTGCCGTTGCCGCCTGCGGGATATTCGGGGATCAGGGCGCGTTCGAGCAGGGCGAAATGTTCTGCCTGCTGCTGGTCCTCCAGCCGCAGATTGGTTTCGGCCTCGACGCGGCGGCTGGTGATCAGGTCGTGCTGGGCCTGCAACTGTTGCAGCCGGCGGTCGAAACTGCCCAACCCGCGCTGGATCTCGGGCCGGCGCGCGATGGCGGCCAGCAGGGTTGCCTGACGGCCTTCCAGCGCGGCCTTCTGCTGGCCGACCACCGCGATCTGCGCCGAGAGGTTGGCCATCTGGCGGCGGTCGGTGGCGCGCAGCGGGTCGCGCGTCTCGATCGCGGCGCGCTCGCCGGTCAGTGCCACCAGCGTCTGGTCAAGCTCGCGCAGGTCGGTTTCAAGGCCGGCGAGTTCAGTGCGCCGTTCGGTGTCGGCTTCGGGCAGGGCATCGGCATTGGCGGCCTTGAAGGCGGCAATCTCGGCATCGAGCGCCGCCATGTCCTGCGAGAGGCGCAGGTCTTCCTCGATGAAGAAGCGCAGCGTTTCGCGCACCCGTTCGGCCGCCCCGGCGGTGCTGAGGTCGAGGATGCCCTGCGCGAAATCATTGGCGACGCGCGCCGCCTGTTCGGCATCGGCAAAGCTGGCCGTGACGATCAGGGCAGAAACGCTGGTCGGGGCGCCGTAGGGTTGCTGCCCCGCCGCCGCCACGCTTTGAAACCGGACGGCCGCCCGCAGCGCGGTGATGCGCTGGTCCTGGGTCAGGCCCGGCGCGTCGGAGAACAGGCCGTGGCGGCCGATCACCGCCAGCAGGTTTTCGCGCGTGGTCAGGCGCTGTTCCACCGCCTGCAGGATCTGCGCCGACCGCCCGCCGGAGGTCGCGGTTTCGCCGACGATGGGCGATTGCACCTGGATCACCGCGGCGGCCGAATAGACCTCGGGCTGCATCTTGCCCACGATCAGCGACAGCAGGATGCCGATGCCCGCAACCAGCCCGATCAGCCATCTGCGGCGCAGGATCAGGCCAAGAAGTTCCTCTAGCGATTGTATCTGGCCCATCGGCGGGGTCGGTCCTGTCGTTGTCGGTCGTGTCGTCCGGCTGCCGGTATCGCAGCCCTTTCTGGCCTATTTGCGGCCATATCGGTAACGGTCGTGGTTGCGGTCCTGCGAGCGGTTAAGCACGACGCCCATCAGCGGCGTGCGGGTTTCGAACAGGCGTTCGCAGGCGCGGATGTCTTCGGCGGTGGTGCGGGTGCCGTCGGCCACCAGCAGCACAGCATCCACCAGAGGAAGCATCGACAGCACGTCGTCGCCGGCCAGCGCGGGCGGCAGGTCATAGATCACCACGTCGGGGGCCAGGGTATGCATCATGCTGTCAAGCGCATCGGCGGTGGCGGGTTCCTGCAGCAGTTCCGCGGCGTCGGGCAGCGACTGCCCGTTCAGACCCAGCGCCAGCGTGCGCCCCACCCGGCGGAAATGCGATTCCAGCGGCTGTTCGCCGGTCAGGAACTCGCGGATCGCCGGGGCGTCGCTGATGCCGAGGATGTCGGCAAGGCCGGGGTGGCGCAGTTCGAGGTCGATCAGCGCGGTGCGGCTGGACGGCTTGCGCGCCAGGCTGAGCGCCAGGTTGGCCGCGACGAAGGACTTGCCGCAGCCATGGGTCGGAGAGGTGACGGCAATGCGTTTCCAGCCGCGCGCCGCCATTGCCTGCAGCAGGCGGGTGCGCAGGATGTCGAAGGCGGCGGCGGCGGAGTCGGTGCTGGCGTGGGTGAACAGACCGTTTCCGCCAAGCAGGTCCGGGTCGAGCGTGACCGGCGACAGCGATTCCCAGACCAGATCGGGGCTGGGTGCGGCAAAGCGGAAGGTGTCGGCCAGAGCCTCGCCGCTGGTCGGGGGCTCGGGCTTGGCGGGGGGGGGCGCGGTCTTCTGGCCGGGGCGGAACAGCGAGACGCCCCGTGGCCGCGTGGCCGGCCCCGGTTCCGGCTTGCTGTCGAAACTGTCACCATTCATTTGGGGCTGATCCATATGCAGGGCCCGAAGTGGTTTGGAAATCAATACGTTGATTTTGGCCATCCGGATACTCGGGCTCCTGCTGGGGCACGGCCCGCATGGGCCGTCAGGTAAACATGACCCGCCTCGCAGCAGGCTGACGCACAGGCTTTGCCCGACAGAGATGGGGCCGTTCTGGCCTCATCGCAATGGAATCGCCCGGGCCCCCGCCCAGCATGTTGGTGAATAACAGATAAACACCGCGAAAGGAAGCACGGCACCGTGATCGGCGGGGCGGTTGGGCGTGGCAAAGCCGCAGCGCCGACCCTATGCTGGCACCACCCTGCCCTTGCCGGACGATGCCCCGTGACCGATGCCCCCCTGCCCGCGATGAAGGATGCCGTGGTCGATGCCGTGGTGATCGGCCGCAACGAGGGGGGGCGGCTGGCGGCCTGCCTTGCGTCGCTGCAAGGGCGCGTGCGGCGGATCGTCTATGTCGATTCGGGGTCGGCCGATGGCAGCCCCGATCTGGCGTGCGCGGCGGGGGCCGAGGTGGTGGCGCTGGACATGGGCCGCCCCTTCACCGCGGCGCGGGCGCGCAATGCCGGGCTGGCGCTGCTGGCGGCGGACCCGCCGGATCTGGTGCAGATGGTCGATGGCGACTGCGCGCTGGATGCGGGCTGGCTGCCCGCCGCGCTGGCGGGTTTTGCCGCGCATCCGCGGGCGGTGGTGGTCTGCGGGCGGCGGCGCGAGCGGTTTCCCGGCGCCAGCGTCTACAACCGGCTGTGCGATGCGGAATGGGATACGCCGGTTGGTCCGGCGCTGGCCTGCGGCGGCGACGCGCTGATGCGGTTCGGCGCGGTGATGGCGGCGGGCGGCTACCGCGACGACCTGATCGCGGGCGAGGAGCCCGAACTGTGCCTGCGTCTGCGCCGGGCCGGCGGGCAGGTCTGGCGGCTGGATGCCGAGATGACGCTGCACGACGCGGGTCTGACCCGCTTTGGCCAGTGGTGGCGGCGCAGCCGGCGGGCGGGCCATGCCTTTGCCGAAGGGGCGGCGCTGCACGGGCGCGGGCCGGAACGGCACTGGGTCGCAGAGACGCGCCGCGCGCTGCTCTGGGGCGCGGGCGTGCCGCTGCTGGCGCTGGCCGCGGGGATGGTGCATCCGGCGGGGGTGCTGGTGCTGATGGTCTGGCCCGCGCAGGTGGTGCGGCTGGCGCTGCGCGACGGTGGCCGCGGCTTCGCATGGACCGCCGCCGGGTTCAGCGTGCTGGGCAAGCTGGCCGAGGCGAAGGGCGTGCTGGGCTACGGGCTGGGCCGGCTGCGGCGGAGACGGGCCGGGATCATCGAATACCGCTGATCAGCCCCGCAGCCGCAGGCGCAGCGCGGCGACCATCTGGCCCGGGATCACGGCGGCGCAGGCGGCATAGCGCGGCAGCAGCCGGGCGGGGTCGAGCGCCAGCCGCCACAGCCATTCCAGCGCCAGCCTGCGCATCCAGACCGGGGCGCGGCGCTGGCGTCCGGCCAGAAAATCGAGGCCGGCCCCGATCGAGACAAAACCGACATGCGGCGCGATGATCCGGGCGCGCGCGGCGAAAAGCTCCTGTTTCGGCGCGCCAAGGGCCAGAAGGCAAAGGCCGGCCCCGGCGGCGACCACCTCGGCCATGATCGCCTCGGCGGCCGGGCCTTCCGGGTCGAAGCCGAAAGGCGGCGACAGGGTCAGCACGATCCGCAGGCCCGGCACCAGCGTCTGAAGCCGCTGAGCCGCCGCGTGCAGCGCGTCGGGCGTGCTGCCCACCAGCGCCACCGCCACGCCGCCGCGCACCGCAAGCCGCGCCAGCGGCACCACCATGTCGGACCCCGGCACCAGCGCCACCGGGCGCCCCGCCAGCCGCGACAGCCAGATGATCGGATTGCCGTCGGCCACCACCAGATCCTGCGCGGCATAGGCGCGGCGGAACCTGTCGGACCGGGCCAGCTTGACCAGATGGTCGAGGTTGATGGTGGCAAGCGCAAAGCCCTGCCGCGCGGACAGCCGCGCCGCAACCACCGATTCGAGTGCTGCCCGGTCGGGCAGGTTGACGGCGATCACCTGATGGTCGAAGCGGAATTCCATGGCGCGCGGGTTCCTTGCGGCAAGGCTACTGGATACCACGGCTTTTTCGCGCGCGCGACCCAAAGAGGCAACTGGCCGGTGCGCGCACCCTTGCCTGCCCGAAAACAGATCGCTTCGGGCGCCGCCGGGGTCGGCACCGCATCGCAATTGCCTGAAACCGGGCCATGGATTGCCCGGACCGGAGGACCGTTTCGGAAGCATCGCGCCCCGGCCGACCTTGCCCGCTAATCGCGGCCCTCGGGTCCGGGCCGCCGCGATTGGCGATGGGGGTGCGGGCGTGGTAAGGCCCGTTACAGGAACCGGCGGGCTGCGGCGCGTCACAGCATGAAGGACAGGGCCGCTGATCACGCCGAACCTCTTTGCCTGGGTGATGCTGCTGGTCTGGCCGCTGGTGGCGATGGTGCTGTATCAGCGGCTGTCACCGGCGCGGGCGCTGATCTGGACGGTGCTGGGCGGCTATCTGCTGCTGCCGCCGCTGGCCGCGATCGACCTGCCGATGGTGCCCGATCTCGACAAGGCGTCGATTCCCAATCTTGCGGCGCTGGTTCTGGCGCTGTTTCTGCTGCGCGACCGGATTTCGTTTCTGCCCCAATCCTGGGCCGGGCGGCTGCTGATCGGGCTGTTCGTGCTGAGCCCGTTTGCCACCGTGCTGACCAATGGCGACCCGGTCCCGATCGTGGCCGGGGATCTGCCGGGGCTGCGGATCTATGACAGCGTGGCAGCGGTTGCCAATCAGGCGATTGCGCTGCTGCCGTTCTTTCTGGCGCGCCGCTATCTGGGCACGCCCGAGGCCATGCGCGCCATCGTGGTGGCGCTGGTGGTGGCGGGGCTGGCCTATTCGGTGCCGATGCTGATCGAGACCCGGCTGAGCCCGCAGATGAACGTCTGGGTCTACGGCTATTTCCAGCATGATTTCTTCCAGACCATCCGCTTTGGCGGCTATCGCCCGGTGGTGTTTCTGCCGCACGGGCTTTGGGCCGCGTTCTTCGCGCTGATGGCGTTTGCCTCGGCGCTGATCCTGTTCCGCATCGGGCCGGCAGAGGACCGGCCGCGCCTTGCCGCGGCGGCGCTTTACCTCGGGGTGGTGCTGGTGGCCTGCAAGAGCTTCGGGCCGTTTGCCTATGCGCTGGCGCTGGCGCCGGTGATCCTGCTGCTGGGGCAGCGGGTGCAACTGCTGCTGGCGGCGGCGCTGGCGCTGGTCGTCATCACCTATCCGCTGTTGCGGGGGGCGCATCTGGTGCCGCTGGACGGCATCCTGGCGGTGGCCAGCGACCTCAGCCCCGAGCGTGCCAGTTCGCTGGCCTTCCGCATCGGCAACGAGGAACTGCTGCTGGATCGGGCCAACCTGCGGCCGCTGTTCGGCTGGGGCGGCTATGGCCGCAACCTGATCCTCGACCCGGTAAGCGGGCAGGCGCGAACGATTGCCGATGGCAGCTGGATCATCGTGCTGGGGCTGCGCGGCTGGCTGGGCTACATCGCGGAATTCGGCCTGCTGGTGCTGCCGCTGCTGCTGCTGGGGCGCGAGGCGCTGGTGCAGCGCCGCGCGGCGTTCTCGCCGTTTCTGGCGGTGGTCGCGCTGATCTTCGCGGCCAACCTGCTGGATCTGTTGCCGAATGCGACGCTGATTCCCTTCACTTGGCTGATGGCGGGCGGGTTGCTGGGCCATGCCGAGGCGCTGGCGGCCGCCCGCCGCGCGGCGGGCGTGCCGATGCCCGCGCGGCCAAGCCGGACGATCCTTTAGCCATGCAGGGTTTTCGCCCCCGCGTTCTGGTTCTGGCCGAGGCCGCCAACCCCGAATGGGTCAGCGTGCCGCTGGTCGGCTGGTCGCTGGCCCATGCGCTGCGCGAGGTGGCAGAGGTCCACATCGTGACGCAGATCCGCAACCGCGACGCATTCCTGCGCGCCGGGATGATCGAGGGGCAGGATTTCACCGCCATCGATTCCGAGGCGCTGGCCCGCCCGATGTGGGCGCTGGCGCAAAGGCTGCGGATGGGCGAGGGCAAGGGCTGGACGGTGCTGCAGGCCATCGGCGCGCTGAGCTATCCCTATTTCGAGCGGCTGGTGTGGCGGCAGTTCGGCGCGGCGATTCGGGCCGGGGCCTATGACATCGTGCACCGCGTGACACCGCTGAGCCCCACGGTTTCCAGCCCGATTGCCGCGCGGTGCCGGACCGCCGGGGTGCCCTTCGTGCTGGGGCCGCTGAATGGCGGCGTGCCGTGGCCTGCGGGGTTTGATGCCGAGCGGCGGCGGGAACGGGAATGGCTGTCCTATGTGCGCGGCGCCTACCGGCTGCTGCCGGGGCGGCGGGCGACGATGGGGGCGGCGGCGATCCTGGTCGGCTCGCGCCACACCCTGTCGGAGATTCCGCCGCAGCACCGGGCGCGCTGCATCTGGCTGCCGGAAAACGGCATCGACCCCGCGCGGTTCTGGCGGCAGGCAACGCCCGCCCCCGGGCCGCTGCGGGCCTGTTTCATCGGGCGGATGGTGCCCTACAAGGGCCCCGACATGCTGCTGGAAGCGGCCGCGCATCTGCTGGCAGACGGGCGGATGACACTGGAGATGATCGGCGATGGCCCGATGCTGGCCGACCTGCGGGCGCAGGCGGCAGGCATCGGCGGGGCAGTGCGTTTTCACGGCTGGGTCGATCATGCAAGGGTGCAGGACATCGCGGCGGGCTGCGGGATGCTGGCCTTTCCGTCGATCCGCGAATTTGGCGGCGGCGTGGTGCTGGAGGCGATGGCGCTGGGTCTGGCCCCGCTGGTGGTCGATTACGCGGGGCCGGGCGAGTTGGTGGTGCCGGGAACCGGCTACACCGTGCCGATCGGGCCGCGTGCCGCCATCGTGGCGGCGGTCCGCGCCGAACTGGAACGCTGTGCCGCCGACCCCGCAGGGGTGGCAGCCACCGGGGCGCGGGCGCGGGCGCGGGTCGGGGCGCTGTTCACCTGGCCGCAGAAAGCCCGTCAGGTGGCCGGGGTCTATGCCTGGGTGCTGGGCAAGCAGCCCACCCGCCCCCATATGTTCGACGGGGCGACGCAGGCGGAACCGTTGGCGCGCCTTCCTTAATTTGGTCAGATATGGCAGGTAGCGGTCTAGCGCAGCCAAGCCCCCGTGAAGGTTACATGAGCGCCGATCCGATTCCCGCCGACACTTCCGAAACCGGCATCGCGATTGTCGGCATGGCCGTGCATGTGCCCGGCGCGGCCTCGGTGGGCGAATACTGGGCCAACCTGAAGGCCGGGGTGGAAAGCATCCGGCACCTGACCCCGGACGACCTGCTGGCCGCAGGCGAGGCCCCGGCCCGGATGCGCCAGCCCAACTATGTGCCCAGCGCCGCCCTGCTGGACGGTTTTGCCGATTTCGATGCCGAGTTCTTCGGGTTTTCGCCCAAGGATGCCGCGATCCTCGACCCCCAGCACCGCCAGTTCATGGAAGTGGCGTGGGAGGCGCTGGAAAACGCGGGCCACCCGCCCGAGGCGTTTCCCGGCGCCATCGGCGTCTGGGCAGGCTGCGGCATGGGCAGCTATTTCTACTTCAACCTCTGCTCCAACCCCGATCTGGTCGAAAACACCGGCATGTTCCTGCTGCGGCACACCGGCAACGACAAGGATTTCCTCGCGACCCGCGTCAGCCACATCTTCGACCTGCGCGGCCCCAGCATCAACGTGCAGACCGCCTGTTCCACCTCGCTGGTGGCGGTGCACTATGCGGCGCAGTCGCTGTTGTCGGGCGAATGCGACATGGCGCTGGCGGGCGGCGTCACGGTCGAATTGCCGCAGGGGCGGGGGTATCTGTTCACCGAGGGCGAAATATTGTCGCCCGACGGGCATTGCCACGCCTTCGATCACCGCGCGCAGGGCACGGTTTTCGGGTCGGGCGCGGGCTGCGTGGTGCTGCGCAGGCTGTCGGACGCGCTGCGCGACGGCGACCACATCTGGGCGGTGATCAAGGGCACGGCGGTCAACAACGACGGGGCGGCGAAGGCGGGCTATCTGGCGCCGTCGGTCGACGGGCAAGCCCGCGCGATTGCCGAGGCGCAGGCGGTTGCGGGCGTTACTGGCGAAACCATCGGCTATGTCGAATGCCACGGCACCGGCACCTATCTGGGCGACCCGATCGAGGTGGCGGCCCTGACGGCGGCTTTCCGCGAAACCACCGATGCGGTGGGGTTCTGCAAGATCGGCTCGGTCAAGACCAACATCGGCCATCTGGATGCGGCGGCGGGGGTGGCAAGTCTGGTCAAGGCGTCGCTGGCGCTGCACCACCGGCAGATCCCGGCCTCGCTGGGGTATGAATCGCCCAACCCCGCGATTGATTTCGAGACGAGCCCGTTCCGCGTCAACGACCGGCTGACGGAATGGGCGGGCACCCCGCGCCGCGCCGGGGTCAACAGCCTGGGCGTCGGCGGCACCAATGCCCATGCCGTGCTGCAGGAGGCCCCGGCGCGGGCGGCATCGGGTGACAGCGACTGGCCGTTCCAGATGCTCGTGCTTTCGGCCCGGTCGCGCGCGGCGCTGGATGCGGGGGCGCAACGGCTCTCGGCGCATCTGCGCGCCCACCCCGAACAGCCGCTGGCCGATGTGGCCTGGACGCTGAAACACGGCCGCCGCGCGTTTGAAAAACGCCGGGTGATCGTGGCACGCAGCCATACGCAAGCCGCCGACCTGCTGGAGGGGCAAGACCCGCGCCAGGTGTTCAGCCACGACCATCTGGGCGACGACCCCGAGGTGGTGTTCATGTTCCCCGGCGGCGGCGCGCAGTTCGCGGGCATGGCGCGCGACCTTTACGACACCGAACCCGAGTTCCGCGACTGGATGGACAGGGGTCTGGCGATCCTGCAACCGAAGCTCGACTACGACATCCGCGCGCTGTGGCTGGCCGCGCCGGGGGAGGAGGCCGCGGCGAACGAAAGGCTGCGGCAGCCTTCGGTGCAACTGCCGCTGATCATGATCGTGGAATATGCGCTGGCGAAGCTTTACCAGTCGTGGGGTGTGGTGCCTGCCGCGCTGGTCGGGCATTCGATGGGCGAGAATACCGCCGCCTGTCTGGCAGGGGTGCTGAGTTTCGAGGATTGCATCGGGCTGGTGCATCTGCGCGGGCAGTTGTTCGACAGCATCGCCCCCGGCGGGATGCTGGCCGTGCCGCTGACGGAAGGTGAGCTGCGCCCGCTGCTGACCGGCGATCTGGATCTGGCGTCGGTCAACGCGCCGGGGCTCTGCGTGGTATCCGGCCCCGATGCGGCGCTGGCGGGGCTGACGGAGGTGCTGGCGGCGCAGGGGGTGGACCCGCAGCGCGTGCCGATCGACATCGCTGCCCATTCGCGGATGCTGGAGCCGATCCTGCGCCAGTTCGGGGATTACCTGCGGTCGATCCGGCTGCACGCGCCGACGATCCCGATCATCTCGAACCGCAGCGGCGTGGCGCTGACGGCGGCCGAGGCGACCGACCCCGGATACTGGGTGGCGCATCTGCGCAATACCGTGATGTTCCGAAGCTGCATGGCGACGCTGGCCGCGACCCCCGGCCGGGTGTTCCTTGAGGTCGGGCCGGGGCGGGCGCTGTCGTCGCTGGCGCAGGCCAACGGCGTGCCGGGCGGGCAGGTGATCGCGGCGCTGCGCCACCCCGAACAGGAGATGGCGGATGATGCGTGGTTCATCGCCAGCATCGGCAGGCTCTGGGCCTGCGGCGTCGCGGTGGACTGGGCGCCGATCTGGGGCGATGCGGTGCGCCAGCGCGTGCCGCTGCCGACCTACGCCTTTCAGCGCAAGACCTACTTCATCGCGCCGGGCACGGCCCTGGCGCCGCAGGTGCAGGCCCCCCCGATGCGGTCGGACGACATGGCAACCTGGGGCTGGTTGCCGGAATGGCGGCCCCGCGCCGCCCCCGGTGCGCTGGATGTCGAGGCAGGGCTGCACGATCTGCCGCCGCAGACCTGGCTGATGTTCATGGATGAGGCCTGGCTGGCCGAGGCCTGCGCCGCACCGCTGCGCGCCGCCGGGCATCGGGTGATCACGGTGCGGGCGGGCGACGCCTTTGCGCGCGACGGGCAGGGCGGCTATCTGCTGGCCCCCGAGCAGGGCCGCGACGGCTATGACGCGCTGATCCGCGATCTGGTGGCGCTGGGGCACCTGCCGACCCGTGTGGCTCATTTCTGGCTGGTGACGGCCGGGGAAAGCCACCGACCGGGATCAAGCTTCTTTCACCGCAATGTCGAGCAGGGGTTCTATGCGCTGCTGTTCCTCGCGCAGGCGATGGCGGGCGAGAACCTGCCCGTGCCGCTGCACATCACCGCCGTGACCACCGGGGCGCAGCAGGTGCGGGGCGAGCCGTTGCCCTGCCCGGAAAAGGCCACCCTGCACGGCCCGGCGCTGGTGGTTCCGCACGAATTGCCGGGGGTGACCTGTGCCACGCTGGACGTGGTGTTGCCCGAGGCTCGCAAGGGGCGCGCCGATCTGGCGGCACTGGCGCAGCAGGTTCTGGAAGATCTGACCGCCACCCCCGCCAACAGCGTGGCCGCCCTGCGCGGCGGCAAGCGGCTGGAACGCGGGCTGCGGCGCGTGGTGCTGCCGTTGGCCGGGGACGTGGTGCCGCAGGGTGCGGTGGTGATGATCACCGGCGGCTTTGGCGGCATCGGGCTGACGCTGGCCGAAGACCTGATCCGCCGCAATGGCGCGAAGATCATCCTGATCACCCGCCGACCCTTGCCGGACCGCGCGGCATGGCCCGGCCATCTGGCGCGGCATGACCCGGTCTCGCGCCGCATCCTTGCGCTGCAACGGCTGGAGGCGCTGGGCGAGGTTCTGGTGGCCACCGCCGACGTATGCAACCTTCAGGAGATGCGCGCGGCGGTCGATGCAGGCACGCGGGCCTTCGGGCCGGTTCGCGTGGTGATCCATGCGGCCGGCGTGGTGGATGACGGCCCTCTGATGACCAAGACCCCCGCCGCGGTGGAGGAGGTGTTTGCCCCCAAGCTGCATGGCACGCAGGTGCTGGACCGGCTGTTCCCCGATGGCACGCTGGACCTTATGGTGCTGTTTTCCTCGACCTCGACCGTGACCGGGCCCGCGGGGCAGGTCGACTATGTGGCGGCAAACGAGTTCCTGAACGCCTGTTCGCTTTCGCGCAGCGGCGGCCGAACGCGGGTTCTGGCGCTGAACTGGGGCATCTGGGCCGATGTCGGCATGGCCGCCGAGGCGCTGGCCGACCGCACCGGCACCCGGCCGCCAGCCCCCCGTCAGCCGGTCACGGCGGCGCTGCTGGACGAGGCGACATTCGATCCGGTCGGCCACCGGCTCTACACCGCCCGGCTGGGGGTGGACCGCTGGATCCTCGGCGGGCACCGGCTGCGAGAGGGCGGGCAGGCGCTGCTGCCGGGCACCGGGTATGTGGAACTCGCGGCCGAGGCGCTGGCCGCCGAGGGCATCCCGCGGTTCGAGATCCGAGACCTGACCTTCTTCCGCCCGCTGGCGGTGGAAGATCCGCGCCCGTGCGACATCCGTGTGCGCCTGCGCCGCAGCGACGAAGGCTTCGGCTTCGAGGTGCAGAGTGCAACGCAGGCTGGTGGCCGCTCCGGGTGGCAGTTGCACGCGCAGGCAAGGCTGATGCCGCTGGCCGATGCCCCCGGCCGGATCGACGCAGGCGCGATTGCGGCGCGCTGCCCGCAGGGGACGGCAGACCCGCAGGGGCTGGTGTCGCCGCAAGAGGCGCATCTGGCCTTCGGGCCGCGCTGGCGGGTGCTGACCCGCGCGGCACTGGGTGTTGGCGAAGGCATTGCAGACCTCGCCTTGCCGCAGGCGTTCCGGGGCGATGCGGGCGAGGGCTGGCTGCTGCACCCGGCGATGCTGGACATTGCGACCGGCTGGGCGATGGGGCTGATCGCGGGTTACCTTCCGACGCATCTGTGGGTGCCGGTGTCCTATGACCGCATCAGGGTGTTCGCGCCGCTGCCCGCGCAGATCATCAGCCATGTCCGCAACGCCGGGGCCAACCGTGCCGAAGGGCCGGTCGCCAGTTTCGACGTGACGCTGGCCGATGCCACGGGCGCTGTCTGCGTGGAAATAGAGGGCTTCACCATCCGCAGGCTGGAGGGCGCGCTGTCCCGCGCCGCCGCGCCCGAACTGGAGTTCGACGACGGCCCTGCCAGCCGCCTGTCCTCGCCCGCCGAAGATCGGTTGCTGCACAATCTGGGTCAGGGCATTCGGGCAGGCGAAGGGGCCGAGGCGTTTCGCCGGGCGCTGGCCTGCGGGGGCCCGCAGGTCATCGTCTCGTCGCTCGATCTGCCGACGCTGATCGCGCAAGCCGCTGCGGCGGATGCCATTCGCCCGGACGGGCAAGGCTTCGCCCGCCCCGATCTCGACACCGCCTATGTCGCGCCGCGCAATGATGTGGAACGCACGCTGACCGGGTTCTGGCAAGACCTGCTGGGGGTGGAACAGGTCGGGGTGGAGGATGACTTCTTCGCGCTGGGCGGCCACAGCCTGATCGCGGTGCGGCTGTTTGCCATGGTGAAGAAGGCCTACCGCGTAGATTTCCCGATCTCGGTGCTGTTCGAGGCGCCGACCATCGCCCGCTGTGCGGCGATGATCGGGCAACGCATCGGCCCGGCGGAGGGCGCCGCACTGGCCCCTGTGCGGCGCTTCACCCATCTGGTCGCGATGCACGAACGCGAGGGCGGGCCGAAGACGCCGTTCTTCCTGGTGGCGGGCATGTTCGGCAACGTGCTGAACCTGCGTCATCTGGCCCAACTGCTGGGCGGCGACCGGCCGTTCTATGGCTTGCAGGCGCGCGGGCTTTATGGCGACGCGGCCCCGCACACCACGCTGCCCGAGGCGGCGGCGGATTGCATCGCGGAACTGCGGCAGGTGCAGCCGCAGGGGCCCTACCTTCTGGGCGGCTTTTCCGGCGGCGGCCTGACGGCGTGGGAAATGGCGCGGCAACTGGAAGACTCGGGAGAACAGGTGGCGCAGCTGGTGCTGCTCGACACCCCGATCCCGGTGCGCCCCGCGCTGAGCCGCATCGACAAGGCGCTGATCCGGCTGGCGCAATTGCGCGCGCAGGGGCCGCGGTTCGTGCTGGACTGGGCACGCGACAAGCGCGCGTGGCGCAGGCTTCAGGCGGCGGGCGCGCCGGAGCAGGCCGAAGGCGCCTTCCACAATGCGGCGATCGAGGCCGCGTTCCGCGCTGCGATGCCGGGCTACACCCTGCCGCAGCGCGCCGGGCCGACCACGCTGTTCCGCCCGCCGCTGGACCGGCGCTGGCAAGTCTCGGGCGGGCGCTGGGTCAGCCGGGCGCGGGAATATGTGTTCCCCGACAACGACCTGACCCGCTTCGCCCCCGCCCTTGAGGTGATCGAGGTGCCGGGCGACCATGACAGCATGGTGCTGGAGCCCAACGTCCGGGTGCTGGCCGCCCGCCTGCGCCCGGTGATCGCGGCGGCAGAGGCGGTGCCGGAAGCGTTGGCCCCGGCGTGGCATCCTGCAACGGCGGCGGAGTAGCGCGATGGGCCCGACCCTGCTGACCGTCATCCTGAACTGGCGCACGCCTGACATGACGCTGCAGGCCGCCGAGGCGGCGCTGCGCGAGATGGCGGGCATCCCCGGCGCGCTGACCATCGTCGACAACGACTCGGGTGACGGGTCGTTCGAGAGAATGGCGGCCGAGGTTGCCCGGCGCGGCTGGAAGGGCGGGCCGCACCGGGTGCGGGTGCTGCAATCGGGGCGCAACGGCGGCTTTGGCGCGGGCAACAACGTGGGTATTCTGGCGGGCCTGCCCGGGGGCGCGCGGCCCGATCTGGTGTATATCCTGAACTCCGATGCCTTCCCGGATGCGGGTGCGATACGGGCGCTGCGCGACCATCTGATGGCCCATCCCGGCACCGGCTTTGCGGGCAGCTACCTGCACGGCCCGGATGGCGAGCCGCACCGCACCGCGTTCCGCTTTCCGTCGATCGCGTCGGAACTGGAAGGGGCGGCGCGCTTTGGCCTGATCAGCCGGCTGCTGCACCGCCATGTCGTGGCGCAGCCGATTCCGCAGGCGACGACCCGGGTCGACTGGCTGGCGGGGGCCAGCCTGATGATGCGTCAGGACGTGCTGGACCGGATCGGGCTGTTCGATGAAACCTTTTTTCTTTATTTCGAGGAAACCGATCTTTGCCGCCGCGCCGCCAAGGCGGGCTGGCCGACCGACTATGTGCGCAACAGCATCGTGACCCATATCGGCTCGGTGTCCACCGGGATGAAGACATGGGGCCGCACGCCGGCATTCTGGTTCGACAGCCGACTGCACTATTTCACCAAGACCCATGGCAAAGCCTATGCCGCCGCCGCCACCGCCGCGCATCTGCTGGGCGGCGCTGTGTGGCAGGCCAAACGGCTGGTGCAGCGCCATCGCCGGATCGATCCGCCGCACTTTCTTTCAGACCTGATCCTGCACTACCTTGATGCGGCGCGTCAGGGTTTGACCGGGGGCCCTGCCCCCCGGGCCGGAACAAACCGCCCATAGGGGCCCCGTGCCGTCAGCCCCCTGACGGATAGGAGCGTAGATGAAACCGTTTTCCAGTATCGTCATCGGCAATGAATCGCTGCTGATCCAGTGCAGCGAGATCCTGCTGTCACGCGGCCATGCCATCGCCGCCGTGATCACCCGCAACCCCGACGTTGCCGTCTGGGCGCGGGGGCGCGGGCTGCGGGTCGCGCCGGTGGGGGCGACGCTGGAGGATGTGACGGTGGACTGGTTGCTTTCCATCGCCAACCTGTCGCTGATCCCCGAGGCGCTGCTGGCGCGGGCCACGCAAGGCGCGGTGAACTTCCACGACGGCCCGTTGCCGCGACATGCCGGGTTGAACGCGCCGGTCTGGGCTATTCTGAACGGCGAGGCGCAGCACGGCATCACCTGGCACATGATTGAGGGCGGCATCGACGAGGGCGACATTCTGGAGCAGCGCCTGTTCGACATCGCGCCAACCGACACCGCGCTGACCCTCAACACCCGCTGTTTCGAGGCGGCAATCGACAGTTTCCCCGCCCTGCTGGCCGCGCTGGAAACCGGGGCGCCGCACCGCCGCAAACAGGACCTGACGCAGCGCAGCCTGCACAGCCGCGCCAACCGCCCGGCTGCCGCAGGGCGGATAGACTTTGCCCAGCCGGTGGCGCGCGTGCTGGCGCTGGTGCGGGCGCTGGACCATGGCGGCTATTTCAACCCCCTGACCTGCCCCAAGATCGCCGCGGGCGACCGCGTGCTGCTGGTCGGCGCGGCCGAGGCTGCGGCGGGCTCCGCCGCCCCCGGCACGGTGCTGGAGGCGACCGAGGCGGGGCTGGTGGTGGCCTGCGCCGATGGCGCCGTTCGGCTGGCGCGGATCACCGATCAGGCGGGGGCGGCGGTCTGCCCGAAGTCGCTGGGCGTGGCGTCGCTGCCCCTGCTGACCGCCGACGAAGCGCAGGCGCTGACCGCCGCGCTTGCCGCCGTGGCCCCCGGCGAGGGCGCGCTGCGCCGGGCGCTGGCCGCGCTGGAGCCCTGCGAAGTGCCCGAGGCCACCGCCGCTGCCGTGCCGCTCTGGGCGCAGGTGCCGCTGGCGTTGCCGCCCGGCCTTGCGGGCGACCGCACGCTGGCGCTGCTGGCGCTGGGGGCGGTGCGGCTGTCGGGCAAGCCGCTCGGCGATCTGGCCTATGCCGATGCCGCCGTCCCCGCCCCGCTGGGCATCCTCAGCGGCTGGGTGCCGCTGCGGGCGGGCACCGATGGCACGCTGGCCGGGGCGGAAGCCGCCGTGACCGCAGCCCTTGCGAAAGCCCGGAAGACCCCCGCCTTCCCGCTCGACCTCGTCGCCCGCGACCGTGCGCTGACCGGGCTGGCAACGCCGCAGGTCGGCCTGTCGGAGAACGCCCCCCTGCCCGGCACCGTGCTGACCCTGACCCCCGGCGTGCTGCACTACGACAGCGCACGCCTGTCCGCTGCCGCCGCCGCCGCCCATGCCGCCCGGCTGTCGGTTTTCCTGCACGCCGCAATCGCCGCCCCGGAAACCCCGGCAACCACGCTGCCGATCCTGCCCAACGCCGAGCGCGACCAGGTGTTGCACCAGTGGAACGCCACGGCGCAGGCTCATGACCGCAGCCTCTGCGTGCATCAGGCGTTCGAGCAGCAGGCCGCCCGCACCCCCCACGCCACCGCGCTGGTGTTCGAGGGCGAAAGCCTGACCTATGCCCAGTTGAACACCCGCGCCAACCGGGCGGCGCATGTGCTGATGGGCATGGGGGTCGGCCCCGGCGTGCTGGTCGGCCTGTGCACCCGGCGCGGCCTTGATCTGCTGGTCGGCGCGCTGGCGATCCAGAAAGCCGGGGGCGCCTATGTCCCGATGGACCCGACCTACCCCGCCGAGCGCATCGCGCTGTTCCTGGAAGATTCCGCCTGCCCGGTGCTGGTGACCCAGACCGCGCTGGAAGACATCCTGCCCGAGCATGGCGCAGATGTGCTGCTGATCGACAGCGTCCCCCGGCTGGCCACGGCGCCCGAAACCAACCCCGAGTCCGGCGTCACCCCCGAAGACCTCGCCTACATGATCTATACTTCCGGCTCGACCGGGCGGCCCAAGGGAGTGATGGTCGAACATCGAAACGTGATGAGCTTCTTCGCAGGGATGGACCAGCGCATCGGCCCAGCGCCCGGCGTCTGGCTGGCCGTCACCAGCCTGTCGTTCGACATTTCGGTGCTGGAGCTGTTCTGGACACTGGCGCGCGGCTTCAAGGTGGTGCTGACCAGCGACGAGGATCGCGCGCTGGTCTCGGGCGGGCGGATCGACACGGCGCAGAAGATGGATTTCTCGCTGTATTACTGGGGCAACGACGACGGCGCCGGTCCGAAGAAATACGAGCTGCTGCTGGAAGGCGCGCGCTTTGCCGATACCCACGGCTTCTGCGCGGTCTGGACGCCGGAACGCCATTTCCACGCCTTCGGCGGCCCCTACCCGAACCCCTCGGTCACCGGGGCGGCGGTGGCGGCGGTGACGAAGAACATCGGCGTGCGTGCGGGCTCCTGCGTGCTGCCGCTGCACCATCCGGCGCGTGTGGCCGAGGAATGGGCGGTGATCGACAACCTGACCAACGGCCGCGCCGGTCTTGGCATCGCCTCGGGCTGGCACCCCGACGACTTCGTGCTGCGCCCGGAAAACGCGCCGCCGAACAACCGCGCCGCGATGTTCGCGGCCATCGAACAGCTGCGCCGACTGTGGCGCGGCGAGACGGTCGAGTTTCCCACCGACGGCGGCAAGACCTTCGGCGTGCTGACCCAGCCGCGCCCGGTTTCGCGCGACCTGCCGATCTGGGTGACCACCGCAGGCAACCCCGACACCTGGCGCGAGGCGGGCGAGATCGGGGCGCATGTGCTGACCCACCTCCTGGGCCAGTCGATCGACGAGGTCGGCGACAAGATCAGGCTCTACCACGCCGCCCTGCGCAAGGCCGGGCATGACCCGGCAGACTTCACCGTGTCGCTGATGCTGCACACCTATGTGGCGCGCGACCGCGAACAGGCCCGCGCCACCGCCATCGGCCCGATGAAGGCCTATCTTGGTGCTGCGGCGGGTCTTGTGAAGCAATACGCCTGGGCCTTCCCCGCCTTCAAGAAACCGCAGGGCGTCGCCAACCCGATGGATATCGACCTGCGCACCCTGACGGGCGACGAGGTCGCGGGCATCCTCGATTTCGCCTTCCACCGCTATTTCGAGGATTCCGGCCTGTTCGGCACTGTCAAGGACGCGCTGGCCCGGGTGGAGCAACTGAAGCGCATCGGCGTCACCGAGATCGCCTGCCTGATCGACTATGGCATCGCCCCCGAACAGGTGATGGAGGCGCTCTACCCGCTGGCCGAGGTGCTGCGCCAGTCCAACGCCGCGGCGGGGCCCGCCGCCGACGATCATTCCATCGCGGCGCAGATCATCCGCCATGGCGTGACGCATCTGCAATGCACCCCGTCGATGGCGCGGATGATCGCGATGAACGACGAATCCCGCCGGGCGCTGGCGGGGGTGCAGACCCTGCTGATCGGCGGCGAGGCGCTGCCGGGCGCGCTGGTGGCCGATCTGGCGCGGGCAACCAGGGCCCGCATCCTGAACATGTATGGTCCGACCGAAACCACCATCTGGTCCGCCACCGAACCCGCCGTGCCGGGCGACGGCGTGGTGCCGATCGGCCGCCCGGTCGCCAACACCCAGGCCTATGTGCTCGACGCCGCGCTGCAACCCCTGCCCGTCGGCACGCCGGGCGAGTTGTGGATCGGCGGCGAGGGCGTGACGCGCGGCTACTGGCGGCGCCCGGATCTTACGGCCGAACGCTTCCGGCCCAATCCCTTCGCCCCCGGCCGGATCTACCGCACGGGCGACCTCGTGCGCTGGCAAGCGGATGGGCGGCTCGACTTCCTTGGCCGCACCGACCATCAGGTCAAGCTGCGCGGCTACCGGATCGAACTGGGCGAGATCGAGGCGGCGCTGGATGCCCAGCCCGGCGTCACCGCCTCGGTGGTGCTGGCGCGCGAGGACAGCCCCGGCGACCTGCGGCTTGTGGCCTACCTGACCGGCACCGCCATCGAGACGGCGCTGCGCGGGGCGCTGGCGGCGCAGTTGCCCGACCACCTGATCCCGGCGCATTTCGTCACGCTCGACGCCTTCCCGCTGACGCCGAACCGCAAGATCGACCGCAAGGCGCTGCCCCCGCCGGGAATCAAGGCCGCGCCGGAGGCGTTCGTCACGCCCGACTCCGGCCTGCAGGCGCAGATTGCCGCGATCTGGAGCCATGTGCTGGGCGTGCCGAAGATCGGCGCGAAGGACAATTTCTTTGCGCTGGGCGGCCATTCGCTGCTGGCGGTGCAGGCGCACCGCGAGATGCGCGAGAAGCTGGGCCTGCCGAAGCTGTCGATCACCGACATCTTCCGGTTCCCGACGCTGGCGGCGCTTGCCGCGCATCTGGACGTGGCCCCCAAAGCCGATCCCGATGGCAACGCCCGCGCCGATGCCCGCACCGACGCCATGGCTCGCCGCCGCGCCCTGCGCAGCGGCAGGATCGGCGCCTGACCCCCACCGGCGGTGCCCGCAAAGCACCGCCGGTCCCCATTCATCTTGGCAAAAATATCCCCGCCGGAGGCTCCGCCCGCGACGCCGCCCCGCCCTGTCAGGACCAGACCACATCCCCCAGAAAGATATAGCCCGCGCCGTAGATCGTCTTGATCAGCGTCGGGTTCTTCGGGTCTTCGCCCAGCTTGGTGCGCAACCGCGAGATACGCACGTCCATCGCCCGGTCGAAGCTTTCGCCCGCAGCCCCGCCCAGCGACTCCTGCATCTGCGCCCGCGAGATCAGCCGCTTCGGCGCTTCCAGAAACAGCCGCAGCACCTCGCCCTCGGCGTGCGAGAACGGCACTTCCGTGCCATCGGCCGCGATCAGCACATAGCGGTCGAACTGCGCCACCCAGCCGGCAAAGCGCGCCACCTGCGCCTGGCGTTCCACCCCGGTGCGGCCCTTGCGCAGCCGGGCGCGGACGCGGGCCACCACCTCGGCCGGATCGAACGGCTTGATGATGTAGTCGTCGGCGCCAAGCTCCAGCCCGGTCACCCGGTCCTGCACCTGCGCCCGGCCCGAGATGATGATGATCGCCGCCCCGGATTCCAGCGCCAGCCGGTGCACCAGCGCCAGCCCGTCGCGGTCGGGCAGGCCAAGGTCGACCAGGCAGACATCGGGCGTCACCCGCTTCAGCGACGCCTCGAACTCGGTGGCGCGCCCGTAGCTGGTGGTGCGGAAGCCTGCCTCCTCCAGCGCGTCGGACAGCAGGCGGCGGATCTCGGGTTCATCGTCCAGAATGGCGACATGGGGCGGTTTCATGCGGCGCCCTGCCCCAGAAAGGCGGCAAGGGCACCGGCGTCGAACGGCTTGGTCAGCACGGTGAAGCGGGCGGCGGCGCGGGCGCGCAGGCGGTGCGCGGGCGGCAGCGAGGTCATCAGGCAGACCCGCAGCGGCGGCACCCGTTCGGCCAGCCGCTCTGCCAGATCGACGCCCGAAAGCCTGCCCGGCAGCCCGATGTCGGACAGCACGACCGACAGCCCCGGCAGATCGGCCAGCGCCGCCGCCTCGTCGGCGCTGGCGGCCTCGATCACCGCGTGGCCCATGTCGCGCAGCATCCCGCGCACGGTCTCGCGGATCTCGGCGCTGTCCTCCACCAGCAGCACCAGTTCCGGCGCGGTCGGCGGTTCCACGCGGCGCAGCGGCAGGCGCAGCGTGACCAGCGCGCCGCCGCCCGCACGGTTCTCCAGCCGCACCGTGCCGCCGCAGAGCGTGATCTGGTCATAGACCATCGACAGCCCCAGCCCCGAGCCCTCGCCGCCCTTGGTGGTGAAGAACGGGTCCAGCCCCTGCTGCAAAGCCGCCGCGCTGAACCCCGGGCCGTCATCGGTCACGCTGATTTCCAGCCAGGTGTCGCGCACGGGCCGCGCCGCGACGCGGATGGTGCCGCCCGTCGGCCCCAGCGCATCGCGGGCGTTCAGGATCAGGTTCACCAGCGCATCCTGCATCCCGCCCGCATCAAGCAGGATCGGTGCATCGAGCCGTTCCAGCGCGATCTCCAGCCTTGTGGCGTCAGGCAGGGTGGGCCCCGCCAGAACGCGCAGATCGGACAGGAACGACGCCAGATCGGTGGACACGGGGCGCAACTCGCGCCGGCCGGATATGCTGGCGATGCGGTCCAGCAGCACCCCTCCGCGCCGGGCGGCGGCCAGCGTTGCCGCCACCAGCGCCGGTCCGCCATCGGGCAGGGCCAGCCGTTCCAGCCGCCCCTGCAGGCCGAGGATGATCGTCAGCAGGTTGGCGAAATCATGCGCAAGTCCCGAGGTCAGCTGCGCCGCCAGTTCGCGCTTGCGGGTCTGGGTCAGGGCGGCGCGGGCCTGCGTCTCGCCGGTCACGTCCATCGACAGGATGTAGACGCCGCCGATTTCGCCCCCCGCCCGGTTCCCCGCCTGATCCGGCGTCTGATCCCCCGTCTGATCCGGCGTAAAGGCGGCGCGGATGCGGCGGCCGGACTCGTCGTCGGTGAATTCGAACACGCTGGCCTCGCCCTCCAGCGCCTGCGCGAGGTAGGGCGCGATCTTGTCGAAGGTGCCATCGCCCAGCGCCTCGCGCCCGGTCAGGCCAAGGATGTTGCGCGGCCGCCCCGGCAGCACCGAGGTCAGCCGGCGGTTGGAATAGGTGTAGCGCAGGTCGCGGTTCACATGCGCGATATGGGCGGGCATCATCTCGGTGGTCAGGCGGGTGCGGGCCTCCATCTCGGTCAGCTCGCGCTTGGCCTCCTCCAGCGCCGCGTTGGTCGCGGCCAGCGCGCGGTTGGCCTGGCCAAGCCGTTCGGCATGGGCCAGCAGGTCTTCCGACAACTCCTCGGACCGGGCGCGGAGCAGTTGTTCCTGCAGCTTGATCTCGGTGATGTCGGTATAGACCGTGACCCAGCCGCCCTGCGGCAGCGGCGAGCCTTCGACGGAAATCCAGCGGTTGCCGGGGCGCGGCCGTTCCATGTAGTGCGGCTGGAAGGCGCGGGCGGCCTGCACCCGGGCCCGCACGGCGGCCTCGGGGTCGTCAACCGGGCCATATTCGCCGCGCGCCACCAGAAAGCGGACGGTGTCTTCGAACGAGGCGCCGGGGCTTACCAGCGCCTGCGGAAAGTCGAACATGTCCTGAAACCGCCGGTTGCACACCGCAAGCCGCAAATCGCTGTCATAGATCGACAGCGCCTGCTGGATCAGGTTCAGCCCGGCCTGCATCAGGCCGGTGCGCGGATCGTCGGTCTGCGGCATGAGGCACCTCTGACCCCATGGCTAGCACCCCGGGGGCAGGGCGCGAAAGGCCCAAGCGCCCGCTGTTACAATTCGAAAGGATTGCGAAAAAGTCACGCAAGCTTTGCCCGTCACCGCTAGGGTTGCAAAGGCAGGCGGTCGAAGAATCGCCAAGGCCTTGCCGCAACGCGCGGCGAAGGGAGGATGACGATGGCCACCGATACCCAGGCATTGCCTGAACCCGTTTCCATACCCGCCTTGCTGGCGCGCAATGCCGTGCGATTCCCCGAGATGTCCGCCTACCGCGAAAAGGAATTCGGCATCTGGCAAAGCTGGACCTGGGCGCAGGCGGCCGAGGAAATCCGCGCGATGGCGCTGGGGTTCATGGCGCTGGGTCTGGGGCGGGGCGAGCATGTGGCGATAATCGGCCGCAACCGGCCGCAGCTTTACTGGTCGATGGTGGCGGCGCAGATGTGCGGCGCGGTGCCGGTGCCCCTGTATCAGGACGCCGTGGCGGAAGAGATGGCCTATGTGCTGGACCATTGCGGCGCGCGTTTCGTGGTCTGCGGCGATCAGGAACAGGTCGACAAGGTGATCGAGGTCGAAGACCGCATCCACCACATCGAGCAGGTGGTCTATGTCGACAAGCGCGGGATGCGCAAATACGACCATTCCCGCCTGAACGCGATGGCCGACGTGACCGCCGAAGGCCGCGCCGGGCATTTCCGCTTCGATGCCGAACTTGACATCCGCACGGCCGAACTGGGGTGGGATAGCACCTGCGTCATGCTTTACACCTCGGGCACCACGGGCAAGCCCAAGGGTGTGGTGCTCTCCAACCGCAACATCATCGAAACCTCGAAGAACTCGGCCGAATTCGACCATCTGCGGGCGGGGGACGAGGTGCTGGCCTATCTGCCGATGGCCTGGGTCGGCGATTTCATCTTTTCCATCGGGCAGGCGATGTGGGCCGGGTTCTGCGTCAACTGCCCCGAAAGCCCGGCCACGATGATGACCGACCTGCGCGAGATAGGGCCGACCTATTTCTTTGCCCCGCCCCGGGTGTTCGAGGGGCAACTGACCACGGTGATGATCCGCATGGAAGATGCGGGCCGGGTGAAGAAGGCGCTGTTTCACCGTTTCATGGCGGTGGCGCGCCGGGTGGGGCCCGCGTTGCTGGACGGCAAGCCGGTGTCGGGGGCCGACCGGCTGGCCTATGCACTGGGCGACCTGCTGGTCTATGGCCCGCTGAAGAACACACTGGGCTTCAGCCGCATCCGGGTCGGCTATACCGCGGGCGAGGCGATCGGGCCCGAGATCTTCGATTTCTACCGCAGCCTCGGGATCAACCTCAAACAGCTCTACGGCCAGACCGAGGCGAGCGTGTTCATCACCCAGCAGCCCGACGGGCAGGTGCGGTCCGACACCGTCGGCGTGCCAAGCCCGGGGGTCGAGGTGAAGATCGCCGACAGCGGCGAGGTGTTCTACCGCAGCCCCGGCACCTTCGTCGCCTATTACAAGAACCCCGAAAGCACCGCATCGACCAAGGATGCCGAAGGCTGGGTCGCCACCGGCGACGCGGGGTTCTTTGAACCCGGCACCGGGCACCTGCGCATCATCGACCGGGCAAAGGATGTGGGCAAGATGGCCGATGGCCGCCTGTTCGCCCCGAAATACGTCGAGAACAAGCTGAAATTCTACCCGAATATCCTGGAGGCCGTGGTGTTCGGCGCGGGGCGGACCATGTGCACCGCCTTCATCAACATCGACCTCGCTGCGGTCGGCAACTGGGCAGAACGCAACAACATCGCCTATGCCAGCTATCAGGAGCTGGCGGGCCACCCGCAGGTCTATGACATGATCCGCGGCCATGTCGAGGCGGTCAACAAGTCGGTTGCCGCCGACCCGATCCTGTCGGGCTGCCAGATCCACCGCTTCCTGATCCTGCACAAGGAGCTTGACGCCGATGACGGCGAGATGACCCGCACCCGCAAGGTCCGCCGCAAGGTGATCGAGGACAAGTTCGCCGACCTGATCGACGCGCTGAACGACGGGCGCGACAGCGTCTACACCGAAACCGAAGTCACCTACGAGGATGGCCGCAAGGGTGCCATCAAGGCCACCCTGCGGCTGGAGAATGCCGCCGTGGTGCCGGTATCGGGGCAAAGGATGGCCGCCGCATGAACACCCTGCCGCCCGACAGCTACCTGACACCCGACGGCCGCACCATCGGCCCGGTGATGATGGAAATGCGCAACATCACCCTGCGCTTCGGCGGGGTCAAGGCGATCACCGACATCAGTTTCGACATCCGCGAGGGCGAGATACGGGCGATCATCGGGCCGAACGGCGCCGGGAAATCGTCGATGCTGAACGTGATGTCGGGGTTCTATGTCCCGCAGGAGGGCGAGGTCTGGTTTCGCGGCCAGCGCCGCGCGCCGATGCGCCCCTATCAGGTCGCCCGCCAGGGCATCGCCCGCACCTTCCAGAACATCGCCCTGTTCGAAGGCATGTCGGTGCTCGACAACATCATGACCGGCCGGCTGACGCTGATGCACACCGGCCTGCTGCATCAGGCGCTGTGGTGGGGCCGCGCGCAGGCCGAAGAATCGGCGCACCGCGAGAAGGTCGAGAAGATCATCGACTTCCTTGAGATCCAGCATATCCGCAAGACACCGGTCGGCCGCCTGCCCTACGGGCTGAAAAAGCGGGTCGAACTGGCCCGCGCGCTGGCGGCCGAACCGAAACTGCTGCTGCTCGATGAACCGATGGCGGGCATGAACGTCGAGGAGAAGGAAGACATGAGCCGCTTCATCCTGGATGTGAACGACGAATTCGGCACCACCATAGCCCTGATCGAACATGACATGGGCGTGGTGATGGACCTGTCGGACCGCGTGGTGGTGATGGATTACGGCAAGAAGATCGGCGACGGCACCCCCGACGAGGTGCGCGGCAACCAGGCGGTGATCGACGCCTATCTGGGGGTGGCGCATGACTGACGGGCAACGGGCACACGGCGACAGGGCACGGGGGATGCGACATGCCTGACCAGTTTTTCTACGCGCTGGAGGTTTCGCTCAACGGCCTGATGGCCGGGGTGATGTATTCGCTGGTGGCGCTGGGCTTCGTTCTGATCTTCAAGGCATCGGGCATCTTCAACTATGCGCAGGGTGTTTTGGCGCTGTTCGCGGCGCTGACGCTGGTGGGGTTGCAGCGCGGTCAGGTGCCGTTCGCGCATCTGATCAACGCGGTGTTCGGCACCAATCTGCACAGCTTCGGCTGGCAGTTGCCCGCACTGGTTGCCATCGCGCTGACGGCGGCGGTGATGGTGCTGCTGGCGGTGCTGGTGGAACGCTACATCCTGAAGCACCTGGTCAATCAGCAGCCGATCATCCTGTTCATGGCGACCATTGGCCTCGCCTATTTCCTGGAGGGTTTCGGTGACGTGCTGTGGGGGGCGGACATCAAGAAGATGGATGTCGGCCTGCCGCAGGGCATTTCGGAAACCATCGAGACGGTGACCTACGACCTGTTCGGCTACGGCTTCTTCATCGACCGGCTGGATATCGTGGCGGCGCTGGTGGCGGCGCTGCTGGTGATCAGCCTGACGCTGTTTTCGCAATACACTAAGTATGGCCGCGCCTTGCGGGCAGTGGCCGACGATCATCAGGCGGCGCTGTCGGTCGGGATTTCCCTGCGCTTCGTCTGGGTGCTGGTCTGGTCGATCGCGGGTTTCGTGGCGCTGGTGGCGGGCATCATGTGGGGCACCAAGTCGGGCGTGCAGTTCAGTCTCAGCCTGATCGCGCTGAAGGCGCTGCCGGTGCTGATGCTGGGCGGCTTCACCTCGATCCCCGGCGCGATTGTCGGCGGGCTGATCATCGGCATGGGCGAAAAGCTGTTCGAGTTCTTTGTCGGCCCGCTGGTCGGCGGGGCCACCGAAAACTGGTTCGCCTACGTTCTGGCATTGCTGTTCCTCGTGTTCCGGCCGCAGGGCCTGTTCGGCGAGAAGATCATCGAGAGGGTATGATGTCCCGTTCCCCGCATCGTGAAATCCGGAACCTTGAATTCATGTTGACACAAACAATCCCCGCCCCGTCTACTGCCAGTTCAGTCAGCGCCACTGGCGCTGCCGTCTGGGAGGAGACGCACGATGAAGAAATTCTGTGCCATTGCATGTACAATGGGCTTTTCGGCATTCTGGGTATTCGGCGGGCTGGCGGTGCTGGCGCTGGTCAACGGGCATCCGGTGGGGGCGACCGGTTTGCTGCTGGCCGGCATCGGGCTGGCGGTGGGGGTGATCATGCGCCGCAAGGTGGTGGACATGACGCAGGACATTCCGCTGGGCACCCGCGTGGTCCAGAAGGAAGGCACCTGAGCCATTCGGCGGCCGGGGCGCAGGCCGCTCCGTCCGCCCTGACCGGCGAAAGGGGCTGAGCGATGCTTTACCGCGAGGGCGGCGACTTCAAGACCACCTACGCCGAAGACAACCAGACCTTTCCGATAAAGTTCGACCGGCTGCGCTATTACGCGGTGCTGGTGGTGGCCTTCGGGGTCATTCCGTTCTTCATCAATGACTACTGGGCCAATGCGGTCTTCGTGCCCTTCCTGATCTATGCCATCGCGGCGATCGGCCTGAACATCCTGACCGGCTATTGCGGGCAGGTGTCGCTGGGCACGGGCGGCTTCATGGCCGTGGGGGCCTATGCGGTCTACAAGCTGATGACCTCGTTCCCCGAGGTCAGCATCGCGATCCACGTCCTGCTGGCGGGTCTGATCACCGCGGCGGTGGGCGTGCTGTTCGGCCTGCCCAGCCTTCGGATCAAGGGCTTCTATCTGGCGGTGGCGACGCTGGCGGCGCAGTTCTTCCTGGTGTGGCTGTTCAACAAGGTGCCGTGGTTCTACAACTATTCGGCCTCGGGCCAGATCACGGCACCCGAGCGCACCATCCTGGGCGTGGCGATCACCGGGGCCAACACCAGCGCCGCCGCGAAATACCTGTTCTGCGCCGCGATCCTGTTCGTGCTGGCGTGGCTGGCGCGCAACCTGACGCGCGGCACCATCGGGCGCAAATGGATGGCGATCCGCGACATGGACATCGCGGCCGAGATCATCGGGGTCAACCCGCTGACCACCAAGCTGTCGGCCTTCGCGGTGTCGTCGTTCTTCATCGGGGTGGCCGGGGCGCTGTTCTTCGCGGTCTATCTGGGGGCCGCCGAAGTGGGCGAGGCGTTCGGCATCCAGAAAAGCTTCCTCATCCTGTTCATGGTGATCATCGGCGGGCTGGGCAGCATCTTCGGCAGCTTTGCCGGGGCGGCGTTTCTGGTGCTGCTGCCGGTGTTCCTGAAGAACGTGCTGGTCGGCCTTCTGGGCTGGCCCACCGATCTGGCCGCCCATATCGAGCTGATGATCGTGGGCGGGCTGATCGTCGGCTTCCTGATCGCGGAACCGCACGGGCTGGCGCAACTGTGGCGCGTGGCCAAGGAAAAACTACGGCTCTGGCCCTTCCCGCACTAGGGGCCGCCCAACCACAAGACCGGGCAACCCGGCAGACATTCACACCCTTGGGAGGAGACCAAGCATGAAGAATACCTTCGCAACGCTGGCCGTGCTGGCCATGACCACCGGACTTGCCGCGCCCGCGCTGGCAGACCTGGTGGTGCCGAACCTCAGCTATCGCACCGGCCCCTATGCACCGGGCGGCATTCCCTACGCCGACGGCTTTGCCGACTATTTCACCCTGCTGAACGAGCGCGACGGCGGCATCGGCGGCGAGAAGGTCAGCGTTCCGGAATGCGAAACCGCCTACAACACCGAAAAGGGCGTGGAATGCTATGAGGCGACCAAGGGCAGCGGGGCGCTGGTCTACAACCCGCTTTCCACCGGCATCACCTACCAGTTGATCCCCAAGGTCAGCGCCGACAAGATACCGCTTTACACCCCCGGCTACGGCCGCACCTCGGCCGCCAACGGCAAGGTGTTCGAGTGGGTGTTCAACTACCCCGCAAACTACTGGGACGCCGCCTCGGTGGCGGTGAAATACCTGCTGGAACAGAACGGTGGCAGCCTTGAGGGCAAGAAGATCGCGCTGGTCTATCACAACTCGGCCTATGGCAAGGAACCGATCCGCACCCTGACCGAACTTTCCAGGAAGCACGGCTTCACGCTGGCCGAACTGCCCGTGGACCATCCGGGGCAGGAACAGAAAAGCCAATGGCTGCAGATCCGCCGCGACAAACCGGATTACGTGCTGATGTATGGCTGGGGCGTGATGAATGCCGTGGCGATCCAGGAGGCCGCCAACATCCGCTTCCCGATGGAGAATTTCATCGGCATCTGGTGGTCGGGCGCCGACCATGACGTGCTGCCCGCAGGCGATGGCGCCAATGGCTACAAGTCGCTGGCGATGCACGGCACCGGCATGGATTACCCGGTCTATGCCGACCTCAAGCAGTATGTCCACGATGCCGGCAAATCGGCAGGGGCGGGCGATCAGGTCGGCGGCGTGCTTTACTCGCGCGGCATGTATGCGGCGCTGGTGATCTCCGAGGCGATCCGCAAGGCGCAGGAACTGGCGGGAACCTCTGCCATCACCGCGGCACAGATGCGCGACGGCATGGAGGCGCTGGAAATCACCGAGGAGCGGATGGTCGAGCTTGGCCTGCCGGCCTTCGGGCAGCCGTTCACTGCCACCTGCGAAGATCACGGCGGCCCCGGGGCGGCGATGGTGCAGCAATGGGATGCGACGGCCAAGAAATGGACGCTGCTGACCGGCTTCATCGCGCCCGATGACGAAGTTCTGGACCCACTGGTGGCCGAGGATTCCGCGGCCTATGCCGCCGAAGCCGGAATCACCGAACGCTGCAACTGAGGCGACGAAGACCCCGGACAGGCTCCGGGGTCTTCCCCAACAAAGGTCAGCCCCATGCCCGACACGTCCGAGACCCTGCTTGAGGTCAACAACATCGAGGTGATCTACAACCACGTCATCCTGGTGCTGAAGGGCGTCAGCCTCAAGGTGGCGCGCGGCGGCATCACCGCCCTGCTGGGCGGCAACGGTGCCGGCAAGACCACCACGCTGAAAGCCGTTTCCAACCTGCTGCATTCCGAACGCGGCGAGGTGACCAAGGGCAGCATCACCTATCGCGGCGAGCGGGTCGAGGGGCTGGGGCCATCGGAAATGGTGCGCAAGGGCGTGATCCAGGTGATGGAGGGGCGGCATTGCTTCGAACACCTGACGGTCGAGGAAAACCTGCTGACCGGGGCCTATACCCGCACCCAGGGCGCCGCCGCCATCGCAGCCGATCTGGAGATGGTCTACACCTACTTCCCCCGCCTGCGCGAACGGCGCAAGTCTCAGGCGGGCTATACCTCGGGTGGCGAACAGCAGATGACCGCGATCGGCCGCGCGCTGATGAGCCGACCCGAGATGATCCTGCTCGACGAGCCGTCGATGGGTCTGGCGCCGCAACTGGTGGAGCAGATCTTCGAGATCGTCCGCGCGGTGAACGAAAAGGAGGGCGTGACCTTCCTGCTGGCCGAGCAGAACACCAACGTCGCCCTGCGCTTCGCCCATCAGGGCTACATTCTGGAATCCGGGCGTGTGGTGATGGAAGGGTCGGCGCAGGATCTGCGCGAGAACCCCGACGTCAAGGAATTCTATCTGGGCATGTCGGACAAGGGCCGCAAAAGCTTTCGCGACGTGCGCAGCTATCGCCGCCGCAAACGGTGGCTGGCATGAGGGGGGATACCGACGTGACCCATTTCGACGCGCTGGAAACCCGGTCCGCCGACCAACGCGCCGCCGATCTGGCGCGCGACCTGCCCGCGCTGATCGCCCACGCCAAGTCCGCGCCCGCGCTGGCCGTCACGCTGTGCGGGGTCGATGCGGCCGAGGTGACAGACCGCGCGGCGCTGGCCCGACTGCCGGTGATCCGCAAGGCCGACCTTGGGGCCGCGCAGAAGGCGCATCCGCCGCTGGGCGGCTTTCTGCCGCTGCGGGGGGCGTATGAGCACATCTTCCAGTCGCCCGGCCCGATCTACGAGATCGGCCGCACCACGCCCGACTGGTGGCGCATCGGCCGCTTTCTGCACGGCCTGGGTGTCGGCCCGGACGACATCGTGCAGAACTGCTTCGGCTATCACCTGACCCCGGCGGGGATGATATTCGAATCCGGCGCGCGGGCGGTGGGGGCGGCCGTGCTGCCTGCGGGAACCGGACAGACCGACCTTCAGGTGCGCGCCGCAGCCGACATCGGGTGTTCGGTTTATGCTGGCACGCCCGATTATCTGAAGGTCATTCTCGACCGCGCGGCCGAACTGGGCGAGCGGTTGCAGTTCACCCGCGCCGCCGTCAGCGGCGGCGCACTGTTCCCCAGCCTGCGCCGCGACTATGCCGACCGCGGCATCAATTGCCTGCAATGCTATGCCACCGCCGACCTTGGCAACATCGCCTACGAATCGCAGGCGCAGGACGGGATGATTGTCGACGAGGGCGTGATCGTCGAGATCGTGCGCCCCGGCACCGGCGACCCGGTGCCCGACGGCGAGGTGGGCGAGGTGCTGGTGACCAGCCTGAACCGCGACTATCCGCTGATCCGCTTTGCCACCGGCGACCTCAGCGCCGTGCTGCCGGGCACCAGCCCTTGCGGGCGCAGCAACATGCGGATCAGGGGATGGATGGGCCGCGCCGACCAGACAACCAAGATCAAGGGCATGTTCGTGCGCCCCGAACAGGTCGCGGCCTTCGTCGCCCGCCATGCCGATGTCAGCCGCGCCCGCGTCATCGCCTCGCGCGAGGGCGAGAGGGACGCGATGCTGGTGCAGATCGAGACATGGTCCGGCAATTCGGCACTCTACGAGGGAACGTTACTCGAAACCCTGAAACTCCGTGGTAAGGTCGAACTCGTTCCGCCGGGGTCGCTGCCGAACGACGGCAAGGTGATCGAGGATCGCCGCAGCTACGACTGACCCGGCCCAAAGACAGGGATCAGTGACATGCGTGCAATCGGATGGCGGCTTACGGGCACGGCGGGGATGCTGGCGCTGCTGGCAACCATGGCGGCGGCGGAGGACCGCGCGCTGGTGATCGGCAACCGCAACTACGACGATGCCGCCGACATTGCCGAGGCCGACGCCGCGCTGAAGGCGGTCCCTGCCCTGCAGGCGGCGGGGTTCACCGTCACCTCGGGCGCCGACCTGCCCAGCGCCGCGATGCGCGACCTGCTGTCGGCTTTGCTGGCCGGGCTGAAACCGGGCGACCGGCTGGTGATCGTGCTGTCGGGGCATTTTGCGCAGTCGTCGGGGCAGGCGTTCTTCCTTGGCACCGAAAGCAGCCTGCCCGATCTGGCAACGGTTGCGGCGGTGTCGCTGCCGCTGGCCTCGGTGCTGGAGGTGGCGGCGATGGCCCCCGGCGGCGCGGTCGTGCTGCTGGGCACCGAGACGCGCCGCCTGCCGCTCGGGCCGGGGCTTGACCCGGGACCGGGCGCGCCGCCTGTGCCGCAGGGGGTCACGCTGGTCCAGGGCGACGCCGGTCGCATCGCCGGTTTCGCCACCCGCGCGCTGGGGCAGCGCGGCGTGCCGATGGCCTCGCTGCTGGATGGCAGCCCCGCCCTGACGGCGGATGGCTACCTCTCGCCGCTGACCCCGTTCCGCCCGGCCGATGCAGCCAGCCCCCCGGTCGCGCCGCCCCCGGTGGCCCCGGCGCTGAATGCCGAAGACGCCTTCTGGCAGGCCACCCGGGCGATCAACACCGTGGATGCCTATGCCGCCTACCTGACCCGCTACCCGCAAGGCGCGCACGCCGCCGAGGCCCGTGCCGAGTCTGCCCGCATCCGCGCCGAGCCGGGGCGGCAGGCGCGGCTGGCCGAAGATGCGCTGGCCCTGACGCGCGACCAGCGCCGCACCATCCAGCGCGCGCTGGCGCTGCTGGAGTTCGACCCCAAGGGGATCGACGGGCTGTTCGGCGCAGGCTCGCGCACCGCGATTGCCGGCTGGCAGACCCGCAACGGCGTGCCCGCCAGCGGCTTCCTGACCCGCGACCAGATCGTGCAACTGACTGCCCAGGCCGACCGCCGTGCCGCCGAGCTTGAAGCCGCCGCCGCCGCGCGCCGTGCCGAGCAGGAACGCGAAGACCGGCTGTTCTGGGATCAGACCGGCGCGGCGGGCGACGAGGCAGGCTTGCGCGCCTACCTCAAACGGTTCCCCGACGGGCTGTTCGCCGATCTGGCCACCAGCCGCCTGACCGCGATCGAGGATGCGCGGCGCCAGCAGGCCGCCGCCCAGGACCGCGCCGCGTGGGACCGTGCGACGGCAGGCAACACCATCGCCGGTTACCGCGACTACCTTGCCGCCTTCCCCAAGGGTGCCTTCGCCGCCGAAGCTCAGGCCCGGATCGACACCCTGACCGACGAGGCCGAGGCCGGCCCCGACCGCGCCCGATACGAGGCGACCGAGGCCGCGCTTGGCCTGAACGATCTGGCCCGCAGCCTGATCGAACGGCGGCTTGACGCGCTGAACCTGAACCCCGGCCCGGTCGATGGCGTGTTCGACAACCAGACCCGCCGCGCCATCCGCCGCTTCCAGCGGGAACGGGGCGCCGACGCGACCGGCTATCTGGATCAGGTGACCACCGTGGCGCTGCTGTCGGGCGTTCTGCCGGGAAACTGACCCGCTATTTCGACGCGAAGATCCGGTAATAGGCCCAGTCTGGCAGGATCTGCGCCACGCGGAACAGCCAGGCGAAAGGAACCGGAAAGCTGGACGAAAACCGCTCGCTGTCCATCAGCCGCAGCATGTGGGCGGCGGCGGTGGCGGGTTCCATGATCTGGGGCATGGTGAAATCGTTCTTGTCGGTCAGGCGGGTGCGGATGAAGCCGGGGTTGGCAAGCTGCACCCTGATACCGCTGCCGCGCAGATCGGCGTAAAGGGTTTCGGCCAGCACCATGGTGCCCGCCTTGGCTGCGGCATAGCCCACCGCGCCGGGCAGGCCGCGAAAGCCCGACAGCGACCCGGTGATGACGACATGGCCGCGCCCCCGCGCCACCATGCCGGGCAGCACGGCGCCGACCACCCGGGCGCAGCCGGTGAAGTTCACGTCGCACATCGCCTCGACCTTGTCGGCGTCCCACTCCTGCGCCGTCATCGGCCAGTAGACGCCGGCCAGAAACACCACCCCGTCAATCTCGCCCAGTTCCGCCGCCGCCGCGCGGACCGAGGCGCTGTCGGCCACGTCGACCGTCACCGCCCGCGCCTGGCCGGGCAGCGTGGCCACCGCCGCCGCCAGCCCCTCGGCCGACCGGGCCGACAGGATCAGCTCTGCCCCCGCCGCACTCAGTTTCTGCGCCAGCGCCAGCCCCAGCCCTTCCGAAGCGCCCACCAGCCAGTAGCGTTTTCCTGTGTAGCGGGTCATGCCGTCGCCTCCGTTCCTGCCGCGACCGGCCGCATCGTCGCCACCAGTTCGGCCACCTTGATGCCGAACTTGCGGAACTGGCTGCGGTTCATGATCGTGCCGTTTTCCATCAGATACATCCAGTCGGTGACATCCAGCACATGCCCGCCCGCGTTCGGCTCCAGCCGGATGCGGTAGCGCAGGCGCAGGGCCGGACCTTCGGCCTGCCCGGTGCCGGCGCCGACCAGATCGGGTGCCTCGGCCTGCACCGCACCGTCGTTGCCAAGGCGCAGCGTCCAGCAGCGGTCTTGCGTGGCGCCGCTGTCATAGCGGAAATGCTCGCTCAGGGTGCCGGTGTTGCCTTCCCAGCGCCCCTCCATCGTCGCCACGAAGCGCGAGGCAACGCGGCCCAGCGGCCCGTAGATCACGCCTTCGCACAGGATCGGGCCGTTCAGATGGGCGCGCAGGTCAAAACGCGGCGCCTTGCCCGCGAAATCGGCGGGCTTTTGCGACAGGAAGCCGATGCTGCGCGCCGAAAGCGCCAGCAGGAAAAGCGTCAGCGCCATGCCAAGGGCAAGGACGAGGATATGCGACATGTATCAGGTCTCCGGAACCGGGGTGCGGGCCAACAGCGCGATGGCCAGCAGTTTCAGGGCGCAGGGCAGCAGGGCGTAAAGCATCGTCAGTGTGGCAAGGGCGGATTCGGGGTTGGCGGCGCCGGGGGTGAAGCCGCGCGCCTGCAGCAGCGGCAGCGCCGCCACGGCGGCAAAGGCCAGCGCCAGTTTCGACGCGAAGGACCACAGCCCGAAGGCAGCGGCCGGCGGCGCCCCCTGCCGCGCCAGATGGCGGGCAAAGATCGCGGGCAGCAGCGTCATGTCGGCCCCCAGCGCCGCCCCCGAGGCGGCACAGATCAGCGCGAAGGGCACCACGTCCCCCGCACCCAGCGTCGCGGTGAAGGCGAATGCCGCGACCGCCAGCACCATGCCGGCCATCAGCACCGCCTTGGCACCGAACCGGGTGGCCGCCCGGCCCCACAGCGGCGCCGAAGCCGCAGCCGACAGGAAGAACAGCAGCAGCAGCGGGCCCTCAAGCCCGGGCGCCACCAGCCGACTTTCGACATAGAACAGGAACAGCGTCGAGGTCACCGCAACGGGTGCCGCATTGACCAGCGCCAGAAACAGCAGCCGCCGCGCCACCGGGTCGCGCAGCACGACGCCAAAGCCGAAGGTCGGCGCGGCGGCCCCGCGCCACTCGCGGCGCATCGCCACCGCCGCCACCAGCGCGACCCCGGCAAAGCCCAGTGCAAAGGCGGCAAACGGCCGGTCGGTCGCTGCCGCCAGCGCCACCGGCGCCACGGCGGCAAGCGAGACGCCCAGAAGCGCCCCGCCCTCGCGCCAGCCCGCCAGCCGCATGTGCCCGCCCGGGCCCAGCGTGGCGGCCTTGGCCACGCCTTCGGCATAAAAGGTAATGGTCAGGAAGGAAAACGCCGAAAACAGCACGATCAGCGTCAGCGCGAACCAGGCCAGCGGCGCGATCGGCGGCACCGGCGTGAACAGAGCCAGCATCGCCCCCGCCATCAGCGCCACCGCCCCCGCCACCATCGCCCCGCGCCGGGCGCGCGTCGCCTCGGCCAGCCAGCCCAGCGCCGGGTCCTGCACCACGTCGATCAGCCGCAGCGCGAACAGCACGGCACCCAAGGATGCCAGCGACACGCCATGGTCATCGACATAAACCTTGGGCGCATGGATGTAGATCGGCAGCCCCGCCGCCGCGATCAGCGCCGCAAACAGCGCCCAGGGCAGCAGCGGGGCCCGGACCGTCACTTGGACACTTCGTCCAGCGGCGGCACCGGGCGGCTGCGGTAGCGCGCGCCCTTGATCGCCAGCTTCAGCGCCTGCCAGTGAATCAGCGCCAGCACCCGGCGCGACCCGAACGGCCGCCGCAGGCAGGCGCGCAGGATCGCCATGTTGGTCAGCGGACGGCGCGTGCCGGTCAGCGTTGCCATCAAGCCGCCCTCGCCGTTGGAATAGTCGATCCAGACCCCGACCCGGTCGGGCCGGATGTCGAAGCGGAAGGTATAGCCGCCCTCGATCGGCTGGAACGGCGAAACATGCATCAGCTTGGTGGCCGCCAGCGTGTCTTCGCGCGTGATCGGGGCATGGTTGGGCAGGTGGCACAGGTAGGAATGGCGGTCGCCGAAGGTGTTGGTCACCTCGGCGATCACCGACCGCAGGGCGCCCGCCTCGTCATGGCACAGCCAGAAGCTGACCGGGTTGAACACATGCCCCAGCACGCGCGGCTGTGCCAGCAGCAGCACCTGCGCCGGGGGCGGCAGATCATGCGCCGCCAGGACGTCGCGCACCCATTGCACGCCCCGCCCCTGCCCCCGCAGCCCGCCATGATCGCTATCGTGAAGCGAGGTCAGATTGCCCCGATTCATCGAAAACAGCGATGGCCCGGCGGCGTCTTCGGGGTCGAGCAGCACATAATCGACACTGTAACGGAAGGTGTTGGTCACCGCCCCCTTGCGGCCGTGCCAGGTCTCGCCCCGGACATGCTCGACCGCGCTCATGCCACAACCCCGCTGCGGGCGCGCATCGCGGTGACCACGTCGACGGCGCTGGCAAAGCCGTCCTCGTGGAAGCCGTCGCGCATCCAGGCGCCGCAGAACCAGGTGCTGCGCGCGCCGTTGAAGCCCCGCACCGCCTCGCGAGCGCCTTGCGCCGCCAGATCGTAGACCGGGTGGTGAAAGGTCACCACGTCATGGATCTTGTCTTCGCGGATCGGGCGGTTCGAGTTCAGCGTGACGAACAGCGGGTCATCCTGCGGGATCGGTTGCAGCGAGTTCATCCAGTAGGTCAGGTCGATCCGCGCGGGCGGCGGCCCCTCGGGTTCGACATAGACCCAGCTTGCCCAGGCCGCTTTCAGTTTCGGCATGATCGCGGTATCCGAATGCAGCACCGCCTGGTTCTCCTGATACCGCGCCGCGCCCAGCGCCGCCTGTTCCTGCGGCGTCGGGTCGGCCAGCAACCGCAGCGTCACGTCGGAATGGGTGGCAAAGATAACCTCGTCGAACGCCTCCCATTCGCCGCCCGCAGCGCGGACCTCGACGCCGGTTTCAAGGCGGCGCACGGCGGCAACCGGGGTCGCGGTGCGGATCTCGACGCCCTGCGCCACCATCGCCGCCTGCATCCGCCGGACGTATTCGATCGACCCGCCCTGCACGGTATACCACTGATGCTGGCCGGTATGGCTCAGCAGTGCGTGGTTGTCGAAAAAGGTGATCAGCGCCTGCGCCGGGAAATCGAGGATGCCCTGCGTCGGTGTGGACCAGATCGCCCCCGACAGCGGCAGGATGTAACAATCGCGGAAGCAGTCGCCGGTGCCCAGATCGCGCAGCAGCTCGCCAACCGTCAGGCCGGGGTTCTGCGCCGCCTGCCGGGCGCGGGCGTTGAAGCGCAGCACGTCGCGCAGCATCCCCAGAAAGCGCGGGTTCACGATGTTGCGCCGCTGCGCGAAGATGGTGTTCAGCGACTTGAAGCTGTATTCCAGACGCCCGCCGTCGATCGAGGCGCCAAAGCTCATGTCGCTTTTCACGGTCGGCACGCCCAGCCTGTCGAACAGGCCGACCAGATGGGGGTAGTTCACATGGTTGAACACGATGAAACCGGTATCGACCGGCTGATCGCCGCGCTTGCCTGCCAGCACGGTGCGGGCATGGCCGCCCAGCCGCGCCTCGGACTCGAACAGCACCACAGCATGATCGGTCGCCAGTTGCCAGGCCGCCGCCATGCCGGAGATACCGGCCCCGATGACGGCAACGCGCCGGGACGCATGGTTTGGCATGTCAAAAGACATATGAAGGCAACTCCTGTACTTTGAAGGGATACGCAAGACGCATAAAGGCGGATCACGCCCGGCGCGACAACTTTCCTTTTGTCGCAGTTGATCCAGATGTCACTCTGCGGCGTAAATTGTCCATGATGCTGGATCACACCTTCATGGAAAAACCTGATGCGCCGCTCCACGGGCAAGCCTATGCTATGGCTGCCATGTCAATGTGGCATCAAAGGGGTGGGCCTGTCGTGACAGGATCCGAAGGCAAGTCTTCAGCGGAAACCGATTGGGCGGAAATGCTGTTGCGCGTGCGCGACAATCAGGACAAGGCCGCGTTTGCCGCCCTTTTCCGGCATTTCGCGCCGCGGGTGAAGGGGTTCCTGATGAAATCGGGTGCCAGTGCCGCGCTGGCCGAAGAATGCGCGCAGGACGTGATGGCGACGCTGTGGCAGAAGGCGCATCTTTTCGACCCGTCGCGCGCCTCGGTCGCGACATGGGTGTTCACGATCGCCCGAAATCGCCGGATCGACGCATTGCGCAAGTCGCGCAGGCCCGAACCGGAAGATCTGCCCTGGGGCCCCGAGGCCGAACCAGACCAGCAGGATGCGCTGGAACTTGCGCAGGAAAGCGCCCGACTCGGGGCGGCGCTGGCGCTGCTGCCCGACAAGCAGCGCGCCCTGATCGAGCGTGCCTATTATGGTGATCTCTCCCATTCCGAGATCGCCGCCGAAACCGGGTTGCCGCTGGGCACCATTAAATCACGTATCAGACTGGCGCTGGAACGTTTGCGCCACCAGATGAGTTGAGGCTCCGCATGACGATTCGCCACCACATATCCGACTCCCTGCTGATGGCCTATGCCGCAGGCACGCTGCCCGAGGCTTTCGGGCTTGTTCTGGCCACCCATGTCTCGCTCTGCGACGACTGCCGGGCGCGTCTGGGCGCGTTCGAGGCGCTGGGCGGCGCGGTGATCGACGACGGAACCGGGGTCGGGCTGTCGGATGGCAGCCTTGCCGCCACGCTGGCCCGGCTTGACCGCAAGCCGCCGACCCTGCGCAAGCCGCAGCGCCGTGGCCTGTTTCCCGCACCCTTGGCCGACTACATCGGCGGCGATCTTTCGGCGGTGAAGTGGCGCCCGCTGGGGCTTGGGGTGCGGCAGGCGATCCTGCCGACCGACAGCACCGCCTCGGCGCGCCTGCTGTATATCCCGGCCGGAGAGTCGGTGCCCGACCACGGCCACCGCGGCACCGAACTGACGCTGGTGCTGCAAGGCGCGTTCAGCGACACCACCGACCGTTTCGGCCCCGGCGATCTGGAGATTGCCGACGAAGACCTGAACCATCAGCCGGTGGCCGAGGGCGATGTTGACTGCATCTGCCTTGCCGCCACCGACGCGCCGCTGCGCTTCAGCCGTCTGATGCCGCGTCTGGCCCAGCCGTTCTTCCGGATCTGACAGCCCTGCTTCCGGATCTAGACCGCAAGGCCAACCGCAAGCACGCGCCCCGTGACCCGCACCTCTGTGCGGGTCATCACCAGATCGTGCCGCCCCAGCGCCCGCCCCGCCACCAGGGCCGGGGCCATCGCGAAAAGGCACAACAGACCGCCCGCCGGTTCGGCCATCCCGTCCTGCACGACGCACACCCGTGGCAAGGGCAGGCGGCGCGCCGTCATGACGTTGAAATCCTGCGATGCGGCCGTAACCCCCATGGCCGCCAGCACCACATCGCCGGGAAAGGCCACCGGGCGCAGCGGGTCGGCGCGCAGGTGCAGCGCCCCCACAAGATCGAAACCCGGCCCGTCGATCACCGTGAGGTTTCGCTCCACCCCCGGAAGCAGCGAGAACGGCCCGTCCTCGGCCACCGTCGCCAGCGACAGCCGCCACAGCATCCCGTCCGGCCCGTCTTCGCGCCAAAGCTCGACCGTCTGTCCGCGCCCGTTGGCCCAGGGCATCACCCGGTATCCGGCAGGCGTCAGATGCCTCATTCGGCCGCCTTGGCGATGGCCGGAACACCATCGCCCTGCGCAAGTTCCTCGAAGTCGAAATTGTCCAGCCGACGCGCCCGCCGCGCCGCCTTGTCGCGCGAAATCTTGATGTCCTCGATGTCGCGCACCGCCTGGCCGAAATGGCGGTCCAGGCTTTCGACCCGCCCATCCAGCCGTTCCAGATCGCGGTAAAGCTCGCCCAGTTCGCGCCTTATCGCCCCGGCCTGCTCGCGCATCCGCGCATCTTTCAGCACGGCGCGCATGGTGTTCAGCGTCGCCATGCAGGTGGTGGGCGACACGATCCAGACCTTCAGCGCAAAGCCTTCGCGCACCAGTTCGGGAAAGTTGCCGTGCAACTCGGCATAGACGGCTTCCGAGGGCAGGAACATCAGCGCCCCGTCCGCCGTCTCGCCCTCGATCACATACCTTTCGGCAATGGCGCGGATATGGCTGCGCACCGCGATCTTCATCATGCGCTGTGCCTCGATGGTCTGGCTTTGATTTTCGGCGCGGCGCAGCGCCTCGTAGGCTTCCAGCGGAAACTTGGCGTCGATGGCAATCGGCCCCGGCGGGTTGGGCAGGTGCACAAGACAATCGGCCCGCCTGCCGTTGGAAAGCGTGGCCTGCATCGTGTAGGCATCGGTCGGCAGCGCCTTCTGCACGATGTCGTGCAACTGAATCTCGCCAAACGCCCCGCGCGTCTGCTTGTTCGACAGGATGTCCTGCAGGCTCAGCACGTTGCCCGAGAGTTTCTCGATATTGGCCTGCGCGCGGTCGATGGTTTCCAGCCGTTGCTGCAGGTCGCCCAGACTGCGGGCGGTGCGCAGCGAAGAGCCTTGCAGGCTTTCGCCCATCGCGCGCTGCACTTCGGCCAGCCGCTGCTCCATCACCTGCAACATCGCGCCCTGGCTGACCGCCTGGGTTTCCGAGACATGGTGCAGCCCGCCCGCCAGCCGTTCCTGCCCATCCGACAGCATCTGCACCCGCTGGCCCAGCCAGCCAAGCTCCTGCATCAGGGGGGCATGGGTCCGCCCCGCCGCGCGCAGGATCAGCAAGAGCAGCAGCACCAGAACGGCAAGCACGCCGCCCGTGCCCAGCATCAGCGGGTCATCCCACGCAAGTTCCCATGCCCCGACCCGGATCATCGGCGGCCGAACAGCCGTTCGATATCGGCCAGTTGCAGTTCGACGTAGGTCGGCCGCCCGTGGTTGCACTGGCCCGACAGCGGGGTATCCTCCATCTCGCGCAACAGGGCGTTCATCTCCTCGGCACGCATCTGGCGGCCCGAGCGGACGGAGCCGTGGCAGGCCATCCGGCTTAGCACCGCGTCCATCCGCGCCTGCACCCGCTGGCTGTCGCCCAGATCGTCCAGATCATCCAGAACGTCGCGCAGCAGGGCGGCAGCGTCGATCCGGCCGAGGATCGCCGGGGTTTCACGCACCGCCACCGCCCCGCCGCCGAAGGGTTCGATCACCAGCCCCAGCGCCTTCAGCGGCTCTGCCATTTCCAGCAGCCTTGCGGCCTCCAGCGGCGAAAGCTCGACGATTTCCGGGATCAGCAGCGCCTGCGCCGCGATGCCCGCCCCGTCGCGCTGCCGCTTCAGGCGTTCATAGACCAGCCGTTCGTGGGCCGCGTGCTGATCGACGATCACCATGCCGCGCTCGGTCTGGGCGATGATGTAGTTCTCGTGAATCTGCGCCCGGGCTGCCCCCAGTGGCCGGGCGGTATCTTCCGCCAGCACAGGCTCCACGCGTGCCGACGCTTCGGCAAAGCCGGTCGCCAGCGGCGCCTGAAACTGGAACGCCCGCGTCAGCGCGGCGCCCGACGGCCGGTCCATCTGATAGACCCGCGCCTCGGGCTGGAACGCCGCCAGCGTCTCGCCCGCCACGGTGGTGGAGGCGCGGTGTCCCGCCTGCGCCAATGCCTGCCGCAAGGCCGACACGATCAGCCCGCGCGCCAGCGCCGGTTCGCGGAACCGCACTTCCGATTTCGCCGGATGCACGTTCACGTCGACCCGTTCGCCCGGGCAGATCAGGTTCAGCACCGCCGCCGGATGCCGGTCGCGGCTCAGCACGTCCATGTAGGCGGCGCGCAGGGCACCGAACAGCATCCGGTCCAGCACCGGGCGGCCATTGACAAACAGGAACTGCGCCACCGAAGACCCGCGCGAATAGGTCGGCAGTGCCGCATAGCCGGTCAGCCGCAGCCCGTCATGTTCGGCGTCGATCCGCAGCGCATTCTGCGCGAAATCGGCCCCCAGCACCACCGACAGCCGCCCGTGCAGCGCGTCGAAGAAATCGCCCTGCCCGGGGTCGGCGCGAAACACCACCCGCGCCTCGCCGCCAGACACGTCGCGCAGGGTGAAGCCCGCGTGCGGTTCGGCCATCGCCAGCCGCTTGACCACATCGGCAATCGCCTGCGCCTCGGCCCGGTCGGAGCGCATGAACTTCAGCCGGGCGGGGGTGGCGTAGAACAGGTCGCGCAACTCGACCACCGTGCCGCGCGTCAGCGCCGCCGGGCGCACCGGGTCCATCCGCCCGCCGGAAACGGCAAGGCTTGCAGCCTCGGCCCCGGCGGCGCGCGAAGTCAGCACCAGCCGTCCCACCGCGCCAAGGCTGGGCAGCGCCTCGCCGCGAAAGCCGAAGCTGTGGATGTTCAGAAGGTCCGATCCGTCGATCTTCGACGTGGCGTGCCTGGCCAGCGCCAGCGGCAGGTCGTCGGGCGTCATGCCGCAGCCGTCATCTGTCACCCGGATCAGCGTCTTGCCGCCATCGGCATAATCGACGGCGATCCGCGAAGCCCCGGCATCCAGCGCGTTTTCCACCAGTTCCTTGACGGCAGAGGCCGGGCGTTCGACCACCTCGCCCGCCGCGATCCGGTTGATCGCGGCCTCGTCAAGTTGCCGGATCACCGGGCGTTCGGGGCTTATCTTGGGGGCATCAAGCATCATGCCACCATTGCTAGCATGGCCCGACAGATTCGGCCACAGGCTTGGGTGGCGTCAGTTGCCCGGCTCAAGCCCGGTCGGCTGGCCCACCACCACGAAATGCAGGCTCTCGGGCAAGAGCAGCCGCTTGGCCACCCGCGCCACATCGTCCAGCGTCACCGCCTCGATCTGCGCGTTGCGGGTGGTGGCATAGTCGATCGACAGACCTTGCATCTGCATCCCCACAAGGATGTTGGCAATCGGCCCGTTGCCATCGAAGCGCAGCGGGTAAGACCCGGTGAGATAGGTCTTGGTCGCGGCCAGTTCCGCCTCGGTCACGCCTTCGGTGGCAAGCTTCGCCCATTCGGCCTGCACGATGCCGATGGCCTCGGCGGCCTTGGCGTTGTCGGCCGAAAACTGACCCATCATCGTTTCGGCATGGTCCATTGGCGCAAGATAGGTCGATACGCCATAGGTCAGCCCGCGCTTCTCGCGCACCTCGGTCATCAGGCGGGCCGAGAAGCGGCCGCCGCCCAGGATCTCGTTCAGGATGAAGGCGGCGAAGAAGTCGGGATCGTCGCGCTCGATGCCCTGATGCCCGAACACCACGACCGATTGCGGCGTCGGGAAATCCTGCACCGTCACGCCGCCGCCCAGTTGCCACTCGGCCCGACCGGGCAGCGCAGCGCCGCTGGCGGGCAGATCGCCCAGCAGCCGGTCCAGCAGCAGCCCCAGATCTTCGGCCGTGATGTCGCCCACCGCCGCCACATAAAGCTGATCGCGCACCAGCGCACCCTTGTAGGCCGCGAGGATATCGTCGCGGGTCAGGGCTGCGACCGATTCCAGCGAGCCGTCGCCCGAACTGCCGTAGGGGTGCGCCCCAAAAGCCGCCGCATCGAACACCTGCCCCGCCAGCGCCTGCGGGTCTTTCGCATCGGACCGGATGCCCGACAGCACCTGCCCGCGCACCCGCTCCAGCGCATCGGGGTCGAAGCGCGGGGTCAGCAGGGCGGAGCGCAGCAATTCCACCGCCTTGTCGCGGTTTTCGGTCAGCATCCGGGTTGAAACCGAAAGCGCGTCGGTGCTGGCGCGAAAGCGGAAATCGGCGGCCAGATCGTCGCGCGCCTCGGCAAAGCCCTGCGCGTCCAGATCGTCGGCGCCTTCCTCCAGCAGCGCGGTCATCAGGTTCACCGCGCCGCGCTTGCCCGGCGCATCGAGCGATGTGCCGCCGCGAAAGCGGATCTCCAGCGCGGCAAAGGGAATCTCGTGCGCCTCGACCAGCCAGGCCGTGATGCCGCCGGGCGAGGTGACGGACTGGATTGGCACTTCCGCCCGCAGGGGCAGCGCCAGACAGATCAGCGCGAACGCCAGACGCAGCATCATTGCCCCACCTCTTCTTCCTTCGTCAGCCAGGCGGTCACGGCGTTGCGCCGCTGCAGCACGTCTTTCGCCGCCGCCATCACGTCCTCGGGCGTCACCGCCTGCAGCACGTCGGGCCAGGCCTGCACATCCTCCACCGTCAGCCCGGTGGTCAATGCCTCGCCATAGCGGCGGGCCAGCCGGTTCACGTCATCGCGGGCATAGATTTCCGAGGCGGTGAGTTGCGACTTGATGCGGGCGAAGGCCGCCGGGTCGACGCCGTCCTTCAGGAACTGCGCGATCACCGCATCCATCGCATCTTCGGCCTCTTGCAACGACACCCCCGGCACCGGCACGATGGCCAGCCCGAAGGTCGATTGGTCCAGCGCCGTGCCGTCATAGGACGCAGAGGTGAAAATGGCTTTCGCGTCACCGAACTGCAGCGCCCTGGCAAGCACCGAGGTCGTCCCCGACCCGCCGAGCAGTTCGGCAAGGAAGGTCAGCGCCGCCGCCTGATCCTGCGCGCCCGCCTTGCGCTGCGGCGCCAGATAGCTGCGGTAGACATAGGGCTGCGCCACCCGGGCATCGGCCATCTCCAGCCGCCGTTCCGCCAGTTGCGGCGGCTCGGTCGGGCGCTGGCGGGGGGCAAGGCCGGGGGTCGGCTCCAACGGGCCGTAATGCGTCTCGGCCATGGCGCGCACCGCGTCGGGAGTCACGTCGCCCGCCACCACCAGCACGGCGTTGTTGGGCGCATAGAAGGTCTGGTAGAAGGCCAGCGCATCGTCGCGCGACAGCTTCTCCATCTCGTGCCGCCAGCCGATAATCGGGGTGCCGTAGGGATGGTTCAGGAACTGCGCCGCCCGCACCTGCTCGCCCAGCAGGGCGCCGGGGTCGTTGTCGGTGCGCTGGCTGCGTTCTTCCAGGATCACGTCGCGCTCGGTCGCAACGTCGCTTTCCAGCAGTTCCAGATCGCGCATCCGTTCGGCCTCAAGCGACATCATCAGGTCGAGCCGGTCGGCAGCGACGCGCTGGAAATAGGCGGTGTAATCCCACGAGGTGAAGGCGTTGTCGCTGCCGCCCTGCGCCTCGACCGTGGCGGAAAGCTCGCCCGGCGCCAGATCGTCGGTGCCCTTGAACATCAGGTGTTCCAGAAAATGCGCGATGCCGGAATGGCCGGCCGGTTCATCGGCCGCGCCGACGCGATACCACACCATATGCACCACCACTGGTGCGCGGTGATCCTCGATCACCACGACCTCTAGCCCGTTGGACAGGGTGAAATCGGTCACCGTATCGGCAAACGCTGCCTGCGACAGCGCGAAGGCCGTCAGGGTGCATAGGCCAAGCCTGCGCAATGCCATGGAATTCCTCCGCCAGAGATCAGTCGAAACTAACCGCCCGTCCCGGCAGATCAAGCCCGGCCAACGGCCTTGTGATGGGCCTAGTTCGTCACCGGTGGCGGGGCCGAGGGGTTGCCCGCCCCCGCACGGCGCCAGCGTTCAAGCTCGGCGTGCTGGTCCAGCGACATCGGCGCATAGGCCTTGAAGTAGACGTTCACGTTGAACAGCCGCTCCAGCAGCCGCCCGTCATTCCTGCGCCGGTATTCCAGATCTTCCGCCGCCAGCACCGACCGGATATCCGCCGCACGGCCATAGCGCGAAGCTGCTGCCACGACCGCACCATCCGCGGCCGCCATGCCGCGCCCGGCCTGCGGCTTGCCGCCCAGCGCCACGATGGCATCGTCGAACGGCGTGGGGTCGGTGCGGCTGGCCCCGCCCGGCGTGGGTGTCGGCAGGTCGGTCATGTTTGCGGGCAATTCCAGCGCCTTTGGCGGCAGGATGCCGAACTCGTCCGGCCCCTGGGTCGCAGACCGCAGGTGCATCAGCTTGGGATCCCCCGAGGAACAGGCCCCCAGCGCGATCATCGCCAGTGACGCGACCGCCAAGGCCCCCCGTGATGCCCGCATTCTTTTGCCTCCTTCAGCCTTACATCCCGTCTTTAGCGCAAAGCCCGGGGCGCGTCACGGGGTCTTTCTGCGCGGCGCGCGCCCCCCTTTGCCAGGCGTCTTCCCGCTGTCGGCAAACAGCACCAGCCCGACGGCACCGACGAAGATCGCGATGTCGGCCACGTTGAAGGCATAGGGATTCTCGAAGCCGCAGCACGACATGTTGAGGAAATCGGCCACAGCGCCGAACGGCACTCCCTCGACCTTGCCCGCCAGAAAGCCGTAGACCACGCGGTCCACCACATTGCCCAGCGCGCCCCCGATCAGCAGCCCGGCCGAAACCTGCACCAGCCGCGACGCCTGCCCCTGCGCCACCCAGCGCCAGACCCAGACCGATATGCCAAGCGCCACGGCGATCAGCACCCAGCGCACCACCTCGGACCCCGACGCGAACAGCCCGAAGTTCACCCCCCGGTTCCACGCCATGCGGAAGGTAAGGTAGGGCGGCCACACGTCGATCTGGCCCCGCGTTGCAAGGCCAAGCCCCCAGACCACCGCCAACTTGCTGACCTGATCCAGCAGGAAGACCACCACCGCCGTGATCGCGACCCGCCGCATGTCAGTGCCGGAAATGGCGCTGGCCGGTGAAGACCATCGCCAGCCCCGCCGCATCGGCGGCCGCAATCACCTCGTCGTCGCGCATCGAGCCGCCGGGCTGGATGATCGCCGTGGCCCCGGCCTCGGCCGCCGCCAGCAGCCCGTCGGCAAAGGGGAAGAACGCATCCGACGCCACCACCGCGCCGTGGGTCAGGGGTTGGGGCAGGCCCAGCACCTCGGCCATGTCCTGGCTCTTGCGGGCGGCGATGCGGGTGCTGTCGACCCGGCTCATCTGCCCGGCGCCGACGCCGACGGTCGCGCCGTCCTTGACATAGACGATGGCATTCGACTTCACATGCTTGGCCACCGTCCAGGCAAACAGCAGGTCGGCCATTTCCGCCTCGGTTGGCGCGCGTTTCGTCACCACCTTCAGGTCGCTGGCCGCGACATGGCCGTTGTCGCGGTCCTGCACCAGAAAGCCGCCCGCCACCTGCCGGAAGGCCAGCCCGCCCGACTTGGGGTCGGGCAGCCCGGTGGTGGTCAGCAGCCGCAGGTTCTTCTTGCGGGCAAAGACCGCCATCGCCGCGGCATCCGCGCCGGGGGCGATCACCACTTCGGTGAAGATTTCCGCGATCAGTTCGGCGGTCGGCCCGTCCAGCGCCATGTTCAGCGCGACGATTCCGCCGAAGGCCGAGGTCCGGTCGCAGTCATGCGCCCGGGCATAGGCTTCGGCCAGCGTCGCCCCCCGCGCCACGCCGCAGGGGTTGGCGTGCTTGACGATGACACAGGCCGGCCCCTCGGCCGGATCGAACTCGGCCACAAGCTCGAAGGCGGCATCGGTGTCGTTGATGTTGTTGTAGGAAAGCTCCTTGCCCTGCCACTGCTTCGCTGTGGCAACCCCGGTGCGCCCCGAGCCATCCAGATAGAACGCCGCCCCCTGATGCGGGTTCTCGCCGTAGCGCAGGCTCTGCGCCAGGGTGCCCGCAAATGCCCGCCTGCGCGGCGCGGGTTCCTTCAGCGCATCGGCCATCCAGGTCGACACCGCCGCATCATAGGCGGCCGTGCGGCCATAGGCGGAAAGCGCCAGCTTCTGGCGGAAGGCCAGCGTCGTTGCCCCCTGCCGCGCCGCCATTTCGGCCAGCAGTGCGGGATAATCCGCCGGGTCGGTGACCACGTTGACGAAGCGGTGGTTCTTGGCCGCCGCCCGGATCATCGCCGGGCCGCCGATGTCGATGTTCTCGATGCAGTCGTCGTAAGAGCCGCCGCGCGCCACCGTCGCCTCGAACGGATAGAGGTTGACCACCAGCAGGTCGATCGGCTCGATGCCATGCGCGGCCATCGCCAGCAGATGTTCGTCGTCATCGCGCAGCGCCAGCAGGCCGCCATGCACCATCGGGTGCAGCGTCTTGACGCGGCCATCCATCATCTCGGGAAACCCGGTCACCTGCGACACGTCCTTCACCCGCAGGCCCGCCGTGCGCAGCGTGTGCGCGGTGCCGCCGGTGGAGATCAACTCGACCCCCGCCGCCGCCAGCGCACGCGCCAGATCCAGCAATCCCGATTTGTCAGAGACCGACAGAAGCGCGCGGCCGATGGGCACAAGGTTCGTCATGGGCAAATTCTCCAGATCAGGCGCGGAATGGGGCATCATCCCGGTCAAGGTCGCGAATGGCCAGCGGAGTATCCTGTGCTTTCGCCAAGGTCCAGCCGATCCGCGCCTCAAAGTCCTGCACGACGCCGCTCAGCACGATCTGCCGCGTCGCGCGCGGCTTCAGACGGCCCTTTTCCAGGTAAACCGAAGGGTCCAGCGTCAATATGCCCGCGCCGTCATGCCGGAACACCCAGATTTCGCCGCTTTTCAAGGCAAGCGACACCGCGGCCCCGCCCATGTCGAGCGCGGCATCGACATCGGGGTGCAGATGAAACCTTATGGCAAAGCGCACCCCGGCCAGTTTTGTTCGGGTCATCACCGCCTCGAAGCGGTGCCGCTCGGCCGGGCTTACGGCTGACAGCCGGTCCACCCCCACCAGCTTGCGCCCGTCGGCGGCCAGCATCAGGTCGCGGGCATGGGTCAGCCCGTGGGTCGGGGACCAGCCGTCGTGCGCCAGGTTCCACTGCGTGCCGCCCCCTCCGGCAGATGGTCGCGCCACGATCACCCGCGCCCGGTCCACCAGCACATCGCGCGACGCCCCCGCACCAAGGCGCGACGACGAGAACCCCTCGATTGCCAGCGTCGAATGCGACGGCGTCGCCCGCCCCGCCCGGTGCCACTCCGGCCCGAAGGGCGCACCCGACCCGCAGCACACGATCAGCGGCCGCCGCCCCGAGGTCAGCTCGAACGCCAGCGTCGAGGCATGGGCCAACGCACCGGCCCGCCCGCCCGGCGGCGCCTCGGCATCGACGATGACCGAGGTGCGCCCGCCCGACATCCGCGCGAACCCCATCGCCAGCCCCGAGGCCACCAGCGCCCTGACCCCGGCATGGGACAGCGCATGATCCAGCCGCCCCTCCAGCCCGCGCCCGCCGCCGTGAAACCGCGCCAGCCCGCCATCGGCATGGCGCAGTGCCCGCAGCGTTGGCGCGATGCGCTCGATCGCCGCCATATGTGCCTCGGGCACCCGCCGCCCGGCCTCGCCCAGCGCCTGCGCGGCCCAGGTCAGCAGGGTGAAAACCTCCAGCAACCCCTCGGGGTTGCGGGTCGGCAGGCCCCCGGCCACGTCGATCTCGGCAGCACATTCCCGCGCCAGCGCCGCCACGGCCGGGCCGATGCGCCCCTCCATCCCGGTCAGCGCCAGCCCGGCATGGATCAGCCCTGTCAGCGCCTCGAAGCGCGGCAGGCCGGGGGCCGCCCCTTTCCAGCGCCGCGACAGGAACACCGTCTGGCGCGACAGCGTGCCGTAGAAGGCCAGCGCCTCGTCCCGCTCGCGCCCGTTCAGCAGGAAGATCGCATGGTTGATCCAGCGGATCAGCCGCCGTCCGGTCAGATCGGGCGTCCAGCCCGGCCCGGTGCCACGCCCGAAGCGCGCGACCCAGTCGCGCGTCCACCCCTGCGCCCGCGTCCGCGCCGCGCCGTCGCCCACCGCAGCCAGATCATCGAGCCAGCCGAAGCCATGCGCCTCGGCCGCCCCCGCCGCGTCGGTCAGCGCCAGATCCCAGGGTGATGCACCCGGCGCCTCGATCAGCGTGCCCGCGAACATGAAATTCCCGGCGATCAACTGCTTGCCCCGGGAAAACAGGCCGATGCTGCGCGGCTCGGGCTGGCTGATGAACCCGGTCGCGGGCCGTGCAAAGGCAGACCGGCGCGCTTCCAGCCGGTTCATGAACCGCGTCCGCCGCGCCTCTAACCCCTCGCCATGGGTCACGCCCGTCCTGCCTCGCTTGCTGAGCCCCGCCTTCGCCCGGTTCGGGGTCGTTGGCCCGGACCATAACGGCGGCGCGGCATACTGTCACCGCAAAACGCCCCGCCGCCCCTTGCCATTCATCTTGGCTGAAGTATCCCCGCCGGAGGCTCAGCCTTCCCCGCCAACCCGCAGCCGGGCGATGAAGAACCCGTCCATCCCGCCGCGGTCCGCCCAGTAGTCCGGCCGCAGCCGCAACCCGCCCGCCGCCGTCACCCAGCCCGGCTCCACCCCGGCAAGCGCAGGCCGGTCCACCACCAGCCCCGGATGCCGCCGCAAGGCCGCATCAAGCTGCGCCTCGCCCTCGGCGGGCAGCAGCGAGCAGGTGCAGAACACCAGCCGCCCGCCGGGGCGCAGCCAGCCCAGCGCCCGGTCGATCAGCCGCGCCTGAAGCTCGACCAGCACCGCCAGATCGCTGCCGTCCTTGATGAACGGCAGATCGGGGTGCCGCCTTATCGTTCCGGTCGCCGAACAGGGCGCATCGAGCAGGATGGCGTCGAATGCCGCCTCCGGTTCCCAAACCAGCGCGTCGGCCACCACGATTTCGGCGGCCAGACCGGTCCGCGCCAGATTTTCCCGCAGCAGCGCCAGACGCGGGCCCGAGATGTCGAGCGCGGTGACAGATGCCCCCGCCGCCGCCAGTTGCAGCGCCTTGCCGCCCGGCGCGGCGCACAGGTCCAGCACCCGCTCGCCCGCCACCGGGGCCAAGAGCTTCACCGCCAGCGCCGCGGCGGCGTCCTGCACCCACCACGCGCCCTCGGCAAACCCCGGCAGGGCAGAGACCTGCCCCGCCCCCGCCATCCGCAGGCTACCGGTCGGCAACGGCACCGCCCCCGGAATCTCCACGCCATCGCCCCGCAGCGTCAGATCGACCGGCGGCACCTGCGCCTGCACGGCCTCCATCGCCACCACCGCCTCGCGCCCGTATGCATCGACCAGCGGCTTGCGCAGCCAGAACGGCATCCGCTGCGGGGGCAGGCCCGCGAACAGCCCGGCCCCGTCGCCCAGCTTGCGCAGCACCGCGTTCACCAGCCCGGCGAAATGCACCGTCCGCCGCCCGCGCCGCACCTGATCGACCGCCGCATTCACCACGCCATGCGGTGCCGCATGTTCGACCGCAAGTTCCACCACCGCCAGCCGCAGCACGTTGCGCACGGTTTCCGGCGGTTCCTTGCGCAGATGCGGTGCCAGCACCCGGTCGGCCTGTTCCAGATGCCGCAGCACCGCCAGCGCCAGCCGCTGCGCCCGCGCCCGGTCCGATGGCGTCAGCCCGGCCAGCGGCCCCTGCGGCTCGGCCAGCAGTTGCGACAGCATCGCGCCCTCGTCCAGCACCGCATCCAGCAGTGCCACCGCCGCCATCCGTGCCGCCAGCCCTTCGCCCGCCATTCCCCGCCCCACCTTGTTCCCGATCAGGCGCGGCGTATATCATGGGGCACCGCTGCACAAGGAAAGCCCCGATGCCCGAACCAGACCTGCCGCCCGCCGCCCTGCGCGCCCTGGCCGAAGCCGAGGAACGCCGCAAGACCGCCGCAGAGGCGCTTCCCAGGGAGCTTGGCGGCCGCAACGGGCCCGACCCGGTGCGCTATGGCGACTGGGAAAAGAAGGGCCTCGCCATCGACTTCTGACCCTAGCGCAGTTTCAGGTCGGCCGTATCGCCCCGACCTTCATCCGCGATGAAGCGCAGCGTGTCGCCCTTGCGCTGCACCACCTGACAATTCTGCGCCAGCAAGCGGCTGCCGAACGCCATCTCGCGGCAGAAATACCCGCCCGCCCAGTTCCATGCCCCGGTGACCGGCCGCCCGAACGCACGCCCCGATATTCCGCCCTCTGGCGTCACCGTCAGGCTGATCCCGAACTGCGTCAGCGCCTTGCCGGACACCAGCCGGACGAAATCAGCCCGTTCGCGCACGGGGGCAAAGCCGTCCGCCGCCACCGGCGCTGGCAGCAACAGGCACAGACACACCGCAACACCCGCCCTGATCATGGCACTCTCCACCGCTTTGACGAAACGATACGCAGCGCGGCGCGCGGCAGATGCCCCGGCGGGTAACACAACCCCGTGACTGCGCTAAAGCCCCAGCACATCCACCATGTCATATTCGCCGGGCCTGGCCCCCTGCCCCCACAGCGCCGCCCGCAACGCCCCGCGTGCGAATATCGCCCGGTCGGTGGCGATGTGGCGCAGCACGATGCGCTCGCCCTCGCCCGCGAAGATCACGTCATGCTCGCCCACGATGTCCCCCCCCGGATCGCCGAGAACCCGATCGCCCCGGCCCCGCGCGGCCCGGTGATGCCGTCGCGGCCCGATTCGCGCACCGCCGCCAGATCGACGCCGCGCCCCTCGGCCGCCGCCTGCCCCAGCATCAGCGCCGTGCCGGAAGGGGCATCGACCTTCCTGCGGTGATGCGCCTCGACCACCTCCACATCCCAATCGGCATCCAGCGCCTGCGCCACCTTTTTCGTCAACTGCACCAGCAGGTTGACGCCAAGGCTCATGTTCCCGGCCCGCACGATCACGGCGTGGTGCGCGGCCCATGAAATCCGTTCCAGGTGTGCAGGCTCCAGCCCGGTCGTGCCGATCACATGCACCGCCCGCGCCTGCGCCGCGAGGCCCGCAAAGGCCACCGTCGCCTCGGGGGCGGTGAAGTCGATCACGGCCTGCGCATGGGCAAAGGCCTCCAGCGGGTCGTCGGTGACCCGCACGCCGATCGCCGCCCCGCCCATCGCCTCGCCCGCATCGCGGCCGACCCAAGCGTTGCCCGGCCGCTCGACACAGCCCACCAGCCGCGCCTTGCCTGACGCCAGAACCGTGCGGATCAGCATCTGCCCCATGCGGCCGGAGGCCCCCGTGATCACGATACCCGGCAGATCGGTCATGGCATTCTCCCCCATTTCCCGCCCCGTTTAGCGTCATCCGCAAGCCTGCGCAAAGCCCGCCGTTGCAGGAACGCCCGAAACCCCCTAAATAGCCGCCATGGCAAAGAACCCCTCCCCCAGCACCGCCCTGCGCCAGTTGCGCGTCGGTGAAATGATCCGCCGCACGTTGTCCGATGTGCTGAACCGGGCCGAGATCCACGATCCCGACCTGAACCGCATGTCGATCACCGTGGGCGAGGTGCGGCTGTCGACAGACCTGAAGATCGCCACCGTGCATGTGATGCCGCTGGGCGGCGTCGATGTCGAGGGTGCCATCGCGGCGCTGGTGCGCAACAAATACGAGCTGCGCCGCCGTGTCGCCAAGGACATGACGCTGAAATACGCCCCCGACCTGCGCTTCCGCCCCGACGAGACCTTTTCGCGGCTGGATGAAACCCGCCGCCTGTTCGCGGATGAGACGGTGCAGCGCGACATCGCGGCCAAGCCGGAAGATGACGGGGATGCGGTTTAAGGCGCTGTTCGCGCTGGCCGTCGCCCTGCTGCCGCAACTGGCGCAGGCCGATGGCTGCCGCGACATGGTGCATGACGGGCAAGGCTACACTGTGTGCGAAACCACGGCGGTTGGCGACGTGGCGCTGTTCCACACCACCCCCGATGGCACGCCCTACGGCAGCTTCGCCCGGATCGACGCCGAACTCGCGACCCGCGGCAAACGGCTCGGCTTTGCGATGAATGCCGGCATGTATCACCCCGACCGCGCGCCGGTCGGCCTGCTGGTCGAGGGCGGCACCGCGCGCGGACGGCTGGTCACGGCGGCCGGCCCCGGCAACTTCGGCCTGCTGCCCAACGGCGTGTTCTGCGTCACCGACCGCTTTGCCGTGATCGAATCGCGCCGCTTCGCCGCCGACCCGCCCGCCTGCCGCGAGGCCAGCCAGTCCGGCCCGATGCTGGTGATCGACGGCGCGCTGCACCCGCGTTTTCTGGTCGATTCCGACTCGCGCTATGTCCGCAACGGCGTCGGCGTCAGTGCCGACGGGCGGCGCGCGGTGTTCGCCATCTCGCAGGGCGCGGTGACGTTCCACCAGTTCGGCCGCCTGTTCCGCGACGGGCTGGCCCTGCCGAACGCGCTCTACTTCGACGGCAGCATCTCGCGGCTTTACGCGCCAGAGCTTCGCCGCAACGACATCGGCTTTCCGATGGGGCCGATCGTCGGGCTGGTTGTGCCCAACTGACCGACGGTTGACGCGCCCCGCCGCAGCCGATAGCACGCGGCTTTCGCAGCAACGGGGGTCATCATGGGGCGCAAGCGCAAGGGCCGGGCGGTATCGGGCTGGCTGGTGGTCGACAAGCCCGCAGGCATCACCTCCACCGCCATCGTCAACAAGGTGCGCTGGGCGTTCGAGGCGCAGAAGGCAGGACACGCGGGCACGCTCGACCCCGCCGCCACCGGCGTGCTGGCCGTGGCGCTGGGCGAGGCGACCAAGACCGTTCCTTTCATCACCGACGCGCTGAAATGCTACCGCTTCACCGTGACCTTCGGCGCCGCGACCACCACCGATGACGCCGAGGGTCTGGTGATCGCCACCTCCGCCAGCCGCCCCACCGATGCCGAGATCGAGGCGGCACTGGCCGCCTTCCGCGGCGAGATCATGCAGACCCCGCCGCAGTTTTCCGCCGTCAAGATCGACGGCGAGCGCGCCTATGATCTGGCGCGCGACGGCGAGACCTTCGACATCGCCGCCCGCCCGCTGTGGGTCGAAAGCCTGACGCTGATCGCGCGCCCCGATGCCGACCATGCGGAACTGGAAATGGTCTGCGGCAAGGGCGGCTACGTCCGCGCCATCGCCCGCGATCTGGGGCAGGCGCTGGGCTGCCTTGGCCATGTGCAGCAGTTGCGCCGCACCTGGTCGGGCCCGTTCGATGCCGACAAGGGCATCAGCCTGGAAACCATCGAGGAACTGGCCCGGACCGAGGCGCTCGACGCCCACCTCCTGCCGCTGGAGCTTGGCCTGACCGACCTGCCCGAACTGCCCGCCACCCCCGAAGGCGCCGCCCGCCTGCGCAACGGCAACCCCGGCATGGTAATCGCCTCCACCGCCGAATATGGCGACGAGGCCTGGGCCAGCTATCAGGGCCGCGCCATCGCGGTCGGCATCTACAAGGCGGGCGAGTTGCACCCCAGCCGCGTGTTCAACGACTGAACCCGGCCCGACAACAGACCGGGGGCCAGCCCCCGGACCCCCGGGATATTTGGACCAAGGTGAAATGGGCAAGGAATGGCGCTCTTTTCCTTTCTTCTTTTTCCAAATATCCCCGCCGGAGGCTCCCACCTCTCAACCCGCGCCGCAGGGTCAGAATGATCACCCGTACCCATATCAAGGGCGACGCCCCCTCCACCGCGGTCTATTCCGACTGCGAACGCTATCGCTACCTGCTGACCCGGACGTGGGAGCCGCAAGGACGCAGGGCGCTGTTCGTGATGCTCAACCCCTCGACCGCGACCGAATTCCAGAACGACCCGACGGTGGAACGCTGCGAACGACGGGCGCGGGCGCTGGGGTTCGGGGCCTTCCGCGTGACCAACATCTTCGCCTGGCGCGACACCGATCCAAAGAAGATGCGCGCCGCCGCAGACCCGGTCGGGCCGGGCAATGACGCGGCAATCGTCGGCAGCGCGGGCTGGGCCGACTTGATCCTCTGCGCCTGGGGTGCCCATGGCGCGCATCTGGGGCGGGGGCAGGCGGTGGCGGGCCTGCTGCGCGCCACGGGGCGGCCGCTGCACCACCTCGGGCTGAACCAGGACGGGCAGCCGCGCCATCCGCTGTATATCGGCTATGACCGCCAGCCCGAACCCTGGGCATGACGGGCTTGCATCCTGCGCCATCCTGCCGCAGCCTGTTGGAGAAAGGCAGGACCGCATGACCACGATCCCCGGCTTTACCCGCACGCCCGTCGCGACCAACGGCATCACCCTGTCGGTGCAGCAGGCCGGGCGCGGCGCGGCGCTGGTGCTTCTGCACGGCTATCCGCAGAACGGCATGTGCTGGAGCAGGGTCGCCCCCGCGCTGGCCGAATGTTTCCACGTCATCATCCCCGACCTGCGCGGCTATGGCGAAAGCGATGCCCCGCCCGACGATGCCGACCACACCGCCTATTCCAAGCGCGAGATGGCGCGCGACATCGTCGGGTTGCTGGATGCGCTGGGCATCGACCGGGCGATGGTGCTGGGCCATGACCGGGGCGCGCGCGTCACCTACCGGCTGGCGCTGGATCACCCCGACCGGGTCAGCCGGGTCGGCATCATCGAGATCGCGCCGACCTCGGAATACTGGGCTGCGTGGAACGCCCGGATGGCGATGGCCGCCTATCACTGGACCTTCCTTGCCCAGCCCGCCCCGCTGCCGGAACGGATGATCACCGCCGATCCGGTAGCCTATGTCGACTGGACGCTGGCAAGCTGGACCGCGTCGAAGACGCTGGCACCCTTTCCGGCGCAGGCCTTGGCGGCCTATCGCAAGCAGGCGCAAGACCCGGCCCGGATCGCCGCGATGTGCGCCGACTACCGCGCCGGGGCCACCACCGACCGGCGGATCGACGAGGAGGACAGGGCCGAAAACCGGCGCATCGCCGCCCCGCTGTGCTTTCTGTGGGGGCGGCACGGCTTTCCGGCGCGCACCGACGACCCGGCGGCCATCTGGCGGCGCTGGGCCGAAACCGTGACCGATGCCGCCTGCGAGTCGGGCCATTTCGTCATGGAAGAAGCGCCCGAGTCGGTGCTTGCGACCTTCCTGCCGTTCTTCGTGGCCGACCGGCCCTAGACCGGCAGCGCCGCCGTCAGCCGGATCGTTGCGGCGGTCAGGCCCGCCCCGCCCTGCACCAGCGCCAGCGGCAGCCCGTCAAGCAGCACCATGACATCCTCGGCATCCCCTGCCGGTTCCAGCGTGATCTGCGGGTCGGGATGCGCGGCCGGGTCATAGACCACCATGATCTCGTCCTCGGCTGCGTCGTAGTCATGGATATGGGCGAAATCGCCCGTTCCGAGCCAGTCGTTCAGCACGAAGAGGTCGGCCCCGTCGCCGCCCGCCGCATGGTCGCCGTCGCCCGCCACCAGCCTGTCATTCCCGGCGCCGCCGTTCAGGAAATCTATCTGACCATCGGCCACACCGCTGTCCAGCGTGTCAGCACCGTCACCGCCATCGAGCGTGTCGCTGCCGGTCCCGCCCAGCAGCATGTCATCGCCAAAGCCGCCGGTCAGCCAGTCGTCGCCCGCACCACCGATCAGCGTGTCGTTGCCGTCGCCGCCCAGCAGTTCATCGGCCCCGGCGCCGCCGTCGATCAGGTCAGCCCCTTCATGGCCGAAAAGCCGGTCATCGCCGTCATTGCCGGTCAGCCAGTCGTCGCCATCCTCGCCATGCAGCACGTCGCTGCCGGCACCGCCCACCAGCGTGTCGGAACCTGCGCCGCCGAACAGCTGGTCATCGCCGTCGCCACCGTCGATCAGGTCATCGCCGCCACGGCCGCCCAGCTGGTCGGCCCCGGCCCCGCCGGTCAGGGTGTCATCGGCTTCCCTGCCGGTCAGAATGTCATCGCCCGCGCCGCCCGCGAGGAGGACCGGTTCATCCTCGGGGTCGGGAATGTCGTCGGACACGGCGGGGTTGTCGTCTTCGAATTCCAGCCCCGGGTCGGCGGATTCGTCGCCGGCCCAGTGCCCGTCAAGCCAGTCCAGCATGCTGCCGCCGCTGCCGGACCCGCCAGCCGCATCTTCCGGCGGGGCATCCTCCGCTTCTTCGCCGCCTTCCGGGCTCGCCCGGTTCAAGGCCGTATCGGCCACGACCCCTGCGAACCATGCCCCCAGCAACCCCAGCAATCCCAACACGGCAACACCCCCGATCCACACCATTGACCCGGCAGTCGCCCCGTTAACCACAAATGGGCCTAACCGACTGCAATACCGTGACTTTATGCCAGACATCATGGCATGAAAGCGGCAGGACTGCCAGCGTTTAGCGGCGTTTCGATCAAATGTCGCACGATCTGCCCGCCCGCTGCCGGGGCAAACGGGAAATGCCGCTTCCCTTTTCGGCCAATTTCCCCTATACGCGCGCATCTGCCGCAGTTGGCGGAGCCTGCACAAGGGCCCTGCTGGACGACATCCCGGCTCGTGCCGTCACACTCAACTCCAAGGAGATTCCGATGTCGATCACCGTCGAAGAAAAAGCCCGCCTGATCAGCGAATACGCGACCAAGGAAAAGGACACCGGCTCGCCCGAAGTCCAGGTCGCCATCCTGTCCTCGCGGATTGCCACGCTGACCGAACACTTCAAGACCCACAAGAAGGACAACCATTCCCGCCGTGGGTTGCTGATGATGGTGGCACAGCGCCGCAAGCTGCTGGACTATCTCAAGGGCAAGGACGAAGGCCGCTACACCGCGCTGATCGCGCGTCTGGGCCTGCGTCGCTGACGACACGCCGCGCCTCCGGGGGAAACCCCGGGGGCGCGACAGCATTTCGACTGTCTTTTCACCCCCGGAATGACCGGGGAACGGCCCTTGCCACCGGGCTCCATGGTGCGGGTAGCGGAAAAGAGACGGGGCCACGGGCAATACGGCCCGTACGCAATCAGGCCGGGTGGAGGGTCCTCCGGCCAACATAGGAACGCAGATGTTCAACGTTACGAAAAAATCCATCCAGTGGGGCGACGAGACGCTGACGCTGGAAACGGGCAAGGTCGCCCGTCAGGCCGACGGTTCGGTGATCGCCACTCTGGGCGAAACCAGCGTCATGGCCAACGTCACCTTCGCGAAGTCGGCCAAACCGGGGCAGGATTTCTTCCCCCTGACCGTGCATTATCAGGAACGCTACTACGCGGCCGGCAAAGTGCCCGGCGGCTTCTTCAAGCGCGAGGCGCGTCCTTCCGAGAAAGAAACCCTGACCTCGCGGCTGATCGACCGTCCGATCCGCCCGCTGTTCGTCGATGGGTTCAAGAACGAGGTTCTGCTGATCGTCACCGTGCTGTCGCACGATCTGGTCAATGAACCCGACATTCTTGCCATGATCGCGGCCTCGGCCGCGCTGACCATTTCCGGCGTGCCCTTCATGGGCCCGATCGCCGCTGCCCGCGTCGGCTTCACCCAGGGCGCCTATGTCCTGAACCCCGATGTCGAAGACATGCAGAAGCTGCGCGACAACCCGGCCCAGCGGCTGGATCTGGTCGTGGCCGGCACCAAAGACGCCGTGATGATGGTGGAATCCGAAGCCTATGAGCTTTCGGAAGACGAGATGCTGGGCGCGGTGAAGTTCGGCCATGACGCGATGCAGCCGGTGATCGACCTGATCCTCGACTTCGCGGAAGATTGCGCGAAAGAGCCGTTCGACTTCCAGCCCGCCGACTATTCGGGCCTTTACGCATCGGTCAAGGCTGCGGGCGAGACCGCGATGCGGGCCGCCTTCGCGATCAAGGACAAGCAGGCGCGCACCAACGCCATCGACGCCGTCCGCGACACCGTGAAAGCCGCCCTGTCGGCCGAAGACCTTGCCAACGAAAATCTGGGCTCCTGCTTCAAGAAGCTGGAATCCTCGATCCTGCGCGGCGACATCATCAACGGCGGCGCGCGCATCGACGGGCGGGATACGAAAACCGTCCGCCCGATCGTGTCGGAAACCGGCATCCTGCCGCGGACCCACGGCTCGGCGCTGTTCACCCGCGGCGAAACCCAGGGCCTCGTGATCACCACGCTGGGCACTGGCGAGGATGAGCAGATCATCGACGCGCTGCACGGCAATTCGCGTTCGAACTTCCTGCTGCACTACAACTTCCCGCCCTACTCGGTCGGTGAAGTCGGCCGCTTCGGCCCCCCCGGCCGCCGCGAGATCGGCCACGGCAAGCTGGCATGGCGCGCCTTGCAAGCCGTGCTGCCCGCCGCGACCGACTTCCCCTACACCATCCGCGTCGTGTCCGAGATCACCGAATCCAACGGTTCCTCGTCGATGGCTTCCGTCTGCGGCGGCTCGCTGTCGATGATGGATGCTGGCGTGCCGCTGAAGGCTCCGGTCGCTGGCGTGGCGATGGGCCTGATCCTGGAAGACGACGGCCGCTATGCCGTGCTGACTGACATCCTTGGCGACGAGGATCACCTCGGCGACATGGACTTCAAGGTGGCCGGCACGGCGAACGGCATCACCTCGCTGCAGATGGACATCAAGATTGCGGGCATCACCCCCGCGATCATGGAACAGGCGCTGGCGCAGGCGAAAGACGGCCGCCTGCACATCCTGGGCGAGATGGCCAAGGCGCTGACCCAGGCGCAGGCCTTCAGCGAATACGCCCCCAAGATCGAAACGCTGACCATCCCGACCGACAAGATCCGTGAAGTGATCGGCTCGGGCGGCAAGGTCATCCGCGAGATCGTGGAACTGTCGGGCGCCAAGGTCGACATCAACGACGACGGCATGATCAAGATCGCCTCGAACGACGCGAACGCGATCAAGCGCGCCTACGACATGATCTGGTCGATCGTGGCCGAGCCGGAAGAAGGCAAGGTCTACACCGGCCGCGTGGTGAAGCTGGTCGATTTCGGCGCCTTCGTGAACTTCTTCGGCAAGCGCGACGGTCTGGTGCATGTGTCGCAGATCGCGTCCAAGCGCCTGCAGCACCCGAACGAATACCTGAAGGAAGGCCAGGAAGTGAAAGTCAAGCTGCTGGGCTTCGATGATCGCGGCAAGGTCCGGCTCGGCATGAAGATGGTCGATCAGGAAACCGGGCTGGAGATCAGCGAAAAAGCGCAAAGCGAAGCCGAAGCGTAAGGCCTCGCACCGCACATCCTGGGGCCCCGGCGGTAACGCCGGGGCCTTTTTGCATCACCATTGCATCACCCGGTCGCAGCCTTCGCCTTCGGCACTGGCCCGAATCGAAGATTCATCAAATCCTGTTGTCTCATCTTGACCGAAGGTTGGCCCAATGCCCTTTTCCCTTGCCCCCACCCGCCGCCAGTTCGTGACGACCGGCCTTGCCGCGCTGGCCGCCACGCCGCTTGTCGGCCGCCCGCTTGCCGCTGCTGCCCCCGAAGGGTGGGTGCTGCCCGAAGAACACCTGCCGCGCATCGTCCGCCTCGGCACCAGGCTTGACCCTTTCGAGCTGCACGTGGACCCCAACAGCTTCGCGCTTTACTGGACACTGGAAGGCGACAAGGCGATCCGCTTTGCCGTGGGCGTGGGGCGCGGCGACCTTTACCTGCCGGGCGTGTTTCACGTCGGCGCCAAGAAGGAATGGCCAAGCTGGACGCCGACCAGGGAAATGATCGCCCGCGACCCCGGCCACTACGCGAAATACGCCGACGGGATGCCGGGCGGGCCAACCAACCCGCTGGGCGCCCGCGCGATCTACCTGTTCGACGAGGTGCGCGGCGATACCTTCCTGCGCATCCACGGCACGCCCGAACCGTGGACGGTCGGCTCTGCCGTCTCGAACGGTTGCGTCCGGCTGGTCAACGAACATGTGTCGGCGCTTTACGACATGGTCCCGCTGGGGGCCCGCGTCGTTCTGCACACCAAGCGCGCCGCCTGAATCCGGACCTGCCGCCAACGCCGGCACTGGCCGACGAACCCGCATCAGGCCGACGGCACACAGGATGGGCCTTTGCGCCATGCAGCGTCGCAACCGGGCTGGCGTCAGGGTCGGGCCCTGCTAGACTTGGCCGTCACGCGGGGCCCCGGCGCCGTCAGGCAAACCCGCCGCCCGCCCGAGCAGGATCAGCACCATGATTGAAAAACGCGACTTCTACATCAACGGCCGCTGGGTCGCCCCGGTCACGCCGCAGGATTGCGTGGTGATCGACCCGTCGACCGAAGACCCCTGCGCCGTGATCAGCCTCGGGTCGGCCGCCGATGCCGACGCCGCCGTTGCCGCCGCCCATGCCGCCTTTCCCGCATGGGCCGCCACGCCGCCCGCCACCCGCGCCGGATTCGTGCGCGCGATCCTTGCGCAACATGAAGCCCGCGCCGACGAAATGGCCGCCGCGATCAGCCTCGAAATGGGCGCCCCGATCGACATGGCGCGCGACAGCCAGGCGCCCTGCCTGCCGTGGCACCTGAAGAATTTCCTCACCGCCTTCGAGCAGATCGAGTGGGTCCGCCCGCTTGGCCCGCACGCCCCGAACGACCGCATCGCGCTGGAACCGATCGGCGTCGTCGGGCTGATCACGCCGTGGAACTGGCCGATGAACCAGGTCACCCTCAAGGTGATTCCGGCGCTGCTGGCGGGCTGCACCTGCGTGCTGAAACCTTCGGAAGAATCGCCGCTGTCGTCGCTGCTGTTCGCGGAATTCGTGCATGACGCAGGGTTGCCCGCGGGCGTCTTCAATCTGGTGAACGGCGACGGCGCGGGGGTCGGCACCCGGCTCTCCAGCCACCCCGATGTCGAGATGATCTCCTTCACCGGCTCCACCCGGGCGGGCAAGGCGATTTCGGCGGCGGCGGCGCAAACGCTGAAGCGGGTGGCGCTGGAACTGGGCGGCAAGGGCGCCAACCTGATCTTCGCCGATGCCGACGACAGGGCGGTGGAACGCGGCGTGCGCCACATGATGAACAACTCTGGCCAGTCGTGCAACGCGCCGTCGCGGATGCTGGTCGAACGCCCGGCCTACGACCGCGCGGTGACCATCGCGGCCGAGGTTGCCGCGTCGATCCGGGTCGGCTCGGCGCATGAACCCGGCCGCCACATCGGCCCGGTGGTGAACAAGCGCCAGTGGGACCAGATTCAGGGCTACATCCAGACCGGCATCGACGAGGGCGCGCGTCTGGTGGCGGGCGGGCCGGGTCTGCCCGATGGCTTCAACCGTGGCTTCTATGTCAAGCCCACGGTCTTTGCCGATGTCGTGCCCGGCATGACCATCGAGGCCGAGGAGATCTTCGGCCCGGTGCTCTGCATCCTGCCCTTCGACACCGAGGCCGAGGCGGTAGCCATCGCCAACAACACTCCCTACGGCCTGACCAACTACGTCCAGTCCGCCGACGGCCCCCGCCGCAACCGCCTCGCCCGCGCCCTGCGCTCCGGCATGGTCGAGATGAACGGCAAGTCACGCAGCGCAGGCGCACCGTTCGGCGGCGTGAAATCCTCGGGCCGCGCCCGCGAGGGCGGCACCTGGGGCATCGAGGAGTTTCTCGAGGTCAAGGCGATTTCCGGGTGGGACAGCGCCGCCGGGTAGCTGCCCTGCCTCGCGCCTTCATGCTTGCAACGCCTGACTTCAGGCTGCAGGTCGGGCGTTGAGACAAAATCCTTGCAAAGGATTTTGCAAGGATTTTCCCGGAAAATCCTTGGTCGCGCCGCCCGCCGCTTCTGCCATGGTCGGCGGCGGGTGCCTCCGGCGGGGATATTTATGCAAAGATGAACGGGGGTCAGAACGGGCAGGGGGAGGAGTAGGTGATGCTCTTGCCGCTTTCGGGGTGACGGATGCGCAGGCTTTCGGCATGAAGCATCAACCGGGGGAATTCGCGGGCCGGGCCTTCGGCATAAAGCGGATCACCAAGGATCGGGTGGCCGGTCTCGGCCATGTGGACCCGCAACTGGTGGCTGCGCCCGGTCTGCGGCATCAGCCGCACCCGGGTTTCCCTGGGCAGGTATTTCACCACCCGCCAGTCGGTGACCGCAGCGCGGCCGGTCTCGTGGTTGACGTGCTGGCGCGGGCGGTTGGGCCAGTCGACGGTCAGCGGCAGGTCGACCCTGCCCTCCGTCGGTTCAAGCCGACCCCAGAGACGGGCGAGGTAGATCTTCCGGGTCTGGCGTTTCTCGAACTGCTGGCCGAGGGCTGCCTGCGCGCTGCGGGTCAGGGCGAAGACCATGACGCCAGAGGTGTCAAGGTCCAGGCGGTGCACCAGCAGTATCTCGGGAAAGACGCCGCGAAGGCGCTCGATCAGGCAATCGGCCTTTTCCTCGCCCTTGCCGGGCACCGACAGCAAGCCCGCGGGCTTGTCCACCAGCACGAGCTGCGCGTCGTGATGGATCAGCCGCAGGGGCACATCGGGTGGGGTATAGGTAAACTCGGTCATGCGCGGGGCATAGCGCAAGCCGGGGCGGCGGCCAAGGCGCAGGTTTCGCCGCCGAGCGAGCGGGGCAGGGTGCGGGTCGCAACGAAGGCCGAGGAACCGTCGTCGGCTTTCAGCGGGGGTCGTGTCGCGGAAGTGGTGGAAACCGGATGGCGGCGCAGTCTCCAGGAGAGTTGGCACCACCCGACCGGCGGCGACCGCCAGAGAGACGGAGGGTCGTCCTGCCATCGGTCCGAAGGCCGGCCCGAGCGCCTTGACTGCGGTTTCCGACAGCAGGGCCCTTCAGCCACCGCCCGACGCGCCGGGGTCAGGCCCGATCAGGGACCGAATGCGGGCGAGCGTCCGCCCGACGATCGAAACGATCTTCGGAAAGGAGTCTGCCGGATTGCGCGGCCACATGCGCGGCGGTCGCGGCGACGGGAGGGCCAGGGACCATCGTCACGGGCACCGCGAGCGGCCGCTGACCGGCGCGGTTGGCACGAGGACGGTGCGCTTGCCGCGCGCCCGTATCGGGACCGAGGACGGCTAGGCGGCCGAATGGCGGTCGAAGGCCGCCACGACCGCGCGGATACGAAACGCGCCAGATCATGCTGTCCTGCGGGGAAACCGTGCCCCGCTGCTCTGGGCGCTGCCGGCCTCGGGCCTGATCCACAAGCGAAATGTTGACTGCGTGCGAGGAGGCCCCGCCAGGAAATCTCCACCACAACACGGCCCCGGCGGGTGGCGCCATGGACTGGCGTTCAGTCGAGCACCAGTTTCGCGGCAAGGCCGCCGAACAGCAGCGCGGCGAGTTTGTTGAGGGCACCCATCCGCGCGCCCAGCGCCCGCCCGGCGTAACCCGCCAGCACGCCGTAACCCGCCGTCACCAGGGCACCGGTAAAGGCGAACAGGCAGCCCAACGCGACGATCTGCTGCCAGACCGGTCCGAGCGCGGGATCGATGAACTGCGGCAGGAAGGCCAGGATGAACAGCACCGGCTTCGGGTTCAGCACGTTCGACAGGATGCCGCGCCGGAAGGCACGGGCGGCCGACGGGGTGCCGCTGCCGGGCGCCAGCGTGCCCCCGGCACGCCAGGATTTCACCGCCAGCCAGAGCAGATATCCGGCCCCGATCCAGCGGACCGCATCAAGCGCGGCGGGGTGGGCGGCGATCAGGGCCGAGACCCCGAGGGCGGCGAGGGTGATGTGCCAGAGCACGCCGACCCCCGCCCCGAACCCCGCCATCGCGCCGACCCTGGGGCCGCCCTGGATGCCGCAGGCCGTGGCGAAGATCATGTCGGCGCCGGGGGCGAAATTGACGACGAGCCCGCCGACGAGAAAGGCGAAGAACTGTTGCGGCGGCATGGCGAGCAGGAGGTCGATCATCGGGCATCCCGGAAAAAGATGCTGCAACATCTGCGGTGGCGGATGAAAGTGCAAGCGCGGGTTTCGGGTGTGGCGGCGGGAGGCGAGCGGCGGGAGGCGAGCGGCGGGCCGCGACCGGACTTCTTTCACGCGTGAAAATCGGTTCAAGCCATTGCTTTGCCGATAATTTATTGGGGGCATCAAGGTTCTGTAAACCTTTTGCCGCCGTTCCTGACAGGGCGGGGCGGCAGGCCCTTGGCGGCGGGGGTGGCGGCGGCACCGGGAGCCCAAAATCCTTTGAAGGATTTTGCAAGAGTTTTTGCGAAACTCTTGGGTCGGGGTGGCGGGCGGCGCGGGCGGATGGCCGGCGGCCGTGTCGGCCTGGGGGTCAAGCGCCCGGCGATTGCGGCAGGCCGTCGTCGATCCGGTAATGGTCGCCCTTGTCGGCGGTGAAGATGTGGTTGGCGAGGCGGCCGCCGGTCGGGCCGTCGATCGCCCCGGCCTCGGCCGAGAAGGCGCCGTCGGCCGCCCGGAAATACAGGCTGGAGCCGCAGGCGGTGCAGAAGCCGCGTCGGCCGCCGTTCGGGCTGGCGCATTCGGCCAGGGCGTCGCGTGACTCCCATGTCAATTGCGCCTCTTCGGCGTCGAACGAGGCGGAGAAATGGCCCGAGGTCTTGCGGCACTGGCTGCAATGGCAGGCAGTGATGGTGCCCGCCGGACCCGGCAGTGAAAAGCGGTTGGCCCGGCAGAGGCAGGCCGCGTGCAGGGTTTCGGGCTTCGCGGCGGGCGGCGGCGGCGGGCCTTCGGGGGCGTAATAGTCGCCCGCGTCTTCGGTGAAGATGTGTTCGACGCCGTGCAGCCCGGTGGGGGCGTCGAGCGCAGCGGGGGCGAAGCTGATGCGGTCTTCGCCGTCGGGCTGCCAGAACAGGGACGCGCCGCACTTGCCGCAGAAGCCTCGGCGGGCGGTGGGCGAGGCGCGGAACCATCGCAGCCCCGCGTCACGGGTCAGGCGGAAGGCGCCGAGCGGCACCGAGCTGGCGGCCCAGAAATGACCGGAAGTCTTGCGGCATTGCGTGCAGTGGCAGGCGACGACCGGGCGCAGCGGGCCGGTGACCTGAAACGCGACCGCGCCACAAAGGCAGCTGCCGGGGATGGAATCATCCTGCATGGCGGAAGGTTTCGGCCAGAATGGCGGCAAGCTCTGCCGCGTCGTGGTCGGTGAAGGCGGCGGGGGTGTTGCTGTCGAGATCGAGCACGCCCAGCAGGCGGCCCTCGCCGTTCAGCACCGGCAGCACCAGTTCGGACCGGGTGGTGGAGGCGCAGGCGATATGGTCGGGGAAGGCATCGACATCGGGGACGACGAGCGCGGTGCGCGTGCGCGCCACGGCGCCGCAGACGCCGCGTGCGAAGGGAATCACCAGGCAGCCGTGGCCCCCCTGATAGGGGCCGATCTTCAACAGATCGGGCGCCGTGACGCGGTAGAACCCGGTCCAGTCCGACAGAGGGTGGCTGTGATGCAACTCGCACGCGACGGTGGCCATCAGGGCGACGGTATCGGTTTCGCCGTGGCAGAGGGCGGCGATCCGGGCGGCGAGGTCGGGGTAGTCGGGTTGGGGCTGGGCGGGTTGGGGATGGTCGGGTTGGGTCTGATCGGGGGGCATGGAAGGGCTTTCTGGCGGGAAGGCCGGGGGGCTTTCTGCCCCCGGACCCCCCGAGGATATTTGGGCAAAGGAGAAAGGGAAAGGGTTCCGGGACCAATTCGGTTTGTTCTGGTTCCGACAGGCTCCGGGCTCAGGGTCTTTCGATCGCGATGGCTGTGCCTTCGCCGCCGCCGATGCAGATGGTGGCGATGCCGCGTTTCAGGCCGCGGCTCTCCAGCGCGTGCAGCAGGGTGACGATGATGCGCGCGCCGCTGGCGCCGATGGGGTGGCCCAGCGCGCAGGCGCCGCCGTTGACGTTCACGCGGTCGTGGGGGAGGGCGAGATCCTGGATGAAGGCCATCGGGACGACGGCGAAGGCCTCGTTCACCTCCCACAGGTCGACGCTGGCGGCGGGCCAGCCGAGGCGGTCCAGCAGCTTGCGGGCGGCCGGGATCGGGGCGGTGGGAAAGCGGGCCGGGGCCTGGGCGTGGCTGGCGTGGCCTGCGATCCGGGCGCGGACCGTCAGGCCGGACGCTGCGGCCGTGGCGGCCGAGGCAAGCACCAGCGCCGCCGCCCCGTCGGAGATCGAGGAGGAATTGGCGGCCGTGACCGTGCCGCCCGCGCGGAAGGCGGGTTTCAGGCCGGGGATCTTTTCGGGCCGTGCGGTGGCGGGCTGTTCGTCGGTGGTGACGGTCGTCTCTCCGGCACGGGTCTTGACGGTGACGGGGGCGATTTCGGCGGCAAAGGCCCCCGAGGCCTGGGCGTCGAGCGCGCGTTGCAGCGAGGCCAGCGCGTAGGCATCCTGCGCTTCGCGGCTGAAGCCGAATTCGGCGGCGCAATCTTCGGCAAAGGTGCCCATCAGGCGGCCCTTGTCATAGGCATCCTCCAGCCCGTCGAGGAACATGTGGTCGAGCGCCTGGGCATGGCCGAGCCGCGCGCCGCCGCGCAGTCTGGGCAGCAGGTAGGGCGCGTTGGTCATGCTTTCCATGCCGCCCGCCACCAGCAGCCCGGTGGCCCCCAGCGCGATCCGGTCATGTGCCAGCATTGCCGCCATCATGCCCGAGCCGCACATCTTGTTCAGCGTGGTGGCGGGGACGCCTTCGCCAAGGCCGGCGGCAAAGCCCGCCTGCCGCGCGGGGGCCTGCCCCTGGCCTGCGGGCAGCACGCAGCCCATCAGCAGTTCTTCGACCTGCGCCGCATCGAGCGGCCCCAATGCGGCGCGAATCGCCGCACCGCCGAGATCGGCCGCCGGAAGCCCGGCGAACACGCCCTGAAACCCGCCCATTGCCGTGCGCGACGCGCCCACGATCACCACATCCTGCATCCCGTTTCCTTTGCTGTGACGGTTACCGGATGGTAACGCCTGCGCCCTACTCTGCAAAGCCATGGTCAGACAGAGGACGGGAAACATGCAACTTGTGGCAGAGCCGCGCGGCGACATCCTGATCGTGCGCGCGATGGAGGACCGGATCGACGCGGCGGGGGCCATCCAGTTCAAGGACCGGATGCGCGAGATTACCCAGCATCCCGCCCCACGGGTGATCCTGGACCTTTCGCGCGTGGCGTTCCTCGACAGTTCGGGGCTGGGGGCGGTGGTCGCGGTGATGAAGCTGCTGGGGCCGGTGCGGAAGCTGGAACTGGCAGGGCTCTCGCCGACGGTGGAAAAGGTGTTCCGGCTGACGCGGATGGATTCGGTCTTTACCATCCACCCCGCCGTGCCGGAGGGGCTGCGGGATGCCGTCTGAACCGGCAGCGGGCGGAGGCCGGGCGGGTGGACGGGGGGGCATGGCACCCGGCGGCACCGGCGGGGCGCAGGAGGGGCCGACCCGGATCGTCATCCCGTCTGACCCTCTGGCCGTGCGGGCGGCGCTGCGGACGCTGTTCGACACCCTGCTGCTGCGCACCATGCCGGAGGACGACCGCAGCACCGCGCAGATCGTGCTGGCCGAGGCTCTGAACAACATCGTCGAACATGCCTATGCCAACAGCCATGGCGAGATCGAGGTGACGCTGTCATTGCAGCCGACCGGGCTGGATTGCCGGATCGTCGATTTCGGTCATCCGATGCCGGGCGGACACCCGCCGGACGGGTCGTTGCCGCCGATCGGGCCGGAGGACACGTTGCCGGAAGGCGGCTTTGGCTGGCACCTGATTCGCAGCCTGTCGCGCGATCTGAACTACGACCGGGTCGATGGCTGCAACCGGCTGAGCTTTCGGCTGGACACCGGGCGCTCCGGGGCCTGATGCTTGGGGCGGGCGGCCGCTGGCGCGTGGCTGAGGTGGGCGGAGGGGCGGCGCCCGGGTTCGGTTCGGCGCTGTCCCGCGCGTGGGGGCGGCCTCCGTGGCGGGTTGGCGCTGGTTGTCGGCGGAAGGCGCGGGTTTCGACGGACCACGATTTCCGGGCGAGGGGCGCTGGCGGGTGGGTGACCGGGGCGAGATATTGCTGGCGGGTGGCTGACCTGGGCCGCTGGAGCCTGGCTGATGGGGGCGGAGAATCGGTGCCCCGGGGGCGGTTCCGGTTCGGCGCTGTCCTGCGTGTGGGGCGGCTTTCGTGGCAGGTTGGCGCTGGTGGTGGCGGAAGGCGCGGCCTCGGGGTGATCACGCCTTCCGGGGCGGGCGTCAGAATGTCAGGGCAAAGTGGTCGCCCATGTCGGGCTGGTCGCCGGTGATCTTCGACTTCACCAGTTCGAAGGCAAAGCCGAGGGCGCCCGAGGTCAGCCAGACCTCGCCCGACTTCGGGACCATCCTGACCAGACGGATGTCGGGATCGTCGATGCTGTCGAACCAGCTGCCGGCGATCGGGTTCCAGAGCTCCTCGAGCTTGGCACGGTCGGTCACCAACGTGGCAGAACCCTCGATGCGGGCATGGATGTTGCTTTCGCCGGTCACGATCAGCGATGCATCGGCCTCGCCGCGGGTCACTTCATCGACAATGCCGGTACCCTGCGCGGTGATGAACCAGATGGCCCCGTCGGCCTTGCGGGCGTAGGGCGACATCGGCACGTGGCGGGCATTGCCTACGGCCAGCATGGCGGAGTGCACGCCTTCCATTTCTTTCCAGAACTTTTCGACCGACATGGGAAACCTCTTTCGCAGACACGGGGACCAAGCCGCCAGAACGGTCATGCAGTCACAACGCCGGGGCGGCGGGCGGGTTCCTCTGCCCGCAGCGATGATCGGTTTCGGGCCGGCTGGCGCAGGCATGGGGCTGCCCGTTCCGATGCGCCGGAGGGAAGGCCCCGCCCGCCGGTCTGCCCCCGCCGACCCGCGGCGCGCGCCCCGGGAAGGCACGCACGCGCCCCCGGTCGTGCTGCATGGTCTGTTGAAAGAGGCCGGCCATGCGGGCCATGGGCCGGGCCGGTGCGGCACCGCGCCATCGACAGGGCGATGCCGTGCGTTCTGGCAATGGGGTGGGCGCGGCGGGGTTGCGGGCCGACCCGCCGGGCGCGGCGAACCTGCCGGGAGATGGGAAGCGGCTTCCTTCCCGAAGGCGTGGCGGGGCGACGTGGCGGGGCAGGATGCAGGGCCGACACGCAAGTGCTTGGAAATCGGGGGCGCGCCCCATAGGATCGCGTCGAAACCAGGGAGACATAGAATGCGCGACTTCCAGCTACCCGGCCGGTCGGCCGTTTTTGCCAGCAACGGCATGTGCGCCACGTCGCATCCGCTGGCGGCCAAGGTCGCCATCGACACGTTGCAGGCGGGCGGCAATGCGGTCGATGCCGCGATTGCGGGTGCCGTGCTGCTGGGAATCTGCGAGCCGCAGATGACCGGGATCGGCGGCGACTGTTTCGTGCTGCTGAAACCGGCGGGGGAGGAGCGGGTCGTGGCGCTGAACGGGTCGGGGCGCGCGCCCGCGGGCCTTTCGGCGGCGGCGATGCGCGAGCGGGGCCTGGCGGCGGTGCCGCTTTATGCCCCCGAGGCGGTGACGGTGCCGGGGGCGGTTGACGCCTTCTGCCGGCTGTCGGCAGACTGGGGGCGGCTGGGGCTGGCCGCTGCGCTGGCCCCGGCGATCCGCTATGCCGACGAGGGCGTGCCGGTGGCACCGCGCACCGCGTTCGACTGGGCGGCCGCGGCCCCGCAATTGCAGGGCGATGCGCGCCGCTGCTACCTGCTGGACGGGCAGGCCCCCACCCCCGGCCAGACCTTCCGCGCCCCCGGCCAGGCCGAGGTGCTGCGGCGCATCGCGGCAGAGGGCCGCGCCGGGTTCTACGGGGGCGAGGTAGCGGAAGACATGGTGGCCTCGCTTCAGGCGCTGGGCGGCAGCCACACGATGGAGGATTTCGCGGCCACCGCCTGCACCTACACCGATCCGGTCGCGGGGACCTACCGGGGGATCGAGCTGGTCGAGCATCCGCCGAACGGTCAGGGCGCGACCGCGATCCTGATGCTGAACATCCTGGCAGAGTTCGACCTGGCGTCGCTGGACCCGTTCGGTGCCGACCGGGCGCATCTGGAGGCCGAGGCGGCCAAGCTGGCCTATGATGCGCGCAACCGCATCATCGCCGACGCCGACCACACGACTCGGATCGCGCACATGCTGGCGCCCGAAACCGCGCGGCGTCTGGCGGCGCTGATCGACCCGCAGCGCGCGATGGCTGCGGCGGCACAGCTGACAGAGGCCGTGCACCGCGACACCATCTATCTGACGGTGGTGGACCGTGACCGGATGGCGGTTTCGCTGATCTATTCGGTCTATCACGCCTTCGGGTCGGGCCTTGCCTCGGCGAAGTTCGGGGTGAACTTCCAGAACCGCGGTGCGGGATTCGTTCTGACCGAAGGGCACCCGAACGAGGCGGCGGGCGGCAAGCGGCCGATGCACACCATCATTCCGGGGATGCTGCGCCAGAACGGCCGGGTGACGATGCCGTTCGGCGTGATGGGCGGGGCCTACCAGCCCTGCGGCCATGCGCGCTTCGTGACCAACATGGTGGACTTCGGGCTGGACCCGCAGGCCGCCATCGACGCGCCGCGCTGCTTTGCCGGGCCCGAGGGCATGAAGGTCGAACGCGGCTATGCCCCGGCGGTGGCTGCGCGGCTGGCCGAGATGGGCCATGCGGTGGCAGAACCCGAAGAACCGATCGGCGGGGCACAGGCGATCCTGATCGAGGATACGGGCGTGTTGCAGGGGGCATCGGACCCGCGCAAGGACGGCTGCGCGCTGGGCTACTAGGGCCGTTCGGGGTGGGCGCCGCTCAGTTCAGCTGGAACTGCAACGGGTAGCGCCCATCCTCGAAATCGCCGAACAGGTCGCCGAGGTCGGGGTGGTCGACCGGCTCGCCGGTGTCGTCGGGCACAAGGTTCTGTTCCGAGACGTAGGCGACGTAATAGCTTTGGTCGTTTTCGGCCAGCAGGTGGTAGAATGGCTGGTCCTTCGACGGGCGGCTTTCCTCGGGGATGGCGTGATACCATTCCTCGGTATTGGAAAACATGGCATCGACATCGAACACCACGCCCCGGAAGGGGTGCTTGCGATGGCGCAGCACCTGCCCGAGGTGGTATTTGGCCTGGCTCTTGAGCATCATGTCGAGTCCCCCGAGCATGGTTGATAATATGTTGTGACGGGTCTTGTCCATCTGACAGGTTGTCGTCGCGGCGAAACAGTCTGTGACGCCGGGGCCGACAGTCTGTCAACCCGGGAACGCGTGCCGCGAAGGCACGCTCTCGGAGTTCTGATCGCCGGACCGTCCCTGCCCCATTTCCCCGGCCGTGGTTTTGCCCTAACGTGGCGGAAAACAAACGTACGAGGGGCGAATGAGCAGACTTCTCCGTGCGTCGATCCTGTTGTTGTTCCTCGCATCCTGCGGGGGTGGCAATTTTTCGGCGCCTCGTGATCTGGACAACGCGTGCAGCATCGTGCGCGAACGCCCGACCTATTTCCGCGCAATGAAATCGACCGAGCGGAAATGGGGCATCCCGGTGCATGTTCAGATGGCTACGATTCATCAGGAATCGAAATTCATCGGAAACGCCCGCACGCCGCACCGCTTTGCGCTGGGCATCATCCCGATGGGGCGGCAAAGCTCGGCCTATGGCTACAGCCAGGCGCTGGACGGGACGTGGGAGGAATACCAGGAAGAGGAACGCCGCCGCAGCGCCAAGCGCGACCGGATCGAGGATGCCACCGATTTCATGGGCTGGTACATGAACGCGTCGACAGAGCGGCTGGGCATCGCGCGCACCGATGCGCGCAACCAGTATCTGGCCTATCACGAAGGGCGCACCGGCTTTGCCAACGGCAGCTACAACGCGAAAAGCTGGCTGGTGGATGTGGCCGACAAGGTGGCGGCCCGGTCGGAAAGATACCGAGCGCAACTGGGCTCCTGCGGCCGCTAGGCCGCAGGCCGGTCACGTCACCCGCCGACCGCAGGCCGGTCACTTCACCCGCTTGTCGGTCTCGTTGGTGATGCTGAAAAGCGACGGCGGCAGGTCGCCGCCCTTGGTCATGTCGCCCAGGATCACCGTGGTCTGGCCGCCCGCGTCGTCGGTGATCACCCATTGCCGCAGCTCGGTCGGGTTGGCGGTGAACACCAGTTCGATCGTGCCGTATTCGGGGAACTCGGGGTCTTGCGCCATGACGCGGGTGGTGGTGCCATCCTCGCGGTGCCCCACGACCATCTTCGCCCGACCAAGATCGACCCTAGCGTCGAGGATCAGGTTCAACGGCGTGCGCTTCAGCGGGTATTGTTCCGGCGGCTGGTTCGACTTGGCGTCGAAGATCGCCACCTGACCGCCGCCCGCCATCACCAGACTGCGGTCGGGCGGGGCGTATTCGAACCGCACCCGGCCCGGGCGCTTGATGAACAGCCGGCCGGTGGTGATGGTGCCGTCGGCGTTCACCTGCGTGAAGTCGGCCTGCGCCGTGGTCAGCCCGTTCAGGTAACCCGACAGGGCCGACAGGGGGATCTTCTCGGCCGCTGCGGGCAGCGCGAGGGCGAGGGCGGCCACCGGGGCCAGAAGGAAGCGGAACATTTTCATCCCCTGAACATAAGCCTTCCCGCGCCGCGCCGCACCCCCGCCCGCATCACAAGGCAGCGATGCCCCGAACATTGTTGCCCGTCACTGTTCCGGCAGCAGGATCTCGCGCTTGCCGACGTGGTTGGCGGTGGTGACGACGTGGTTTTCCTCCATCTGTTCCACCAGCCGCGCGGCCTTGTTGTAGCCGATGCCCAGCTTGCGCTGGATGTAGGAGGTCGAGCACTTGCGGTCCTTGGCCACCACGGCCACCGCCTGATCGTAAAGCGAATCGTCGGCACTGTCGCCGCCAAGCCCCAGCACCAGGTCGATGTCGTCGGCCTTGTCGTCATCGACGCCTTCGACGACACCCGACATGTAGGTGGGCGGGCCGTAGGATTTCAGGTGGTTCACGATTTCCTCGACCTCTTCATCGCTGACGAAGGGGCCGTGAATCCGGGTGATCTTGGCGCCGCCCGCCATGTAGAGCATGTCGCCCATTCCCAGAAGCTGCTCGGCCCCCTGTTCGCCCAGGATGGTGCGGCTGTCGATCTTTGAGGTGACCTGAAAGCTGATCCGGGTCGGGAAGTTGGCCTTGATGGTGCCGGTGATCACATCGACCGAAGGCCGCTGCGTCGCCATGATAAGGTGGATGCCGGAGGCGCGGGCCATCTGCGCCAGCCGCTGGATGCAGGCCTCGATTTCCTTGCCCGCGACCATCATCAGGTCGGCCATCTCGTCCACCACCACCACGATGTAGGGAATGGTGACGGGCTGGAACTCGTCGGTCTCGAACACGGGTTCGCCGGTGTCGTCGTCAAAGCCGGTCTGGATGGTGCGCTTGAACAGCTCGCCGCGCGCAATCGCCTCGCGCACCCGGCCGTTGTAGCCTTCGATGTTGCGCACACCCATGCGCGACATCTTGCGGTAGCGTTCCTCCATTTCGGCCACGACCCATTTCAGGGCGACAACCGCCTTCTTCGGGTCGGTGACCACCGGCGACAGCAGGTGCGGGATGCCGTCATAGACGGAAAGTTCCAGCATCTTGGGGTCGATCATGATCAGGCGGCATTCCTCGGGCGACAGCTTGTAGAGCAGCGACAGGATCATGGTGTTGATCGCGACCGACTTGCCCGAGCCGGTGGTCCCGGCGATCAGCAGGTGGGGCATCTTGGCGAGGTTGGCGACAATGGGTTCGCCGCCGATGTCCTTGCCCAGCGCCAGCGGCAGGCGCATGGCAGAATCACCGAAGTCGCGGGCGGACAGGATCTCGCGCAGCACCACCTTTTCGCGGGTGACGTTGGGCAGTTCGATCCCGATCACGGTGCGGCCCGGCACGGTGGACACGCGCGCCGACAGCGCCGACATGGACCGCGCAATGTCGTCGGCAAGGCCGATCACCCGGCTGGCCTTCAGCCCCGGAGCGGGCTCAAGTTCATACATCGTGACCACCGGACCGGGGCGGACGCTGACGATTTCGCCCTTCACCCCGTAGTCATCCAGCACGTTTTCCAGCATCCGGGCGTTTTCTTCCAGCGCCTCTTCGGAAAGCTGGTGGCGCTGGATCGTGGCCGGGTTCGACAGCAGGTTGAGCGGCGGCAGTTCGTAGGCGGGCACCGGTGCCGGTTCCTCGAACTTGAGCCGCGGTTGCGCCTCTTGCGCGGCCTTGCGCGACAGGGGCACGGGCTTGCGCGCGGCAGTCTGCACGACGCGCCGGGGTTCCGCGGCCAGCATCGGGCGCGGCAGGACCGGGGTCGGGTCGTAGTCGGGTTCGTCTTCCTCGATGCCGTAGGGCGGGCCGACATCGGCGCGGTAGCTGTCGTCGATGTCGGTCAGGTCGGCGGCGTCGGCCACGTCTTCGGTCAGACCTTCGTCATCCTCGTCGGCCCAGACCTGCGGCTGCGGCGCGCGCAGGGGCGGTTGCGCCACACGCGACAGCACCGCACCCGTGGCCTGAAGGGCGGCCAGCGGCGGGGTGGCGGCGCGGGTGGCGGTCAGCACCGGGGTCATGCTGCGCGGGGCCGCAACCGGGGCCGGGGCGACCACGGGCGGTTCGGGCGGCAGTGCCATGGGCACGCCGCGCCGCGTGTCGGCAATCAGCGGCTGCGGGCCGCGCAGCCGGGCCACGGGGGGTTCGCGCCGCGCCACGGCGGCCTGGATGACCGACATCGGCGTGGCAAGGGCCGAGCCATTGCGCACGCGCGACCGGATCACGTCGTTGATGCGGGCCTTGATGCGGTCTTCGCTGGGCAGGTTGGCGTCATAGGCGTGGGCCGACAGACCGGGCTCTACCAGTTCGGGTTCCACGACGCGGCGCATCAGGCCCGGCATCCGGGCCAGCAGGCCAAGCTTTTCGCGCGGCGCGGGCTGGGGGTCCGCGTCGGGGTAGCGCGGCTCGGCGCGCAGGTTGACGGGGCGGCCAAAGCCTGCCGGATCGGGGGCCGCCGGGGCGGCAACCGGGGGTTCGGCGGCCCGGCGCAGGACGCTGCGGCGGGGCTCGGCCACGACGGGGGCGGGGGCTGGGGCGGCGGCGCGGTTGCCTGCGCGGCTGGCGGGGGCGGCGGCAAAGCCGGGCGCCGGCTCGAACGCCGGGGCCGAGGTGCGGGCGGCCCGCGCCTCAAGCGCCGCGATGGCGCGGGTGCGCAGCCCGTCCTGCAAGGTGGCGGCGGCGCGGGCGGTGCCAGTGGCCCCTTGCCCCGCGAGTTTCATCGCAGCGGCATAGGTGACGACCAGCCCGACCAGCAGAAACCGCCCGATGCCGCGCAGCTCGCGGCCGTCGAAGCCGGTGACGAACAGCCCCATCGCCACCAGCGCCGCGCCCGACATCAGCGACATGATCTTCAGCCCGAACCCGGCCTGCACCGGGGCCACGCCCAGCGCAGCCCCCAGCACGGTGTCGCCGAACAGCCCGCCGAGGCCAAAGGAATGCGGCCACGCCGCCCCCGGCACATGGGTTGCGGCATAGACCGAGGCCAGCGCCACCGCGATCACGGCAAAGACCACCCGGCTCAGCGCACGGTCCTCGCCGCGGTGCGTGACATAGCGCACGCCCCAGGCGGCCAGCACGACCGGAATGCCCCAGACCCCCTTGCCGCCGATGATCATCAGCGTCGAGGCCACCGCCGCGCCGAACCGGCCGAGCAGGTTCTGCGCTTCCTGATCGGTCGCCACCATCCAGCCCGGATCGTCGGGGGTATAGCTGCCCAGCAGCAGCGCAAAGCACAGCGCCAGCGCCAGCAGCCCCATGCCCAGCAGCTCGCGCCCCCGGCGTTCAAGCACCGCCTGCATGTTCTGGTCCAGAAGCGGATCGCGCTGCCTGATCTGATAGGATGCCATGTCTTGCCGTCCTCACCCGTATAGGCAGTCGCGAAGCCGGATCAGCCCGCGCTGCATTTCGTCTTTTGGGGCCACCAGGGCGACCCTTATGTATCCCGCGCCGGGGTTGTCGCCCGCGACATCGCGCGAAAGGTAGGCGCCGGGCAGCACCCGCACCCCCGTCTCGCGCCACAGTTTCAGGGCCGCCGCCTCGCCGTCAGGCACCGGCAGCCACAGGAAGAACCCGCCCTCGGGGGCAAGATAGCCCTGCATCCCGGCAAACACCCGGTCGGCCAGATCGAACTTTTCCTGATAGAGCGCGCGGCTGGCCGCCACATGCGCCTCGTCGTTCCACGCTGCCTCCGACACGCGCTGGATCGGCAGCGGCAGGGGCGCCCCGGCAAAGGCGCGCAGTTGGCGGATGCGGGCGATGCCTTCGGGACCGCCCGCCACGAAGCCCGAGCGCAGGCCGGGCAGGTTCGACCGTTTCGACAGCGAGTGGAAGGTATAGACCCGCTCGGGGTCCGCCCCCCGCGCCGCCGCCACCTGCAATACCCCGGTCGGCGCGGTTCGGCGCCAGATGTCGGAATAGCATTCGTCTGCGAACACCGCGAAATCGTGCTTTTCCGCCAGCGCCAGCAGGTCGGCCCAGTAGTCGGCCGAGGCCACCGCCCCCTGCGGGTTGCCGGGCGAGCAGAGGTAGGCAATCGCCACCCGGTCGAGCAGCGCAGGGTCGAGCGACGCATAGTCGGGCAGAAAGCCCGTCGCGGCGGTGGCGGGCACATAGACCGGCTCGGCCCCCATCGCCAGCGCCGCCACGGCATAGACCTGATAGAACGGGTTCGGCATCAGCACCACCGGGCGCTGGCCATGCTTTTCCTCGACGCAGAGCGCCACGGCCGCATTGAACAGCCCCTCGCGGGTGCCGTTCAGCACCATGATCCGGTCCTGACCGACCTCGACGCCATAGCGCCGCCCCAGCCAGCCGGAAATCGCCGCCAGCAGTTCCGGCGTGCCGTCGTTCGGCGGATAGACCGCGAAACCGTCCAGATTCGCCGCCAGCACCGGGCCGACGAAATCGGGCATCGGGTGGCGCGGCTCGCCTATCGTCATCGAAATGGCCTCGCCGCCGGGCGCGTGCGCGTCCAGCAGCTTCCGCAGGCGCGGAAATGCGTAATCAGGCAAGTTCGAAAACCGCTCGGGAAACACCATTGACTGCCTCATCATCGGGGTCGTTTCGCCCCGTTTTGTCCACGATAGTCGGTCCCTGCCGCCCGGTCCAGAAAAACGCAGCATGAATCGAGACTTGGGGCGGACGATTGTGGCTTTTGGGCCCTCAGCCCAGCGCGCGCTCTGCCGCGACACCCAGCCGCAGCAGCCGCTCCTCCGCCCCCGGTGCCGCCATCAGGCTGATGCCGCACGAAGGCTGCCCGGTCGGCAGGGTCAGCACGCAAAGCCCGAACATGTTGCCGACCCGGGTGTTGCGCAATGCCAGCAGGTTTTCGGTGACATGGTAATCGTCATCCGCCAGAAGCCGCGCCGCATCCGGCGGCAGAATCGGAGAGGTCGGCAGGATCACCGCGTCATATGCGGCGGTCTTTTCCGCCCAGATCGCGCGCAGCGCGTGCAGCCTGCGCCAGCCCGCCACATGGTCGCAGGCCCGCACGCTCGCACCCGAGCGGAATCGCTCAAGGATGCGGGGGAACATCAGGTCGGGGGCGGCCTCGATGGTGGGTGCCCAGATCCCGTAAGCCTCGGCGGTGAACAGAATCCCGGCCAGCGCCATGGCTTCGGTGACCTCGGGCACCGTGCCCCGCTCGACCCGCGCCCCCGCCGCCGCCAGCCGCGCCACCGCATCGTCAAAGCCCCGGGCCGGGCCGTCGCGCAGATCGTCCAGCGCTACGGTTTCCAGCACCAGAAGCCGCGCCCCCGCCAGCGTTGCCCCGCCCAGATCGGCCGCCCGCCCGCCTTCCAGCGCCGCCAGCAGCAGCGCGCAATCCTCGACCGAACGCGCCAGCGGGCCGACGGTATCGAACGTCTCGCACAGCGGCACCACGCCCTTCAGCGATACCCGGCCCGCCGTGGTCTTCAGCCCGACAAGGTCGTTCCACGCCGCGGGAATCCGCACCGACCCGCCGGTGTCGGACCCGATCGCCGCCGGGGCCAGCCCGAAGGCCACCGATGCCGCCGCCCCCGACGACGACCCGCCGGGCACGGCCTTCGGGTCGTTGACGCAGGGCGGCGTGGCGGTCACCGGGTTCAGCCCCAGCCCCGAGAAGGCCAGTTCCGACATGTGGGTCTTGCCCAGACACACCAGCCCCTGCGCGGTGGCGGTCTCCAGCACCTCGGCATCGCGGTCGGGCACCCGGCCCTTCAGCAGCGCCGACCCGGCCTCGGTCGCGGCGCCCGCCGCGTCGAACAGGTCCTTCCACGACAGCGGCACCCCGTCCAGAAGCCCGATCCGCGTGCCCGCCTTGGCCCGCCCCGCAGCCGCCATCGCCATCGACCGTGCCCGGCGCGGCGTGGTGCGGGCATAGATCCGGGCGGCGTCGGGGTGGGCGGCGATGGCGTCGAGAAACGCCTCGGTCAGTTCCACCGGGTGGATCTTTCCGGCCCCGATGCCGCGCCCCAGATCGCCCGCCGTCATCCACAGCCAGTTGCCGCCCATCACCATCCCCTTTGCCGTTTGCCAGACGGTAGCGGCCCCGGCCCTTATGGACAATCCCGCAGACAAGGCCATATTGAGGCTCATGAAACATGATGCAGACATCCTGATTGCCGGGGGCGGCCTGAACGGCCCGGCGCTGGCGCTGGCACTGGCGCAGGGCGGCCTGTCGGTCACGGTGATCGATTCCCGCCCCGCCCCGGCCCGCGCCGAAACCGGCTTCGACGGCCGCGCCTATGCGCTGGCCATCGCCTCCAAGCGGCTGCTGACAGTGCTGGGCATCTGGCGCGCCGTCGCTGAAAGATCGCAGCCGATCCTCCAGATCAAGGCCAGCGACGGGCGGGCGGGTCAGGGGCCCGCGCCGTTCTTCCTGACCTTCGACGCGGCGGAAATCGAGGAAGGCCCGATGGGCTTCATGCTGGAGGACCGCTACCTTTACGGCGCCTTCCTTGCCGCGATGCAGGCCGAACCGCGCATCACCCTGCTGTCGGGCGAAACCGTGGTGGCGCAAGAGGTGGCGGCTGGCGGCGTCAGCATCACGCTGGCCTCGGGCCGGGTGCTGACCGGTCGGCTGCTGGTCGGCTGCGACGGGCGCAGCAGCGGCGTGGCCCAGCGCGCGGGCATCAAGCGCACCGGCTGGGGCTATGGGCAGACTGCTCTTGTCACCGCCGTGGCGCATGAAAAGCCGCATCACGGCATCGCGCACCAGTTCTTCATGCCGGCCGGGCCGCTGGCCATCCTGCCGCTGCCCGGCAACTTCTGTTCCATCGTGTGGAGCGAATCCGATACGACCGCCGCCGCGATCCAGGCGCTGCCCGACGATCAGTATCTGGCGGCGCTGCGCCCACGCTTCGGCGACTTCCTGGGCGAGATTTCCCTGGCCGGCGCGCGCTTCACCTATCCGCTGAACCTCACACTGGCCAACAGCTTCGTGGCTCCCCGCCTCGCACTGGTGGGCGATGCGGCGCATGGCGTCCACCCCATCGCGGGGCAGGGGCTGAACCTTGGCCTGCGCGACGTGGGTGCGCTGGCGCAGGTGGTGATAGAGGCGGCGCGGCGCGGCGAAGACATCGGCGCGGTGGATGTGCTCGACCGTTACCAGCAGTGGCGCCGGTTCGACGCCACGGCGCTGGCGCTGGGGATGGATACCGTCAACCGGCTGTTTTCCAACGACAACCCGATCCTGCGCGCCGGGCGTGACCTCGGCCTTGGCCTGGTGAACGCCGTCCCCGGCCTGCGCCGCCGCTTCATTCGCCAGGCGGCCGGGCTGACCGGCGACCTGCCCAGACTGCTGGCGGGCCAGCAGATCTGACCCGCAATCCCGGCGCCCCTGCCGGTTTCTTCTTGGAAAAAATACCCACGCAGCCGCCTTCCCCGCAGTGCCGCCTCAGTCCAGCTGGCGGGCTTCCGACACCACCATGATCGGAATCCCGTCGCGGATCGGGAAGGCCAGTCCCGCCGCCTTCGACACCAGTTCGTGACGCTCGGCATCGTAGCTCAGCATGGCCTCGGTCAACGGGCAGACCAGAGCTTCCAGCATCCGGCGGTCGATGACGGTCGTTCCCGCCACCGTCGGCGCGGCCACGGTCAGGGCGGGAACGTTCGGGTCGGTCATTGCATCATCTCTTCACCAGAGCCGCCGCGCAGCGCGAATTCGATCAGCGTCACCAGCGTCTCGCGCCGAGTCGAAAGCGAGGGCGCTTCCAGCAGCGCCTGCTTGTCCTCGGGTTCGAACGGGCACAGCATCGACAGCGAGTTGATCAGCAGTTCGACCTCGGCCTCCTTCAGGCTGCCCCAGTCGGTCGAAAGTTCCATCGCTTCGAAATAGCGTCCCAACTGGTCGAGGAACATGGCGCGGCGAAAGCCGGGGTCTTCCTCGGCCCCGCCCAGATCGCGTCCGAACGGCGCCCAGTCCACCGTGCAGCGGCGATAGGGCGAAAAGCCCTGGACCTCGGTCAGCACCCGGAAGCGCGAGATGCCCGACAGCGTGACCATGTAGCGCCCGTCCTCGGTCTCGGAAAAACCGGTCAGCCGTCCGGCGCAGCCGATCGCCTGCAGGCGCTTTTCGCCCGACCCCGGCACGTCGCGCGGCTGGATCATGCCGATCAGCCGCCCGCGGGTTTTCATGGCATCCTCAAGCATCTGCAGGTAGCGCGGCTCGAAGATGTGCAACGGCAACCGCGCCCGGGGCAGCAGCAGCGCGCCGGGCAGCGGAAAGACGGGAATCGTGTCGGGGAGGTCTGCGGCTTTCATCATGGGCCACAACCTAGCGTGCGGAACGCATCAGGCAAATATCATCGACGACAAGCGGCGGCGTCCTTTCAGCACGATGGGGTCCTGGGGCTTCAGCGCCTCGAAGATGGTGAAAAGCTGGGTCCGGGCCGCACCGTCGTTCCACTCGCGGTCGCGGCGGAACAGCTCAAGCAGGGTGTCCACCGCCTCCTCGACCTTGCCCGCGGCGTGAAGCGCCAGCGCCAGGTCGAACCGGGCCTGCTGGTTGTCCGGCTCGGCCTCGACGGCGGCGCGCAGCTCGGCCTCGGGGCCGGCCTTTGCGGCCTGCCGCGCCAGTTCGATCTGGGCCCGCGCGGCTTCGATTTCCTTGGCCCTGGCGATCGCGGCAGGTGCGGCGTCGGCAAAGGCCTGTGCCTGATCAACGTCGCCCAGCGCCAGATGCGCCCGGATCAAGCCGCCATAGGCCACCGCATTCGCCGGGTCTTCGCCCAGAATCGCGGCAAAGGTCTCGGCGGCATCGACCGCCGCGCCTTCGGCCAGCATCGCCTCGGCCACTTCAAGCGCCTCGGCCAGCCCGCCGTCCCCGGCCAGCGCCGCGATCTTGTCGACGAACTTCTTCACCTCCGACGGCGGCAGCGCACCCTGGAAGCCGTCAACCGGCTGGCCGTTGAAGAACGCATAGACGGTGGGAATCGACTGGATGCGCAGTTGCGCGGCAATCGCCTGCGCCTTGTCGACGTCGATCTTGACCATCCGCACCTTGCCGCCCGCCGCCTTGACGGCCGCTTCCAGCGCCGGCCCCAGCGTCTTGCACGGCCCGCACCACGGCGCCCAGAAATCGACGATCACCGGCACTTCGCGGCTGGCGTCGATCACGTCGATCATGAAGGTGGCCTCGGTGCCGTCCTTGATCAGATCGCCCGCAGGCGCAGCGGCCTTCGTCGCCGCCTTGTCCCCAAATCCGAACATCGCATTCCCTTTCAGGCTGAAACTTCGCCCCTATATGCGCATCCGCCGCGCAAAGGCCAAGGGGCAATGACGCGCCGCCCCCGGTCATTCATCTTGGCAAAAATATCCCCGCCGGAGGCTCCGCCGCTGAGGCAGCCCCCCGCCGCCGGGCGTCACAGATCGAAGGTCGAGAACACCGGCACATGGTCCGACGGCTGCACCCAGCCGCGCGCCGGGCGCAGGATGCGGCTGGAATGGGCGGCGCCCGCAATGTCGGGCGTGGCCCAGATGTGGTCGAGCCTGCGGCCCTTGTCGGCGCTGTCCCAGTCGGCCGCGCGATAGGACCACCAGCTGTACAGCAGCCCCTGCGGAATGTCCTGCCGGGTGATGTCGACCCAGGCCCCGGCCTCCATCACCGCGTGCAGGTGATCGACCTCGATGGGCGTGTGCGACACGATCTTCAGCAGCGCCTTGTGGCTCCAGACATCATCCTCGCGCGGGGCGATGTTCAGGTCGCCCACCAGTATCGCGCGGTCGGGCTTTTCCCAGCGGCACCAGTCGCGCATCTGGGTCAGGTAATCCAGCTTCTGGCCGAACTTGGCATTCAGTTCGCGGTCGGGGATGTCGCCGCCGGCCGGCACATAGCAGTTGTGGATCGTCACGCCGTTTTCCAGCCTTGCGGCAACATGGCGGGCATGGCCGAGCTCGGCAAAGTCGCGCTCGCCCGCATCCATGATCGGGCGCTTCGACAGGATCGCGACGCCGTTGTAACCCTTCTGCCCGCGCGCCACCATGTAGCGGTAGCCCAGCGCCGTGAACTGATCGACCGGGATCTTGTCGAGCGGGCATTTGCATTCCTGCAGGCACAGGATGTCGGGGCTTTCCTCGGCCAGCAGGCGCAGCACCAGCCCCTCGCGCAGGCGAATGGAATTGATGTTCCAGGTGGCGATGGTCAGGGTCATGGGGTGCGTCCTCGTGCCGGTCGCGCCGACCCTAGGGGGCCGGACGCCGCCGCTCAACCCGTGCCAGGCCGCAGGCAAGAAAAAACCCGGCCAAGTATGGCCGGGCAGGTCCAACAGGGAGGTGATGCTAGGAAAACACCAGATCGGCAGGATTGGAACTGATCTGAATCAGGAAACGATGATTCATATATACCTGTGGTTGAAAAGCCACGAGCGGCGACCGGCGAAAAGCGCCAGATACGGAAAAAAAGGCCGGGCACAAGGCCCGGCCAGGTCCAACAGGGAGGAGGGCACTGTCATGACCCCGACAGTGCAAGGGGAACCCTTGGTGCCACGCTCAGCCTTGATCCTTAGTATACCTTTAATTCCGGCAACACCTGGACCTTAGGCTACCAACCGGTAGCCGCCGCTTTCGGTGACCAGCAGCCGGGCGTTCGACGGATCGGGCTCGATCTTCTGGCGCAGGCGGTAGATGTGGGTTTCCAGCGTGTGCGTGGTGACCCCGGCGTTGTAGCCCCAGACCTCGTGGAGCAGCACGTCGCGCGCCACCACCCCTTGCGAGGCACGGTAAAGAAACTTCAGGATGTTGGTTTCCTTTTCCGTCAGGCGGATCTTCTTTTCCTTCTCGTCGATCAGCATTTTCTGGGCCGGCTTGAAGGTGTAGGGTCCAAGCTGGAACACCGCGTCTTCCGATTGTTCATGGGTGCGCAACTGCGCCCTGATCCGCGCCAGCAGCACCGGGAACTTGAACGGCTTGGTCACGTAGTCGTTGGCGCCCGCATCCAGCCCCAGAATGGTGTCGGCATCCGAATCATGCCCGGTCAGCATCAGTATCGGGCACTTGACCCCGACCTTGCGCATCCGGCGGCACAACTCGCGCCCGTCGGTGTCCGGCAGGCCGACATCCAGGATCACCAGATCATAAAGCGCGGCCTTCGCCTTCTCCATGCCCTCGGCGCCGGTGGCGGCCTCGAACACGTCGAAGTCCTCGGTCATCACCAACTGTTCGCTCAGCGCCTCGCGCAGATCGTCGTCATCGTCCACCAGCAGGATTTTCCGAAGCGATGCCATTGGTTTGCCTCCGTTGATACCAATCCAGATGCGCGCTGTTCACCGATCCGGCAAGACTTGCGACAGTTTCCTCACGCGGACGTGTCGTATCGGGGGGATATGTTTCAATTTGCTTCAGCACGGAATATGGATGGGCGGAAAGGACGCCGCATGACCCTTGCCCCCAGCATCGTCGAACGCCTGACCCGCGCGCGGGGCGATCTGCGCATGGGGGTGCCGGTGGTGCTGACCGATGCCGGGGCGGCTGCGCTGGTGGTGGCGGTCGAATCGCTGTCGGCCCCGCGTCTGGCCGACCTGCGCCGCCTTGGCGCGCCGGAACTGGCGCTGACGGCACGGCGGGCCGAAACGCTGAAGGCGCGGGCCTATGACGGCGATCTGGCGCGAATCGCGGTGCCGAAGGATGCCGGTCTCGACTGGCTGCAGGCGCTGGCCGACCCGGCCGACGATCTGGCGGTGCCGATGAAGGGGCCGCTGCGTTCCTTGCGCGACGGGGCAGCCGACCTGCACCGCGCCGCGATCCTGCTGGCGAAATCGGCGCATCTGCTGCCCGCCGCACTGGTCCTTCCGGTGGCCGACGGGCCGGGGCTGGCGCTGGCGCAGAACCTGACGCTGATCGCGCTGGCCGAGGCCGCGCCCGAATTGCTGCGCGCCTCGCCGCTGCATCAGGTGGTGTCGGCGCGCCTGCCGATGGCGGCCTCGACCGCCGGGCGGGTGCATGTCTTCCGCCCCGAGGATGGCGGCGAGGAGCATTACGCCATCGAGATCGGCCGCCCCGACCGCGCAAGGCCCGTGCTCGCCCGGCTGCATTCGGCCTGCTTTACCGGCGACGTGCTGGGCAGCCTGAAATGCGACTGCGGCCCGCAATTGCGCGCGGCGCTGGCGCAGATGGGGGCCGAAGGCGCGGGCGTGCTGCTTTACCTCAATCAGGAGGGGCGCGGGATCGGGCTGGCCAACAAGCTGCGCGCCTATTCTTTGCAGGATCAGGGGTTTGACACCGTGCAGGCCAACCACCGGCTGGGGTTCGAGGATGACGAGCGCGACTTCCGCCTTGGTGCCGCGATCCTGCGCCGCATGGGGTTCGGCGCGGTGCGTCTGCTGACCAACAACCCGCGCAAGATCGCGATGATGCAGGCCAACGGCATCACCGTCACCGAACGGGTGCCGCTGCATGTCGGGCAGACGGCGCAGAACGCGGGCTACCTTGCCACCAAGGCCGCCAAGTCGGGGCATCTGCCATGACCCGCGCCGACATCGTGGTGACCCGCTGGGGCGCGCGCTTCATGGGCCGCCGCTTCGCGTGCAGCATCGGGCGGGGCGGCATCCGCCTGCCCAAGCGCGAGGGCGACGGGGTGACGCCCGCAGGCACGCACCGGATTGTCGGGATGCTCTACCGCCCCGACCGGCTGGCCGCCGCCACCCTGCCGGGCTGGGCGCTGCCGGTCGGGCCGGGCGACCTGTGGTCGGACGACCCGGCGGACCCGGATTACAACCTGATGGTCCGCCGCCCGCACCCCTTCGGCCATGAACGCCTGCGCCGCGCCGACCCGCTTTACGACCTGATCCTGATCACCGACTGGAACTGGCCCGAGGCCACGCCCGGCCATGGCTCGGCAATTTTTGTCCACACATGGCGCAAGCCTCGCCACCCCACGGCGGGATGCGTCGCCTTCGCGCGGGCCGACCTGTTGTGGATCGCCCGGCGCATCCGGCCGGAAACCCGGCTGATCATCGGCTGAAGTGGCTTCCCAAACCGCTTTGGGCCTTCTATCCTGCGGCAAATACGGAGACTGCCATGCCACGCCCAGCCACCCGCCCCGGGGACGAGATTTTTGACCTGCGGCTGGCCCGCAGCGCGCCCGACCTGTGGCCGATGCTCGACGAACTTTACGGCACGCGGGCCGACTACCCGGCCTTCCGCAAGGCGCTGCTGAAGGCGCTGCGCGACGGGTGGGATGCGCGACCCGCCGACCTGCGCCATCTGGACCTGAAGCGCGATCTGGAGCCCGACTGGTTCCTGCGCCCCGGCATGGCGGGCTATGTCTTCTACATCGACCGTTTCAACGGCACCCTTCAGGGCGTGCTGGACAGGCTCGATTACCTCGAAGACCTCGGGGTCACGCTGGTCCACCTGATGCCCTGCCTGAAACCCCGCCCCGGCGACAGCGACGGCGGCTATTCGGTGATGGACTACCGCACCATCAACCCCGCCTTCGGCACCATGGCCGATTTCGAGACCGTGGCCGCCGCCCTGCGCGAACGCGGCATCAGCCTGTGCGTCGATCTGGTGCTGAACCACACCGCCAAGGAACATGGCTGGGCGAAGAAGGCGGCGAAGGGCAACCCGAAGTATCAGGACCACTACCTGATGTTCGACGACGACACCCTGCCGAAGCAATACGAGAAAACGCTGGTCGAGGTGTTCCCCGCCAATGCGCCGGGCAGCTTCACCCACTACCCGGAAATGGGCAAATGGGTCTGGACCACCTTCAACGAGCACCAGTGGGATCTGAACTGGGCCAACCCGCAGGTGTTTCTGGAAATCGTCGGCATCATGCTGCATCTGGCGAACAAGGGCGTCGACGTGCTGCGGCTGGATGCGGTGGCCTTCCTGTGGAAACGCCTCGGCACCCGCTGCCAGTCGGAGCCGGAGGTTCACATTATCCTGCAGGCCCTGCGCGCCTGTTCGCGCATCGCGGCCCCCTCGGTGATCCACCTGGAGGAAGCCATCGTCGCGCCGGCCGAAATGCTGCCCTACCTCGGGCGCGGGCGGCATGACGGGCGCGAGGGCAACCTTGCCTACCACAACAGCCTGATGGTGCAGTTCTGGTCGGCACTCGCCACCCGCGACACCCTGCTGATGACCCATGTGCTTGCCAGCCATTTTCCACAACGCCTGAACAACGCGACCTATGCCACCTACATCCGCTGCCATGACGACATCGGCTGGGCGGTGACCGACGAGGATGCGGCCGCGGTCGGCCTGTCCGGCCCGGCGCACCGGGCGTTCCTGTCGGCGTTCTACGAGGGCCGCTTTCCCGGCAGCTTTGCCCGGGGCGTGCCGTTTCAGTCCAACCCGGCGACCGGCGACCAGCGCATCTCGGGCAGCCTCGCCTCGCTGGCGGGGCTGGAGGCGGCGGCGGGCGATGCCATTGCGGTCGCGACCGCGCTGCACCGGATCATGCTGGGCCACGCGCTGATCGCCGCCTTCGGGGGCATCCCCCTGATCTACATGGGCGACGAACTGGCCACGCTGAATGATCCGGGCTACCGCGACCGGCCCGACCACGCGGACGACAGCCGATGGATTCACCGCCCCCGGATGGATTGGGCGGTGGCCGAGGCACGCAATGCGGTCGAGGACAGCCCGGCCGCGCGCATCTTCCACGGCACGAAACACATCCTCGCCCGGCGCAGGGCGACCCCGGCGCTGCATGGCGCGGTGCCGACGGTGATTGCCGATACCGCCAACCCGGGCCTTTTCGCCTTCACCCGCCCGGCGCCCACCGGCACGGTGCTGTGCCTGTTCAACTTCACCGAAGACTGGCAAAGCGTGCCCGAGACCTGGGCCCGCGCGCAGGGTGCAAGCCTGATGCACGACGCCCTGTCCGACCTGCCGGTGACGCCGCATGGCGGGCGGATCGTGCTGCCGCCGCACGCAAGGCTGTGGCTGACCTGAGTCTAGCCGTAGTTGCGGGCACCAAAGATCGCGCTGCCAACGCGGACATGCGTCGCCCCGGCGGCAATCGCCGCCTCGAAGTCGCTGCTCATGCCCATCGACAGGCCCGCCAGCCCGTTGCGCGCCGCCAGTCCGGCAAGTGCCGCGAAATGCGGGCTGCTGTCTTCCCCCTCGGGCGGGATGCACATCAGCCCGGCCAGCGGCAGGTCGAGCGCGCGGCAGGTGGCGATGAAGCCATCGGCATCGTCGGGCAGCACGCCCGCCTTCTGCGGCTCGGCCCCGGTGTTGACCTGCACGAACAGCGCGGGGCAGGTGCCGCGATCCTGCGCCAGCCGCGCCAGCCTTTCGGCCAGCGACCGCCGGTCCAGTGTGTGGATCGCGTCGAACAGGTCCAGCGCCGCCTTGGCCTTGTTGGTCTGCAACGGCCCGATCATGTGGACTGCAACCGGCCCGAACCGTGCCCGCAGATCGGGCCATTTCGCCGCAGCCTCCTGCACATAGTTCTCGCCGAACAGCCGATGCCCGGCCTCCAGGACCGCCTCCACCCGCTCCAGCGGCTGCACTTTCGAGACGGCGATCAGCTGCACCGTCCCCGGCGCACGGCCGGCAGCAGCCTCGGCGGCGGCGATGCGGGACTGGATAGACTCAAGCGACATCGTCAGGCCCGATTCCCAGTGCCTCGTAAAGCTCGTCAAGCTCGCCCGGATACCTTTGCCACGATTTCATCGAACTGGCATAGATCGGCTGGCGCACCTGAAAGACGCTCAGCGTTTCGACCCGGCGGGTGTTCTGGTGGAAGTTCAGGCAGCTTTCCTCCCACTCCATTCCGCAAGCCGCGATCAGCGCGCGCGACTGCGCTTCGGGTTCCGCCACCAGCGCCTCGTACCGCACCTCGTAGAAACGCCCCGGCATCCGGGCGCGCCAGAAGTCGATCAGTTCCACGAACAGCCGGTAATAAAGGCCCAGATCGCGCAGGTTGTAGGCGTAAAGGTGGGTGCCTTCCAGAAACACGTTCTTGTAGATCGACAGCAGCGTGTCGCGCGGGTCGCGGCGCACCACCACAAAGCGCGCGGCGGGCAATGCCTGCGCAAGCACCCCCATGAAGGCATAGGTCTGGATCGACTTGTCGCTGATCTGGATCGCCTGCGGGAATCGGGTGCGCAGCGCGGCCTCGTAGCGGTGGCCCAGATCGACGATCTCGGCGGCGGGAACCTGCCCGATCGGGGTGAAATTGCCGCGCCCGTCGCCGCACAGCGTCCTGAACGCCTCGCGCGCACCCACGCCGATCTCGCCCGCGCCGGTGACGCGGCTGTGGCTGGCGATGATCTGTTCGACCAGCGTGGTGCCGGACCGCGGCATCCCGGTGACAAAGATCGGCGCATAATCCGTCGCCCCCGGCAGCGGCTCTGGCAGGGTGAAGCCGTCGAAAGCCCGCATGATGCCCTCGATCTCGCGCCGCAGGGTGGCGATGTCGAACGGATGTGCCTTGCGCATCAGCGCGTTGGCGGTGTGCAGGTAGGGCATCACCCGGTCGTGGCGCTTGTTGTCCTCCATCACCTTCGACAGGGCGAAACCGAAGCCCATCCGCGCCTCGTCCGACAGGCCGGGGGCGTCGATCCGCGTTTCCATCTCTGCCACCATCGGGTCGTCGAGCCCGATCTTCTTGGCGGTCAGGAACAGCCGGTACACGTCGCCCGCATCGGGATCGACCGTTATGGCGTGGCGAAACAGCGCCTCGGCGGCATCGAACTTGCCCTGCCCCTGCAACAGCAGCGCCTTGCGCACCAGGAGTTGCAGATGGTCGGGCGCCAGCGCCAAGCCGCGGTCGTACCAGTCCAGCGCCGCGTCTTCCTCGCCCTGCGCCGCCATCAGCTGGCCCAGCAGCAGCAGGGTTTCCGGCCGCCGGGGGTCAACGTCCAGCGCCGCCCGCAGCGCGGATTCGGCCGAGGCATAGCTGCGCGCGGCCAGCAGTTGCCGCCCCAGCATCACCTGCGCCTCGGCAAGCTTGGGGTCAGCCTCGACCGCGCGTTTCAGGGCGGCGACGGCGGCGATCTTGTCGCCCTTGTCGAGCCACAGCTTGCCCAGGTTCCTGTGCGCCAGCGCCAGTTTGGGCGACAGCGCGACGCTGCGTTCCAGCGCCGTCTGCGCCGCATCCAGCCGCCCCAGCGCCAGCAGCGCATGGCCGAGGTTGTTCTGCGCCTCGGCCCAGTCGGGCGCGAGCCGGGTGGCGATGCCGAACGCCTCTGCCGCCGATTCGGGCTTGCCGAGGTTCATCCGGGCATTGCCCAGCACGTCGGCCACCAATGCGGCATCGGGCGCGCGGGTCAGTATCGCGGCGGCGCGGGCTTCCGCCTCGGCCATCCTGCCTGCGTTGAACAGATCGAGCAGCGCCTTCACCTCGGCCGGGGCGGCGCGGCCGATGCCGGGGGCCTTGCGGGCGGGCGTGCCGGTCAGCCGGTCCTGCAGGGCGATCAGCAGTTTCGGCGGCAGTTTCAGCGCCTTGGCGCGGGCCAGCAGATGCCGGGTCAGCGCGGGGTCGGCGGCCAGTGCCGCGGCCTCGGCCCAGCCCTGCCAGATCGCGGCCTCGGCCGGTTTCAGGCCGGCCGCGCGTTCGAAATGCGCGGCGGCGCCCGGCCCGTCGCGCCCGGTCAGCGCAATGCGGCCAAGCTGGAAATGCACTTCGGCAATGTCGGGCTTGACCGTCAGGATCCGGCGGTAGGTTTCCGCCGCCTCTGCCACCTGCCCCTTGCCCTGCTGCGCCAGGGCATCCTGATAAAGCCGGGTGATCTGCTGCGGGCTGAGCGGAAGCATGGGCGGCACCTTCTTTTCTTGCCGCAGCCGCGGCGGGCTGTTCTTGCCGCAGCGGGGCGGGCTGTTCCTGCCGCAGCGGGGCGGACCTTCGGCGCGGCCTAGCATGGGGCGCGCGTCTCTTTCAACCGGCGGCGGGCAGGCGGAAATGAAAAGAGCGGGCAAATGCCCGCTCTCTCCACAGAACTTGCGTTCAGATCAGAACGACAGGCCGAGACCGACCGAGAACTGGTTCTGGTCGCCAGCAGTGTCAGCGTCCACGTCGGAGCCGAAGCCCGCCATGACAACCGCGCCGCCGCCCAGATCGTAGTTCACAGCCAGACCGAAGCCATCCTGGTCAGCGCCGACATCCGGGGTGAACTTGCCGTAGTTGACTTCCATCGACAGAGCGCCGGTGGCGTAGCCGAGCATCACGCCCATGTGATCGCCGTCGTCGCCGGCGAGCGGGCCGTCGAACTGCGCGTAGGTCGCACCCGCACGGAAGCCTTGCGCCATCGTCGCCATGGCGCTGACACCGACCACGTCGAAGTCGCCGTTGGACTGGTAACCGAAGCCGGCTTTCACAGCGGAGCCGCCCAGATCGCCGGACCATGCAAGGCCGAGGCCCATGGCAGCGTCGCCCGAAGCAGGGGTATCGGTGTCGTCAAGTTCTGCCGAGACGGCAACCGCGAAGTCGCCGAAGGCATATTCGTAACGGGCAACCTGACCGTCATAGATGCCGTCGAGGCCGCTGTTGGTGTTGAAGCCGCTGTTGGTGTTGAAGCCGCTGTTGGTGTTGAAGCCGACGTGGGTGGTGTGGTCGTCGGCCAGCGTGGTCAGGGTCGACATTTCGATCATGGCCCAGTCGAAGGCACCGTCGGTGTCGCCGAGGGTGACCTTGCCGAACGCACCCGACACGAACACCGACGAGTCGTTCTCGCCCGACAGGATGCGGGCTTCGCCGCCGCCGGTTGCGTCGATCGAGTCGCCGTTCAGTTCGTCGAGGTCGATCGTCGCGCCGAAGGTCAGGCCGCTGTCGGTTTCGCCGGACAGGGTGAACTTGACGTCGATGTCATTCCAGAACTGGGTTTCGATTTCGGAGCCGCCGAAGATCCCGATTTCGGCATAGCCCGACAGAGCAACTTCAGCCGAGGCGGCGCCAGCAAAGGCGACCATGGCCGTGGTAGCAAGAAGAATCTTTTTCATCGTTTTCCCTCGTTGTATCAAAGGTGCTGCCCAATTCAGGGGAATCCGAATTGGGTATGCCTCTGTTTCCATCCTTGGGGCCTCGAATGCAATCGACACGAGGCAGGGCGCCGGAAAGACGTAACCGATGGTGCAGCAATGCCACAGTCGCGGCGCCACCCGGTTTGCCGCCGGAACCGGCACCGGAGCGGGCCCCGGCCGCTTCCCCGCCGGGCCGCAAAAGGCTGCGGACGGAAAAGCCTTGTTCGGCCCATAAGGCTCCGCTAGACAACGGATTACGAGAAACGGGGGACCTGATGACCTTGAACCGCCTCGCGCGCGCCGCCCTGACAGGTGGCCTTGTGTTGACGCTTTCGGCCTGCGGCGGCGGTTTTGCCATCGGCGACAGCGGCCTGTTCGGCCGCCGCCAGAGCGTGGGCCTGCCGTCCGAGGCGCAGGTGCAAAGCCGCCAGGCCGCCGAGGCCCAGCGCGCCGCGGTCGCAAGGCTGGAAGACAACGGCAACAGACGCTCCACCGTCTGGGACCTGTTCTCGAACTCGGCCGACCCCAACACCACGGTCGAGGTGAACAAGTATCTCTGGAACGCCTCGCTCGACGTGCTGAACTTCCTGCCGATTGAATCGGTGGACCCGTTCACCGGGGTGATCGTCACCGGCTTCGGCACGCCCCCCGGCGGCGGCGGTTCCTACCGCGCCACGGTCTATGTGCAGGATCCGGCGCTTGACGCGCGCTCGCTGAAGGTCAGCCTGGTGTCGCGCGGCGGCGGGGCCGTGTCGCCCGAAACCTCGCGCGCGGTGGAAGACGCCATTCTGACCCGTGCGCGCCAGTTGCGCATCCGCGACAGCAAGCTCTGACGGCCGGCGCCGGGGCTCTGCCCCGGACCCCGGGATATTTTGGCCAAGATGAAACGGCGCCGGGCTGGACCTTGGGCTGCGGCTCGGTGTAATCCGGCCCGGTATCGCATGAACATGAGGCCGCAATGTCCCGCTATGATCCCGCCGTCACCGAAGCCGCATGGCAGGCCGCCTGGGATGCGGCGGGGGTGTTCACCGCGAAGCGCGACCCGCTGAAGCCGAAATACTACGTGCTGGAAATGTTCCCCTACCCCTCGGGGCGCATCCACATGGGGCATGTGCGCAACTATACCATGGGCGACGTGGTGGCGCGGCAGAAGGCGGCCAGCGGCTACAGCGTGCTGCACCCGATGGGTTGGGACGCCTTCGGGATGCCCGCCGAGAATGCCGCGATGGAACGCGGCGGCCACCCGAAAGACTGGACCTACGGCAATATCGCCGACATGCGTGCGCAGATGAAGCCGCTGGGCCTTTCCATCGACTGGAGCCGCGAGTTTGCCACCTGCGACCCGGAATACTACGGCCAGCAGCAGGCGATGTTCATCGACATGATGGCGGCCGGGCTGGTCTACCGCAAGAATGCCGTGGTGAACTGGGATCCGGTCGACATGACGGTGCTGGCCAACGAACAGGTGATCGACGGGCGCGGCTGGCGCTCGAACGCGGTGGTGGAACGGCGCGAGCTGACGCAATGGTTCTTCCGCATCTCGGATTATTCCGAGGAGCTGCTGAACGCGCTGGATGGCCTGAAAGACTGGCCCGAGAAGGTGCGGCTGATGCAGGCCAACTGGATCGGCAAGTCGCGCGGGCTGCAATTCGCGTTCGAGACCGTGGGCGCGCCTGAAGGGTTCGAGACGCTGGAGGTCTATACCACCCGCCCCGACACCCTGCTGGGCGCCAGCTTCGCCGCGATTTCCGCCGATCACCCGCTGGCAAGGGCGCTGGAATCCGAACCGGAGGTGGCGGCCTTCGTGGCGAAATGCCGCTCTGGCGGCACCTCGGCCGAGGAGATCGAGACCGCCGAGAAGATCGGCTATGACACCGGCATCCGCGTGAAGCATCCGCTTGATCCGGCACGGGAGTTGCCGGTCTGGATCGCCAACTTCATCCTGATGGATTACGGCACCGGCGCGATCTTCGGCTGCCCGGCGCATGACCAGCGCGACTTCGATTTCGCCAGCAAATACGCCTTGCCGATCCCGCCGGTGTTCTGCGCCGAAGGGGCGGAGGAATCCGTGCTGGCCGAAGCCTACGTCCCGATGAAATCGGAGCGCGTGCGCTACCTGCGCGGCTTTGCCGGGGCGCCGGTGCAGACCGGCGAAGAGGCCGTGGCCGCCGCGATCGCCCATGCCGAGGCCAAGGGCTATGGCCGCGGCGTCACCAACTACCGGCTGCGCGACTGGGGCATCTCGCGCCAGCGCTACTGGGGCTGCCCGATTCCGGTGATCCACTGCCCGGCCTGCGGCGTGGTGCCGGAGGCGAAGGCAAACCTGCCGGTGCGCCTGCCCGACGACGTGACCTTCGACGTGCCCGGCAACCCGCTGGACCGCCACCCGACCTGGCGCGACTGCACCTGCCCCAAGTGCGGGGCGGCGGCGCGGCGGGAAACCGACACGATGGACACCTTCGTCGATTCGTCCTGGTATTACGCCCGCTTCACCGCGCCCCACGCCCCGACGCCGACCGATGCCGCGGACGCCGACTACTGGATGAACGTCGACCAATACATCGGCGGCATCGAGCACGCGATCCTGCACCTGCTCTATTCCCGCTTCTTCGCCCGGGCGATGTACAAGACCGGCCATCTGCCGCTGAAGGCGATCGAGCCCTTCAACGCCCTGTTCACCCAGGGCATGGTGACGCACGAGACATACTCCATCGTCGACAAGGTTTCAGGCCGCGTCAAATGGCTGAATCCGGATGAGGTAGAAGCTTCTGCCGATGAAGATGGGCGCCGCAAGTACAGGCTAAAAGCAGAGGTAGGGAGGGTTCGAATCTCCGGCCAATCTGTATCGATGGTGCTTAGGGACAGCGAAGGAAAGGTCTTATCTCGCGATAGTTCCGAAGCTGATCATGCGAGCGAAGATATAGTTGTAGTCGGCCCTTCGATTAAAATGTCGAAATCCAAGAAGAACGTGGTCGATCCGGTCAGCATCATCCAGGCCTTCGGCGCCGATACCGCACGCTGGTTCGTGATGTCCGACAGCCCGCCCGAACGCGATGTCGAATGGACGGCCAGCGGTGCCGAGGCGGCGTTCCGCCATCTCGGCCGGGTCTGGCGGCTGGCCGACGAGATCAGCCGCGCCGACACCCCCGCCACCGCCGAGGATGCCGCCCTTGCCCGCGCCACCGCCCGAGCCATCGCCGAGGTGACGCAGGGCATCGAGGGCTTCGCCTTCAACAAGGCGGTCGCCAAGCTTTACGAATTCACCAACACCCTGTCGCGCAGCACGGCGGGGGCGCAGGCGAAACGGCAGGCAATGCAGACCATGGCGGTGCTGATGCAGCCCATGGTGCCGCATCTGGCCGAGGATGTCTGGGCGATGCTGGGCGGCGCGGGGCTGGTGGCGCAAGCTGCATGGCCGGTGGCCGACCCTGCCCTGCTGGTGGAAGACAGCGTGACCCTGCCGATCCAGATCAACGGCAAGCGCCGGGCCGAGATCACCGTGCCGAAAGACATGCCCGCAGCCGAGGTCGAACGGCTGGTGCTGGCGGATGCCGACGTGATCCGCTTCCTTGGCGGGGCCGCGCCGAAAAAGCTGATCGTGGTTCCGGGGCGCATCGTCAATGTCGTCGCCTGACCGCCGCACCCTGCTGGTGATGCTGGCCGCCCTTGGCGGTTGCGGCTTCACCCCGGCCTACGCGCCGAGTGGCCCGGCGGCGGGGTTGCAGGGTGCCATCCGCGCCGCCGACCCCACCGACCGCAACGCCTTCGATCTGGTCGACCGGCTGGAAGAGCGGCTGGGCCGTCCGCAGGCGCCGCGCTTTGCGCTGACCTACCGCATAGAAACCGATGCCATCGGCGTCGGCATCACGCCGGAAAACGCCACCATCCGCTACAACCTCACCGGCTCGGTGGACTGGGTGCTGACCGAAAACGCCACCGGCAAGCGGCTGGCGGGCGGGCGGGTGGACAGCTTCACCTCATACTCCGCTACCGGCTCCACCGTGGCGGGCCTTGCCGCCGAGGAAGACGCCGCGACCCGCCTGATGCGCATCCTGGCCGACCAGATCGTGTCGCGGCTGCTTGCCACCTCTGCCACCTGGGCTGCCGGATGATCCTGAAGGGGGTCGAGGCCGGGCGCTACTTCGCCAAGCCCGATCCGGCGCGGGCGGGCCTCCTGATCTGCGGGCAGGACGCGATGCGCGTGGCGTTGCGCCGGCAAGAGGTGATCGCGGCGCTGATCGGCCCCGAAGGCCCCGCCGAAATGCGCCTGACCCGCATCGCGGCGGGCGATCTGCGCCGCGACGGCGCGCTGCTGCTGGATGCGATCCGCGAACAGGGCTTCTTCCCCGGCCCGCGCGTCGCGTTTCTGGAGGATGCGACCGACACGCTGGCCCCCCTCGTCGATCTGGCGCTGAAAGACTGGCGCAAGGGCGATGCGACCATTCTGGTGACGGCCGGCAACCTCACCGCCAAGTCGGCGCTGCGCAAGGCGTTCGAGGGTCACCCCAACGCCTTCGCCGCCGTGCTTTACGACGAGCCGCCCAGCCGCGAGGAAATCGAATCATCGCTGGCGAGGGCGGGCCTTGCCCATATCGAACGCCCCGCGATGGCCGACCTGACCGCCCTTGCGCGCGATCTTGACCCCGGCGATTTTCGCCAGACCCTTGAAAAGATTGCGCTCTACAAGTTCGGTGACGCCACGCCGCTGACCTCGGAAGACGTGGCCGCCTGCGCCCCGGCGTCGATCGAGGCCGAGGTCGACGACGTTCTGCACGCCGTGGCCGACGGCAACAGCGCGGCAATCGGCCCGCTGATGCGGCGGCTGCAGGGGCAGGGCGTGCTGCCGGTGACGCTGTGCATCGGCGCGCTGCGCCATTTCCGCAGCTTGCACATGGCGGCGGCCGACCCCGGCGGCCCGGCGGCGGGCATCGCGCGGATGCGCCCACCGATCTTCGGCCCGCGCCGCGACCGGATGCTGCAACAGGCGCAAAGCCTTGGCCTGCGCAATCTGGAAACCGCGCTGGCGCTGCTGGTCGAGACTGACCTCACGCTGCGCTCCACCAGCCGGGCGCCGGCCATGGCGGTGATGGAACGCGCGCTGATCCGGCTGGCGATGGTGCGGCGCTGAAGCGTGATGCGGAAACGGGGCATCCGGTTTTCCTCGTCAATCACGCGACCGCCTGAACGCTAGCGCAGATCGCGGGCGTCGCGCCACATGCTCAGCGGCAGCAGCACATTCGGCGCATGGCGCATCAGGGCGTGCAGCGGAATCGGCGCAACCGGCCCGCAAGGCACCGGCAGGTCGCCGGCCTCTGCCCCCGCGGCCCAGTCGGCCAGCACCACGCCCAGTTGCGTCGACATCGCGATGCCGCGCCCGTTGCAGGCGATGCCCGCCATCAGCCCCGGCGCGGGCGTCATCAGGTGCGGCAGGAAATCGGGCATCACCGCCGCCATCCCCGACCAGCCATGGCGCAGCGGCGGCAGGTCCGGCAGCCCCAGCATCCGCGCCATACGGCGGTGAATCGCAACCGGCACCCGCCGCGCCGCGCCGGGGCCGAGGATGTGCATCCCGCCCGTGATCAGCCGGTTTTCGGCGTCGAAGCGGAAGGTGAACAGGTTGCGCCGGGTGTCCGACACGCATTGCCCGCCGGGCAGCAGCCGGTCGCGCACCGCCGCAGGCAGGGGGTCGGTCGCGATCTGGAACACCCGCAGCGGAAAGAAACTTTGCGCCAGACCCGGCACCAGCCCGCCGGCATGGGCATTGGTCGCCAGCACCACCCGCGCCGCCCGCACCTGCGCATGGGGCAGGCTCGCCCGCCAGCCGCCGTCCGTCGCGGCCAGCGCGCCCACCGGGCTGTCCTCGAACAGCCGCACGCCCGCCGCCACCGCCGCCCGCGCCAGCCCGCGCGCAAAGGCCACCGGGTTCAACACCCCGCCGGAACGGTCGATCCAGCCGCCCAGATACCCCGGAACCCCGGTCAGCGCCGTCACCTGCGCGGCGTCCAGCGCCTCGGCCGGACGCCCCAGCGCGGCCCACTGCCGGGCGCGCGATTGCGTGCGGGCCAGGGCCTCGGGCGCATGGGCGGGTTGAATCCAGCCGCTTTGCACCGCGTCGCAGGCGATGCCGTGCCGCGCGACCAGCCCGAACACCAGATCGGCGCTGCCCGCCGCAAAGGCGTTCAGCCGCGCCCCCCGGTCGGGCCCCAGCCGCGCCACCACCGCCTCGGGGTCCACCTTGGCGAAGTTCGGCACCACGAAGCCCGCGTTGCGCCCCGTCGCCCCCCAGGCCACCCGCTGCGCCTCGACCAGCACCACGCGCAGGCCGCGTTCAGCGGCATGAAGCGCGGTGGAAAGCCCAGTGAAACCACCGCCCACCACCAGCAGATCGGCCTCGATCTCGCCCAGCGGCGCATCGCCGGGCGGCAGCGGCGCGCTGACACCATGCCACAACGTTGCGGGGTCCGGCTGCCTCATCGCCTGCGCCCCCCGAAAAAGCCCTGCGGCCGCCACACCAGGATCAGGCACAGCATCACCCCGATCGCCACGATCTGCAGCGCGGCACTGCGCGCCTGCCAGTCGCCCGGCACCAGCGCCGAGGTTGCCGCCCCCGACCCGACCCAGATCGCCCAAACCACCACCGCCCCCAGCAGCGCCCCACGGTTCGACCCCGACCCGCCGACCATCAGCATCGCCCAGACCTGAAAGGTCAGCGTCGGCAAGTAGCTGTCGGGCGAGATGAAGCCGATGAAATGCGCCTGCACCGCCCCCGCCAGCCCCATCACCGCGCCCCCGGCGGCAAAGGCCTGCACCCGGTAGGACCGCGCGCTTTTCCCCAGGCTGACCGCTGCCCGCTCATCCTCGCGCAGCGCCCGCAGCACCCGGCCCCACGGGCTGCGCGACAGATGCTCCAGCGCCAGATAGGTCGCCAGCGTCACCCCCGCCACGACCCCGAGGTTGAGGAAGTTGAACAGCACCGGCTGATCCGCCACCCCGGCAAAGGGCCGCGGAATGAAAGCCACGCCGAACGGCCCGCCCGTCACGCCTTGCGCGTTCAGCGCCACCAGCTGCACCACCACGGCCACCCCGAAGGTGGTGATCGCCAGATAATCCGCCTTCAGCCGCAAGGTGGCAAAGCCGGTCAGCGCCGCCGCCAGCCCCGCCAGCGCCATCGCCCCCAGCCAGCCCGCCGCAATCGGCAAGCCGAAGCCGCCGAGCCGGTCGGCCACCTCGGGCGTTGTCAGAACCGCCGAGGTATAGGCCCCGATCGCCACGAACCCCGCGATGCCGACGTTGAACAGCCCCGTCAGCCCCCATTGCAGGTTCAGCCCCAGCGTGATGATCCCGAAGATCAGCGCGGTGGACAGGAAGAACGCGCCATAGCCCAGAAGATCGATCATCGCTCCGCCACCCCGAACAACCCCTGCGGCCGTGCCAGCAGCACCGCCATCAGGATCACGAACGCCACCGCCGCCCGCCATTCCGCGCCGATGAACTGCACCGCCACCGCCTCGGATAGCCCGATGATCAGCCCGCCCAGCACCGCGCCGGGCACCGACCCGATCCCGCCCAGAATCGCGGCGGCAAACATCGGCAGCAGCATGTCCAGCCCCATCAGCGGCCTTATCTGCACCAGAATCCCCACCATGATGCCCGCCGCACAGGCCAGCGCCCCGCCCAGCATCCAGGTCGCGCGCACCACGCGGGCCACATCCACCCCCACCACCCGCGCCAGCGCCGGGTTCTGGCTGACGGCCCGCATCTCACGCCCGGTCTGGCTGCGGGTGATGAACAGGTGCATCGCCGTCACCAGTGCCGCCGTCACCCCCAGCAGCACCGCCTGATCGGGCGTGATGCGGATGCCCGCCCCCACCGGCACCGCCATCTGGATCGCCCGGCTGAAATACTCCGGGCGCGAGGTGAACAGGAACTCCAGCAGGCTGCGCAGCGCCATCGACGCGCCGAAACTGGCCATCACCACGATGATCGCCTGCCCCCGGTCGCGCAGCCGCGCAAACAGCAGCCAGTCCAGCGCCAGCGCCATGCCGCCGGTCAGCGCCATCGCCGCCAGCCCCGCCACGATCAGCGGCCAGCCGAAAGACAGCGCGCCGATGGGCGCCGTCGCCCCCGCCACCGCGCCGATGCCCCCCACCAGCACCAGCGTGCCATAGGCGCCCCAGGCCATGAAGTCGCCATGTGCGAAATTGGAAAACCGCAGGATCGAATAGGTCAGCGTGACGCCAATCGCCCCCAGCCCGATCATCGACCCGGCAATCAGCCCGTCCAGCAGGAATTGCAGGTTCATGACGCCTCCTTGCGGTGCCCGAGGTAAAGTTCGGCAATCAGCGGGTCGTCCCACAGGGTCGAAGCCACCCCTTCATGCGCCACCCGGCCCTCGACCAGCACATAGGCCCGGTCTCCGATGCCCAGTGCTGCCCGCGCATTCTGTTCCACCAGCACGATGGTCAGCCCGGCGGCACGAATCTCGGCCAGCCGGGCAAACACCATCGCCACGAACTTCGGTGACAGCCCGGCCGAGGGTTCATCCAGCATCAGCACGCGCGGATGCACGATCAGCGCCCGCGCCACCGCCAGCATCTGCCGCTGCCCGCCCGACAGGCTGCCCGCCATCAGCCGCCGCTGGCGGGCAAGGTCGGGGAACAGGGTGAACATCTCGTCGATCCGGCCCGCCACCTCGGCGCGCGGCAGCACCCCGCCCGAAACGCGCAGATTGTCCTGCACCGTCATCAGCGGAAACACGTTCTCGGTCTGCGGCACGAAGGCCAGCCCCTGCCGCACCATGCGGTGCGCCGGGGTGGCGGTGATGTCGGCGCCACCCAGCAGCACCTGCCCGCCGGTCACCGGGACCAAACCGGCAATCGCCTTGATCAGGCTGGATTTCCCGGCTCCATTGGGGCCGAGGATGACAACGATCTCCTGTTCCATGGCTTGGATCGTCGCCCCGCGCACGATGGACAGGCCGGGTTCATACCCCGCCACCAGCCCCCTGACCTCCAGCAGCGCATTCATGCCGCACCGCCGAGATAGGCTTCGATCACCCTCGGGTCGCGCGCCACATGATCGGGCGTGCCCTCGCACAGCAGGCTGCCCCCGGCCATCACCAGCACCCGCCCGCACAGCCGCGTCACCATGTCGATGTTGTGCTCGATCAGCAGGAAGGTCACGCCGCCCGCGTTGATCGCCCTGATGCGGTCGATGATCACCTCCAGCAGCGTGGCGTTCACCCCGGCCGCCGGCTCATCCAGCAGGATCACCGCCGGGTCCGCCATCATCACCCGCGCCAGTTCCAGAAGCTTGCGCTGTCCGCCCGACAGCACGCGCGCAGGTTCCCCCGCCAGCCGCCCCAGCGCCACCAGATCCAGCAGCCCCCGCGCCTTGTCGCGCGCGTCGCGTTCCTCGGCGGCGATGCGGCGCACCCTGGTGAAGTTTGCCCAGAACCGCTCGCCGGTCTGGCCCTGCCGCGCGATCAGCATGTTGTCCATCAGCGAGAGTTCGGGAAACGGGCGCGGAATCTGGAACGTCCGCCCCAGCCCGCGCGTCACCCGGCGGTGCGCCGCTTCGCCCGCGACCTCGGCCCCCTGCAAGCGGATCGACCCGGTCGTGGGCACCACCGACCCCGCCAGCAGATCGAACATCGTGGTCTTGCCTGCACCGTTCGGCCCGATCAGCCCGACAATCTCGCCCGCCTGAACCGCCAGCGACATGCCGTCCACCGCCCGCACGCCGCCGAACCGCTTGGTCACATCGCGCGTTTCCAGAACCGGCGGGGGCATGGACACCTCTTGTAAGTTGATCTGTGATCACACTTGATTTGATCACGATATGCAGGCTTAATATTCAAAGCAAGATGATTCCGCCGCAAGGGCAGCACCGCGCAATGAACGACAAGACAGGCATCACTCTGGCCCCGGTGGGCCGCGAAACCGTGCAGGACCGGGTCTATTCCGAACTGCGCCGCGCCCTGATCGGCGGGCTGTTCGCCCCGTCGCAGGTGCTGACCATCCGCAGCCTGGCCGACGCGCTGATGACCTCCACCATGCCGGTGCGCGAGGCGCTGGGCCGCCTGATCACCGAACAGGCGCTGGAGGCGCTGCCCAACCGCACCATCCGCGTGCCGCCCATCACGCTGGCCCGGATCGACGACCTCTTGCGCGCCCGCGCCCTGATCGAGGGCGAGGCGGTGGTGCTGGCGACCCCGCGCATGACCCCCCGCCTGCTGACCACGATCCGCGAGATCATGGCCGAATGGGAAAGCCTGCGCATCGGCGGCAACCCGGCCTCGGTCAACCGCGAGGTCACGCTGAACCAGGCGTTCCACTTCGCCATCTACCGCGCCTGCGGGTCCGACGTGCTGATCCCGATGATCGAAAGCCTTTGGCTGCAATCGGGCCCCTGCACCCGCGCCGCGATCTTCGCATTTTCCGACGCGGGCGAAAAGGACGCGGGGCGCTTCCACGTCGCCATCCTTGCCGCGCTGGAGGCCGGCGACGCTGCCGCCGCCCGCGCAGCCCTGGTGGCCGACATCAGCCGCCCGTTCGCCTTCCTGCGCGACAAACTCAACGCCGAAGGGGCCACCCCATGAAGTTCCGCATCTCCGAACCCCGCTCCGGCCTGTCGGTGCTGGCCGAACTGCTGCCCGCCAAGGCCCCCGACAACGCCGCCTTCCTGTCGCGCTATCTCGAAACCCCGCGCACGGTGCCCGGCCTTCATGCCATGTGGACAGGCCCCGAAATCTCCTGCCCTGTCCCACCCGCGCATCTGGCGGGGGCCGGCTGGGCGCAGGCCCTTCCGCCCGAAAACGCCACCCTGCACCCGCAGCCCGGCGACGTGGTGCTGGCCTATGTTCCGGCCCGCGTCTGGGGGGGCAACCCCGACCCGATCTACGACATCGGCCTGTTTTACGGCCCCGGCGCGCGGATGTTCTTCCCGATCGGCTGGCTCGCCGGGTCGGTGGTGGCGCAGGTGGTCCCCGAAGACCGCGCCGCCCTTGCCGCCGCCTGCGGCCGCATCCGCCAGACCGGCGCCTGCGAGATCACCTTCACGCAGGAGGGCGCCGCATGACCGACGACTTCGAGCTTTACGACCTGCGCGTGGAAATCGTCGCCCCGCCCGGCGCAAAGCTCTACTGCGGCAAGGCGGGCGACTGGTTCGAGCTGCGCGGCGAACAGCTGCACCTGCCGCCGGGGCAAGGCTTCTCGATCTACTCGCTGGCGGCGCTCCTGCCGCTCTTGCCCGCCAAGCAGCGCATGACCCACCCGCACGACTGGATGACCTCGGATGCCGAGGTCGCCTGCCCCGACCCGAACTGCCCGTCCCGCCTGCGCATCACCCGCATCGGCACGCGCCGCTTCAGCCATGCCGAAACCACCGCCGTCCCCCTGCCGGAAGGGCCCGCCCCATGACCGTCCCCACCATCGAGCTGCGCCCCGGCTACCACATCTCGCGTGTCATCCGCGGCGGCTGGCAACTGGCCGGCGGGCACGGCCCGGTTGACCGCGCCGAAACCATTGCCGACATGGCGGCCTTCTACGAGGCGGGCATCGTCACCTTCGACTGCGCCGACATCTACACCGGGGTCGAGGATCTGATCGGCCAGTTCCGCATCCGCCACGGCGCCGCCGCGCTGGACCGGCTGCGCGTGCAGACCAAGCTGGTGCCCGATCTGGCAGACCTTGCCACCCTGACCCGCGACTCGGTCCGCCGCATCATCGACACCTCGCTGAGGCGGCTTCACATGGACCGGCTCGACCTCGTGCAGTTCCACTGGTGGGATTACGCGGTGCCGCGCTACCTCGAGGCGCTCGGCTGGCTCGATGACCTGCGGCGCGAGGGCAAGGTGCTGCACATCGGCGCCACCAATTTCGACACGCCGCGCACGCTGGAAATCCTTCAGGCGGGCATCCCGCTGGTGTCGATGCAGGTGCAATACAGCCTGATCGACGCCCGCCCGGAACGCGCCCTGGTGCAGGCGGCGCTGGCGCATGACATGCACATCTTCGCCTTCGGGTCGGTCGCGGGCGGCTTTCTGGGCGACCGCTGGCTGGGCCAGCCCGAACCGACAGGCCCGCTGGAAAACCGCTCGCTGACGAAATACAAGCTGATCATCGACGATTTCGGCGGCTGGGCGCTGTTCCAGACCCTGCTGCGCTGCCTGCGCACCATTGCCGACCGGCACGGCTGCGACGTGGCGACCGTGGCCAGCGCCGCGATGCTGTCGCGCCCTGCGGTGGCGGCGGTGATCGTCGGCGCGCGCAACCGCAGCCATCTGGCGCAGAACGTGGCCATCGCGAACCTCGCCCTGACCGCGCAGGACCATGCCCAGATCGCCGCCGTGCTGGCGCGGGGCCAGACCCCGGAAGGCGACACCTTCACGCTGGAACGCGACCGCCACGGGCGCCACGGCCAGATCATGAAATACAACCTCAACAAAGCGTCCTGACCGGCCGCCAATTCCGCCGGACAGACTGACCCGGCGGCCCCGACAACAGGCCCCCTCAACAGATAGGTTCCCAGATGAAGACATCCCTGATTGCCATGCTCTCGGCACTGGCGCTGACCCCGATCGCGGCCAATGCCTGCGACATCACCATCGGCCTCGTGCTGGAACTGACCGGCCCGGCGGGCGAATACGGTCAGGCCGGCGCGAAATCGGTCGAAATGGCGTTCCGCGACCTGAACGACGCGGGCGGCGTTGCGGGCTGCATGTTGAAAACCGACACCCGCGACAGCCAGACGCAAGGCAACGTCGCGGTCGATGCGGCAACGCAACTGGTGCAGGTCGGCAAGGTGCCCGCCATCATCGGCGGCATCATCTCGCCGATGTCGATCCCGATCCTGACCTCGGTCACCGGCCCGGCGAAGATATTGCAGGTCTCGCCCGCCTCGTCGTCACCGACGCTGACCGCGCTGGGGCGCGAAGGCAAGACCGGCGGCATCTTCTTCCGCACCATCACCTCGGACGCGCTGCAAGGCGTGGCGGCGGCGAAATACGCGCTGGACCAGGGGATGAAGAAGATCGTCATCATCCACCAGAACAACGACTTCGGGGTGAATCTGGTCCGGGAGTTCACCGCCCCCTACACCGCGCTGGGTGGCGAGGTGATCTCTGTCACCCCCTACAACGCCAAGCAGTCGAGCTATGCCTCGGAAGTCACCGCCGCGATGGCGGGCGAACCGGATGCGCTCTACCTGATCTCCGATCCGGTCGATGGCGCCACCGTGGCGCGGACCTGGATCAGCCAGGGCGGCGTGCAGAAATTCCTGCTGAACGACGGGATGAACAGCGACGACTTCATCGCCTCGGTCGGGGCAGAGTATCTGGGCCAGGCCTACGGCACCTCGTCGGGCACCAACCCGACCCCTTCGACCGAGTATTTCAATGCCAACTATCAGGCGTTCTCGGGCATCGACCCGGCAGCCCCGGCGGCCGACCGGTCCTATGACGCGGGCGCGCTGGTCGGTCTGGCCATCGCCATCGCGGGCGGCCCCGATGCCGCAAGGCTGCCCGACGCGCTGCGCCGCGCGGTCGATCCGGCGGGCGAGGTGATCCATGCCGGCAAGGACGAATTCACCCGCGCGCTGGGGCTGATCGCGGAAGGCAAGGCGATCCGCTACGAAGGCGTGATCGGCCCGGTGAACTTCGACGAGTATGGCGACATTTCCGGCCCGTTCCGGCTGTGGCAGATCGTCGATGGCAAGGTGACCACGGTGGGCGAAATGACCCCCGCCGATGTCGATGCCATCAAGGCGCAGACCAACTGACGCCCCGCCGCCGGGGGCGATGCCCCCCCGGCGGCACCACGCAAGGTTGACAGCCCCGCCCCGCCCCCCGATCCTGCGCGCATGGCCTTCACCCTGCGACAGTTGCAGTTCTTCATCGCCGCCGCCGAACAGGGCTCGGTGTCGCGGGCGGCACGGGTGCTGTCGATCTCGCAATCCTCGGTGACCGAGGCGATCCGCGCGCTGGAGGATGACCTTGGCGTGAGCCTGTTCGACCGCCAGGCCCGTGGCATCGACATCACCCACCGCGGCTCGGCCTTCCTGCGCCATGCCCGCCAGATCCTCGCCGACGTTGCCACCGCCCGGATGGCGTTTCAGGATGATGTCGAACCCGCCACGGGCCGGCTGTCGCTGGGGGTGACCTCGCTGGTGGCGGGCTATGTGCTGTCGGACATCCTGTCCCGCTTCCGCCGCGCCCATCCGCAGGTCGAGCTGAACGTGATCGAGGACAACGGCGAGTATCTGCAGCACCTGCTGATTGGCGGCGAGCTGGACGTGGCGGTGCTGCTGACCTCGTCGGTGCGCGACCGCATGGCGCTGCATGTCGAGACGCTGCTGGTCTCGCCCTACCGGCTGTGGCTGCCGCTGGGCCACCCCCTTGCCCAGCAGGAGGCGATCGCGCTGGACGAACTGGCGGGCACGCCGCTGATCCAGCTGATGGTGGACGAGATCGAGGAAAGCACCCGCCGCCTGATGGCCGCCCTCGCGGTGAAGCCGCAGATCGCCTTCCGCACAAGGTCGGTCGAGGCGGTGCGGTCGCTGGTCGCCACCGGGGCCGGCCTCGCGATCCTGCCCAGCCTCGTCTACCGGCCCTGGTCGCTGGAGGGCGACCGGATCGAGATCCGCGACGTGTCGGGCGACCTGCCGACGGTGCAGGTCGGCCTCGCCTGGCGCCGCGGCGCACCGCTGAGCCCGCCCGCGCTGAACTTCATCCGCTCGGCGCAAAGTGCCATTCCGACGCGGTGAGCCGGCCGCCGCCGCCGGGGCCATCGAGACCCCGGCGGCGGCTTGGGTCACGATGCCCGGCGCCGGGTTGGCGGAGAGGCAGGGGGGGGTATTTGGGCCAAGAAGAAACCGGGGGCGGTGGTATCGGGTAAACCGATGGCTTCGTTCTGCGTTTTGATATTGCGAAGCCTTGTGCAGTCGCCCTACCGTTCGGGCAAGCCGGAAAACCGGTCCTTGCGTGTTGCGCGGGATGAACCAACGGGGAGTGTGAGAATGAAGACCATGAAACTGCTGGGCACCACCGCCCTTGCGCTGCTGACCGGCCTGGCCCCGGTGGCGGCCCAGATCACCGAGATCGGCGCGCTGGAGGGGCAGGTGAACATCGTCGCCTGGCCCGGCTACATCGAGCGCGGCGAGACCGACAAGGCCTTCGACTGGGTGACGAAGTTCGAGGCCGACACCGGCTGCAAGGTCAAGGTCAAGACGGCCGGCACCTCGGACGAGATGGTGGCGCTGATGAACGAGGGCGGCTTCGATCTGGTCACCGCCTCGGGCGACGCCAGCCTGCGGCTGGTCGCGGGCAAGCGGGTGCAGCCGATCAACGTGGACCTGATCCCGTCCTGGTCGGCGGTGGACGACCGGCTGAAGGACGCGGGCTGGCACACGGTCGACGGCGTGCACTACGGCGTGCCCTACATGTGGGGCCCCAACGTGCTGATGTACAATACCGAGGTCTTCCCGGAACCGCCGACCTCGTGGAACGTGGTGTTCGAGGAAATGACGCTGCCCGACGGCAAGTCGAACAAGGGCCGGGTGCAAGCCTATGACGGCCCGATCCATGTGGCCGACGCGGCGCAATACCTGATGACCCACAAGCCCGAGCTTGGCATCACCTCGCCCTACGAGTTGAACGACGCACAGTACAAGGCCGCGCTCGACCTCTTGCGGGTGCAGCGCACGCTGGTCAGCCGCTACTGGCACGATGCCTTCATCCAGATGGACGATTTCAAGAACGAGGGCGTGGTGGCCTCGGGCACCTGGCCGTTCCAGGTCAACCTGCTGAAGGCCGACGGCTTCCCCGTGGCCTCGGTGATCCCGGCCGAAGGCGCCACAGGCTGGGCCGACACCACGATGCTGCATGTCGATGCCGCCCACCCGAACTGCGCCTACAAGTGGATGGAACATTCGCTGTCGTCGAACCTGCAATCCGATCTCGGCGTGTGGTTCGGCGCCAACCCCAGCGTGCCCGCCGCCTGCACCGACGGGCGCGGGCTGCTGACCGCAGAGCTTTGCACCGCCAACGGGATGGACGATTTCGCCAAGATCCGATTCTGGACGACCCCGGTCTCGAAATGCGCCCAGGGCGAGTGCGTGCCCTATTACCGCTGGGTGTCGGACTACATCGGCGTGATCGGCGGGCGGTAACGCCGCCCCGCTCCCGGCCGCTGCAACGGCCAGACTGCCGCCAGAACGGCGGGGTGCCCGACCGGGCGCACCCCGCCGACCGCCGGAAGGCTGCGCCCCTGCGCCGCCTGCGGCCCTTTCAGGACTTGATGCATGACTCCCGCCGTCGAATTCGCTGCTGTCTCGCGCCATTTCGGCCCCATCCGGGCGGTGGATCACCTTGATCTGACCATCGCGGAAGGGTCGTTCTTCGCCATGCTCGGGCCGTCCGGCTCGGGCAAGACCACCTGCCTGCGGCTGATCTCGGGGTTCGAGAAGCCGACCCATGGCGCGATCCGCATCTTCGGGCAGGATGTGTCGAACACCCCGCCGAACCGGCGCAACGTCAACACGGTGTTTCAGGACTATGCGCTGTTTCCGCACATGAACGTGCGCGACAACGTGGCTTATGGCCTGATGGTCAAGGGCATGGGCCGCGCGCCGCGCCATGCACGGGCCGAGGAAATGCTGGCGCTGGTGCATCTCGACACCTACGGCGACCGCAAGCCCGGCCAGCTTTCGGGCGGGCAGCGGCAGCGGGTGGCGCTGGCCCGCGCGCTGGTCAACGAACCCCGGGTGCTGCTGCTCGACGAGCCGCTGGGCGCGCTCGACCTCAAGCTGCGCGAGGCGATGCAGGACGAGCTGAAGGCCCTGCAGCGCCGCCTCGGGCTGACCTTCGTCTTCGTGACCCATGACCAGAGCGAGGCGCTGAGCATGGCCGACAACCTCGCAGTGTTCAACCACGGCCGCATCGCCCAGATCGGCACGCCCGCCGAGGTCTACGCCCGCCCCGCCACCCGCTTCGTCGCCGATTTCGTCGGCTCGTCGAACGTGCTGCCGCCCGCGCTGACGCAATCGCTGGGCGGGCCGCCCCGTTGGTCCTCGCTGCGCCCCGAGGCTCTGCGGCTCGTTGCACCCGAAGGCGCGGCGCTGGCCGGGCCGGTCGCGGCGCTGCGCTTTCTGGGCGCGGGCACGCGGGTGCAGGTCGAAGTGCCGGGGGCCGAGATCGGCGTGCTGGTGGCGGCAGGTGCCCCGCTGCCGGAACCGGGCGCCATGGTCGGCCTCGCCTTCGATCCCGCCGCCCTGCACGTGATGGCCGAGGCATGAGCGGCCCCTGCCTCAAGGCGCGCGCCGCCAGTGCCGCAATCCGCGACAGCGCCGGCCGAGGTGGCTCGATGCCACCGAGGCCGGCTCCTCCGGCCCGGGGGCGGCGATGACCGACGTGCGCATCATCCTGGCCGCACGGGGCCCTGGCGGACATCGCTGTCGATCCCGCCGCGCTGAATGGAAGGGCCGAGCCATGACCCGCCTGTCCCGCAGCCGAAGCCGCCGCCCTCGGTGGCATCGAGCCACCTCGGCCGGCGCTGTCGCGGTTCGCGGCGCCTGCGGGGTGCGGCGATGAGCGACGCGCGCGCCATCCTGCCCGAGCGCGGCCCCGGCGACCGGCTGACTGCCCTGTTCTGGCGGCGGCCCGGCGTGCTGCTGGCGCTGCTGATCACCCCGCCGCTGTTGTGGCTGGGGGTGGTCTATCTCGGGTCGCTGGCGGCGCTGCTGCTGCAAAGCTTCTACTCGATCGACGAATTCTCGGGAATGATCGTCGAGGAATTCACCCTCAAGACCTATGGCGAGCTGTTCCGCCCGTCCAATTTCGACATCATACTGCGGACCCTTCTGATGTCGGCTGCGGTCACGCTGGGGGCGGCGGTGATGGCCTTTCCCATCGCCTATTACGCCGCGCGATATGCCCGAGGCCGCTGGAAGGCGGTGTTCTATCTCGGGATCATGCTGCCCCTGTGGTCGTCCTATCTGGTCAAGGTCTATGCGTGGAAGCTGATCCTCGCGCGCGAGGGCATCATCACCTGGGCCGCCGATGCCATCGGCGCGGGCGTGGTGATCGACGCGGTGTTGTCGCTGCCCGGCGTCGGGGGCAATTCGCTCTCCACCAGTTTCATCGGCACCTGGTCGGTGTTCATCTATGTCTGGCTGCCCTACATGATCCTGCCGATGCAGGCCGCGCTGGAGCGGGTGCCGGTCTCGATGCTGGAGGCTTCGGCCGACCTTGGCGCCAGCCGGGCGCAGACCTTCCGCACGGTGGTGCTGCCGCTGGCGATGCCGGGGGTGATTGCCGGGTCGATCTTCACCTTTTCGCTGACGATGGGCGATTACATCATCCCGCAGATCATCGGCACCTCGGCCAATTTCATCGGCATGGCGGTGTATCAGTTGCAGGGCACCGCCGGCAACCTGCCGCTGGCCGCCGCCTTCGCGGTGGTTCCGATCCTGATCATGCTGGCCTATCTGGCGATGGCAAAACGGATGGGAGCGTTCGATGCCCTCTGACCGCCGCGCCCCCCTGTCGCTGACGCTGGCCGCCATCGGGGGGCTTTTGTTCCTGCACCTGCCGATCCTGCTGATCTTCCTCTACGCCTTCACCACCGAGGAGCGGACCTACCAGTTCCCCCCGCCCGGCCTGACGCTGAAGTGGTTCGGCGTCGCCTGGGCGCGCGAGGACATCTGGCCGCCGCTGCTGCTGTCGCTCAAGGTGGCGGCGATGTCCACCGCGCTGGCGCTGGTGCTGGGCACGCTGGTCGCCGCCGCCATGGCGCGGACCCGGTTCTTCGGGCGCGAGCAGATTTCGCTGCTGATCATCCTGCCGATCGCGCTTCCCGGCGTGATCACCGGCATGTCGCTGCGCTCGGCCTTTTCCATCATGGACATCCCGTTTTCCACCCTGACCATCATCCTCGGCCATGCCACCTTCTGCATCGTCATCGTCTACAACAACGCCGTCGCCCGCTTCCGCCGCCTGTCGGGCGCGGTTGTCGAGGCCTCGGCCGACCTTGGCGCCAACGGCTTCCAGACCTTCCGCTACATCCTCTTGCCCAACCTCGGCTCGGCGCTGCTGGCAGGCGGGATGCTCGCCTTCGCGCTGTCCTTCGACGAGGTGATCGTGACCACCTTCACCGCGGGCCAGCAATCCACCCTGCCGATCTGGATGCTGAACGAACTGGTGCGCCCGCGGCAGCGCCCGGTGACCAACGTGGTCGCCATCGTGGTCTTCGTGGCCACCTTCCTGCCGATCCTGATCGCCTACACCCTGACCCGCGGCGGTTCCGAAACCGCTGGCGGCGGCAAATGAACGGAGCCTGCCATGACCGACACTGACCTCATGATCGCCAACCGCTTCGAGCCCGGCGAGGATGCCGCCGAGCCGATCCTGAACCCGCGCACCGGCGCCCTGATCCTCGATGTGGCCGAAGCCTCCGCCGACCAGATCGACCGCGCGGTCGCCGCCGCGCGCCGCGCCTTCGACGGCTGGTCGCGCAGCACCCCCGCCACCCGCTCCGCCGCCCTGCTGCGCATCGCAGACCGCATCGAGGCCGAGGCCGAAGCCTTCGCCGCGCTGGAGGCGCTGAACTGCGGCAAGCCGATCGGCGCCGCGCTGAACGACGAGATTCCCGCCATCGTCGATTGCTACCGCTTCTTCGCGGGTGCGGTGCGCTGCCAGACCGGCGCGCTGGCGGGCGAATACCTTGCCGGGCACACCTCGATGATCCGGCGCGATGCGGTGGGGGTGATAGCCTCCATCGCCCCATGGAACTACCCGCTGATGATGATGGCCTGGAAGATCGCGCCCGCCATCGGTGCGGGCAACACCGTGGTCTTCAAGCCCTCGGAACAGACGCCGCTGACCGCGCTGAAAATGGCCCGCATCCTTGCCGAAGAACTGCCCGAAGGCGTGGTCAACGTGATCACCGGGCGCGGCCACACCGTCGGCTCCACCCTGATCAACCATCCCGGGGTGGACATGATCAGCCTGACCGGCGACGTGGCGACCGGCAAGAAGATGCTCGACGCCGCAGCGAAATCTGTGAAACGCACCCACCTTGAACTGGGCGGCAAGGCCCCGGTCATCGTGTTCGACGATGCCGACATCTCGGAAGTCGTCGAGGGCCTGCGCGCCTTCGGCTTCTACAACGCGGGGCAGGACTGCACCGCCGCCTGCCGCATCTACGCCGGGCGCAAGGTCTATGACCGGCTGGTGGCCGACCTGACCACCGCCGTCGCCTCGATCCGGCTCGGCAACGCCGACGATGCCACCAACGAGATCGGCCCGCTGATCAGCCTGCGCCAGCGCGACCGGGTTGCCAGCTTCGTCAACCGCGCCCGCGACCTGCCCCATGTCGAAATCACCACCGGCGGCGCCGCGATGGACGACGGCTTCTACTACCAGCCGACCGTGGTCGCCGGCGCCCGGCAATCCGACGAGATCGTGCGTCGCGAGGTGTTCGGCCCGGTCGTCTCGGTCACCCCCTTCTCCGACGTGGAAGAGGCCGTCACCTGGGCCAATGATTCCGACTATGGCCTCGCCTCGTCGGTCTGGACGCGCGACGTCGGCCGCGCCATGGCGACCGCCGCTCGCCTGCGTTACGGCTGCACCTGGGTGAACACCCATTTCATGCTGGTCAACGAAATGCCGCACGGCGGGCTGAAGCAGTCCGGCTACGGCAAGGACATGTCGTCCTACGCGCTGGAAGATTACTCGGTGGTGCGGCACGTCATGGTCAGGCACGGCTGACACGGCAGCGGCGTCATGGAATAAAAGGGCGGGGAACACCCCGCCCTTTCCTGCACTTGCGGATTTCGCGGAGAATGGGCGCTGATTTCGCGCGATCGTGGGCACGCGTTTCGCGCCATTCTGGGCAGTCATTTCACGGGATCGTGGGCAGGCTGGCCGACGCTTTCATGGAGTCAGGCTTGAACGATTTGGTCAAGCTTTTTTGTGACGGCGGAGCGCCTGCGCAGGCTTTCACCTGAGAGGGTGAGGCGGTGTGCGTTGTGAACGAGGCGGTCGAGGATGGCATCTGCGAGCGTTGGGTCGCCGATGGCTTCGTGCCACTGGTCAACGGGGAGTTGGCTTGTGACGATGGTGGAAGCGCGGCCGTGGCGGTCTTCGAGGATTTCCAGCAGGTCACGGCGCTCCGGGGCGGTGAGGACGGCGAGGCCCCAATCGTCAATGATCAGCACATCCATGCGGGCGATGGTTTTGAGGATGCGTTCATGGCGGCCATCGCCACGGGCCAGAGCAAGGGCCTCGAACATGCGCGGCGCACGTTGATAGAGGACGGGCCGCCCATCCCGGCACGCCTTGTGGCCAAGGGCGCAGGCGATCCAGCTTTTGCCCAAACCGGTCGGCCCGGTTATCAGCAGGTTCTCGTGCCGGGCGATCCAGCCGCCATCGGCAAGATGCGCCATGACACTGCGGTCAAGACCACGTGGGCTGCGCAGGTCCAGATCCTCGACGCTGGCATCTTGGCGCAGAGCCGCAAACTTGAGCCGGGAGGCCAGTTTCTTGGTGTCGCGCTCTGCAGCCTCGCGGTCGACCAGCAGGCCGAGACGCTCTTCGAACGAGAGGGCGTCGAAGGCGGTTGACCTGCGTTGTTCTTCGAGCGCCGATGCAATGCCGGTCAGGCCGAGCGCCAACAGTCGGTCGTGGGTGGGATGGGTCAGCATTTTAGTCCTTTCTCAATGGTAATAGCTGCCGCCACGAATGTTGGCGTGCTGGAGGGGGGCGACCTCTTCGGAGCCTTCCAGGAAGGCGCGATCGAGGCCGGTCTTGAGGATCGAACGAATGGAGGTGACGGTGCGGGCCCGGATGGTCACACCCCGCTGGCAGGCCGCATCAACGCGCTCCGGCCCATAGGTTTTGACCAAGGCCAGCACACCCAGGCAGGTGCGGAACCCCTGTTCAGGATGGGGGCGGTCAGCCATCACCATCTCGCAAAAGGCGGCGACGGCGGGGCCGGTCTTGGTTGCCTGCGCCAGCATTCTGGCCGGGGTCCATTCGGCAAAGCGACGATGGGCCGATGGCATATGGTCGGCCACGGTGACATGGCTGCGCCGCCCCGGGGTGCGCACGTGGCTCGCAACCCTCTGACCACGATGGAATATCTCGACCGTCTGGCCGCTTGTGCGAACATCGACCTCTTGTTTGATCAGCGCGAAGGGCACGGAATACCATGAGCTGTCGACCTCAACGTGATAGTCGGGTGCCACGCGGGCGCGCTTCCAGCGGGCGAAGACATAAGGTTCGGGCGGTAGGGGCTGAAGATTGGGCCGATCCAAAGTGGCAAACAGATCGGCGCGGCTGGCGCCATAGCCGCGCATCACGCGCATGTTCAACTCGTCCAGCAGCCGCCGGATCGCCACGTTCAACTCGGCCAATGAGAAGAACCGGTGGTTCCGCAGCCGCGCCAGAATCCAGCGTTGTGCCACTTGGACAGCCACTTCCACCTTCGCCTTGTCCCGGGGTTTGCGCGGCCGGGCGGGCAGAACGGCGGTGCCATAATGCGCCGCCATCTCGGCATAGGTCCGGTTCAGCCCCGGATCAAACCGGTCTGCCTTGATCACGGCGGACTTCAGATTGTCCGGAACCACCGCCTTTGGCACGCCGCCCAGAAAGGCGAACATCCGGATATGCGCGAGGATCCAATCTTCCAACCCCTCCGATGCCACCGCCTCGGCATAGGTGTGATTCGATGCCCCCATTGCCGCCACGAACAGCTTCATGGCCCGCGCTTCGCCGGTCGTGGGGTCGATCACGTCGATGGTGTCGCCGGCAAAGTCGACGAACACCTTCTCGCCGCCCACATGTGTCTGGCGCATCGTCGGGCGCACCCGACCCTTCCAAGCCTCGTAATGCGTGCAAAACCAAGTATAGGCAAAACCCCCGGGGTGCGCGGCACGGTATTCTTCCCAGAGCAGCATCCGCGTCACCCCAGGGCGGCGCAACTCGCGGTCAATCTCCGCCCAGTCGGGCACAAGCCGCTCCGCGTCCGGCACCGTGGGCGGGGCTGGAAACAAAAGAAGTTCAAGGCTGTCGTCATCGATCCCCTCCGGCAAGGGCCACGTGAGCCCGGCATGACGCGCCCGTTGGGTGTAGCTTCCGACGCTCCCCTTGCTCAGACCGAGGGAAGCGGCAATGGACCGCTCGCTCAGGCCTTGCCCAAGCTTCAATCGCAAAACATCTCGTATCCGGCGCATGTTCAATCGTCCTGTCGGCATCAAGCCACCCCTTCATTCCTGAAGGCGCAACTATCCTCAATTTGCCGACCAGACCTGCCCGCGATCCCGCGAAATCAGTGCCCAGCTTCACGCGAAATGACTGCCCATGATCCCGTGAAATCGATGCCCACCATCAAGCGAAACACGCACCTGCACTGGCAAAAAGGCCACTCGGTACGTCTCGCACTCTACAACGGGGTCACTCGATAACTGGTATCACTCGTATCAAGGCAACTCAGTAAATCAGGGAGTCATACAGCCCGTAGGCCGCCTGACGTGTCTGCAAGGCCCGCGATGCGCCGGTGTCGCGGGCATAGGCGCTGATCGCGGCATAGGTGCCGGGGCCGAACGACCCGTCGATGCCGCTGCGGTAATACCCCTGCTGCGCCAGCCGACGCTGGATCGCAGCGCGCTGCGACCAGGAATAGCTGTTGAACGCCTGCGCGGCAGGGGTCTGATAGATGCTGCTGCTCGCCACCGGGGCCGGATGCCGATACTGCGGCTGCGGCTGCGGATAGTAGCGCGGCTGCGGTGCCGCGTAATACTGCGGCTGCGGGGCGGGCTGATAGCGCGGCGCGGCGGAATACTGCTGCGGCGCCCTGTTGTAGCGCGAGTTGTCGTAGATCTGCTTGATGATCAGCGCCGCAGCGGCGCCTTGAACGAAGTTGCGCTCGTTGTCGCCGAAGGCATGGGCGGGGGCCGCCATCGTGGCGGCAACGGCAAGCGCGGTGATGGCAGCGACGGCAGTTCTTTTGACAGCGGGCAGCATGTCGTGTCCTTTCAGGTGGAATCTTCTGGCCTCACCCTGGCCCCCTGCCGCGATGTCATGCAATTTCACCCTGCTGCTATCCGATAACAACACGCGCCCGTGATTGTTCCGCGCCTGCGGGTGGTTTTCTGCGGCCGGATTCGCGGGCAACAGCCCCGGCCCGTCAGGGGCCAGGGCGCAGCCGCAAACCCTTGCGCCGAAGGGGATTCAGCGCAGAAGGCGCAGCCGCTGACCGCGCCCGAGGGAGTTTGCCCCAGACCCGCCCCGGCCGCCGGCCCCGCCGCTCACCGATCGGCGATGCCGAACAGGTGCCGGAACACCGTGCCGCCCAGAAACCGGTTCATGCCGACGAAATACGCGATCATCAGCACGAACAGCGCAAAGGCCGGCAGGCCGGTCAGCAGAAAGCCGCCCTCTGTCCTGCCCCCGGTCAGCCCGGCAATCCCGTAGCCGCCCGCGACGAACACCAGCAGAAAGTCCAGCACGCCCGCAATCACCCGCTTCCACAGCGGCCCCTTCCCCCTGTCCGTTTCCATCGCCCTCTCCCTCGTCGGCACCGGGCGAGATGGCCCCGCATCCGCCGGATCGCGGCATCATCCCGCCGCCGCCGCCGCATTGCAACGTTGCCAGCCGCCGCCACAGCCGGCACTGGAACCGGTAAAATGCTAACCTTTCCAACAACATGCCGGGCCAGCGCCAAACCTGCGGCAATGTGCCCCGACCCGTGCGCCGCCCCCAGCCCCCCGTCCCGGCCCCCGCCCCGGCCCGGCACTCCGCGTAGCCCGGCGGCCGGGGTCGGCAAAGGGATCAGGCTGTCCGCCATCCGCATTCCTTCGGGTGCAGAAAATGCGCTGCGGCGGCACGCCACCGATTCGCGCCGCCCTACCGCCAGCCGTGCGGCCTGCGGGCGGTCCGGCCGCTCCGGCGCGGATAGATCCCCTCGCCCGGCGAAACCCTGAACGATTCGTTAACGCAGCAAAAGTTATCGTTCTCAATCATATACATAAATCAGTTTTCACGCGTGAAAATCCGCCGCGTGCCGCCCCGCCCACAGCCCGGTCGCCAGACACCCGGTCAGCAGATATCCCCCGGTCGGCGCCTCCCAGTCCAGCATCTCGCCGCAGACGAACACCCCCGGCAGCGCCTTCAGCTCCAGCCCCGCCGTCACCGATACCCGCGCCACGCCGCCCGCAACCGAGATCGCCTCGTCCATCGGCCGCGGCCCGTCCAGCGGCACCGGCAGCGCCTTCACGGCCAGCCCCGGCGGCATCCCCCGCCCGAATTCCTGCACCAGCCCGACCGAAACCGCCGCCAGCCCCAGCTTGCGCAGCCGGTTCGCAACCGTCTCTCCCGGCCGCATCCGGGCCAGACGGGCGGCGACCTCCTCCTCCGACAGGTCGGGCAGCAGATCCAGCACCAGCCCCGCCCCCTCGCGCAGATCGCGCGACACCGCGTAGATCCCGCCCCCCTCGATCCCGCGTGCGGAAATCACGAACTCCCCCCGCTCCCGCCTCCCCGCCACGCACAGCGCCGCCCCCTTCACCGGCACCCCGAAGAACCGCGCCATATGCGGCGACCACGCGACCTTGAAGCCGACATTGGCGCCGCGGAACGGCACGACCTCCACCCCCCGCCCGGCCAGCCACGGCACCCACGCCGCGTCCGACCCCAGCCGGGCCCAGCTTGCCCCGCCCAGCGCCAGCACCGTCACCCCCGGCCGCAGCACCTGCCGCCCCTCCGGCGTCTCGAACGCCAGCCCGTCCCCTTCAAACCCGGCCCAGCGCCAGCGGGTCCGCAACGCCACCCCCTGCCCCGCCAGCCGCCCCAGCCAGGCCCGCAGCAAAGGCGAGCCCTTCATCGCCACCGGAAACACCCGCCCCGACGATCCGGTGAACACCTCCTGCCCCAGCCCGCGGCACCAGTCCTGCACCGCCTGCGGCCCGAACTCGGCCAGCATGGGCGCCATCCAGTCGCTGTCATACTGCGCGGCGAACGCGGCCGCTTCCTGCGCGCGGGTGATGTTCAGCCCGCTCTTCCCCGCCATCAGGAACTTGCGCGCGGGGCTCGCCTTCGCCTCGCAGACCAGAACCCGCCGCCCCGCCGCGACCAGCGCCCCGGCGGCCATCAGCCCGGCCGGCCCAGCCCCGATCACCAGCGCGTCCATGCCGTGCTGACCAGGCAATGCCATCCCCAGTTCCGGTTGCCGATCCATGCCCTTCCCCACCTCCGAGATGCCGCCCGTTCCAGACCGGAACCACCGCCACTTTTCATTCTTCTGTTTCTCAAATATCCCCGCCGGAGGCTCCCCGCCCATCCGCAGGAGCTTCCGGCGGGGATATTCGAGAAAAGAAGAAAGCACGTCAGCCCTTGGGGCGCAGCCGGTCCAGCAGGGCCGAGTGCAGGCCGGGGGCGGCGGCGAGCACGCCTGCCGATTGCGGGTGCGGCGCATTGTAGCTCAGCGGTGCGCCCTCGCGGTCGGTCACGCGGGCGCCGGCGCGGCGCGCGATCAGGTCGCCGGCCGCGATGTCCCATTCCCAGGCGTCGCGCAGGGTCAGCATTCCGTCATGCCGCCCTTCGGCCACAAGGCAAAGCCGGTAGGCGAGCGAGGCGCGGAAGCTGCGCTTCAGGTCGGGCACGCCGCCGGGCCAGTGCTCGGGGGCGAGGTTGGGGTGGGTGGCCAGCAGCGTGGCGCCGTCGATGCCGGGCCTGGCGCTGGCCTGGATCTGCTGGCCGTCGCGCAGGGCGGGGCCGCCTTCGGTCGCGGTATACAGGCGGTCGAGCGCGGGCAGGTAGACCACCGCCGCCACGATGCGGCCGCCCTCGGCCACGGCCAGCGAGTGGGCGAAGGTATCCTCGCCCGCGATGAAGGCGCGGGTGCCGTCGATCGGGTCGATGATGAAGACCCGCGCGCGGTCCTGCCGGGCGGGGCTGTCTTCGCTTTCCTCGGAGAGCCAGCCGTAATCGGGGCGGGCGGCGCGCAGGCGCTGGGCCAGCATGTCGTTCACCGCGAGGTCGGCCTCGGTCACCGGGCCCGCGTCGGCGGCCTTGTGCCAGACCTTCGGGCCCTGCTTCCAGTGCCGCATCGCGATGCGCCCCGCGGCCAGCGCCGCCTCGGTCAGCAGGGCGAGGTCACGCGCCGGCAAGGGTCATGCCTTCCACCAGCAGGCTGGGCACGCGGGTGCCAAGGTGGGCACGCGCGTCGTTGGCGGGGGTGATGTGCATCAGCATGGCGCGCAGGTTGCCCGCGATGGTGCATTCGTTGACCGGGCCGGTGATCTCGCCGTTCTCGACCCAGAAGCCGCTGGCGCCGCGGGAATAGTCGCCGGTGGTCGGGTTGATCGACGATCCGATCAGCGAGGTGACCCAGAGCCCGGTGCCCATGCCCGCGATCAGGTCTGCACGGCTGGCGCTGCCCTGCGTCAGGTCGATGTTGGAGGTCGAGGGCGAGGGCGGCGAGGAGGTGCCGCGCGAGGCGGAGGCGGTGCTTGCCATGCCAAGCTTGCGCGCGGTCGCAAGGTCCAGCGTCCAGCCGGTCAGCACCCCGTCCTGCACGATGGCGCGGCGGCGGGTGGCAAGCCCTTCGGCATCGAACGGGCGCGAGCCGCCGATGCGGGGGCGCAGCGGGTCTTCGATCACCGACAGGCCGGAGGGCAGCACCTGCTGGCCCAAGGCGTCGCGCAGCCAGCTTGACCCGCGCGCCACCGAGGCGCCGTTCACCGCCGACAACAGGTGCCCGATCAGCGACGAGGCGATGCGTTCGTCGAACAGCACCGGATAGCTGCCGGTCACGGGTTTGCGTGCCCCGGCGCGGGACAGGGCACGCTCGGCGGCCAGTTCGCCCACGCTTTCGGCGGTGGGCAGGTCGGCGTGGTGGATGCGCGATTCCCCGGCCCAGTCACGCTCCATCCCGGTGCCAGTGCCGGTGAAGGCCACGGCGGACACCGAGCGCGAGGTGCGGGCGTAGCCGCCGGAAAAACCGTTGGAGGCGGCGAGGTGGACGCGGCGCAGCGAATGGGCGGCGCTGGCCTCGACCTGGGTGATGCCGGGGCGAGCCATGGCGGCGGTCTCGGCGCGGCGGGCGTCGTCTTCCAGTGCGGCGGCGGCGGGTTCGGCGCCGGGGTCGCAGAGGTCGAGCGCGGCCAGATCCCAGCCCTGCGCCAGCTGCTCGGGGTCGGCAAGGCCGGCGAAGGGGTCTTGCGGCGCCTCGCGCGCCATAGCCACGGCGCGCTCGGCCACCGCCGCGATGGTGGCGGGCGAGGTGTCGGACACCGAGACGCAGGCCTGCCGCCCGCCCATCAGCACCCGCAGCCCAAGCTCGATGCTTTCGGCGCGTTCGGCCTGTTCCAGCCGCCCGGCGCGGATGTCGACCGAGACCGAGGCGCCATCGACCGCAATCGCATCGGCACTTTCGGCCCCGGCACGGCGGGCGGCGTCGAGCAGGGCCTGGGTCAGGGATTCGAGGCGATCTGTCATGGGCTCTCCTTGCCGGGATGCGGCGGATGGTCGGCGGGCGCACCGAGCGGCATCGTTCTTCGACAAATTCATGTTTCCGCGGCGAGATTCAAGGTGTCGCCGTGTCTGCAGGTGAACACAATGCGAGCCGCCAGCAAAAGGGCCGCCCCCGGAGCGGAGGGCGACCCGATGGCGGTGCGCGGATTTGCGGCCTATTTCAACTGCATTCCGTTGGCGAAGAAACTCTTGTCCTTGAATTCCAGCGTCGAGGTCATGGTGTCGGGCTGGCCCTCTACCATCTTGGCAAACATGCCCAGCATCATCCGCGCGCCCATGATCTGATCTTCGGGGATCAGGCCCATCGAGGCCAGATTGTCGAGCAGCGCATTGCCGCCCGTCAGCTTCATCTCGATGGTGCCGGTCGGGGCGGGCATTCCTGCATAGGTGGCCAGATCGCCATTGTCGAAGGTCAGCGCGCCGGACCCGGTCAGCTCTGCCCCGGTGGCCTTGACCTGAAGGCTGTTGACCTTCAGCGCGTGCAGTTCGCCCGGAGGGGCGTCGCCCAGGGCCGCCATCTGCGCGGTGTCCATCAGGTCGACCGTCAGTCTGGCGGTGCCGGTGGTATCGAGGATCACGGTCAGCGGGTCGCGCGGCAGGGTGCCGGCCGGGTCGAACATGCCCCAGACATCGCCCGGAAGCGACAGGTCCACCAGCCGGGTCAGCAGCGCGAAATCGGTCGGGGTGTCGGATTTCGAGATCGGCATCAGCAGGTTGAACGCGGCATCGGCATAGGTGACCACCAGTTCCGGGAAGGGGATGGTGGAGCCCGAGAGCGCCATCGACGCGCCCTTGACGCCGCCGCCGTAGTTCATCCGGGTCTTGTCCATCGCGAAGGTGAAGCTGCCGCCTTCGACGCTGGATTTGCTGGCCATCCGGTCGGCGGCGTCGGCAAAGTCGAAGTCATAGCTGGCCGCGCCGTAGGTGAAGCCGCCTTCGGTGGCAAAGCCCGCCGCCAGCGCGGCCGGCATGTCGGCCATGTCGGTCGCGGTGCCCATCGTGCCCGAGGAGGTGCCCGCCAGATCGGCCACATCGACCGTCAGGTTGAAGGTGCCGCCCTCTTCGGGGTCGGTGAAGCCCGCGACGACGCCGATGGCGGCGGCCGAGAAGCTGCTGCTCAGCGCCTTGGCGACCTCACCGGTCAGGATGTAGTTGCCCGCCATGCCGGTCAGCGTCAGGTCGAAGGCCGCGTTGATCTTTTCGGCATCGACGCCGTCGATTTCCGTCAGGCTGATGCCGATGGTCGGCGCGTTGAAATCATAGCGGGTTTCGGTGGCCGACCCGCCTGCGATCATCACCAGCCCGGGATGGCTGACGGTCAGTTCGATCTCGGTCGGCTTGGTGACGGCAGGGGTTTCAGGGGTGGTTTCAGGGGTGGCTGCGGTGCTGCTGTCCGTGGTCTCGACGATCATCGACACCGGATACTCGTCGGACATGACGATCTCGACCCGGCCGTCGCCCATGTCGCGGAAGGTCACGTCGTCGATGGTCAGATCGAAGCTGGCACCCTCTTGTTGCGAGGAGATGTTCAGCCCGGTGACCCGCAGCGCATCTCCCGACCGCACGGCGCTTTCTGCCGTCATTTCCTGCCCGTAATGGACACCCATCGCTTGCCAGTTCGACCAGACCTCTTCGGGCGTCACATCGGCCAGCGCCGAATTGCCGGCAACAAGGGCGACAAGGGCGGTGCTGCCTGAAAATTTCCAGTCTCTCATAACGTGGCCTTCCTGATGGCAAATGATGGCGCAGCATCCGCCCTGAGGTTTTCGGGGTCAAGGGATTCCGTGCCGGGCGGCGGCAGGCAAACGGCTTTGTCATCCGCGCCACCGCTTTTCCGCCGAAGCGCCGGGTTCAGTTTGCAGTTGTGCGCGGTGCGGGCCCGTGCTGATGTGGCGGCGGTTCGGTCTTGCGGAGGGTTGCATGAAGCCGGTCATGTTTGAAAACAACGGTATGGGAACCGTCGGCGGCTTTGCGGCCCGCGGCGCGCGGACTGTCGGCTGCCCGGCGGCGGTGCGCCATGTCTGATCACGCGGGCGAGACGGCGGGCGCGGCGGCGGGCGGGACGGCGGGCGGGACGGCGGGCGGGACGGCGGGCGAGACGGCGGGCGGGCTGATCCGGGTCGGCGTGGTGGGCGGGTTGTGGACGGTGACGCTGAACCGGCCCGACAAGGCCAATTCGCTGACGCGGGCAATGCTGGAAGGGCTGGACGACGTAGTGGCGCGCGCGGGGGCCGAGGGCGCGCGGGCACTGGTGCTGACCGGGGTCGGGCGGGTGTTTTCGGCCGGGGCCGACCTGGACGAGGCACGGGCGGGGCTGGCCACCGATGGTGTCTGGGAACGCCTGTCGGGGCGGCTGGCCGCCCTGCCCGCGCTGACGATCTGCGCGCTGAACGGCACGCTGGCGGGCGGGGCGATGGGCATGGCGCTGGCCTGCGACCTGCGGCTGGCGGTGCCGGGGGCGAAGGTGTTCTACCCGGTGATGAAGCTGGGCTTCCTGCCGCAACCATCGGACCCGGCGCGACTGGTGGCGCTGGTGGGCCCGGCGCGGGCCAGCCAGATCCTGATGGCGGGGGCGAAGGTGCCGGTGGAGGAAGCACAGGGCTGGGGGCTGATCGACCGCGTGGTGTCGCCCGACATGCTGCTGGCCGAGGCTGCGGCGCTGGCGGCGGATGCGCTGGGGGCCAGTGCGGCGCATGTGGCGGGGATCAAGGGACTGATCCGGCGCTGAGCGCGGCCGGCGGCGGGTTGGCCGGGATGCCGGACGCTCCGCGGGGGATATTTGGGCAAAGATGAAATGGGGTCGGGCGGTCTGGTGGCCGCAATGGCCGCGCTTGACGCGCGGCCATGGGCATTGTGATTACACCTTGGGTTTGCGCGGCGGGGTGAACCGCTTGCTGGTGTCCTTGGCGTCGATCCGCACCGGGGCGGGCTTGGCCTTGGCAAAGGCGGGCTTGCCGAAGGTCTTGCCCGCCGGGCGATCGGCACCGGCGTGCGACTTGAACCCGGCAGACCGGGCCGGGCCGTCGGACGGGCCGTGGCTCTTGAACCCGGCCGAACGCGGCGCGGCGCCCTCGGGCTTGTCTTTCCAGCGCGGCTTGGCGGCCGCATCGCCTTCGGTGCGGGGGGCGTAGGGTTTCTTGTCGCCGTCCTCGCGCTTGACATAGGTCTTGCGCGGGGCGTCGGCGCGGGCGGCGTAGGGTTTCTTGTCGCCATCGTCACGCTTGGCGTAAGGCTTTGGCGCATAGGGCTTCTTGTCGCCGTCCTCGCGCTTGGCGTAGGGCTTGGCGGCATAGGGCTTCTTGTCGCCGTCCTCGCGCTTGACGTAGGGCTTGGCGGCATAGGGCTTTGCGCCCTCCTCGCGCCTGGCATAGGGCTTGCGCGGGGCGTCGTCGCTGGCGACGTAGGGGCGCGGCGCGTCATCGACCGGCGACCACGGCTTCTTCGCCGGTTCGTCGCGTTTCACATAAGCCGGGCGCGGAGCCTCGGCCGCAGAATCGGGCTCGCGCTTGACGTAGGGCTTGCGCGGGGTTTCCACGTTGCCGTCGTCATCCAGCCGCACCGGGCGCGGCACGTAGGCGGGCTTTTCGCGGACCGGTCGGGGGGTTTCTTCGGCATCGACCGGGGCCGGGCGCGGCGCGGGGGCGCGGCGTTCCGGGGAAGGACGGTCGGAGGCGGGCTTGCGCGGGCTGCGTTCGGGGCGGTCCATCGACGGCTCGCCCTGCATCCGCAGCATGGTCACGCCGGATTCCAGATCCATGCCCTGACCGAACTTCGACGCGACCGAGGCGCCGATCTGCACGAAGGTTTCGTTTTCCTGCACGCGGATCGCGCCGATCTCGTTCTTGGTGATGTCGCCCGCGTCGCAGATCTTGGGAAGTAGCCAGCGCGCCTCGGCGCGGCCTGAACGGCCGACCGAGATGGTGAACCACACCGAGTCACCAAACTCTGCGCGCTCGCGTGCGGCGGGCTGGCTGCCGGGTGTGGTGTCTTGCAGCACCTCGGGGGCCGAGCGGCCTTCGCGCCACAGCCGCACGAAGGCGGCGGCGGCCTGTTCGGGGCCGAACTGGTCCAGCAGGGCCTTGACCATCGCGGCATCGTCGCCGATCGGGGCCTGCAGCGCCGGGTGGTCAAGCAGGCGCATGTCGTCCTTGGCCGAGACTTCATCGGCCGAGGGGGCCTTGGCCCATTCGGCCACGACCTTGGCGCCTTGCAGCAGGCGCTGCGCCTTCTTGAATTCGGCCGGCGTCACGATCAGCGCCGAGACGCCCTTGGACCCGGCCCGCCCGGTGCGGCCCGAGCGGTGCAGCAGCACCTCGGAGTTCGACGGCAGGTCGGCGTGGATCACCAGATCCAGCCCCGGAAGGTCGATGCCGCGCGCCGCGACATCGGTTGCGATGCAGACGCGGGCGCGGCCGTCGCGCAAGGCCTGCAGCGCGTGGGTGCGTTCCTGCTGGGAAAGCTCGCCCGACAGCGCCACGACCTGAAAGCCGCGGTTGCCCATGCGGGCGAGAAGGTGATTCACATTGACGCGGGTCTTGCAGAACACGATGGCGGCGCGGGATTCGTAGAAGCGCAGCAGGTTGAAGATCGCGTGTTCGCGGTCGCGGGCCGAGACGTTCAGGGCGCGGTATTCGATGTCGACATGCTGGCGCGCCTCGCCCTGGGTCTGGACGCGCAGCGCGTCGCGCTGGAAATCCTTGGCCAGTTCGGCAATGGCTTTCGGCACGGTGGCGGAAAACATCAGGGTGCGGCGCTCGGCAGGGGCGGCCTGCAGGATGAATTCCAGATCCTCGCGGAAGCCGAGGTCGAGCATCTCGTCGGCCTCGTCCAGCACCGCGGCGCGCAGGCCCGACAGATCAAGGCTGCGGCGTTCGATGTGGTCGCGGAGGCGGCCCGGGGTGCCGACCACGATATGCGCGCCACGGTCGAGCGCGCGCTTTTCGGTGCGGTAGTCCATGCCGCCGACGCAGGTCGCGATGATCGCGCCGGTTTCGGAATAAAGCCAGTCAAGCTCGCGCGCCACTTGCAGCGCCAGTTCGCGGGTCGGCGCGATGATCAGCGCCATCGGCACGTCGGCAAACAGCAGCCGGTCGGCGCCGGCCAGCAATTCGTCGGCAATCGCCATCCCGAAGGCCACGGTCTTGCCCGAGCCGGTCTGGGCCGACACCAGAAGGTCGCGCCCGGCCACGCCATCGGCCAGCATCGCGTCCTGCACGGGGGTCAGGGATTCATAGCCCCGGGTGGTAAGGGCTGCGGCCAAGGGCGCAGCAATGCCCATCGTTTCGATCATGTGTTCTGCCTAAGAAAGGGGGGCACGCCGAGGTGCCCGTTGAGCGGCGCCCAATTCCCCTTCGCGGCCGGGCCTCCCTGCCCCGCCCCCCGGAATCTCGGAGCCAAGCGCGGCTGATACAGGCAATGGAACGGTTTGTATAGGAAAAAGGCCGTCAGCCCAGCGCACGGTCCAGCGCGGCATCAAGCGGGGCCCAGTCGTCCAGCACCAGCCGCACCGGCAGGGTCAGCACCTTGGGGCGAAAGGCGTCGGGCAGGCGGACGGCGTCCTTCTCGGTGGTGACAAGCTGGGCGCGCAGAACGGTCGCCTCGGTTTCCAGCCGCAGCAGCAGGCGGGTGGACAGCGGTTCGTGATCGTCGAGCGCCACGGTGCGGACCAGCGTCGCCCCCTCGCCGCGCAGGGTGGCGAAGAACTTCTCGGGGTGGCCGATGCCGGCGAAGGCCAGCAGCCGCTCGCCTGCCCAGTCCATCCCCATGGCCACCGGCGCAAGGCGGCCGGTCAGGTGCGGCACCGGGCTGAAAAGGCCCGCGGCAAAGGCCGCCTGTGCCGCCGGATGGCCGATCGACAGCAGGAAATCGGCGCGGGCAAGGCCGGTGGCGACCGGTTCGCGCAGCGGGCCTGCGGGCAGGCAGCGGCGATTGCCGAACCCGAGCACGGCATCGACCACCACGATCGACAGGGTTTTCTCGACTGCCGGATTCTGGAACCCGTCATCCAGCAGGATCACTTGCGCCCCCGCAGCCTCGGCCGCCTGGACCCCGGCCGCCCGGTCGCGCGCCACCCACGCCGGGGTGAAGGCGGCCAGCAGCAGGGGCTCGTCACCGACATCGGCCGCCTTGTGGCGCGCCGGGTCCACCCGCAGCGGGCCGGGCAGGCGGCCGCCGTGGCCGCGCGACACCACATGCGCGGTGAGGCCGCGCGCCGCCAGACGTTCGATCAGCGCGATGGCGGTCGGCGTCTTGCCGGTGCCGCCTGCGTTCAGGTTGCCGATGCAGATCACCGGCACGGCAGCGCGGTAGCCGGGCGCCCGCAGCCGGAGCGCCGTGGCCGCTGCATAAAGCGCGCCAAGCGGGGCCAGCAGCCGCGCCGAAATCGCGGGGCGGTCGGGCGGGGTGAACCAGAAGCCGGGGGCGCTCATCAGGCCCTCCCGTCCATCAGGTGGCGGATCAGGGCCAGCGCGCGCTGCGTCGCCTCTGCCCCGGCGGAGGTGACACCCCAGGCCGCCTGCGCCAGCCGCGCCGCCCGGTCGGGCGACAGAAGATCCGAAAGCGCCTCGGACAGATCGCCCGGCGAGGCGACCGGGCGCACCGCCCGCGCCGCCCCCAGACGCCCGAACAGCCCGCCGAACGCCCCGACACGCGGGCCGTGGATGATGGCTGACCCCAGCGCCGCCGGTTCCATCGGGCTGCGCAGGCAGCCCTGCGCATTCAGGCTGCCGCCAAGGAAGGTGATCGGGGCCAGCCGATACCACAGCCCGAATTCCGCCGTGGTGTCAGCGATGTAGACGGTGGTTTCGGCGTCGGGTTCCTGATCGGCGGCGCGGCGGGCCACGACCCAGCCTTCCTCCGCCTCCATCCGCGCCGACAGGGCAAGCGCGCGCGCCGGGTCTTGCGGCACCACGATCAGCAGCAGCCGGTGCGCCATCCGCAGCGCGGCGCGATGCGCCTCCAGCACCGCCGTTTCCTCGTCTTCGGGCAGGCTGGCCGCCAGCCAGACCGGGCGCGAGGCCAGAAGGCGGGTCAGGGCGGCGCGCTCGGCCTCGGTGCAGGGCAGCGCGGCGCTGGGTTCCTCCATCCGGCCGGTGGTTTCGGCCTTTGCCCCGGCGCGGCGGAAGGCGCGTGCGGCCGGTTCGTCCAGCGCCTGCACCATATGGAATTGCGACAGGGTGCTGCGCATCAGGCCGGGATACCAGCCGTCGCGTTCGCGCAGCAGATAGGGCGCGCGGCCATCCAGCAGGATCAGCGGCACGCCGGCGTCCTGCGCTTCGTGCAGCAGGGCGGGGCGCAGCTCGCCTTCCGACATCACGCCGATCTCGGGGCGCCAGTGGTCAAGGAAGGCCCGCGCCTCGGCCGGGGTTTCGTCGGGCGGAAGCTGCCAGATCACCCCCCTGGCCCCCGGCGGCTGCGGGCAGGTGAGCAGCACCGCCAGACCATCCTCGGCCATCAGTCGCCGCGCCAGTTCGACCATGGTTCGGGCGGCATCGGCATTGGGCGCGTGCAGCCATGCCAGCCTGCCGCCTGGACGGGCGGGGCGCTGCACGGGCGCTGCCCCGTCGGCGTGGTCGCGCCGCGGGGCCGCCAGATTGTAGAGGGTCAGCCCGATGGAATGTGCCATGACGGCGCGGGTCTCAGGCCCCAAGCTCCTCGGTTGACGAGCCCGATTCGGCCTCGTCGCGCAGGCGGTGGATATGCGCGATGTAATAGCGCATGTGGGCATCATCTACGGTGCGCTGCGCCGCGGCCTTCCAGGCGCTGAACGCCGTGGCATAATCGGGGAACATGCCGACGACATGGATGGCTTTCACATCCTTGAAGACGTTTTTCGTCGGATCGACAAGTTCGCCACCAAACACAAGGTGAAGACGCTGGGCCATGGGTGCATTTCCTGCTGCAAAGGTTGGCGCACCCTAGACGATGCGCGCGGCGGGTCAAGCGAAGGCGGGCGTCAGGGCGCGTCGCCCAGCACTTCGGCCTGATGTTCGCCCAGTTTCGGGGCGGCGCGGTCCAAGGCCATATCGGCCCCGGAAAACCGGAAGGGCGAGCGGACGCCGGGCAGGCCCTGCACCTCGATCCGCAACCCGCGCGCAATGATCTGGGGGTCGGCAAACACCTCGGCCAGATCGTTGATCGGGCCTGCGGGCACGCCTTCGGCCTCGCAGGCGGCCAGCAGGTCGGCCTTGCTGCGCAGGCTGGTGGCGGCGGTCAGCCGGTCGGTCATCGCGGCGCGGTTGGCGATGCGGTCGGCGTTGGTGGCGAAACCGGGGGCGGTGGCCATGTCGGGCAGGCCAAGCAGCGCGCAGAGGCGGCGGTATTGCCCGTCGTTGCCGGTCGCGATGATGATCCAGCCATCGGCGCAATCGAACACCGCATAGGGGGCCAGGTTGGGGTGGGCATTGCCCATCTTCTGCGGCGCGGTGCCGGTGACGAGGTAGTTCATCGCCTGATTGGCCATGACCGAGGCTGCCACGTCCATCAGCGCCATGTCGATCTGCTGGCCCTGCCCGGTGACGGTGCGCTGGTGCAGCGCGGCAAGGATCGCGGTGGCGGCATAGACGCCGGTGAAGATGTCGGTCACCGCGACGCCGACCTTCTGCGGCTGGCCGTCGGGTTCGCCGGTCACGCTCATCAGCCCGGCCATGCCCTGGATGATGAAATCATAGCCCGCGCGATGGGCATAGGGGCCGGTCTGCCCGAAGCCGGTGATCGAGCAATAGACCAGCCGCGGGTTCACCGCCGCCAGCCCCGCATAGTCCAGCCCGTATTTCGCCAGCCCGCCGACCTTGAAGTTCTCGATCACCACATCGGCGTCGGCCACCAGACGGCGCACGGTTTCCTGCCCCTCGGGGGTGCGGAAATCGACGGTGACCGAGCGTTTGCCCCGGTTGGTCGCGTGGAAATAGGCGGCCGAGCGGTCGCCGTCACGCTCGATGAACGGCGGGCCCCAGCGGCGGGTGTCGTCGCCTTCCGGGGCCTCGACCTTGATCACGTCGGCACCCAGATCGGCCAGCGTCTGCCCGGCCCAGGGTCCGGCCAGAATCCGCGCCAGTTCGATCACGCGGATGCCGTGCAGCGGGGCCGCCATGGTCACTTGGCCAGTTCGGCGTCAAGCAGGGTTTTCAGCTCGCCGTAGCTCATGTTCGGGTGCAGCGTGCCGTTGATCACCAGCGCGGGCGTGCCCTCGATCTTGTCGGCGGTGGCGTTGGCCTGGAAGGCCGCGACCATCGCCTGCGCCATGGCATTGTCTTCAAGGCAGGCGGAAATCGTCGCATCCTCCATGCCCGCCTTGCGGCCGATCTTCTTCAGGTTTTCGACCACCACGGCAGAATCGTCAGAGGCCGCCCATTCCTGCTGCGTTTCGAACAGCATCCCCGCGATTCCGAAATAGCGCATCTCGCCGCCGCAGCGCGCCACGATCGAGGCCCAGAGGCCATAACGGTCGAAATAGACCTCGCGGAAGACGAACTTGATCTTGCCGGTGTCGATGTAATCGGCCTTCAGCGGCTTGAACACCGCCTGATGAAAGGTCGCGCAATGCGGGCAGGTGTAGGAGGCGTATTCGGTCACCGTGACCTTTGCATCGGGGTTGCCCAGCACCAGTTCGGGCACCTCGGGCACCGCGGCGTCGGCGGGCGGGGTTTCCTGCGCCTGCGCGGCGCCCATGGGCAAAAGCGATGTCTCGGCCTGCTGCGACCGGCTGCCGGTGAACCAGAGCCCGAAGGCAGCCACCGCGCAAACGGCCACGGCCGCGATCCCGAATTTCCTGATCATGTTCTGCCTCATTGTGCCTTGTGGCGAGTTAAGAAGTTTTGCGCCAGCGTTTCAAGGGCTGAGCGCAGCCCGTCGTCCTGCACGCCGCCCGCGACCTCGGCGGCCCGGGCCTTGATGGCCGGGTCGGGGGGCGGGGTCTGCGTGGGCGCGGGGGCGAAGCCGGCCTGCCCTTCGGCAAAGCCGGTTGGGGCGGTTTGCGTCAGGATGACGCGCGAAATGGCGTTGTAGCCGTAGCAGGCATTCACCCGGTCTTTGACGGCGGGAAGCTGCATCTGCACCATCGGCGCCTCGGCCGAGCGGGTCAGCAGGGTCAGCGTTGCGCCGAAACCTTCGCGGGCATAGCCGATCCTGACCGGACGCGTGCTGCGCGCCAGATCCTCGCCCACGATCTCGGCCCATTGCGTCAGCAGGCGCATGACCGCGAAGCCGCGCTTTTCGCCCGCCGTGCGGATACGGTCCTTCAGCAGCCCCGAGGCCGGTTCAAAGCCGCCCATCCGGCGGGCTGGGGGCGAATGGGGCGTTCCTGGGGCGCGGGCCATCTGGTTTCATCCTTGCTTGGCGCTAATGTAAGCGGCAGCGGGCGGGTGCTGCCAGAGGAATGGCACCGGAAGGGGCATAAAGATTGCGTGACGAAGGAAGCATGGCGGGCGCGGCGCTGCTGGAATGGTATGACCGGCACGCCCGCGCGATGCCGTGGCGCACCGGCCCGGCGGACCGGCAGGCGGGGGTGCGCCCCGACCCCTACCGCGTCTGGCTGTCGGAGGTGATGCTGCAACAGACCACCGTCGCTGCGGTGCGCGACTATTTCCACCGCTTCACCGCGCGCTGGCCGACCGTGGCCGCGCTGGCCGCGGCCGAGGATGCCGAGGTGATGGCCGAATGGGCGGGCCTTGGCTACTACGCCCGCGCCCGCAACCTGCTGAAATGCGCCCGCGCCGTGGTCTCCGACCATGGCGGCCGCTTCCCCGGAACCCGCGACGGGTTGCTGGGCCTGCCCGGCATCGGCCCCTATACCGCCGGCGCGGTGGCCGCGATTGCCTATGACGAGGCTGCGGTGGTGGTGGATGGCAACGTCGAACGGGTGATCGCGCGGCTTTACCGGGTCGAGGTGCCCCTGCCGCAGGCCAAGCCGGCACTGACCCGCCTTGCCGCGGCGCTGACGCCCGATCTACGCCCCGGCGACCATGCTCAGGCGATGATGGACCTTGGCGCCACGATCTGCACCCCGCGCAACCCGGTCTGCGGCCTTTGCCCGCTGAACGCTTTCTGCGTCGCGTTCAGGGCGGGGGTGCAGGCCGACCTGCCGCGCAAGGCCCCAAAGCCGGACAAGCCGCACCGGGCCGGGCACGTCTGGATCGCGCGGCGCAGCGACGGGGCGTGGCTGGTGGAACGACGGCCCGACCGGGGGCTGCTGGGCGGGATGCTGGGCTGGCCCGGCACCGGGTGGGATGGCGCGGGCGGCCCCGCCCCGCTGGCCGCCGACTGGCAGGCGGCGGGCGAGGCGCGCCATACCTTCACCCATTTTCATTTGACATTGCAGGTCTGGCGGGCCGATGTGCCGCAGGGCGCCAACCCCGAGCGCGGCCACTTCCTGCCCGGCGACGCGTTCCGCCCCGGCGACCTGCCGACCGTGATGCGCAAGGCGCTTTCTGCGGCACATGCAGCACTCGGTCACAGTTGAGCGCAACCGAACATGCACCTACCGTCCGCCCCGGAAACGTGAGGGCACGAAGGAACAATAACCGATGGCCACAATACCCTCGGCGCAGGTTGCGCAACTGAAATCGGCCCTGCCGTTCTGGCTGTCGCTCGGGATGATCCCCTTGGCGCTGATTGGCGCGACGGTCGGCGGCTGGACCGTGGTGATGCTGCCGGTCTACGGCTGGATCATGGTGACGCTGCTCGACGCCATTCTGGGCCGCAACGAAGACAACCCCGACACCGATACGCCCGAGGCCGACCTGTTCTGGTATCGGCTGGTCACGATGATCTGGTTTCCGATCCAGTTCGTCACGATTTACGGCATGATCTGGTGGGTGACGCACACCGACCACCTGTCGACGCTGGAAACCATCGTGCTGTTTTTCGGCGTGGGGGTGATTTCGGGCACGGTCGGCATCGTCTACTCGCATGAACTTCTGCACCAGCGGAACAGGCTGGAACGCTGGCTGGGCGACCTGCTGCTGGCGACGGTGCTTTACAGCCATTTCCGCACCGAGCACCTGCTGGTGCATCACCGCCATGTCGGCACCCCGCGCGACGCGGTGACGGCCCGCTACAACGAGGGTTTCCACCGCTATTTCTACCGGGTGCTGCGCGATACCCCGCGCTCGTCCTGGAAGGCCGAAACCCAGATGCTGGCCCGCGCCGGGCGCAGCCCCTGGCACCCCGGCAACCCGTTCTGGCGCTATGCCATTCTCCAGGCGGCGGCGCTGGCGCTGGCGCTTTACATCGGCGGCTGGGCCGGGCTGGCGCTGTTCCTCTTCCAGGCGTTCATCGCGGTGTGGCAGTTGGAGCTGACCAATTACATCGAGCATTACGGGCTGACCCGGCGGCATCTGGGCGAGGGGAAGTATGAACATGTGCTGCCGCGCCACAGCTGGAACGCCTCGCAGCGCGCCTCGAACTGGCTGCTGATCAACCTGCAACGCCATTCCGACCACCACTACAAACCCGACCGCCGCTTCCCGCTGCTGCAGACCTATTCCGAGGATGACGCACCGCAACTGCCGTTCGGCTATCCGACGATGACGACGCTGGCGATGGTGCCGCCGCTGTGGCGGCGCTACATGAACCCCAAGGTCCGGGCGTGGCGGCGGAAATACTACCCGGACATCACCGACTGGGCACCCTACAACAAGGCGCTGAACCCCGAACCCGGCCTGCTGGCCTGACCGGCCGCCGCGCCATCATCCGATGTGGAAGTTGATGGCGCGGCACGCCGACAGGACAGGCTCCAGAAACCCTTCGCGCGGGTCGGGGCGGGTGTCTGGCGGCACCAGGCTGGTGCCGTAGCTTTCGGCCAGCGCGCGCAGGTCGGCCGCCGCCGCATCGTCGCGGCCGGTGATCCAGATCGAGCCCGCGACATAGCTGCAATCATAATCCTCGGCGCGCTGCCCGAAATAGTCGTAGGGCGCGATCAGGATGGTGCCGGGCCGGGCCTGCGCGATGATCCGGCGTTCCAGCCGTTCCAGCAGGGCGGCATCATCCATCGGCTGATAGAAGTAGATCACGTCGTAGGCCGCATAGCTCTGGAAGGTCAGGGCATCGTCGAGGATGATCCGGCAGCGCGCGGCATTGGTCACCCTCAGGATCTGCGAGGCGGCATCGGCATAGCCGGGGTCGTATTCCAGCCCGTCGGGCCGGTCGAACACCTGGGCGGCCAGCAGCAACGTGATCCCGATGCCGCAGCCGACATCCAGAAAGCGCAGCGGCCCGGCCCGGCCCTGCGCCATCGCCACCCGCCTGGCGGCATGGGCATGTTCCAGAAACACCGAGGTGTTCAGCGGGATGTCGGGATAGCAGCCATAGTCGCGCGCCTCGGCATTCTGCGTCAGCGGGTTCAGCAGGCGATGCAGCGAGCGATGGACCCGGTTCAGCGCGTCCAGCTGCTGCGAGGCCATGTCCCACAGCGGCGGCGGAGGGGCATAGAGCGGCTGGCCGTGGTCTTCGGCGATGCGGACAAGCTGGTCCGCCAGCAGGTTCATCATCCGGAGCCGCCAGCCGACCCCCTCGAAAAAGCGGGGCAGCGGGAGGTCGGGCTTTCCGGGGGTCGGGGCGACCAGCACCGGCGGCACGGCCGGGCCGGGCTGGGCGTGGACGAACTGCATGCACTGCATGTTGTAGAAGTTGAAGACCGACCCGAGCTTGCGTCGCAGGTCGGTCATGCCGGCGATCCGTTCCAGAAGGGCCGCGCGCTGTGCCTGCGTCGCGGGGCGCACGATCAGCCGGGCACAGTCCTGGGCGCGCTGGGCCAGTTGTTCTTCTATCCGGTTCGCAGCGGCGCGGTATTCTTCAAGGTCTTCGGCCATTCATCCACCCTGGCACGGCTTTTTCCGGCGACGCTAGCATGGAATCGGCCGGTCACGCAGCAAGTTGTGCATCAAGGTGAAAAAGCCCCGCCATGCGCGCCGCACGGCGGGGAGTCGTGCCGCGGGCGGGCCGCGGCAGGCAATGCGGTCGGTAAAGCGGGGGTCAGTGCGGCAGGCCGGCCTGATCGGCCTCCATCTCGGCACGGATCTGCTGGCGCAGGATGTCGATGGGAATCAGCTTGCCGTCGCGCTTGAAGTGCCAGTAGGTCCAGCCGTTGCAGCTTGGCGCGCCTTCCAGATGCGCGCCGACCTGATGGATCGAGCCCTTCACCTCGGTGCCGACCAGCGTGCCGTCGGCGCGCACCTTGGCAATGCCCCCGCGCGGCGAAAACAGTTCCTCGCCCGGGCGCAACATGCCGCGTTCGACCACCTGCCCGAAGGGCACGCGCGGCTCGGCGCGCTTCGAGCCGGTGATTTCCAGCGCCGATGCGTCGAAGCGGCGCACCCTCTCCATCCGTTCGGCGGCGACGCGGCGATAGGCCTCCTCGCGCTCGATCCCGATGAAGTCGCGGCCCAGCATCTTGGCCACCGCCCCTGTCGTGCCGGTGCCGAAGAACGGGTCGAGCACCACGTCGCCGGGGTTGGTGCTGGCCACCATCACGCGGTGCAGCAGGCTTTCGGGTTTCTGCGTCGGATGCGCCTTGTCGCCCGCCGCATCCTTGATGCGCTCGTGCCCGGTGCAGATCGGCAGCACCCAGTCGGACCGCATCTGCACGCCTTCGTTCAGCGCCTTCAGCGCCTCGTAGTTGAAGGTGTATTTCGCCGCCTCGTCGCGGCTGGCCCAGATCAGGGTTTCATGCGCGTTAGTCAGCCGCTTGCCCTTGAAGTTCGGCATCGGGTTCGACTTGCGCCACACCACGTCGTTCAGGATCCAGTAGCCCTGATCCTGCAAGGCCGCGCCGACGCGGAAGATGTTGTGATAGCTGCCGATCACCCAGATCGCCCCGTTGGGCTTCAGCAGGCGCCGTGCGGCGGCCAGCCAGTCGCGGGTGAAGCGGTCATAGGCGGCGAAACTGGCGAACTGGTCCCAGTGGTCGTTGACCGCATCGACCTTGCTGTTGTCGGGGCGATGCAGGTCGCCCCGCAGTTGCAGGTTGTAGGGCGGGTCTGCGAAGATCAGATCGACGCTGCCTTCGGGCAGGCCGTTCATCACCTCGATGCAGTCGCCCGCAAGGATCTGGTTCAGCGGAAGCGTTGCCGCTTCTGCCGGTCTGGTCTTGGTCGCCATGTGCTGCCTCTGTCCCCGGCTTTTTGTGCCGATTTGTTCAGGACAGGATGAGTCATTGGCGATTCGCCGTCAAATTCTTTTTTGAATCAAGGGCTTAATGATCTTCTTGATACAAGATGTTGTGGACGGGGCGGAACGAACGCCTATGGTGTGGGGTCACCCCAAGATCTTGCAGCGCGGCCAGATGCGCTTTGGTCGGATAACCCGCGTTTTGCGCCCAGCCGTAACCCGGATGCTGTTGCGCCAAATCCACCATGATCCGGTCACGCGCCACCTTGGCCAGGATCGAGGCTGCGGCAATCGACACACACCGTGCGTCACCCTTTACAAGCGCGCTTGCCCGGCAGGTCAGCCCGCGCGGGATCAGATGGCCGTCGATCAGCGCATGGTCGGCAACGCAGGGCAGGCCCGCCACCGCCCGCTCCATCGCCAGATGGCTGGCGCGCAGGATGTTCAGCGCGTCGATTTCGGCAACCGAGGCATGGGCGATGCAGGTCTGGGCCTGCGACATGATCAGGTCGAACAGCGCTTCGCGCTGGCGGGCGCTCAGTTTCTTGCTGTCGTTCAGCCCGGGCGGAATGCTTCCGGGAAACAGCCGCACGGCGGCAGCCGTCACCGGCCCGGCCAGCGGCCCGCGCCCGGCCTCGTCGACACCGATGACAAAAACCGCCCCCCCGGCAAGGGCGGCGGCTTCATGGGCAAAGTCGGGGGCTGGGTCGGGGGCTGGGTCGGGGTGCGATGACATGCGCAGAGGAAACCCGATCCGGCCGCAAATGGAAAGAGGGGGAAGCTGCTCACCCTTCCCCCTCAGGTGCGGGGCACGACGCCCCGGCCGCGCCGACGCCTAGCGCCAGCGCCGCTGTTCGATGCGGAACCCTGCGTTCAGCAGGCAGTTCTGCGCATAGACCCGGGTGCTGCGGCCGCGGATATACACGCCGCGGCCGCAATTGGCCGGCAACCGGGCCCTGACGCCGTTGTTGCGCAGGCAGGGCTCGGGATAGACCACGCTGCTGCGATAGCCGTCGATCTGCATGGCGCAGACGGCGGGCAGGGACGGGGCATGGCCGTGCCAGTAGGGCGGCGGGGCGGGATGGACCGGCGGCTTGGGGTAGGGATGGTGCGGATAGGGGGGCGGCAGGACGGGATGCCCGATCGGCGGGCGGGGCTGCGGCTGGTAGGGGAACGGGTTCGGCGGCGGGGGCCGGTGATCGTCGCGGTCGCTGATCGCCGTGCCGATGATCGCGATAGCCGCAAAGGCCGCAAGCGCCTTGGCCAGATCGTCGTTGTCGGCATGGGCCGGCAGGGTTGTCCCGGCCATCAGGCCAAGGGCGGTGGACACCGCGACCAGCGTTGTGGTCATCCGCCGGAAGATCGACGGCCGGTTCTGGGGCATCCGGCGGCGGGATGCCAGAACGGTTTCGGCCAGGATCTCGGAAGGTCTGGGGGCTGTGGACATTTCAGCTTCCTTTCGGGGTGTCGGCCGACACGACCACCGTGCCGGGCTTGATGCGCCAACCCTCGCCCCGCCCCGCCGGGACAGGCAATATCGCCACCCCGTCATGCGATAGCAGCCCGCCACGGCCCGCTTGTTATTGAATATCAGCGGCCCGCGGCGCAGGGTGCACAGGTTCCGACCCACCGGCCAGATCACTGGAGCCCCGCATGAAACCCCTTGCCCCCACCGCCGCCCTTGCCCTTGCCGCAGTGCTGATGCTGGCGGCCCCGGCGCGGGCCGACTGCTATGCCGACTACAAGGCCAAGCAGGATTCCCCCCTGCGCCTGCACTATGGCGTGGCTCAGGTGCCCGACGGGGCCTGTGCCGGGCGGGGTGCCGCCGCCGCCAACGCCCTGGCACCCCGGCTTGCAGCAGCGGGCTGGACTCTGCTCAACATCCTGTCCACCTTCGGCCCCGAGGGTCTGGAAGAAAGGAAAGCCAGTGCCGGAGACTATTTCCTCCGCTTCTGACAGCCTGCGGGCGGGCAACCGGGTGGTCGCGGGCGGCATTGCCGCCATCGTGCTGATCCTGCTCGGGGCGGCGATCTTCCTGTTCCTGAACCTGCCCGACGCCAACGCCTTCAACGCCCGGGTCGAGCGCATCTTCGTCGAGAACGACGACCTGCGCGCCGGAGCCGAGATCAAGCTGCTGGAGATTCTGGCGCAATCGGGCACCTCGTTTTCCGACGTGCTGGCCAGCTACCGCATGGTGATCTTCGTGCTGCTGGTCTTTGCCACGGCGCTGTTGCTGGCGGCACTGGTGTTCCTTGTCACCATCATCGCGCTGAACCGCCGCATCTCGGCGATCCAGCGATCCGGCATCCAGGTTTCCAGCCTGCTGATCAGCCGCGAAAGCCGCGCGGTCTATATCAACGACATGGAGTTTGCCCTGACCGAGGCCGCGATCGAAACCCTGTCGGTTCTGGCCGAGGCGCGGATGGATGACGAGGTGATGACCGGCGCCCAGATCGAAGGCGTGATCTCGGGGCGCGACCCGTCGGACTGCGACGAGGCGGCGGGGGCGACCCGCGTCAAGCGGCTGCGCGACACGCTGGGCAACCAGCTGGTCAGCGAGTTGCTGGTCAAGACCATCGCCCGGCGCGGCTATGTGCTGGCGGTGGGCAAGGATGTCATTCGCATGATGTGCGCGGGATTTTTCGTAGAAAAATCGCGCATCCTGCACCGGGTCATTGCCACGGGCGAAAAGTCGCAGGAAACTGGGCCTTCGGGACTTGCTTTTTGCGGGTCCAAGTCATATTCATCTTTATGAATATTATTCCCCGCTGCCCAGCGAAGGACACATCATGCGATTCTCCCTCCCGGCCGCCCTGCTGACCCTGCTGCTGCCGCTTGCCCTGCACGCCGAACCCCTCGCCCCGGTGACCGTGACCGAGTGGAAGGCCGTCTATGGCCGGATCGAGGCGCGCGACCGCATTCCCGCCCGCGCCCGGCTGGGCGGCACGCTGGTGCGGCTGCTGGTGGCCGAGGGTGACGAGGTCACCGCCGGCCAGGTGCTGGGCGAGGTGGTCGATGCCAAGATCGGCTTCCAGCTTTCCGCCATCGACGCGACGCTGCAATCGCTGGATGCCCAGCTTGCCAATGCGCAGACCGAACTGACCCGCGGCGAGGATCTGCTGGCGCGCGGCGTCACCACCGCGCAGCGGCTGGATGCGCTGCGCACCCAGGTCGACGTGCTGAACGGCCAGATCGCCGCCACCCGCGCCGACCGTCAGGTGATCGAGCAGCAGGCGCTCGAAGGCACCGTGCTGTCGCCCATCGCGGGCCGCGTGCTGGATGTGCCGGTCGCAACCGGCGCCGTGCTGATGGCGGGCGAGGTGGTGGCAAGCATCGGCGGCGGCGGCTTCTATTTGCGCATCGCGGTGCCCGAACGCCACGCCGCCTTTCTGGAGCAGGGTGCGCCCATCGGGATCGAAACAGCCACGGGGGTTGCCACCGGCACGCTGGCCCGCATCTATCCGCTGATCGAGAACGGCCGCGTCGTGGCCGATGTCGAGGTGCCGGACCTTCCCGATGCCTTTGTCGATGCCCGCGTGCTGGTGCGCGTGCCGGTCGCCACGCGGCAGGCCCTGCTGGTGCCACGCGATGCCGTCACCACCCTGTCCGGTCTCGATTTCGTCGAAACCGAAAGCACGGCCGGCCCGGTGGCGCGCGCCGTCGTGCTGGGGCAGGGCCACGACCGCGACGGCCGCGCGATGGTCGAGGTTCTGTCGGGCCTGCAAGCGGGCGACGTGGTGATCGGCCATGAGTGAAGGACCGAAGAAGGCCCTTGGCCTCGCGGGCGGCCTGACCCGCGCCTTCATCGCCTCGGCGCTGACCCCGCTGTTCATTCTGGCCGCGCTGGCGGTGGGCCTCGTCGCGCTGGCCTCGCTGCCGCGCGAGGAAGAGCCGCAGATTTCCGTGCCCTTGGTCGACATCCACATCCAGGCCCCCGGCCTGCGCGCCGAGGATGCGGTGAAGCTGATCACCGAACCTCTGGAAGGCATCGTCAAGGGCATCGACGGGGTCGAGCACATCTATTCCCAGACCCGCGACGACAGCGCGATGGTCACCGCGCGCTTTCTGGTCGGCACCTCGTCCGATGCTGCGATCCTGCGGGTGCATGACAAGATCCGCGCCAACCTGGACCGGATTCCGGTCGGCATCCCCGAGCCGCTGATCTTCGGGCGCGGGATCGACGACGTCGCCATCGTTTCGCTGACCCTGTCACCGAAACCCGGCAGCACCGGCATTACCGCCAACGACCTGACCCGCATCGCCCGCGAGCTGCGCACCGAGGTTGCCAAGACCGCAGATGTCGGCCTTACCTACATCGTGGGCGAAGCACCCGAGGCGATCCGCATCGCGCCCGACCCGGAACGGCTGGCGCTCTACGGCGTGACGCTGCAACAGCTTGCGGGCAAGGTTTCGGCCGCCAACCGCTCGCTGACCACCGGCACGCTGCGCGACGCCGGCGACTCGGTCGCGCTGATTGCCGGTGAAACCCTGACGGCCCCGGCGCAGATCGCCAACCTCTTGCTGACCACGCGCGACGGGCGACCGGTCTATGTCGCAGACGTGGCCGATGTGGCTTTCGTCGCAGATACGTCCGACCTGCTGATGGCCTCGGTCTCCAGGGCCGAGGACGGCACGATTCTCCGCGCCCCCGCCGTGACGCTGGCCGTTGCCAAGCGCGCCGGGTCGAATGCCGTCGTCGTTTCCGAGGCGATCCTGCACCGGATCGAGGCGCTGAAGGGCAGCCTGATCCCCGACAGCATCGCGGTCGACATCACCCGCAATTACGGCGAAACGGCCAACGAAAAGGCCAACGAGCTGCTGTTCCACCTCGGCCTTGCCACCGTGTCGATCGTGGCACTGGTGCTGCTGGCAATCGGCTGGCGCGAAAGCATCGTGGTGGCCATCGTCATCCCGGTGACGATCCTGCTGACGCTGTTTGCCGCCTGGATCATGGGCTACACCCTGAACCGCGTCAGCCTGTTCGCGCTGATCTTTTCCATCGGCATCCTGGTCGATGATGCCATCGTGGTGATCGAGAACATCGCGCGGCACTGGGGCATGGGCGACAAGCGCCCCCGCGCCGAGGCGGCAATCGACGCCGTGGCCGAGGTCGGCAACCCGACCATAGTCGCCACGCTGACCGTGGTCGCGGCGCTGTTGCCGATGCTGTTCGTCTCGGGCCTGATGGGCCCCTACATGAGCCCGATCCCGGCCAACGCCTCTGCCGCGATGATCTTCTCGTTCTTCGTGGCGGTGATCATCACGCCCTGGCTGATGCTGAAGATCGCGGGCGGCGCCAAGCTGGCACATGGCGACGGCCACGGCGCTGAACCGGGCGGCCGTCTGGGGCGGATCTACACCGCCGTGGCGCGGCCGCTGCTTTCCAGCAAGGGCGTCAGCCTCGCGTTCCTCCTGATCACGGCGGTGCTGTCGTTCGGGTCGCTGACGGCGCTTTATACCAAGGATGTCACGGTCAAGCTCTTGCCGTTCGACAACAAGTCGGAACTCTCGGTGGTGATCGACCTGCCCGAAGGCGCCACGGTCGAGGCGACCGACCGTGTCGCGCAGGAGGTGGCCGCCGTGGCGCTGGGCCTGCCGGAGGTCACGCTGGTGCAGACCCATGCGGGCACCGCCGCCCCCTTCAACTTCAACGGGCTGGTACGCCATTCCTACCTGCGGGCAGAGCCGCAACTGGGCGAGGTGCAGATCACCCTCGCGCCGAAGGCCGAGCGTGACCGCGCGAGCCATGACATCGCGCTCGACCTGCGTCTGGCACTGAACGCGCTTGACCTGCCGCCGGGCACCAGCCTGAAAACCGTCGAGCCGCCACCCGGCCCGCCGGTGCTGGCCACCCTGCTGGCCGAGATCTACGGCCCCGACGCCGAAACCCGGCGCGCGGCGGCGGCGAAGGTGCGGCAGGCGTTCGAGGCGGTGCCGTTCATCGTCGATGTCGATGACAGTTTCGGCACCCAGCCCCGCCGCCTGCGCGCCACCGTCTCGACCGACGATCTGGAATTCTTCTCGGTCGAGGAATCCGACGTGTTCGACACCATCGAGATCCTGAACGGTGGCCGGACGGTCGGCTATTCGCACCGCGGCGACGGGCGCCACCCGATCCCGATCCGGATCGAGCGGCCCAAGGGCGACCGGGTGATGGACGAACGCTTCCTCTCCACTCCCATTCCGGCCAACGTGCTGCCCGGCGCGCGCGGCGTGGTGGAACTGGGCGACGTGATCCGCGTGGCGGAAGAGCGCGCCTCCTACCCGGTGTTCCGCCGCAATGGCCGCGACGCCGAAATGGTCATGGCAGAGTTGGCGGGCGATTTCGAGGCGCCGCTTTACGGGATGCTGGCGGTCGAGGCCGAACTAGACAAGATGGAGTGGGAACCCGGCACCAAGCCGGTGATCAGCCTGAACGGCCAGCCCGAGGATGAAACGGTCACCACCCTGCTGTGGGATGGCGAATGGGAGGTGACGTTTGTCACCTTCCGCGACATGGGGGCGGCCTTCGGCGTGGCGCTCTTGGGAATCTACATCCTGGTGGTGGCGCAGTTCGGCTCGTTCCGCCTGCCGCTGGTGATCCTGACGCCGATCCCGCTGACCTTCCTTGGCATCGTGTTCGGCCACTGGCTGTTCGGAGCGCCTTTCTCGGCCACCTCGATGATCGGCTTCATCGCGCTGGCGGGAATAATCGTGCGCAACTCGATCCTGCTGGTCGATTTCATCCGGCACGCCGACCCGGCCCGCCCGCCGCTTGACGTGCTGATCGAGGCCGGGGCGATCCGGTTCAAGCCGATCCTGCTGACGGCGATTGCCGCGATGATCGGGGCGGTGGTGATCCTGGCCGACCCGATCTTCCAGGGGCTGGCGATCTCGCTGCTGTTCGGGCTGCTGAGTTCCACGCTGCTGACCGTGCTGGTGATCCCGGCGATCTACCGCGTGTTCAAGACCTGAGCCTCTGCCGCCACGTCGGCGCGCGACTTGCGCCCGCGTTCGGTGGCCGATTTCAGCTGGCCGCAGGCCGCCATGATGTCCTCGCCGCGCGGGGTGCGGATCGGGCTGGCATAGCCTGCGTTATAGATGATGTCGGCAAAGGCATGGATGCGGTTGCCGCTTGACCGCTTGTAGGGCGCGCCCGGCCATTCGTTGAACGGGATCAGGTTGATCTTGGCCGGGATGCCCCGGATCAGCTCCACCAGACGGTGCGCGTCTTCCTTGCTGTCGTTCACCCCGTCGAGCATGACGTATTCGAAGGTGATGCGTTCGGAGTTGGTCAGGCCGGGGTAGTCGCGCAGCGCATCCAGCAACGCCGCGATGTTCCATTTCTTGTTGATCGGCACCAGCCTGTCGCGCACCTCATCAGTGGTGGCGTGGAAGCTGACGGCCAGCAGGCAGCCGATTTCCCGCGCGGTGCGGGCAATTTCCGGCACCACGCCCGAGGTCGACAGGGTGATGCGCCGGCGCCCAAGGGCGATGCCCTCGTTGTCCATCACGATCTTCATCGCGTCGCGCACGTTGTCGAAATTGTAAAGCGGCTCGCCCATGCCCATCAGCACCACGTTGCTGATCAGCCGGGTTTCATCCTTGGGCGCGCCCTGCACCGGCCATTCGCCCAGATCGTCGCGCGCCAGCATCACCTGCCCGACAATCTCGCTCGCCGTCAGGTTGCGCACCAGCTTCTGCGTGCCGGTGTGGCAGAAGGAACAGGTCAGCGTGCAGCCGACCTGGCTTGAAATGCACAGGGTGCCACGGTTTTCCTCGGGGATGTAGACGGTCTCGACCTCGTGCCCGCCCGCGATGCGCACCAGATACTTGCGGGTGCCGTCGGCGCTGATCTGCCGTGTCACGACCTCGGGCAGCGTGATCACGAAGTTCTCGGCCAGCAGCGCGCGGAAGTCCTTGGCAAGGTTGGTCATGCCCGCGAAATCGCGGATGCCCCAGTGGTAGACCCATTGCCAGATCTGCCCGACCCGCATCTTCGCCTGCCGCTCCGGCGTGCCTGCCGCGATCAGGGCGGCGTGCAACTGGTCGCGCGTCAGCCCGACGATGTTCACCGGGCCGCCCTCGGACAGCTTGCGCGGTATCGTCAGCACGTCTTGCGTGATCGGGGCATCGGGGGCCATCGCGGGGAATCCTTGCAGGTGAGCGCGTCATATAGGCGATCTGCGCGCCTTTGCCAAACCCCCGCTGTTTTCAGACCGAAACCGAGCCCCGCACCGCCTCGCGCCCCAGTTCCGCCTTGGTGCCCGCCAGATCGACCGCGCCGCGTTTCAGCACATAAAAACGGTCGGCGAGGCCGTAGGCGAATTCGAAATACTGCTCGACCAGAATGATCGCCATGTCGCCCTTGGCGCGCAGGTGTTCGATCACCCGGCCGATCTGCTGGATGATGTTGGGCTGGATGCCCTCGGTCGGCTCGTCCAGCAGCAAAAGCTTGGGCTTCATGATCATGGCGCGGGCGATGGCAAGCTGCTGCTGCTGCCCGCCCGACAGATCGCCGCCACGGCGGTGGCCCATGTCTTTCAGCACCGGGAACAGGTCATAGATATCCTCCGGCACGACATGCTCGGCGCGGGGCAGGCAGGCAAAGCCGGTTTCCAGATTCTCGCGCACCGTCAGCAGCGGAAAGATCATCCGGCCCTGCGGCACGAAGCCCAGGCCCCGCCGCGCCATGCCCTGCGGCGGCAGTTTGGGGAGGTCTTCGCCATCGAAAGTCACCCGCCCGCCCGAGCGCGGATGCGCCCCGGCGATGGCCTTCAAGAGGCTGGTCTTGCCGACGCCATTGGTGCCCATGATGCAGGTCACCTCGCCCGCCCGCGCCTCCATGTCGATGCCGTAGAGGATTTGCGACCCGCCGTAGTGCAGCGTCAGACCTTCGGTTTTCAGCATCAACCCCGCCCCAGATAAACGTCGATCACTTCCGGCGTGCGGGTCACATGATCAAGCGAGCCTTCGGCCAGCACCGCGCCTTCGTGCAGCACGGTGACCCGGCAGTTCAGGCGGCGCACGAATTCCATGTCATGTTCCACCACCACCACGGCGCGGGTCTTTGCCATGTCGACCAAGAGCCGCGTGGTGTGCTCGCGTTCGGCCAGCGTCATGCCGGCCGCGGGTTCATCGACCAGCAGCAGCCGCGGTTCCTGCGCCAGCAGCATCCCGATTTCCAGCCATTGCTTCTGGCCGTGGCTCAGTTCGCCCGACTTGCGGTCCAGCGCGTCGGCCAGACCGACCTCCTCGGCCAGCGCCTGCACGCGTCCGTGATCTGCGGGCGTGGCGCGCCAGAACAGCACCCGCCACGGCGCGCGCGCCGCCCGGAGCGCCATCATCAGGTTGTCGGCAACCGACTGATCCTCGAACACCGTCGGGCGCTGGAACTTGCGGCCGACCCCGGCGCGGGCGATCTGCGCCTCGGACATGTTCAGCAGCGAGACCGAGCGTTCGCCGAAGGTCACGGTGCCCTTGTCGGGCCGGGTCTTGCCGGTCACGATATCCATGAAGGTGGTCTTGCCCGCGCCGTTCGGCCCGATCACCGCGCGCAATTCCTGCGCGCCGATGCTGAAGGACAGGTTGTTGATGGCGCGAAAGCCGTCGAAGCTGACGCTGACGCCCGAAACCTCGAGCAGGGCGGTCATTCGACGGCCTCCTTTTCCTGCAACGCCCCGGCGTCGGGACCAAGGGGCGCGCCCTTGCGGTCGGGGCTGCGCAGGCCCGACAGCGCATCGACCAGCCCGGCCAGCCCCTTCGGCGCGTAAAGCGTGACCAGCACGAACGACAGGCCGAGCACGATCTGCCACCAGTCCACCCACTTCACGACGTAGAAACCAAGGTTGAGGTCGGGCGCCCGCCCCCCGGTGAACCAGCTTGACAGCAGGCTGACGAACACCGCCCCCACCACCGCGCCATAAAGCCGCCCGCGCCCGCCGATCGCCACCCAGACAGCAAGATAGATCGAGGCGATCGGCGCCATTTCCGCCGGGTTGATGATGCCCGCCTGCGGGTAGTAAAGCGCGCCTGCGATGGCGGCGATGATCGCCGTCAGGGTGAAGATGAACAGCTTGTAGCCCTCGACCGAATAGCCGAGAAACCGCACCCGCTGTTCATCGTCGCGGATGGCGCGGATCACCGAGCCGAACTTGCCCGACACGACGAAGGCCGAGAGCATGTAGCCCAGCGCCAGCGCCAGCGCCGAGGCCCAGAAGAACCAGACCGACAGCACGTCCTGCCCCACCGCATCGGCGCCGGGGATGTTCTGCAGCCCCGACAGCCCGTTGTTGCCGCGCAACCCGGAGTCGTTCTGGAAGAGGTAAAGCGCCAGCGCCAGCGTCATCGCCTGCGTCAGGATTGACAGGTAAACCCCGGTGACCCGGCTGCGGAACGCAAGCCAGCCGAACACCGCCGCCAGCACCCCCGGCACCAGCACCACCAGCGCCAGCTGCGCGGGCAGAGAGCCCGCAAAGGCCCAGACCGCCGGAATCTCGGACCCGCCGACCACGCCGAAGATCTGGGTGCCGATGCCGGTGCGGATTTCTTCCGGCGTGGCGGGCAGGCCGCCGCCCGACAGCGCCTGCACCACGATGCCTTCGGTGCGGGCATACATCAGCCACATGCCGATCATGTAGCCCCCCAGCCCGAAGAAGGCGAAATGGCCCAGGCTGAGGATGCCCGCGTAGCCCCAGACCAGATCCATCGCCAGCGCGATCAGGCAGAGGCACAGCGTCTTGCCCAGCGTCTTGATGAACGAGGTGGAAAGGAACGAGACGCCATAGGCCTCGGACAGCAGGGTGACGGCGAGGGTGAAGATCGCGAGGATTGCGAGAAAGACCAGCACCGAGGGGTTGCGGGACAGGAAGCCTTGGGTCATGCGCGCCTCCAAGGGCAGGACCGGGGGGCCAGCCCCCCGGACCCCCCGGGATATTTGGGCCAAGATGAAGGGGGAAGGCAGGTCACGGTCAATCTCCCGCCGCGCGGCCCTTGAGGGCGATGATGCCCCTTGGGCGGAACTGGATGAACAGGATGATGAACAGGATCATGTAGGTCTGCGCGGCAAGGGTGTTGGAGGGGTTGAACCACTCGATGCCCTTCTGCAGGAAGCCGATCAGCGCCGCCCCGGCCAGCGCGCCCCAGATGTTGCCGACGCCGCCCACCACCACCGTCATGAAGCTCTGCACGATGTAGTCGGAGCCGAGTTCGGAGGTGACCTTGGCGAAGAGGCCGATGGCGACGCCCGCGACGCCCGCGATGCCGGAGCCGAGGCCGAAGGTCAGCATGTTGATGCGGTCGGGGTTGATGCCCATGCTGGCGGCCATCGACGGGTTCTGCGTTACGGCGCGGACCTCGAGCCCGATGCGGGTGCGCTTCATGATGAACAGTAAGACCGCAAGGAAGACCAGCGCCAGCACGAAGATCGCGATGCGGATGTAGCTGATCGACACCACGTCGTTGAAGGTCAGCGCGCCATCAAGCCAGCCCGGCGAGGTCAGCGGGCGGGCCTGGGTGCCGAAGATGTTCTTGGCGAGTTGCTGCAGCGCGATGGAGATGCCGAAGGTGGCCAGCAGGGTTTCCAGCGGGCGCTTGTAGAGGTGGCGGATCACCAGCCGTTCCATCGCCACACCGGCCGCAAAGGTGACGATGAAGGCCGCGGGCAGCGCGACGAGGATCGAGATCGTGTAGTCGGCGATCAGTTGCTGCACCACATAGCCGGTGTAGGCGCCCATCATGATGAATTCGCCATGCGCCATGTTGATCACCCGCATCACCCCGAAGGTGATGGCAAGCCCGATGGCGGCGAGGAAGTAGATCGAGGCCAGCGACAGCGCATCGAGCGCGAGGTCGGCCGCCTGCATGGCACCCACGGCCATGCCGATACGGTCCAGCGCGGCGCGGGCGGCATCGGTTACGGCCGGGTCGGGCTCGGTGTAGACATCGAGGAAGCGGTGCGCGGCCAGCGCGGCGGCGACCTCGTCATCGGTGGCGGCGGTGGGGACGGTGCCCGCCGCCTCCAGTGCCGTATAGGCGCGGTCGCGGGCGGGCTGGCTGCCCAGTTCCGCCACCGGGATGCCGGCCACCGCGCCGTCGCGGATGTTGGCGATCAGGGCGCTGCGCTGTGCCTCGGGCGTCAGGCGGGCGGGGGCGAGGTTGGCGGCGACCAGCAGGGCGTAGGCTTCGACAGGCGGAATGTCGGTGCCGGGGGTCAGGGTGGCCGCGATGTTGGCACCTTCGGGGGCGTCGCCCGCCACGGCGATGCGGGTGGTGGCCAGCAGCGGGTTCAGCGCGGCGCGCAGGTCAAGCCCGAGGTCGGCGCCGAAGCTTTCGATGGCCGCCACCCGCGCCGCATTGTCGGGATCGAAGCGCAGGGTCAGCAGGCGTTCCAGCCGGGCCTTGCGCGCGGCAAGACCGGGGTCGGGCTCGGAAGCGACCGAGGCGCGCAGCGGGGCAAGGTGGGCTGCGTCTGGGTCGCGGGCGATCGAGGTCAGCGCCTCGGCCCGGCGTGCCATGACGGGATCGGAAAGCTGGAACTGCACCAGTGCCGTGGCGATCAGGCCGCGCACGCCGGCATTGGGTTTCAGGTCGGTGATGTCGGATTTTGCGGCCGTCCCGGCTGCGGTGCCCGCCAGATCGGTCAGCGCCCAGCCCTCGGCGTCGGGCGCCAGCAGGAAGAACGCGCCATCTGACTTGCGGATGCCGAGGGACTTGGCCACCCACGCCTCCAGCACCTTCTGCGCCACCGGGTCGCCGCTGTCGGCAAGCGCCGCGATCACGGGGCCGATGGTCTGGCGCGAGGATTTCTCGATCAGGGCGCGGTTTTCGGCCAGCAGGGCCGCCGCCTCTTGCGCGCGGGCCGGGCCGTGCAGGGTGAAGCACAGGAAAAGGAGGATCAGGATCAGGCGCATGAGTCCCCCATGGGTTGGCGGGAAGGGGCCGGGGCGGCCCCTTCCGGTCAGATCAGTAGTTGGACTTGATCTGGACGCAGGTCTTGGTCTCGGTGTTGTACATGCCGCAATCCAGCGTCGCCCAGTCCGACTCCAGCACCTTCGATTCCGGCAGGAAATCGGTCCAGGCGTCGCCCGGAACGGGTTCGGTCTGGCTGATGATGTCGAACTGTCCATCGGCCTGAATCTCGCCGATCAGCACCGGCTTGGTCAGGTGGTGGTTGGGCAGCATCTTGGCGGTGCCACCGGTCAGGTTCGGCACTTCAAGGCCATACATCGCGCTGCGCACGGCGTCGACATCGGTGGTCCCGGCCTTCTCGACCGCCTGCACCCACATGTTGAAGCCGATCACATGGGCTTCCATCGGGTCGTTGGTCACGCGCTTTTCACCGGCGAAGGCTTTCCACTTCTTGATGAATTCGGCGTTGATCGGGGTATCGGCCGACTGGAAGTAGTTCCACGCCGCAAGGTGGCCGACGAGGTTCGAGGTATCCAGCCCCGACAGTTCCTCTTCGCCCACCGAGAAGGCGACAACCGGGATGTCATCTGCCGAGATGCCCGCGGCGGCCAGTTCCTTGTAGAAGCCGATGTTGGCATCGCCGTTGATGGTGGAGATCACACCGACCTTCTTGCCGTCGGCACCCAGCGCCACCACGTCAGCCACGATCTTCGACCAGTCGGAATGGCCGAACGGCGTGTAGTTCACGAAGATGTCTTCCTTGGCGATGCCCTTGGACACGAGGTAGGCTTCAAGGATGTTGTTCGTGGTGCGCGGATAGACATAGTCGGTGCCCAGCAGCGCGAACTTCTGCACGCCAAGCTCGTCAAGGAAATAGTCGGTCGCCGGAATCGCCTGCTGGTTTGGTGCGGCCCCGGTGTAGAACACGTTCTTCGAGCTTTCCTCGCCCTCGTACTGCACCGGGTAGAACAGCAGGCCGTTCAGTTCCTCGATCACCGGCAGCACCGACTTGCGGCTGACGCTCGTCCAGCAGCCGAACATCACGTCCACATTCGACACCGTCATCAGCTCGCGCGCCTTTTCCGCGAACAGCGGCCAGTCTGAGGCCGGGTCGACCACCACCGCCTCAAGCTGCTTGCCCAGCACGCCGCCCTTGGCGTTCTGCTCGGCGATCAGCATCAGCATGGTGTCCTTCAGCGTGGTTTCCGAGATTGCCATCGTGCCCGACAGCGAATGCAGCACGCCGACCTTGATCGTCTCGTCCTGCGCCTGGGCCGCGGTGGCAAGCGTCAGCCCCAGGGCCGCGCCGGTCATGTATCCCCTGAATGCGTTCATGTTTTCCCTCTCCTGAAGCCGCCTGTCCGCGTTGGCATCCGGGTTTTTCTGGCAGCGTGCGTGGTTGCAACCGGTGCGGGGTCGTGACCCTCGCCCCTGCAGCAGAACCGTGCCGCCACATTGCGGCAAGCAGGCAGAGGGTCAGGGTGCGGCGGCCATCCGGCTGTCCGGAAAAATGCCGAAAATTTTCGCGGCTATCCGGAAAATGACGGAAAATTGTGCGCTTCGACGGAATCGGGCGATTCGCGGCCTGTCAGCCGAGCCTGTGCACCTGTGCGCCGGGGCAAACGCGGGTCGCAAGGTCGCACAGGTGGCGGTGGTGCGTCAGGTAGATCACCTGCCCCACCTCTGCCATGCCCGCCAGCAGGGCAAAGGCTTCGGCAGAGCGGTCGTCGTCGAAGGTTTCCATGATGTCGTCGGCGATGAAGGGCACCGGCGGGCGGGCGCGGGCAAATTCGTGATACCCCGCCACCCGCAGCGCCAGATAAAGCTGGAATCGCGTGCCCTTTGACAGTTCGCGCGCCAGTTTCGAGCCACCGCCCCCGGCCACGGCCACCAGCACGTCACGGTTGTCCTCGGGCTGGGTGGCAAGGCCGGTGTAGGCGCCCCGGCTGATGGTGCGGAAGGCATCCGACGCGCGGCGCAGCATGGCCGAGCGATGGCTGTCGCGGTAGGCGCGCAGCGCGTGGTCCACGGCAAGGATGCCAAGGCGCTGGCGCAGGTGGCGCTCGGCCTCGTCCGCGATCGACAGGATCACGGTCTGGCGCCCCTCGTCCAGCCGGGCCACGGCATCGTCGCCGCCGATGGCGTCAAGCTGGCGCCGCACCTCGGCCCGCGCGGCAAAGGCGTGCTGCGCGGCGGTGGCGCAGGCGGCGGTCTCTGAGGCCAGCCGGGCCTGGTCAAGCTCAAGCGCGGCGGGGTCGGCACCCGCCAGATCGGCCAGCGCCGCCGCCAGATCGTCGGTCCGCAGGGCGGCGCGGATGTCCTGTTCCAGTGCGCCGCACTGGCCGCGCAGATCGTCGCGGCGGCGGCACGCGGCCAGCGCCTCGTGCAGCGGTGCGGCGCCGCCGACGCCGAAGAACCCCGCCATCTCGTCGATCCGCGTGACCAGCGCGGCGCTGCGGGCAGACAGATCGGCCTGCCGGGCAAGGGCGGCCTGCAGGTCCGCCCCGGACCGGGCCAGCGCCTTTGCGGTATCCAGTGCCGCGGCGCGCCGCGCCACAATCTGCGCCCACAGCGCCGCGGGCTCGCCCCCCGGAAGCGCCAGCGCCGCCGCAAGGGCCAGCACCGCCCGCCCGAACGCATCGCGGTTTGCCGCCATCTTGGCCACGCGGTCGGCCAGGCTGTCGCGCATCGCCACCGCGCGGTCGAGCGCGTCGAGCACCGTCAGCGTTTCGGCCGCCGCAGCCACGCCGGGGGCGGCCTCTGCCAGCCAGGTGTCGGCGCAGGCTGCGACCCAGGCATCGGCCCAGTCGCGGTCGGCGGTTTCGGCATCGGCCATTGCCTGCTGGCGCCGGGCTAGGTCGCGCCGGGCAAGGGCTGCGGCCTCCTGCCCGGCGGCATGGCGGGCCCCGGCGTCGGCCAGTGCCTGCGCCTGCGCGAACAGCAGGTCGAACGGGGCCGGGGCCACGCCCAGCGCCGCAGCCAGCGCCAGTGCGTCGCGGGAAAGATCGGCAAGGGCCGCGTCATGCTCTGCCGCGGCGCGGCCGAGGGCGGTCAGGGCGTCCAGCGCCTGATCGCGAAGGGCCAGCCAGTCGCGCAAGGCCGCCGGAGTCATGTCGGCGGGCAGGTCGGGCGCCAGGCGCGCCAAGGCTTCGGCCAACTGGGTGGCAACCTCGGCGCGGGCGGCCAGCGCCCGGTCCTGCGCCGCCTCGGCCGTCGCGATCTCGGCGCGCAGCACGGCCAGCGCCTCGCGCGCCTGCGCGGCGCGGCTGGCCTCGGCCCCGGCGGCGGCCTGCTTTCCGGTGATCAGGTCATCACGGCGCAGCGCGGTCTCGAAGGCATCGGCCGAGGCGTCGGTCAGCGCCTGCCGGTGCGCCGCCCAAAGCCGTTCGCGCAGGGCCCTTGCGGCAGCGGGGTCGGGCAGGTCGGCGTCGGTCGCCGTCAAAGCCTGCACCCCCGCCTCCAGCCGCGCCGCCTCGGCGCGCAGCCGCGCCAGCATCGCCCCGGCTTCGGCCAGCGCCCGCTCTGCCGCCTCGGCCTGCTGCGCCCAGCGGGTCAGGCGGTCCGTGGCCGGTCGCTCCATCGCGGGCAGGTCGGCGGCGGCACCCGCCCAGGGCCGCAGCGCCGCCAGCCTCGGGGCCAGCGCCGCCTCGGCCAGCGCCACCTGCCGCGCCGCCTGCCGCAGCGCCTGTGCCGGATCGCGCGCCCGCAGCCCCGCCACCAGCAGCGTCAGCGCGCCGGACGCCACCGCATCGCCCGCACCCACCAGCGCCGCCTCTGCCTCGGCCAGCCGGTCCCGCGCCGCCGCCGCTTCCGCCACCGCCGCCCCCAGCCGCGCCTCGACGCCCGACCGCGCGCCGATCAGCCCGCGCAGCGCCCCCACCGTCGCCGCAGGCAGCACCAGCGCGCCCGGATCGCGCCCTGGCTGGCCCAGCCGGTGCAGCAGACCCGCCACCGCCTGCCCCGCCGCCGCGGCCTCGTCGCGCCGCTTCGGCAGGTCGCGCTCGGCCTCAAGGTGGCCGGGCAGCAGCGCCTCGGCAGCCTCGATCTGCGGCAGCAGCGCCAGCAGTCCCTCGTCGGGCACCAGCCCGGCCCGCAGCGCCTCCAGCCCCGCCACGTCAAACGCCGCCTGTTCCAGCAGCGCCTGCGTCGCCGCCTGATCCTGCGCCAGACCGGGCAGGGCCTCGGCCCAGCCGGGTGGCGGCTCGGGCATGTCGGCCAGCGGTGCCAGATCCGCCTGCAGGCCGCGCAGGCGGGCAAGGCCGGGCAGCACCGCAAGCACGCGGCGCACCGCATCAAGCTGCACCTGCGCCGCCGCCTGTGCCGACTGCGCCGCCTGCCAGTCGGCCTCGGCCTGTGCCAGCGCCTGCGCCAGCCTCGCATGGTCTGTCGCCTGAGTATCCAGCCCCTTGCGCTGATCCTCCAGCGCCACAAGCCTGGCCTTGAGTGCGGCGAGCGCGGTCTTGCTGGCGCGCGGCCGGTGAAAGACTTCGGCCTGCTGGCGCGCCCGGTCGAGCGCGGCGCCCAGCCCCGACAGCCCGGCACTGGCGGCAAACAGCAACTGCCCCAGATCGCCCTGGCTGGCCAGAATGCTTTCGCCGCCCGCCTCCAGCGTCTCGTCATCCAGCGAGAACATCGCCTGGTAGCCGCCCCGGTCGATCCCGCCCAGCGCCGCCTGCACCACCGCCTCGGGCAGCACCGCGCCAGAGGCATCCTGCAACGCCCCCTGCTTGCGCTTCAGCCGCACCAGTTCCTGCACCTGCCCGCCCAGATCGAGCGCCGCCCCGATCCGCATCGTCGGGTAATCGTGCAGGAACTTGTAGGGGCTGCGGTCGGGGATGCCATAGAGCAGGTCGAGCCAGGCACAGAACAGCGTCGATTTCCCGGCCTCGTTCGGGCCGTAGACGATGTGCAGGTCGGGCGTGCCGGGGGTGGCGCCGAAATCCACCACCCGGTCGGTGAACTTGCCGTAGCGCGTCAGGTCAAGCCGGTTGATCCGCATCCCGCCCCCCGTGCAATGCGGCCAGCACCTCGGCCGCCCCGGCCTGCATCAGGTCGGCGCGCGCGGCCGCGATGCGGTCCGGGTCATCGCCCGGCACGGCCGCCAGACCGGGCGGCAGCGCCCGCAGCAGATCGGCGGGCAGGGCGCGCAACTCGCGCGGGAGGGCGCGCAGCAGCTCGTCGGTGACCTCGGCCCCGGCCTGCACCAGCCCGGCGTCGCGCGGATCGATCAGCGCCGCCAGATCGGCCAGCGCATCGCCCACCACCGCCCTTTCGCCCGCCTCGGTCAGGTTTTCCAGCTTGTCGATCCAGACCGAGCCGAGGCTTTCGGCCACCGCCACCGCCTCGTTGCCCATCAGGTCGCCGTCGCGCAGCAGCCGCCAGGCCAGCGGCGTCCGCCCGGTCAGCATCGGGCGCAACACCAGCTGGTCTGCCGCGTGATCGCGCCGCGCGGCGCGGACCGCCTGACCCAGCGCCGCGACCAGATCGGGCCAGCCTTCCAGCCCGTCCACCGCCACCGGCACCCGCTCGAACCGCACCGCCGCCGTGTCGCGAGTCTCGGTCAGCACGCGGCCATCGTCGGTCACCGTCACCAGCGTGACCGATTTCGCCCCCGCCTCGCCGATGTCGCGGCCCTGCGGCATTCCCGGCATCACCACCGTGCAGCGCCCGGGATATTCGGCCCGCACATGCACATGCCCCAGCGCCCAGTAGTCGAAGCCCGAGGCTTGCAGGTCGGCCAGCGCGCAGGGGGCGTAAACGTCATGCCCTGCCGCGCCGCCCAGGCTGGTGTGCATCATCCCGATGTTCACCGCCCCCGGCACCGGCGGCCTGAACTTGCCCAGCAGGCTGTCGGGCGCCTGCGGGCGGGCAAAGCTGATGCCGTGAATCGCCACCGGGCGGCCGCCGGTTTCCACCATCCGCACCTCGGCCCGCGCACCGAACACCGTGACCGACGGCGGAAACACCAGCTCGGCCGTGATCCTGGACATGGCGTCGTGGTTGCCGCGGATAAGCCAGGTCGCAACCCCCGCCGCCTCCAGCCGCGCCAGCTGCGCCAGCAGGAACCGCGCGGTCTTCATCGAAGTCTGCGCCCCGTCGTAAAGGTCGCCCGCGATCAGCAGCGCATCAACCGCCTCGGCCAGACAGAGGTCGATGATCCGCACGAAGGCGGCACGGGTGGCGGTGCCCACCGCCTCCGACAGCGCGGTGTCGCGCAGCGCCAGCGATTTCAGCGGCGAATCCAGATGGATGTCGGCGGTATGGATGAAACGGAAGGGCAAGCGCCAGACCTCGGGCCGAAGGGGCCGACCCGCACTGTCACCCGCGCCGGGGCCGAATGTCAAAGCGGTTTGCCGCGACCCCTGCGCACGGCCCCGGGTGCAGACAGGCAAAAGGCGGCCCGCAGGCCGCCCCGTTCCCGCCCGATGGTCAGGCAGTCATGCCGACTTACTTGCAGCGTTTCTCGGCCTCGTCCATCGCGGCGGTGAAGCCGCGCAGGCTGAACGTGTCCTTGGTCTGGGTGCCCTTGCCCGACCGGGCCGACAGCACCGCCGTCGTGCCCTTCTTCATCGAGGCGAGCAGCGCCGCGTCGTCGCCGGTGCTCGCGGGCCATGCCCATTCGCCTTCGGTGAACAGCTCGTAGGTCGTGTTGTCGATCGCCACCGAAACGGTGGACCCCGGCGCGAACGGGTAGCCGCCCGAGAACGAGATCTCGCCCTTGGCCCCGGCACCGGGGCGGAAGGTCACGAACAGCAGGATGTCGCCGCGGCGCACCGAGACGGTCTTGCCGTCACGGGTGTTCACGGTTTCCTTGGGGCTCGATACGCCCCAGCACTCGGTTGCCTTGGCCGCGCCCTTCGGTTCGGTGAACACGCTCCAGTCGGTCTTGGTGGCGACGCGATTGGTCGATTCCTGCGCGATAGCCCCGGTTGCTGCCAGTGCGATGATTGCGCCGCCAAGGGCGCGCGCCAGAATGGATGTCATATTTTCACAGCCTCCAGCTGCCTTCTGCCTCTGCCCGACCACTGTCGCTTGCAGCGCGACCTTTTCCTGTAGCGCAGGGCAATTCAACTCGATATCCCCTCCATAACGCAAAACCGGCATGCCTTGAAAGCCCCATGGGCATAAAATCGCGCATGTGTGAGAGGGGACAGCATGGCACAGGCGATTCCGATGGTCGAAGCATGGCGCGGCGGGATGCTGGAAAGCAGCCATTCCGGCCACGCGGTGATCTGCGACGCGGCAGGGCATATCGTCGAATCCTGGGGCGACCCCGAGGCGGTGATCTTCCCGCGCTCATCGTGCAAGATGCTGCAGGCGCTGCCGCTGCTGGAAAGCGGCGCGGGGGCCGGGCTGTCGGATGCGCAGGTGGCGCTGGCCTGCGCCAGCCATCAGGGTGCCGCGCTGCACACGGGCATGGTGACACGCTGGCTGGCCGATCTGGGGATGACCGACGCCGACCTGCGCTGCGGATCGCACGAACCCTATGACCGCGACGAACGCGACCGCCTGATCCGCGCGTTCGAGGCGCCCTGCCAGATCCACAACAACTGCTCGGGCAAACACGCGGGCTTCCTGACGCTGGCGCGGCATCTGGGTGCGGGGCCGGAATACGTGCGGCTTGACCATCCGGTGCAGCGCGCCGTGAAGGCCGCCTTCGAGGAGGTAACGCGCGAGCAAAGCCCCGGCCACGGCATCGACGGCTGTTCCGCGCCGAACTTCGCCACCTCGCTGCATGGTCTGGCCCGTGCCATGGCGTTCTTTGCCGCCGCCCCGGACGATGGCGACGCCCGCGCCCGCGCCGCCCACCGCCTGACCCGCGCGATGGCCGCCCACCCCGACCTGGTGGCGGGCGAAGGCCGGGCCTGCACCGAGCTGATGCGCGCCATGGGCGGCCGCGTCGCGATCAAGACCGGGGCCGAGGCGGTTTTCGTCGCCATCCTGCCCGAACAGCGGCTTGGAATCGCGCTGAAGATCACCGATGGCGCCACGCGCGCCGCCGAAGCGGCGATTGCCGGGCTGCTGGTGCGCCTTGGAGTGCTGGACGCCGACCACCCCGCCACCCGCAAGCGGCTGAATGCGGTGCAGCGCAACTGGAACGGGCTGGAAACCGGCATGTTGCGGCTGGCGCCCGGTTTCCTGCCGGGCTGAGCGCACGCAAGAACCCCTGCCCGCCGGGGTTTCCCTCGGCGGCAGGGGCCTTTTGGTGCGCAGCAAGTGCGTCCGGCGACCCGAACTGGGTGGGGGCGAAAGATCGTGCCGCCGGACGTTCGTTACTCGCTACCCCTTTCTTTTCGCCGGCGATCCGGGCGGGGCCTGGGCGCTGCTGCGGCGGTTGCGGGGTGTTTTCGCGGCAGGAATGCGGCAGGGGATGCAGGCTTGCTTTGCCGGATTCCGGCGGTAAGCTTGTCCGATGATCGCGCCGACCCCGTTCCCTCTTTCCGCCACGCTGCACGAGCAGGTCAGCTTCGACCGGCGCGAGCTGGGTCTGATCCTGTCGCTCTACGGCCGCATGGTGGCTTGCGGCGAATGGCGCGACTACGGCATTTCTTGCCTGCGCGAATATGCGGTGTTCTCGGTGTTCCGCCGGTCGGCCGAAAACCCGCTCTACCGGATCGAGAAGCACCCGAAGCTGCGCGTCCGGCAGGGGATCTATGTGGTGCTGGGCATGGATGGCCAGGTGCTGCGCCGCGGGCATGATCTTGCCGTGGTGCTGCGGGTGCTGGAACGCAAGCTGATCGGCCCGGTGGACTGACCTCAGGGGCGGCGGCGTGCGATCACCGGGCCGTCGCCCCCGGCGGCGATGCGGGCAATGGCGGCCTTGGTATTCTCGACCACCACGGCCATGAAGGCGCTCGTGGCGTGAATCATGAAATCGGCATTCATCGCCATCGCGACATGGCCCTTCCAGAACAGCAGGTCGCCGCGCTTCAGCACCGCCTTGTCGGCCAGCGGCGCGCCAAGCGCCTGTTGCAGATCGCTGTCCGACGGGCAGGGCGTGCCGCAGGCCAGCAGGGACGCCTGCACCAGACCGGAACAATCCAGCCCCGCCCGGCTGTTGCCGCCCCAGAGATACGGCGTGCCGAGGAAGACCTGCGCGATGGCAACCGGGTCGGCGTGCCACTGGCCCAGCGGGCGCAGGTGCCGGGTCGGCACATAGCCCGCCGTGGTCTGGCTGAACCGCGGGCCTTCCGCCAGAACCGTCAGCCGCGCGCCAAGCGTCAGGGCGCCGAACTGCGGCGCCCGGATGTCCGGCGCGGGGTAAAGGTGGCTGGCGGGCGCGGCGAGCCAATGGGTGGGCGTCGTGGCGGGACCCAGCGCCGCCTCGGGCAGATAGCCGCAATGGCCGTCCTTGACCGACTGGCCGAAGGCATGGCCTTCGTGCCGGTCGATCACCAGAAACCCGTCGCCCAGCAGCAGCTGCCGGTCGCGCGGCCCGCCCGGCTCCACCCGCAGATCGACCAGCGGGCGGATCACGCTGGCAGCCTCGCCTGTCGTGAAGCGGGGGGCATCGACTTGCCCGCGCAGGCTTTCCAGCGCGGCGCGGGCATTGGCGGGGGTCAGGCGGCGATCCATGCTCACAACCCCAGCATCTGCGGCAGCGCCTGCAGGACAGCCCGCGCCCCCTGCCCCACGCCGCCCTTGGGCCGGGCCGGAGCCTCTACGGGCGTATGGCCATAGATGTCGAAATGCAGATAGCGCGGGCAGGTGACGAAGCGGCGCAGGAACAGTGCCGCCGTGATCGACCCGGCAAAGCCGCCCGAGGGCGCGTTGTCGAGATCGGCGATGCCGGGTTCGATCATCGGTTCATACGGCGTCCAGAACGGCAGCCGCCAGACCGGATCACGCACCGCCGTCGCTGCCGCCTGCAACGCCTGCGCCACGCCCTCGTCATCGGTGTAGAACGGCGCCAGATCCGGCCCGACCGCCACCCGGGCCGAGCCGGTCAGCGTCGCCATGGAAATCAGCAGGTCGGGGCCTTCCTCGTCGGCAAAGGCCAGCGCGTCGCCCAGCACCAGCCGCCCCTCGGCATCGGTGTCGTTGACCTCGACCGTCAGGCCCTTGCGCGAGGTCAGGATATCGCGCGGCCGCATCGCGCGCCCCGAAATGGCATTCTCGACCGCTGGCACCAGCACGCGCAGCCGCACCGGCAGCCCCAGCGTCATGATCATCTGCGCCAGCCCCAGCACGGTGGCTGCCCCGCCCATGTCCTTCTTCATCAGGTGCATTCCCGATGTCGGCTTGATGTTCAGCCCGCCGGTGTCGAAGCACACGCCCTTGCCGACCAGCGTGAGGCGCGGCCCCGCGCGACCCCAGCGCATGTCGAGAAGGCGCGGCGCGCGGTCTGACGCGCGGCCAACCGCATGGATCATCGGAAGGTTCTGCGCCAGAAGGTCGTCGCCGCGCACCACGGTCGCTTGCGCGCCATGCCGGTCGGCAAGCGCCAGGAACGCGGCCTCCAGCTCGGCGGGGCCCATGTCGGAGGCGGGCGTGTTGATCAGATCGCGCGTCAGCCATTCCCCCGCCGCGATGGCCAGCAGCCGCGCCGCATCGCAGCCTTCAGGCGCCTTCAGCCGTGGCAGAACGGTCTTGGCCGCGCGGTAGCGGTCGAACCGATACTGCGCCAGCAGCCAGCCCAGCGCGGCTTCGTCCCGGTCCTCGGGCGCAAGGTCATGCTCCAGATGCCAGTCGCCCGCAGGCAGCAGCGCCACGGCCCGCGCCAGCCCGAACCGCCCACGCGACCGCGCCTTGGCGGCGCCGCGCCCCACCACGGCCCCCGCCACGCCGCCCTCGGGTGTCGGCAGCAGCCGCACCTCGCCCAGGCCCGCCTCGAACCCCGAACCGGTCAGCCAGCCTGCCACCGCCTGCGGCTGCCCCGCCAGCCAGTCGCCCAGCCCTTCTGCGGCAACGACATGCAGCGGGCGCGAGGCTTCGGCGGGATCGGCGAATTCAGGGGGCATGACAGGTTCCGGGCAAGGCTGCGTTGCCGCGAAGCCTAGCCTTTCCACCGCCGCCCGCAAGGGCCGATGCGAACCTGCCCGCCACGCTAAAGCGACTGGTCGAGCAGATCCTTGTCCGACGCGAGCGAGCGTTCCGCCACCCGCAACAGCCGCGCCCAGACCGCCGCGAACGCCGTGGCATCGCTGCTTTCCAGGCAAAGCCGCACATCGCCCGCCACCAGCCCGAGACTGACCATCCCCAGATGTTCCGACATCCGCTGCAACCGGCGCAACTGGCGTGCCAGATCGGTCAGGTCATGCGCGCGCACCTGCTGCGCCAGCCCCGCCATCGTCAGCGCCAGCTCGGCCAGCGCCCGCGTCACCACCTGTTCGGCCGCCGAGGTGCCCATCCCGCGATACATCGCGGCGATCGGTTCCGCATCCTGGCGCACCCTGTCTTTCGGTCGAAGGACCGTTACCGTGCCTGTCATTTCACCACACCTTCCACGTCTCACCCGAAGCCGACCCTGCGCCGCCATGTTGAACAAAAGGTTGCCCGCGCTGGAAGAAACCTCTCGAATTTTCCCGATCCCGCGCTTAGGAAGGGCGGCGACCCGAACGGAGACTGTCGATGGACCAGGCCAAACCCCTGCCCGCATATCTGGTGCACCGCTATCTTGGCTGGCGGGCCACGACCTATCAGGACAACAAGGCCTGGTATCGCCGCCTGGCCAGCAGCGGGCAGCATCCGCGCGCGATGGTCATCTCCTGCTGCGACAGCCGGGTTCACGTCACCTCGATCTTCGGGGCGGACGAGGGCGAGTTCTTCATCCACCGCAACGTCGCCAACCTGGTGCCGCCGTTCAACCCGGACGGCGAGTATCACGGCACCTCGGCGGCGGTCGAATACGCGGTCACGGCGCTGGGGGTGGCGCATATCGTGGTGCTGGGGCATTCCAACTGCGGCGGGGTCAAGGGCTGCCACGACATGTGCTGCGGGCAGGCGCCGGAGCTGGAGCTGCGGTCGAGCTTTGTCGGGCGCTGGATGGACATCCTGCGGCCGGGATACGACCGGGTGGCGCATCTTCCGCCCGAAACCCGGCCCCGGGCGCTGGAGAAGGAGGCGGTGGTGGTCAGCCTGGAAAACCTGATGACCTTCCCCTTCGTGCGCGACGCGGTCACCGAGGAAAAGCTGACCCTGCACGGCTTGTGGACCGATACCGGCGAGGGCGGGCTGGAACAGTATGACCCGGCGCAGGGCTTTGTCGGGGTGTGAGTTTCACGCGTGAAAATCCGTGCATGACATTGGTTTTGCACGATTTTTCTGCCTCCGTTAACCCAATTGCAAGAGTTTGCGCCGCCCCGCGGGGCGGGGTTTTGCGTTTGCCTGCACGCAAGGCGCCGGTTAACCATTGCGCAACCATGGCGTGGGCTCGTGGAGCGCGGGCAGCGGGGCGGGCGTGAATGACCAATCACCTGTATTACGGCGACAATCTGGCGGTGCTGCGCGACAGCATCCGCGATGCCTCGGTCGACCTGATCTACCTTGACCCGCCGTTCAATTCCAACGCCAGCTACAACGTGCTGTTCAAGGGGCCATCGGGCAGCGAAAGCGCGGCGCAGATCGAGGCTTTCGACGACACCTGGCACTGGAACGACAGCGCAGAGGCGGCGTGATGCGGTCGGATCCGCATCAGCCCAGTTTTGCCTTTGCTGCGAAGGGAACGACTAGCGGAAGTACATTTGATTGGGAGTGGTTTGCGTAGGTTTCCCATGTCGGCGTGTATTCGTCCGACTGATTTCCCCATACAGTCCAACCGACACGCGGACCCCGCGCGAACATTTCCAGTCTCGGTCCGTTACTGCAACCTTCGATGAGCTGGTATTGCTCGTCCGGTTTTCGGCTATGCTCGCGCTTTTGCGACGAAATGATATTCTCTTGGGTTCTGCCGAGTTGCATGGTTCGGGCATTTTTCCCCCTTACCCCGAACAACAATACCTCAGTGACATTTCGGAAGTAAAAGCCCACACCACGACGGTCTGGGCCGCCATCTTTTCGTATCTTGTACCAGATAATATTGCTTTTATAGCTGAAACCCCAATTTTCCATAACCTTCAGGCCATCCGGCAGCAGCGCGTTCGGCACCCACAGGTACAAGTGCGCCGTATCTGCTACAATGGCCTCAACCGGAAGATCGCAGATCTCGCGGAGATTCATAGTCGGGTATCGTGACAATCTTTTGTGTTCGGGAGCCATTTTTCCCGTTCTGTTCTGAAACTGCCACGGCGGGTCAGCCAGAACGGTGCGGTATTTTGTCTTACCCGCTCTCTCCAGAAGATCATCAGCTGCAGTGATCATTACAGATCCTCCACGAATAGGGACTTCTTGATTCCGAAAACCAGTATCGGGCAGCCTGCGCCACCGCCACCTTCGATTCTTGGCAGCAACTTGGACATATGGGTCGTGGAGTTTCCATAGGATGATCCTCGCCCAAGCTGGTTAAAAATGTCTTGAAGTTCGTCAGCACGCGTTATGATGATACCGACACTTACGGCCCGCAAATCGAACAGCAGGCGGAAGTTGTTAAGATCTCTGTCGAAAAAAGGATCCTTGTTGTTCCATTCGATCTCGAGTGCCACGCAGTTCTTGAAACAGTCAATTTTATGGGTCGGGGAATCGAGTCTGGCACCATCGACCTCGAAAGCTGTTTGAAACTGTTTCTCTACCCAGCCGCGTTCCAAGAGAAACGCATCAATGAATCCAGAAAGCTTGGATTTGTTTCCGCCCCCAATCGTGACCCAGGACTTCTTCAGACGGAAGGCAGAAAGCAGGTCCAGTAAGTCCTGCCATTCAGAAGGGTAGTCTTGAGACAGGATAGCACTGGCGTGGCGCCATTCGTGGCATTCGTAGTTTTCTGCGACGAACAATGGAAGGCGATCGCTCAACATCTCGTACCTCCCGGGAGAAGCACTAGCTTAGGTAGTGGGGACTCCATGTGCAAGTCACTTTCAGAAGCCTGACCGCCCGGCGCGACGACACGTTCCGGAGCGCGGCGCGCGAGGAGGGCCGGGGGGCACAGGGGGCGCTTGACCTGTGGCCGCCGCCGGGGCTGACCCCGGCGGCCGCGCGGCTCAACCCTTCTTGAGGCAGCGGTTGCCCAGCACTTCGGCGATCTGCACGGCGTTCAGGGCGGCGCCCTTGCGCAGGTTGTCGGACACGCACCACAGGTTCAGGCCGTTGTCGATCGTGCTGTCCTGACGGATGCGCGAAATGTAGGTGGCATAGTCGCCCACGCATTCGACCGGGGTGATGTAGCCGCCGTTTTCGCGCTTGTCGATCACCATGACGCCGGGGGATTCGCGCAGGATGTCGCGGGCCTCGTGTTCGTCAAGGAAATCCTCGAACTCGATGTTGATCGATTCCGAATGGCCGACGAAGACCGGGACACGGACGCAGGTCGCGGTGACCTTGATGTTCTTGTCGAGGATCTTCTTGGTTTCCGCGACCATCTTCCATTCTTCCTTGGTCGAGCCGTCGTCAAGGAACACGTCGATGTGCGGGATCACGTTGAAGGCGATCTGCTTGGTGAACTTTTTCGGCGCGACTTCCTGACCGGGGACGTAGATGCCCTTGGTCTGGTTCCACAGCTCGTCGATGCCTTCCTTGCCGGCGCCCGAAACCGACTGGTAGGTGGAGACCACCACGCGCTTGATGCGGGCACGGTCGTGCAGCGGCTTCAGCGCCACGACCATCTGCGCGGTGGAGCAGTTGGGGTTGGCGATGATCATCTTGTTCTTGTAGTCGTGGATCGCGTCGGCGTTCACTTCCGGCACGATCAGCGGGATCGCCGGGTCGTAGCGGTAGAGCGACGAGTTGTCGATCACCACGCAGCCGGCGGCGGCGGCGCGGGGGGCGTAGATCTTCGTCGCTTCTGACCCCACGGCGAACAGCGCGATGTCCCAGCCGGTGAAGTCGAAGGTGTCGAGGTCGCGGGTCTTGACGGTCTTGTCGCCAAAGCTGATCTCGGTGCCCAGCGACTTGCGGCTTGCCAGCGCGGCAATCTCGTCCACCGGGAACTCGCGCTCGGCGAGGATGTTCAGCATTTCGCGGCCCACGTTGCCCGTGGCGCCGGCGACGACGACTTTGTAGCCCATCGGACCCTCCTTCACGTCGGAATGACGCGGTTCCTTAGCGCAACGGGGGGCGGGGGGAAAGGGCTATCGGTGCAGGGTGAAGCGGGGGTCGGTGGCGAGCAGGCCTTCGGTGAAGGCACGCTCGGCCGCGAAATCGTGCGGGGTCTGGTCGGCGCGGCGGCGGCCCGAGAGCGACTGGCTGGCGAAGAAGTCGAAGCCGTGGAGCGCGATGGCGGCGGCGGAGGAGCGGGCCAGGAGGTCGATCAGCATCAGGCCGGTGGTGGGGGGGCGCCGAGGGTGGCGCGGAGGCGGTGGAAGTCGGGCAGCGGGTGCAGGTGGAAGCCGGGGGAGGTGGCGACGGCGAAGGGCAGGCGCTTGCGCTTGTGCGACATCCACAGGATGCGGGCGGGGGCGAGCCGGGCGAGGTCGGCGGCGGGGATCGACGTGGCAAGGGCCAGGATGTCGGTGCGGCGGCCGTGGCTTTGCGGCGCGGGCATCGGGGCGCGGTTGATGCGGATCACGAGGTCGGCGGCGTCGATGGCGGCCCCCTCGCGCCGGTCCGACAGGCTGCGGGCGTTGCCGACGATGGCGACGGATTTTCCCGCAAGGCTGGCGAGCAGGGCGGCTTGCGGTTGCGACAGCGCCTGAAGCGAGGCTTCGCGGCGCAGGGTGCGGGCGAGGAGGAAGCCGAGGCGGGTCATGTGCGGCGGGGGGTGGCGCTTGCGGTGGCGGCGGAGCCTCCGGCGGGGATATTTGAGAACAGAAGAAGGGGGGCGGGGGTTGACTGGCGCGGGGCGGGGGCGGGGGCCTCCGGCGGGGATATTCGGGAACAGGCGCAGGGGTGGGTCATGCGGGGGTGTCCCCTGGCTGAAGGCGTTGCACCCGGGGATGGCGGAGGAGCCTCCGGCGGGGATATTTGAGAACAGAAGAAGGGGAAGAGGGTCGGTTGCGGCCCGTGGATGGGGGAGGGGTGGTCATGCGGGGGTGTCCAGCAGGCGGCGGTAGAGGGTGATCAGGGCGGCGGCTTCATCCTCGATGCGGAAGCCTGCGCAGACGTGGGCGCGGGCGGCGGCGCGCAGGGTGGAGCCCAAGCCGGGGTCGGACAGCAGGCGGGCGGTGGCGGCGGCGAGGGCGGCGGGGTCGCCGGGGGTGACCAGATCGCCGGTGATGCCGGGCAGCACCAGTTCCGGAAACGCGCCGACGCGGGTCGCCAGCACGGGGACGCCACAGGCCATCGCCTCCAGCGGGGTGAGGCCGAAACCTTCCCAGCGCTGGGGTGCGATGTAGAGGTCGAGCACGCGATACCAGTCGGGCATGGCATCCACCGGGACTTCGGGCACGAAGCGGATGCGGTCTTGAAGGCCGGCGGCGGCCACTCTGGCTTGCAGCGCCTCGGCCATTGCCTGATGCGCCGGAGTGGCGCGGCCCATCACCAGCGCCACGGCCTGCGGGGTGGCGGGCAGCAGCGACAGCATCGCGGTGACGAAATCGCCGGTGCCCTTCTGGTCGCGGATGCGGCCGTAGCAGCCGATCAGCAGCGCGTCTTCCGGCAGGCCGAGGGTGCGGCGCAGGGCGGCGGGGTCATCGGCCGGGCGGAAGGTGGCGGTGTCGATGCCGTGCAGGATCACCGTTGCCGGGCGGTCGAGATAGCCCGCCGTCCGGCGCGAGGTGGCAACCAGCGCATCCATTTGCGCGATCAGCCAGCGGGTGTATCCAGTGTGGTGCCGTTGCGAGGCGGAGGTGAACAGCAGCCGCAGGCGGCGGCGCAGGAAGTGGCGCAGGAAAAGGCCCAGCAGCATTTCGGTGTTGCGCCGTGCGTGCCAGACCCGCCAGCGGTCGCGCGGCAGGAATGCCATGCGCCACAGCGGCAGATGCGGCAGGGCGGCGGGCAGGCCCGGGCCGGTGGCGACGATGCCGATCGCGCGGGCCTGCACCGGCACGAGGCGGGCGATGGTGGCCGTGACGCCGGACAGGCGGCGCTTGAGGTTCGGTGCGATGACCTCGATCTGGGAAATGGGGGTGGGCATCGGAACCTCCGGTCTGCCCGTGACTAGCGCAGAACGGGGCGGCGGGGAAGGCGGTCAGTCGGTGCGGTCTTTCGACCAGAGGTAGGTCAGCGACCCGGCCAGCAGCAGGAGCGCCAGCAGGCCGAAAAGCGCGGCATAGGGCGCCTCGGGCGGCACGGGGCTGATGGCGGCGTGCAGGCGGCCCATGCCGATCTGTGCCACGCCGATGGTGCCGATGCCGAACAGGTTCAGAAGCGTGACGCCGCGCCCCACCAGATGCGGCGGGAAGAAGGCGCGGCCGTGGGCCATGATCATCGGGAAGGTGGCGCCGAAGAAGCCGACGCCCGCCAGCAGCGCGACCGTCAGCCAGCCTCCCGCCGCGGGCAGGGCCCAGAGGGCGGCAAGGCAGGCCGCCGCCGCCATGTTGCCGCCGAACACCAGCCATTTGCGCGTGCCCAGCACCCGGTCGAGCGGGCCGTAGGCGAAGTTGCCCGCCACCATCGCAAGGCCCATCACCAGCGTCACCTGCCCGATGCCGGCCGCGCCGGCGCCGAACACGTCGGTGTAGTAGGGGCCGACCCACAGCCCGCGCAGCGCGGCGGCGGGCATGTAGTTCACCGACATCATCGCGAGGATCGGCCAGATCAGCGGCATCCGCAGCAGGTCGAGCAGCGACCCCTTGGGGCCGCCCGTCACCCGCACGGGGTCGCGCACCAGCGCCGCGATGCCCAGCGCCAGCACCCCCGACAAGAGCGCCAGCGCCAGCAGCGTCTCGCGCCAGCCGAAGGTCTGCACCGCCCATGCCAGCGGCATCGAGCCCGCGATGTTGCCAAGCGAGCCGATGCCCAGCGTGGCGCCCGCCAGCGTTCCGAAAACCACCGGCGAATACTGCCGCGCGAAGATGTAGTAGCTGGCCATCAGCACCGGCGAGCAGCCGATGCCGATCAGCGCCATGGCAAGCGTGATCGCCCCCGGCCCCTGCGCCAGCCCGAACACCAGCGCGCCCCCGGCCCCGCCAAGCCCGAACAGCACCGCCGCCGTCAGCCGTGGGCCGACCCGGTCGAGCGCCCAGCCGACCGGAAGCTGCATGGCGGCGAAGGTCAGGAACCACACGCCCGAGGCCATCGCCAGATCCTCGGCGGTGGCGCCAAGCTCGGTCTTCAGCAGCGGGGTCAGCACCGCGAGGAAGGCGCGGTAGAACTGGCTGAGCACATAGGCCAGCACGAGGCTGGCAATTCCGGCTTTCATGATGGTCCCCCCGTTCGCGGGCGGACATTGGCGCGGCGGAGCGGCGGGGGCAAGGGGGATTGCCCGGTTTTCAGGCGGTTTGCAAAGCGAGCGGGCGCTCGCGGATCGGAAGGTGGACCACCGCCGAGAAGGCGCCGACGCCGACGCCGATCCACCACACCATCGTGTAGTCGCCGGTCAGGTCATACATCCTGCCGCCGAGCCAGACGCCCATGAAGCTGCCGATCTGGTGGCTGAGGAAGACGAAGCCGTAAAGGGTGCCCATGTAGCGCAGCCCGTAGATATGCGCGACGAGGCCCGAGGTCAGGGGCACGGTCGCCAGCCACAGCGCCCCCATGAACAGCGAGAACAGGAGCACGGTCGCGGGGGTCATCGGCGTCAGGATGAAGGCGGCCGAGACCAGCGTGCGGGCGATGTAGATGCCGGTCAGCAGGTACTTCTTGGAATACTTGCGCCCCAGCCAGCCAGCCGTGACGGTGCCCGCGATGTTGGCAAGGCCGATCACCGCGATCGACACCGCGCCCAGCGCCGAGGTGGTCTTGATGCCCATCGCGGCCAGCGGGCCGGTGGGGTCGATGGCGCCGCACATCTCGGTCACGAAGGCGGGGAAGTGGGCGGTGATGAAGGCAAGCTGATAGCCGCAGGAAAAGAAGCCGACGAAGATCAGGATGAAGGACGGGTCGCGGAAGGCGCGGATCAGGACGGTGCCGAGCGATTCCTCAAGCTCGGCCCGTGTGGCGAGGGTGGGAGTGCGCAGGAAGGGCAGCGCGAACAGGGTGGACAGCACGACGGCGGCGAAGATCAGGAACACGGTCTGCCAGGGGAAGATTTGCAGCAGCGCCTCGGCCACCGGGGCGCCGAACACCTGCCCCGCGGAGCCTGCGGCGGTGGCGATGCCCAGTGCCAGGCTGCGGTTGTCGGCGCTGGCGGCGCGGCCGACCACGGCGAGGATCACCCCGAAGCCGGTGCCCGCGATGCCGAAGCCGACGAGGATTTCCAGCAACTGGTGCTGGCCCGGTGTGATGGCATAGCTGGAAAGCACGAGGCCCGCCGCATAGGTGAAGGCCCCGGCGATGATGGCGCGGCGGTCGCCGAAACGTTCGGCCAAAGCGCCGAAGATCGGTTGGCCGATGCCCCAGGCGAGGTTCTGGATGGCGATGGCCATGCTGAACTCGGACCGGGCCCAGTTGAACTCCTCGGCAATCGGGATCTGGAACACGCCGAAGCTGGCACGCACGGCAAAGGACAGCATCAGGATGACGCAGCCCGCCACGAGGACGGGGGTGAAGACGGGGGCTTTGGTCATGGCAGGCTCCGGTTCGCGGTTGCACGGTGTGGCGGGCGCGGTGCCGGGTCAATGGGGATTTTGTGATGTGCAGGATACCGGATTTTGATGGCGGGAGGGCGGAAGGGGCGGAGCCTCCGGCGAGGATATTTGAGAACAGAAGAAGGGGCCGGGTTGTGTCGGGCGCGGCACTCGACCATGCTGCGCTGCAACAACGGATGGGGTGCGGGATGCGGGAATGGTGGCGGGGGTCGGTGACCTATCAGGTGTATCCGCGGTCATTCCAGGACAGCGACGGCGACGGGATCGGCGATCTGCGCGGGATCACGGCGCGGCTGGAGCATGTCGCGGGGCTGGGGGTCGATGCGGTCTGGCTGTCGCCGGTGTTCCGGTCACCGATGGCCGACATGGGGTACGACGTGTCGGACTATACCGACATCGACCCGCTGTTCGGCACGCTGGAGGATTTCGACGCGCTGCTGGTGCAGGCCCATGCGCTGGGGCTGCGGGTGATCATCGACCAGGTGCTGAGCCATTCGTCGGCGGAGCATCCGTTCTTTCGGGAAAGCCGGGCTGACCGGGTGAACCCCAAGGCCGACTGGTATGTCTGGGCCGACCCGCGCCCGGACGGCACGCCGCCGAACAACTGGGTGTCGGTGTTCGGCGGGTCGGCATGGGAGTGGGACGCGCGGCGGCGGCAGTATTACCTGCACAACTTTCTGGCCAGCCAGCCGGATTTCAACTTTCACAACCCGGAGGTGCAGGACTGGCTGCTGGGCGTCATGCGCTTCTGGCTGGACCGGGGGGTGGACGGGTTCCGGCTGGATACGGTGAACTTCTATTTCCATGATGCGAGGCTGCGGTCGAACGGGCCGGAGCCGCGGGCGGAAAACCTGCCTGCCGTGAACCCCTATGACATGCAGGACCATATTCATTCCAAGACGCAGCCCGAGAATCTGGCGTTTCTGGAGCGGATGCGGGCGCTGCTGGATGAATACGACGACCGCGCGATGGTGGGCGAGGTCGGCGAGGGGCCTGCCCGCGCCTTGCGGGTGATGGCCGAATATACCGCCGCGGGGCGGCTGCACATGGCCTATTCGTTCGACCTGCTGGGCAACGATTTCACCGCCGCGCATTTCCGCAGCAGGGTGGAGGGGTTTTTCAAGGCCGCCCCCGATGGCTGCCCGTGCTGGGCCTTTTCCAACCACGACGTGATCCGGCATGTGACGCGCTGGACGGCGTTCGGCACGCAGGACGATCTGGCGCGGCAGGCGGCGGCGTTGCTGCTGAGCCTGCAGGGGTCGGTGTGCCTCTATCAGGGCGAGGAACTGGGGCAGACCGAGACCGACATCGCATATCACGAACTCACCGACCCGCCGGGCTTCACCTTCTGGCCCGACTACAAGGGCCGCGACGGTTGCCGGACGCCGATGGTCTGGGATGCCACGCCGCAGGGCGGCTTTACCGAAGGGGTGCCGTGGCTGCCGGTGAAGCCGCCGCAACTGGCGCGCAACGTGGCGGGGCAGATCGGGGTCGCCGGGTCGGTGCTGGAAACCTGTCGCGCGATGCTGGCCTTCCGGCGGGGCAGTGCCTTGCAGGACGGGCAGAGCCGGTTCTTCGACCTGCCCGAGCCGCTGCTGGCCTTCGTGCGGGAGGCGGCGGACGCGGCGGTGCTTTGTGTGTTCAACCTGTCGCCCGAGCCTGCCGTGGTGCAGGTGGCCGGGGTGGCGGGGCTGACGGGGCTGGCGCAGGCGGCGGTGCTGGATGGCGGCACGCTGGCGCTGGGGGCGAACGGCTTTGCGTTTCTGGCGGTCAGCGGCGCGGTGACGGTTGCGTGAGCCGGGTCACAGGATGACGTGCGGTTCGGGCTGGCCGCGACCGATGCCGGGGGCGGCGAAGGTCTGGCCCGCCAGCGGGTAACGCTCCAGCGCCTCGGGCGACATGCCCTGCCGGGCGGTGGTGCAGTAGAGCGTGGCAAGATCCGCGCCACCGAACGCGGGGCAGGAGGTGTGGGGTGCCGCAAAGGGCACGCTGCGCAGCAGGCGGCCGTCGGGGGCATAGGCCGCGACCCGCCCTGCCCCCCACAGCGCCAGCCACAGGGTGCCCGCGGCATCGACCACCGCGCCATCGGGGTTCAGCCGTTCGGCGGCAAGGTCGAGAAACACCTGCGGGTCGCCCTGCGGCCAGCCGTCGGGATCGAGCGCCACGCGCATCACCTGCCGCAGTTCGGTATCGCAGAAATGCGCGTGCCGACCGTCGGGCGTGAAGCAGATGGCGTTCGAGATGGTGATCGAGGCAAACAGGCGGCGCAGTTCGCCCTTGTAGAAGCGGTAGATCGCGCCCTGCCCTTCTTCGGCCTTCTTGCCCATCGTGCCGATCCAGAAACCGCCCTGCAGATCGGCGCGGCCGTCGTTGGGCCGGGTGCCGGGCCGGTCCGCCTCCAGCGGGCAGAGATCCTGCCGTGCGCCGGTTTCGACGTTGAAGCGGAACAGTGCGGTTTCCGAGGCGATCAGCAGGTGGTCGTGGTCGATCCAGCCCGCCGCCGAGACGTTTTCGGCAAAGGCCCATGCGCGCGGGCCGGTGGCGTCGCGCGACAGCAGTCGGTTGCCGGTGATGTCGAACCAGAAAAGCTGGCGGCGGGTCGGGTGCCAGAGCGGGCCCTCGCCCAGGGTGCATTGGCGGGAATCGAAAACCGGGGTCATGTGAGGACCTCGTCACAGGCTTGCACCAGGGTGGCGGCGCGGGCGGCGATCTCGGCCACGCCCATGCCGGGGGAATAGAGCGCGGCGCCGACGCCGAAGCCGCTGGCCCCGGCGGCGACCCATTGCGCGAAGTTGGCGGGGCCGGCGCCGCCCACGGCATAGACCGGCGTGGCGGGGGGGAGAACGGCGCGGATGGCCTTCAGCCCATCCGGGCCGATCAGGCTGGCGGGAAACAGCTTCAGCCCGTCGGCACCGGCGTGCAGGGCGGCGAAGCATTCGGTGGGCGTCATGACGCCCGGCCAGCTTTGCAGGCCGTGCGCCCTGGTGGCGGCGATTACCGCCGGGTCGCAGTTGGGCGACACCACCAGCGTGCCGCCGACATCCGCCAGCCGGGCGACCTGATCGGGGGTCAGCACGGTGCCCGCGCCGATGGTGGCTTGGCTGCCGAAGGCGCGCACCATTGCCGCGATCGAGGCGAAGGGGTCGGGCGAGTTGAGCGGCACCTCGATGGTGGTGATGCCCGCCGCAATCAGGGCTTCAGCGACCGGCACGGCCTCGGGAGGGGTCAGGCCGCGCAGGATGGCGATCAGCGGGCGGGTCATCGGCGCTCCAGTGCGGTGGCAAGGCCCGCGATGACGCAGGCGGCGGCGGGCCAGGTGCGGCTGGGGGTGCCTTGCAGGGTCAGGGCGGTGGCGTAGGTGGTGCAAAGCGGCTCGGCCCCGACCAGGATCACCTGCTGGCCCAGCCACCACGGGCGGGCGGCGGCAAGCTCGATCCCGATCAGCAGGCCCGACAGGCGGGCCCGGGCAGCGGCGGGCGAAAGGCCCGACAGCAGGCTTTCGGCGCGCAGGGCGAACAGGCGGGCGGCAATGCTGGCGGGATGCGACTGCGCGTCGGACAGGGCGGCGGCGAAGGCGCCCGCGTCCCAGCCGTCGCCTGGCATGGCGTGGCGCAGCACGGAACCCTGCGACAGCAGCGCGAACAGCTCGCCCGTCATGAAGGTCTGGAAGCCCACAACCTCGCCCGCGCTGATCTGCGCCCATTTGCAATGGGTGCCGGGCAGGCAGATCACCCCGTCGAACGCCGGATGCAGGGCAAGGGCGCCCGCGATCTGGGTTTCCTCGCCGCGCATCACGTCGGCCGGGCGTTGCTGGGAAAGGCCGGGAACAAGGCGCAGGTGCAGGCGCGGGTCTTTGGTCGGCACCGGGATCAGGCGGGCGGGGTCGAGCGGGGCGCAGGGCACCGGGCGGTAGGGGGCCTCGACCCAGCCCTGGCGGCTGCCGACCATGCCGCACGCGAGGACGGGCGTCGGGCGGGTCAGCCAGGGGCCGACCAGGCGCAGCAGGGCGGGTTCGAACTCGGCCGGGGAAAGGCGGGACATGCCATCGTCGGAGGACGCCTCGGCCAATGTGACGCCATCGCACGTCAGGGCGAAGGCGCGAAGGCGGGTCGTGCCCCAGTCGATCGCGATCCAGTCGGGGGAAGCGGCGGTCATCCGGTCACCACCACGCCGCCGTCGATCACCAGAGCCTGGCCGGTCATCATCCTGGAGGCGGCAGAGGCGAGGAAAAGCACGCCGCCGGTGATGTCATCGGGCACCAGCGTGTCGGTCAGGCACTGGCGGGCGAGGTGGGCCCGGAGCGCCTCGGGGGTGACCCAGAGATCCTTCTGCTTTTGCGTCATCACCCAGCCGGGGGTCAGGGTGTTGACCCGGACGCGGTCGGGGCCGAACTCGCGGGCAAGGCTGCGGGTCAGGCCGTTGATGCCGGAGTTGGCGGTGGTGTAGGCCGGGTAGCCCGCGTTGCCCATCATGTAGCTGATCGAGGAGAAGTTGATGATCGACCCGCCGCCCGCCGCCTGCATCCCGGGAATCACCGCCTGCGCCGCGAAGAAACAGGCCCTGAGGTTGATCGCCATCGATCTGTCCCAATAGTCGGGCGTCACGTCGAGGGTGGCGTGGCGCTGGTCGTTGGCGGCGTTGTTGACCAGCACGGTGACCGGGCCATGCGCGGCTGCGGCCCCTGCAATAGCGGCTTGCAGGGCGGGCGTGTCGGTGATGTCGCAGGGGATGAACAGCGGGCGGTTGCCGGTGCTGGCGGCCATCTCGTCGCAGAACGCGGTGGCGTCGGAGCGCTGCACGAAGGCGACGCGCGCGCCCTGACGCAGGAACGCCTCGGTCAGCGCGGCGCCGATGCCGGACCCGCCGCCGGTGATGAACACCGATGCGTCGGCAAGGTCGGGGTAGCGGGGCGGATGGGACATGGATGGGGCCTTGGCGCTGGGCGTGGCGGAAGGGGCGGAGCCTCCGGCGGGGATATTTGAGAACAGAAGAAGGGCAAGGGGCGTGGGTGGATGCGGCAAACCATGCGGCCCGGTGGCGGGACCTGTCAACTGCACGCGACGCGGCGGTGCCGACGGCAGGCCGGGGGCAATGCGCCCGAGGGGCCGCGCCGGGCTTCGGACAGCCGGGTGGTTCGGTGGGCGGAGAGGGATTTTTCGTAGAAAAATCGTGGCGGGTCAGTCGGCGAAGTGGCGGGTGCCGCGCGATCGGGCCAGGGCGATCTGGTGCTGGCGCTCGCGGAAGCGGGCGCGGTCGGCGTCGCCGTGTTCGCTGAGGCAGCGCGGGCAGGAGACGCCTTCCTCGTAATCGGGGCTGGCGCGGTCCTCGGGGGTGACGGGGCGGCGGCAGGCGTGGCAAAGGGCGTTCTCGCCCGGTTGCAGCCCGTGGCCGACCGAGACGCGGGCGTCGAACACGAAGCATTCGCCCTGCCACAGGCTTTCCCCGGCAGGCACGTCTTCGAGGTATTTCAGGATGCCGCCCTGCAGGTGGAACACGTCTTCCACCCCCTGCCCCAGCAGCCAGTTGGTCGATTTCTCGCAGCGGATGCCGCCGGTGCAGAACATCGCGATGCGCTTGTTGTGGAAGCGGTCCTTGTTGGCCTGCCACCAGGCGGGAAAGTCGCGGAAGGCGCGGGTGCCGGGGTCGACGGCGCCCTGAAACGTGCCGATGGCTACCTCGTAGTCGTTGCGGGTGTCGATCACCGCCACGTCGGGGGCGGAAATCAGCGCGTTCCAGTCGGCGGGGGCGACGTAGTGGCCGACGCGGGCGCGCGGATCGACATCGGGCTGGCCCATCGTCACGATCTCGCGCTTCAGGCGGACCTTCATGCGGCCGAAGGGCATGGTGGCGGCGGGGCTTTCCTTCCACATGAGGCCGGCGCAGCCCGGCAGGGCGCGCAGATGCGCCAGCACCGCGTCTATGCCGCCCCGGTTGCCCGCGATGGTGCCGTTGATGCCCTCGCCCGCCAGCAAAAGCGAGCCCTTGACGCCCTGCGACTGGCACAGCGCCAGAAGCGGCGCGCGCAGCGCGTCGGGGTCGGGGAAGCGGGTGAAGTGGTAGAGCGCGGCGACGGTCAGCATGGCTGGCTGATTGGCCCCGACGGGGCGGAAATGCAAGCCCCTGCCGCCCGGCCCGCCCGCGCTGTTGACGCAGGGCCATTGACGCAACATCCTGCGGGTCTTACCCACAGTCATGAAACTGTGAAGGAAGACGCCGATGCGACCCGCGACCGAAGCCCTGATCGTGATCGACGTGCAGAACGATTTCTGCCCCGGCGGGGCGCTGGAGGTCGCGGGCGGCGATGGGATCATCCCGCGGATCAACGCATTTCTGGGCGGTTTTGCCGTCAAGGTGCTGACGCAGGACTGGCATCCGGCCGACCATGCCTCTTTCGCGGCCAACCATCCGGGGGCGGCGGCGTTCTCGGTCTTGCCGATGGCTTACGGGCCGCAGGTGCTGTGGCCGGTGCATTGCGTGCAGGGCACGCGCGGGGCGGCGTTTCATGACGACCTGATGACCGACGCCGCCGACATGGTGATCCGCAAGGGGTTTCGCCCGGAGATCGACAGCTATTCGGCGTTCTTCGAGAATGACCGAACGACGCCGACCGGGCTGGAGGGCTATCTGCGCAGCCGGGGGGTCACGGCGGTGACGCTGGCGGGCCTCGCCACCGATTTCTGCGTGGCTTATTCGGCGCTGGATGCCGCGCGGCTGGGCTTTGCGGTGACGGTGGTCGAAGGGGCCTGCCGGGCGATCGACCTTGACGGCTCGCTGGCCGTGGCGCGCGACCAGATGCGCGCCGCCGGCGTGACGCTGGACGCCTGAGATGGTCGATATCGCAACCCGCGTGCACAACCACAAATGGAAGATCGACCCCATCGTCCGGTCGTTGCTGGATACCGATTTCTACAAGCTTCTGATGTGCCAGTCGGTGTTCCGCAACAAGCCCGACACGCAGGTGACATTCAGCCTGATCAACCGCACGAAAAGCATCCGGCTGGCCGACCTGATCGACGAGGGCGAGTTGCGCGAGCAGCTTGACAATATCCGCACCCTGCGGCTGAGCCGGGGCGAAAGCACCTTCCTGCGCGGCAACACCTTCTACGGCAAGCGCCAGATGTTCCGCCCCGACTTCATGGAGTGGTTCGAGCGGCTGCAACTGCCGCCCTACCATCTGGAAAAGCGCGACGGTCAGTATGAGTTGACCTTCGAGGGGTCGTGGCCCGAAGTGATGATGTGGGAGATTCCGGCGCTGGCGACGCTGATGGAGCTGCGTTCGCGCGCGGTGATGAACAGCATGGGGCGGTTCGAGCTGCAGGTGCTCTACGCCCGCGCCATGACCAAGCTGTGGGACAAGATCGGACGGCTGCGCGCGATAGACACGCTGCGCATTTCCGATTTCGGCACGCGGCGCAGGCATTCCTTCCTGTGGCAGGACTGGTGCGTGCAGGCGATGATCGAAGGGCTGGGGGCCAAGTTCGCCGGCACCTCGAACTGCCTGATCGCGATGCGGCGCGAGGTCGAGGCGATCGGCACCAACGCGCACGAACTGCCGATGGTCTATTCGGCGTTGGCCAATTCGGATGCGGAACTGGCGCGCGCGCCCTATCAGGTGCTGGCCGACTGGCACGAGGAGCATGACGGAAATCTGCGGATCATCCTGCCCGACACCTATGGCACGCAGGGCTTCCTGGACCGCGCGCCGGACTGGCTGACCACCTGGACCGGGATCAGGATCGACAGCGGCGACCCGGCGACGGCGGGCGAGACTGCGATTCGGTGGTGGACCGACCGGGGCGAAGACCCGCGCAGCAAGCTGGTGATCTTTTCCGACGGGCTCGACATCGGGAAGATCGAAGAACTGCACCTCCGCTTTGCCGGGCGGGTGAAGGTGTCGTTCGGCTGGGGCACCATGCTGACCAACGATTTCCGCGGGCTGGCGGCGGGCGATGCGCTGGCGCCGTTCTCGCTGGTGTGCAAGGCGGTTTCGGCCAACGGGCGGCCGACGGTCAAGCTGTCCGACAACCCGAACAAGGCGATGGGGCCCGCCGACGAGATTGCCCGCTACAAGCGGGTGTTCGGCATCGGCAAGCAGGTGGCGCAGGAGGTGCTGGTCTAGGCCAGCATCCAGTCTGCAACCATCACCGCCCGCGCGATATGGCTGCGGTGGATCGGGTCGTCGTGGGCAAGGCGCGGTGCCGTCCAGCCGACCGATGCGAGGGTGCGGGCCAGCGTGAACCAGTCCACCAGCTCGGCATCGACCGGGCGCAGGGTGGTGTAACCCGCGATAAGCGCCTGCCGGATGGCAGGGTAGTGCGGTTCATAGAGGTTCTGCGACAGCACGGTGCCCAGATCGTAGGGGCGGAAGCCGAGGCCGGAATCGTCGAAGTCGATCAGGGTCAGCGCGTCGCCCCGCACCAGCACGTTCTCGCGCAGCACGTCGGCATGGATCGGGCCGAAATCGGTCGCGGCATGGGCGGTCAGCACATCATGCAGGGCAGAGCGGGCGGCGCGCAGGGTGGCGGCCTCGGGCGCGGTCAGCGCCGGATGTTCCCAGAAGCGGCCCCAGAATGGTGCTTCCCCCACAAGCCCCTCGATATCCCAGCGCGGGCGGCTGAAATCTGCTGGAAGATCCAGCCCGTCGGTCGCGGTGTGAACTTCGGCCACAAGGCAGCCCAGTGCGTGGTGCCGGGCGGCCTGTTCGGCGGCGGTGCCGGGCAGCGGGCAGCCGGCCTCGCCCAGCGGCGCGCCTTCCACCCAGGCCAGCGCCGAGGCCATCTGGCCCCCGGGCAGTTGCACCAGCAGATCGCCCGATCCGGCCGCCAGCGGCGCCGCCACCGCCACCCCGGCCCGCGCCAGCGCGTCGCACCACCACAGTTCCGACCGGATCGCCGCCGCACCCTGATAGCCCGGCCGGTGCAGCCGCAGCGCGGCGCGGCGCCCGCCGGGCAGCGCCATGGAATAGACCGCATTCTCGCGCGCCCGGATCAGGCGCAGGTCGGTGCCGCCCCAATGAGCTGCGGCCTGTGCGGCCAGCGTCATGCGGGCACCGGCGTGGTGCGCAGGGCAGCCTCGAGCGCGTCCATCAGCAGGTCGGCATGGTCGATCCCGAAGGGCATCGGCGGGCGGATCTTCAGCGCGTTGCCGTGCCGCCCGATGCGGTTCAACAGGAAGCCACGCGCCACCATCGCCTCGACCAGATCGTCGACGAATGCCGTCGCGGGCGTCATCGCCGCGTCGGTGACGAACTCGGCAGCGAAGAACAGCCCCGCGCCGCGCACCTCGGCCAACAGCGGATGGCGCAGGGCGTGCATCCGGTCCATAACATGCGCGCTGGTGGCGGCGGCGTTTTGTTGCAGGCCTTCGTCGGCGATCACGTCCAGCACCGCCAGACAGGCCGCCGCCGACACCGGATTGCCGCCGAAGGTGTTGAAATAGCCGAACGCCTGCCGGAAGGCCGCCATCACCTCGGGCCGCGCCAACACGGCGGCGACCGGGTGGCCGTTGGCCATCGGCTTGCCGACCGTCACCACGTCGGGGGCAAAGCCGAGCGCGTCGTGCCCCCAGAAATGGCTGCCGACCCGGCCGAAGCCGGGCTGCACCTCGTCGGCCAGCACCAGCCCGCCCGCGGCGCGAATCACCGCCACCGTGGGGTCTAGGAAACCCGCAGGCAGCGCGGGTAGCCCTTCGTTGGCAAACACCGGGCACAGCATCATGCCCGAAAAGCCGTGGCCCGCCGCCTCCAGTTCGGCAATCGCGCGGGAAATGTTGGCGGCGAAGGCGTCCGCCTGCCCCGCCAGCGTGCCCCCGACCGGGCGCAGGCTGTCGGGGGCGGGCACCAGCCGGACATGGCCGGGATAGCCGCCGATCGGCGGGCGGCGGGTCGAGAGCGCCGAGACCGCCGCGGTGTTGCCGTGATAGGTGTTGTCGGTGGCGATGATGCCGGTCTTGCCGGTGACCGCCTGCGCCATGCGCAGCGCGATGTCGTTCGCCTCCGACCCGGTGCAGACCATGATCGCCTGAGACAGGCCGTGCCCCAGCGTGGCGGTCAGCCGCTCGATGTAGTCCAGCACGCCGTCATGCAGATAGCGGGTGTGGGTGTTCAGCGTGCCCGCCTGCGCGCAGATCGCCTGAACCACGCGCGGGTGGCAATGCCCGACATGGGGCACGTTGTTGTAGCAATCAAGGTAGCGCCGCCCGGCGGCATCCCAGAGCCACACCCCCTCGCCGCGCACCACATGCACCGGGTTGCGGTAGAAGGTGGGCACGTTCGGCCCCATCAGCCGGGCGCGGCGGTCCAGCATGTCTTGCGTATCGGGGGTCATTCGTCCTCCACCACCTTGCCACGGCCGGCCTTGATCTCGCCGCGCACCGCCTTGGCCACCAGCCGCCGCCGCTGGCTGCCCAGCGTGGGGCGCGTCGCCACCCGGCGCTTGGGTGCCACCACGGCCTCGCGGATCAGCTCGACCAGCCGTTCCTGCGCCAGTTCGCGGTTGCGCGCCTGGCTGCGGGTTTCCTCGGCGCGGATCACGATGGCGCCCTCGTTGGTCCAGCGCCGCCCGGCCAGCCGCTTCAGCCGCGCCTTGACCGGCGCGCTCAGGTTCGGGCTGCGCTCGGCCTCGAAGCGCAGTTCCACCGCGGTTTCGACCTTGTTCACGTTCTGCCCGCCCGGCCCGGAAGACCGCGAGAAATTCTCGCTCAGTTCCCAGTCTTCCAGGCTGATGGTGTCGGTGATGCGCAACATGGCGGCAACCTAGCGGTTTTTCCGGGGAACGGAACGCCTCCCATTTCATCTTGGCAAAAATATCCCCGCCGGAGGCTCCGCCGGCGTGGCGCGGAACCGCCGCCGCAGAAAGAGAAAAGGTCGCCACGATGGGCGACCTTTTCCGAGTTGCAAGGAGATGAGCCAGTTAGGACATTGGCCCAATCAACGGTCAATTTCCAGAGGGCTGCCCCTGGGGAACGCTCCCGCTGACTGTCCCGACGCGTCTCTCCAATATCACTCTAGACACTGGATCACCTCCTTTCAAATGGTTGCCGATATGGGTAAGTTGGCACAGATTTTGTGTTTGTCAAAAGATTTTACGCAACCCGTGCGGTCAACTTTGCGACAATCAGGCGGAACGGCAACAACGCCACGATTGCCAGTGCCAGCTTGACCCCCCAGTCGGCCACCGCCAGCGACACCCAGAGCGGCGCAAGCGGCCCAAGACCCAGCAAAGGCAGGGCTTCGCCCGCCCAGGACACGTCGTTGCCCGGCTCCAGCACGGTCAGCGTCGCGGAAAATGCGATGCTGAAAAACAGGGCAGTGTCGAGCGTGGCGCCGAACAGGGTCGAGATCAGCGGCGCGCGCCACCACGAACCGGCACGCATCCGGTCGAACACAGCCACATCAAGCAGTTGCGCGGCAAGGAACGCGGTGCCCGAGGCCAGTGCGATGCGCAGCGTGACCAGGGGGCCGAACTCGCCGATGATTTGCGTGCCGATCAGCGAGCAGGCCACGCCGACGGCGAACCCCGCCAGCACCACGCGGCGGGCGGCGGGGGCGCCATACAGGCGGTTGGTCAGGTCGGTGACCAGAAAGGCGAAGGGATAGGTGAAGGCGCCCCAGGTCAGCCAGGGGCCGGCCAGGAACTGCACGAGGATGTTGGAGGCCAGCACGATGGCGGCCATGGCAAGGATGCCGGGGATCAGATGTCGGGTCATTTCTCATTCCGTTTTGACAAGGTCGCGGAGACTTGGCCCCTGAAGGGACGCGGCGGCTTAGCGCCGCCGGGGCGGCGGTGTCAATCGGTAACGCGGTATTCGACCAGTTCGGTGCGCAGGAACAGGCTGAAATTGTCGTCGGCAATCATCGTCAGCCGCAGCGCGCCCGCGGCGTCGCGCCAGACCGACAGCCCCTCAAGGTTCTGGTGCCGCCCGGCGGGGGTTTCCAGCAGCAATTCCTCGGCAGCGATGCCCTGCGGCCCCAGCGTGAAGCGCCGCACCCGGCTGGCAAAGCCCATCAGCCCGCGGAACTGGCGTTCCAGCAGGTAGAGCCTGCCGTCGGGGCCGAAGTCGGCGGCCACCGGCAGGAAAGATCCGACGCGGGGAATCGTGAACGGCTGATCCCAGTTGCCGTTGCGGAAGCGGTAGACCGGGAAGGGCTGCCCGTCGCCCCCCGAGCGTTCGGGCAGGGTGTAAAGGCTGCCCTGCGCGTCGATCGCCAGCGCCTCCAGTGCCGAGTTGCGCTGAAACCGGGCAAAGCCCGTCGGGGTTGGCAGGTTTTCGGCCGACCCCGAAAGGCTTGCATAGCGCAGCACCCGCGCCACCCCCTCGAAAGAGATGTAGGCGGTGCCGTCGGGGGCGATGGCCAGACCTTCGCTGTCGGACCGGGCTGCGGCAATCGGGGCTTCCTCCCGCCCCTTCAAGAGCCGCATCGGGGCGGCCTCGACCGAGGCGATGCGGCCCTGCGCGTCGCGGATCAGGCGACCCTCGGTCCAGGCGCCACGGTCGGACAGGGCGACGAAGCGGCTGCCGTCCGCCATGACCTCTATCGCCGAAAAGCCGCCGAAGCGGTCGGCGCTGCTGTGCCAGACGTAGCTGCCGAACAGACCGGCGGGCACCAGGGGGCCAGCGCTGCTGTCCAGCGCCAGTGCCAGCAGCATCCCCGCGATCAGCGCGAGGCGAGAACGGCGGCGCATTGCTGGGGCAGATCTGCCATGGTGAATTCGCGCGGGGTCTTGGCGCGCGGGGCGGGGGTCTTGGGCTTTTTCGACGGTTTCGGCGGGTTGAGGTAGTCGGTCACCCACCAGGCCAGCGTGTCGTCGCAGCCGTTGCCGCCGTTGGAAAGGTCGGCCACCGTCGGCGTCTGGGTATCGCACAGCCGCGCCCCCCTGGGGCATTTCAGGCGCACATGGAAATGCGTGTCATGCCCGGCCACCGGGCGGATCTTCTGCAACCACGCCTTGTCCTTCGCGGTGGCGGTCCGGCACATCTCTATCTTGACGGCGGCGGCGACGAAGATGCGGTCCACCCGCGGGTCGGACGCGGCGGCGCGCATCAGGGCGTGGTGCCGCGCCGTCCAGTTCGACGTGACCGACCGCTGGTCGGCCGAGCGCACCGGGATCGAGCTGATCTTTTCACGCTCGGCACGGCTCAGGTTCAGCCGTTGCGGCGGCAGCATCCAGACATCGGCATCCAGCCCGATCTGGTGGCTGGCGTGGCCCGAGGTCATCGGCCCGCCGCGCGGCTGGCTGATGTCGCCGATGTAAAGCCCGGCCCAGCCGATCTGCGTCGCCGCAACGCTGAGCCCCTGAAGATAGTCGATCATCACCGGCTGGCCGTAGTTGCGGTTGCGCGACAGGCGCATGGCCTGCCATGTCGGCCCGGTTTCGGGCAGTTGCACCAGACCTGCGGCGCAGCCCCGGGCATAGCTGCCGATCGGCATCGGGTCTTGCCGGCTGGGGGCATCCTTGGCGCCGAACAGCTGGTTCGCCAGCGCCTGTGCCGCGGCAGGCACCGGCAGGGCAAGCCCGGCAAGCAGGGCAAGAAGGCAGAGAACGCGGGTCATGTCTTACCGTTCGCCATTGGGTTTCACCCAGAGTAGCAGAACGAGACCCACAAGGAACAGGGCGATCAGCGGCGTGATGCCGAGTTGTTGACTGCCGGTGATGTCGGTCACCACCCCGATCGACAGGGGCGCGATGAACGAGGTGGCCTTGCCCGCAAGCGCGTAAAGCCCGAAACTTTCGGTGATCTTTCCGGGGTCGGACTGGCGGACCATCATCGTCCGGCTGGCGGTTTGCAGGGCACCCCCCGCCGCGCCGATCATGCCGCCCAGCACATAGAAGGCAATGTCGGGCAGGCGGCTTTCCGCCCCCACCGGCAGCCCGAACACCGAGGTGCGCGAAACATAGATGATCCCCACCGCCACCAGCGTCAGCACGATGACGCAGAAGACGATCACCGGCTTCGGGCCGAACCGGCTGTCGGCCTTGCCGCCGAGCCAGGCGAACAGCGCGCCGGTGATGGTGCCGAGGATGCCGAACAGGCCCACATCGGTCACCGACCAGCCCAGCACCCCGGCCGCGTAGATGCCGCCGAAGATATACATGCCGTTCAGCGCGTCGCGGTAGAACATCGACGAGGCGAGGTAGGCGAACAGGCTGGATCGTTGCGGCAGGCCGCGCAGGGTGGCGCGCAGTTCGGGTATGGCGCTTGCGGCGGCGGCGCGGATGCCCATCGCGTTCGGGCGCCTCGGCTCGCGCACCCACAGGAAGAACGGGATCATGAACAGCGCATACCAGAGCGCGGTCAAGGGCCCGACCGACCTTGTGCCCTCGCGCATCTCGGGGTCGAGCCCGAGGATCGGCGCGATGCCGATGAGGGTGGTTCCGGTGGCCTGTTCGGCCAGCAGCGTCAGCATCAGGATCAGGGAAACCATGCCGCCCAGATAGCCGAACGCCCAGCCGGTGCCGGAAATGCGGCCGATCTCCTTTTCCGAGCCCAGATCGGGCAGCATCGCGTTGGTGAAGGTGGTGGCAAACTCCATCCCCACCATGCCCAGCGCGAAGGACAGCATGACGAAGATCAGGTTCACGTCACCGGGGGCCGCAAACCACAGCCCCGCCGCCCCCAGCACATAGCACAGCGAGAACAGCCAGATGAACGCCATCCGCCCGCCCGCCTTGTCGGCAATCGCCCCCAGCAGCGGCGAGAGCAGCGCGATCACCAGACCGGCCCCGCCGACGCCGTAGCCCCACACCGCCTGCGCCGTGCCGCCATCGCCCAGGATGTCGGCCATGTAGGGTGCGAAGATGAAGGTCAGCAGCAGGGTGTTGTAGGGCTGGCTGGCCCAGTCGAAGAAATACCAGCCCCAGATCCGTTTGCGCGCGCCCGTCATGCCATCCCCCGCTGTTTTGCGCGATCAAGCCCGAAATGCCGCGGCCATGCAAGCACGCCGCGGGGGTGCGGCGCCGGCGCAGCGGGGCTGGACGGGCCTCAGCGCAGCGGCGGCCAGGGGCGCTCTGCGTCGCCCGCGATCCAGGCCTGCACCCAGCCGGGCAGGGCCGGGCTTTCGGGCGGCTGGCCGAGGGCGGCCATCACCTGTTCGGGCGGCACGATCCCCGACTTCGACGTGACGGCAGACCGCAGCAGCATGTGGCTGGTGCAGTCGCCGCCCTTCCACATGCTCTGTTCCATGTAGATGAAGCGGGCATCCCAGCCGATGCAGCGGCTGTGCATCTCGACCCGGTCCCACAGGCGGACCCGTCGGCGGTAGCGGGTGGTGTTGCCTGCCACCGTCATGCCCCAGCCTTTGGCTTTCAATGCGGCGTGCAACCCGGTGCGCTGGCCCAGCGGAATCCGGCCCAGGTCGTAAAGCGTCAGGGTGCGGCCGTTGTTCAGCTCCAGCCACGGGTCAAGATCCTGCGGCCAGCAGCGGTGGTGGCTGACGTGGGTGCCAAGAACCGGCAACGCCGGGGCGCTGCGGAACTTCCACAGCTCCTTGAACATGCGGGCATAGGGATACATCTCGGGCTCCTTTGCCCCCCGGTGCCGCAGTGCGGCACTCGGGTCAAGCGGAACGCTGCGGAAACGGTTGCCCTTTGGCCTGTGCGGCGATACCTGTGCACCATCCCATGTGCCCGGAGCCGCCGACATGACCTCTGTCCTGCAAATCCTGCTGCTGATCCTTGACGTTCTCCAGTTCATCATCCTTGCCCACATCATCATGAGCTGGCTGATCAATTTTTCGGTGCTTAACCTGCGCCAGCCGCTGGTGGCGCAGATCTGGGACGGGCTGAACCGCCTGCTGGAGCCGGTCTATTCCCGCGTGCGGTCGATCCTGCCGTCGATGGGCGGCATCGACCTTGCGCCGCTGCTGGTGCTGCTGGCGGTCTATGCCCTGCGCATCGTGCTGATGAACAACGCGGCGGCTTTCGCTTAGCCGGGCCTTGGCCGGGGCCTCCGGGCCCGACGATCTTCACGCTTTCTTCAGCTTGTCCGGTGAAAACCGGACAAGTTTAATGATTCTCGAAACACGCAGGCCCATGGCACAACCGGCACTACCGCGCGACCTGTTGGCTTCGGTCTTCGGCTTTTCCGAGTTCCGCCCGGGGCAGGAGGAGATTGTCGATGCCGTGCTGGCCGGGCGCAACTGTCTGGCCATCATGCCGACCGGGGGCGGGAAGTCGCTGTGCTTCCAGTTGCCCGCGCTGTGCAGCCCCGGCGTGACGGTGGTGATCTCGCCGCTGATCGCGCTGATGCGCGACCAGGTGCGGGCGCTCAGGGCGGCGGGGGTCGAGGCGGGGGCGCTGACCTCGGGCAACACCGACGAGGAAACCGGCGACGTGTTCGCGGCACTGGATGCCGGGCGGCTGAAACTGCTTTACATGGCGCCGGAACGGCTGGCCTCGCCCGGCACGCTGCCCTTGCTGCGGCGCATCAGGACCGGCCTGATTGCGGTGGACGAGGCGCATTGCGTCAGCCAGTGGGGCCACGACTTCCGCCCCGACTATCTGCGCATCGGTGAACTGCGCCGCGCGCTGGGGGTGCCGCTGGCCGCCTTTACCGCCACCGCCGACGAGGAAACCCGGACAGAGATCATCGCGCGCCTGTTCGACGGCGAGGCCCCCGCCACCTTCCTGCGCGGTTTCGACCGGCCGAACATCCATCTGGCCTTTGCGGTGAAGGACAATCCGCGCACCCAGATCCTCAAGTTCGCGGCGGCGCGGCGCGGGCAATCGGGCATCGTCTACTGCGGCACGCGGGCCAAGACGGAAACGCTGGCGCAGGCGCTGGGCGAGGCCGGGCATCTGGCCTGCCACTATCACGGCGGGATGGAGGCGGAGGAACGGCGCCGCGTCGAGATCCGGTTTCAGCGCGAAGACGGGCTGATCGTGGTGGCGACCATCGCCTTCGGCATGGGCATCGACAAGCCCGACATCCGCTGGGTGGCCCATGCCGACCTGCCGAAGTCGATCGAGGGCTACTATCAGGAAATCGGCCGCGCCGGGCGCGACGGGGCGGCGGCGGAAACCCTGACGCTCTACGGGCAGGACGACATCCGCCTGCGGCGCAGCCAGATCGACGAAAGTCCCGCCCCCGCCGACCGCCGCGCCGCCGACCATGCCCGGCTGAATGCCCTGCTGGGTCTGGCCGAGGCGATGGGCTGCCGCCGCAAGGTCTTGCTGGGCTATTTCGGCGAGGTGTCGGCGCCTTGCGGCAACTGCGACCTCTGCGACCGCCCGGCCGATGTGTTCGACGGCACCGAGGCGGTGCGCAAGGCGCTGTCGGCCATCCTGCGCACCGGCGAATGGTTCGGGGCCGGGCACCTGATCGACATCCTGACCGGCAACGCCACCGCCAAGGTGCGCGAGCGCGGCCACGACCAGTTGCCGACCTTCGCGGTGGGGCGCGACCTGTCGAAACCGGCCTGGGGCGCGGTGTTCCGCCAGATGATGGGGCGCGATCTGGTGCGCCCCGACCCCGAACGCCACGGCGCGCTGCGCATGACCGATGCCGCCCGGCCCATATTGCGCGGCCAGGAGGCGGTTTCGCTGCGCCGCGACACGATTGCCAGTGCCGGGTCGGGGCCGGTGGTGAAATCGCTGGTGGCAGAGGCCGATGCGGGGCTGATGTCGGCGCTCAAGGCAAAGCGGCGGGCGCTGGCCGAGGCGGCCTCGGTGCCCGCCTATGTGGTCTTCCCCGACCGGACGCTGGCCGAAATGGCCGAACGCCGCCCCGCCTCGCTGGACGAGATGGCGCGGATTTCCGGCGTGGGGGCCAAGAAGCTGGAAAGCTACGGTGCTGCGTTTCTGGCGGTGATCAACGGCGCGGCCGAGGGGGTGCATCCGGCGCGGGCGCGGCTGGCGGGGCGCGATGCGGGGGCGGTGTTCGACCGGCTGGCCGAAACGCAGCTTCGGCTGGCGCGCGGCGAGGATGGCACCGGCAAGCCGCTGAGCCTGTCGCAGAACGTGCTGCGCCGCATTGCCGAGGCGCGGCCCTCGACCCTGTCCGATCTGGACCGGGTCGGCGATCTCGGGCCGCAGAAGATCGAACGCTTCGGCGCCGCGTTTCTGGCGGCAATTCACGAAGGCTGAGGAGGCTGGCGATGCTGACCGTGATTTCCCCCGCCAAGCGGCTGGACGAGGCGCCCCTTGCCGGGGCCGAGATTACGCGGCCCGCCTTCGGAGCCGAGGCGCTGGAACTGGCCGCCGTGGCGCGCGGGTTGACGGTGGCCGACCTGCGGCGGCTGATGGGTATTTCGGAACCGCTGGCGCGGCTGAACCGCGACCGCTTTGCCGGGTTCGCGGCGCAGGCGGAAAAGCCCGCGATGCGGCTGTTCGCGGGCGACACCTATGCCGGGCTGGAGGCCCGGACGCTGGACACTGACGCGCTGCGCTGGGCCCAGGGTCGGCTGCGCATCCTGTCGGGGCTTTACGGGCTGCTGCGGCCGCTGGACGCGATCCGGCCGCACCGGCTTGAAATGGGCAGCAGGCTGGCGAACCCGCGCGGGCCGGACCTTTACGCCTTCTGGGGCGACCGCATCGCGCGGGCGCTGGATGCGCAGGCCGATGCGGTGGGCGCGCGGGTGCTGGTGAACTGCGCCTCGGCCGAATATTTCGGCGCGGTGGACCGGGCGGCGCTGCGGCTGCGGGTCGTGACGCCGGTGTTTCTGGAGGACCGCGAGGGCGAGCCCAGGATCGTCAGCTTCTGGGCCAAGAAGGCGCGGGGGGCGATGGCGCGCTTCATCGCGGAGCACCGGCTGACCGACCCCGCCGACCTGCGCGACTTCGCGGCCGGCGGCTATCGCTATGACGCCGCCCTGTCGGACGGCGACCGGCCGGTGTTCCTGCGCCCGGCTCTGGTGCAGACCGCCTGAGGAGCGGGGGTGACGGCCGGGGGCTCACGCCTCGGCCTCGGCCTGCACCGGCTGGGCGTCGGTCGGGCAGAAGTCGGCCAGCGCCTCGATGATCGCGGTCTTGCGCAGCGGTTTGGTCATGTAGCGGTCGATCCCGGCGGCGAGGATGTCATCGGCGTCGCCGTCCATCGCGTGCGCGGTCAGGGCCACGATCGGCACGTGCCGGCCGGTGTGCGCCTCCAGGCTGCGGATGGCGCGGGCGGCCTCGCACCCGTCCATTTCCGGCATCGAGATGTCCATGAAGATCATGTCGGGCCGCAAGGACTGGAACAGGTCGACCGCCTCGCGGCCATTGCCCGCAAAGGTCAGCTCGATGTCGAGATCCTTGACCATCTTGCGGAAAACCAGCTGGTTGGTGCGGTTGTCTTCGGCCGCCAGCACCCGCATCAGCCGACCTCGCGCGGGCGCTTCGGGTTCCGCCGGCGGGGCGGGTGGGGCAGGCACCGACAGGGCCTGCAGGCGGCGGTAGAGATCGGACCGCAGCAGGGGTTTCTGCAACACGGCGGTCAGGGCCGCCGCCCCGGGCCCTTCGCGCGCGCCGGTGGAGTTCGACGACAGCAACACGATCGGCATGGTGAACCCATCGGCGCGCACCTTGGCGGCCAGCGCCACGCCGTCCATCTCGGGCATGTCGTGGTCGGTCAGCAGCACGTCGAAGTCGCCATCCTGCGCCAGCACGGCCAGGGCTTCCGCCCCAGACCGGCAGAGGGTGACCCTGATGCCGCAGGTCGACAACTGGCGTTCGAGGATGGTGCGGTTGATGAACTGGTCATCGACCACCAGCGCGCGGTCCAGCGTCACCGGCACCTGCGGCTGAACCGCATCCTCGGCCACCGGCAGCGACAGCCGGAAGCCGAAGCACGAACCCTTGCCCGGCTCGCTGTCTACCCAGACCGCCCCCTCCATCCGTTCGATCAGGCGCTGGGTGATCGCGAGGCCAAGGCCGGTGCCCTCGAACTTGCGGTTGGTTTCGCTTTCCACCTGATTGAATTCGCCGAAGATGTGGTCAAGGTGTTCGGGCGCGATGCCGATGCCGGTATCCTCGACCGAAACGTGCAACTGCTGGCTGCCGGGCTGTGTCTCGATGCCGACGACGCGGATCAGCACATGGCCTTCATCGGTGAACTTGACCGCGTTGCCGATCAGGTTGGTCAGCACCTGACGCAGCCGCCCGGGGTCGCCGATATAGCGGGTGGGCAGGAACAGATCGAAATCGACCATCAGGTCCAGCCCCTTGGCGCGGGCGCGGGGTTGCAGCAGCATGGCAACCTCGTGGATCGTGCGTTCCAGATCGAAAGGTTCGGGGTGCAGCGTCAGGCGTTCGGCCTCGATCTTGGAATAGTCGAGAATGTCGTTGATGATCACCAGCAGCGCCTCGCCCGAGGAGCGGATGGTTTCCGCGAACAGGCGCTGGTCTTCGGTCAGGGTGCTGTCGCACAGCAGTTCGGCCATGCCGACGACGCCGTTCATCGGCGTGCGGATCTCGTGGCTCATGTTGGCGAGGAAGGCGGATTTGGCGCGGTTGGCGGCCTCGGCCGCCAGGCGTGCAGCCTCAAGTGCGGCCTGCTGTTCCTTCTGGGCGGTGATGTCGACGCGCAGGCCGACCCGGCCGCCATCGGGCGTTTCCTTCTCGATCACCCGCAGCCAGCGGCCGTCGGTCATCTGCTGTTCGAAATCGTCGCTTTTCGCCTTGCGGCGCTCCAGACGCTCGGCGATCCATTCATCCTCGATCCCCACCGCATCGGCATAGGCGCCCCGTTCCAGCCCGTAGCGCAGGATCGATTCGTAGCTGGCCCCCTGCACCAGTGCCTCGGCGCTTTCGGGGTAAAGATCGCGGTAGCGTTGATTGCAGGTCATCAGCCTGTCCCCTCGGTCAAAAAGCACGAATCCGTCCGGGATCGCCTCGATCGCGGCCCAGATTCGCATCTGTTCAGTGATGTCGAGCGCGAGGCAGACCATGTCGCCGTCGCGGGATCGGTGATCGACCAGCCGCACCCAGGTGCCGCTGGCAAACTGCACCACGACAGGCTCGATCGGGTCGTCATCCCAGCGGGCCAGCATTTGCGCCGACCAGTCGGCAACGCTGCGTGCGCCGATGTCGACCAGGCCGGTATCGCCCGAAATCTGCAGGATTTCCTCGTAGCCGATGCCGGGGGCGACCTTTGTGCTGTCAAACATCGACAGGTAGGCGCGGTTGGCCGCCACCAGCCTGCGCTTTGTGTCGAACACGGCGAAGCCGTCGCGGATGGTGTTGATCGAATCCCACAGCCGCCGTTCGGCCATCACCGCTGCGGTGTGGGCGCGGTCGAGGTCCGTCAGGAAGCGCGAGTTCTGGCCCTTGAGCTCCTGCGCCTCGGACAGGGCGGCGTGGACGACGTGGCGCTGTTCGACGATCTGGTCGGACAGGGCGCGGGCGTGCAGCGACAGCTTTTCATTGGCCGCGAAAAGTTCTCTGCTCTTGTGTTCGAGCAGGCGTTCGGCGGCCAGCCGCGCGCGCCGTTCCTTGGCCAGCCTTTCTGCCATTTCCATGCCCCGATGCGCCCCGCCGCCTGCCTGTCACCCCGGTGAAAGCCTGTGCTTCTGCCCCGGCTGATCCGCACCTTCGGACAACAAGATGAAGCAAGTCTTAATGGAACAAAGCGCAAACCTGGCCGAGAATCCTTGCCATGCCGGTTTCCGGCGTGCCAGTCTCCTGCCGTCCCCTGGGAGGAATTTTCATGCGTGTCCTGTCGTTCGGCCGTCTGGCGAGTGTGGTCGGTATCGTGTGTCTTGCGCTGTCGGGGGCGGCCGTGGCGCAGGATCTGGTGCCCGCAAAGCGGATCGCGCTGAGCCAGGACACCGACTATCCGGGGGGCGACATCGCCACCATGCTCGACACCACGCTGGAGGCTTGCGAGAAGGCCTGCCTGTCGAACCGGCTCTGCACCGCGTTCACCTTCAACACCCGCAACGGGTCGTGCTTTCCGAAGTCGGCGGCCGGAGAAGGGACGTTCTTTCAGGGGGCGTTCTCGGGCCGGGTGCTGACCGCCGAACCGGGAATCGAGGCGCGCGCGCGGGAGCGGCGGGCCGATTTGCGCTTCCTGCCCGACTGGGACATTGCGGCCGCTACGGAACAGGCCGCCGGGCTGGGCAACCAGCACACCACGGGGGCGTGGAGCGCGGAGGAGCATCTGGCCTCGGCCAGCCAGTCGGAAGCGGAAGGCAATTTCGACATGGCGGCGCAGTTCACAGGGGCCGCGCTGAACCTGTCGGATGACGCGGGAACCTGGGTCGAGTATGCGCGCCGCCTGTTCGAGGCGGGCAACCGGAACACGCAACAGCAGCGCGCCTTCCACGACCGGGCGTTTTGGGCCTCGGTGAACGGCTATCTGCGGGCCGAGGCGCCGGGGCTGCGCCACACCGCGCTGGTGCAGATGGGGCTGGCGCTGGAGCGGATCGACCGCGGGCGCGACACGGTGCAGGCCTACCGGCTGGCGCAATCGCTGCAGGCGCGCGACGATACCGGCGCTCTGCTGGATGCGGCGGTGGGCAAATACGGCTTCCGCATCACCGAACACGAGGTGCAGTCCGATTCCGCCCGCCCGCGGATCTGCGCGACGTTCTCCGAAGATCTGGCCACGGCGGGCGTCGATTACGGCAGTTTCGTGCAGATGCCGGAAACGGGCATGACGGTCACCGCAGGCGGCTGTCGGCAGTTGTGCGTCGAGGGGCTGAGCCATGGCGCCCGCTACACCGTGACCTTCCGCGAGGGGCTGCCTGCGGCCGACGGGCAGAGCATGGCAAAATCGGTGCCGATCACCGCCTATGTCCGCGACCGCAGCCCCGGCGTGCGCTTTCCGGGGCGGGCTTACGTGCTGCCGAAATCGGGCAGCGCCGCCCTGCCGGTGGAAACCGTGAACGCCGAGAAGCTGGAACTGACGCTTTACGCCGTGTCGGACCGCAACCTGCTGCGATCCTTGCAGAACGACTATTTCGGCACGCCGATGCCGGAGTATCAGGAGGGGTCTTTCTCGGGCGAGGTCGGCTCGCAAATCTGGACAGGCACCGCCACGGTGGGGATGGAGGTCAACCGCGACGTGACCACCCGCCTGCCGCTGGACGAGGCGATTGCCGGGCTGCCTGCCGGGATCTATGCGCTGAAGGCCGCCGTGCCGGGGGTGGACCCCTATGTGGTCGGCGCGGCGTGGCAGTGGTTCGTGATTTCCGACCTTGGCACCACCACGATGAGCGGCGTTGACGGGCTGCATGTCTTCGTGCGCTCGCTGGGCACGGCGGCGGCGAAGCCGGGGGTTTCGGTCGAGTTGCTGTCGCGCGCCAACGCGGTGCTGGGCACGGCGGTGACCGATGAAATGGGGTATGCGCGGTTCGAGCCGGGCCTGACGCGCGGCACCGGCGGGGCCTCGCCCGCGCTGGTGGTGCTGCGCGAGGGGGAAAGCGACATCGCCTTCCTGTCGCTGACCGACCCCGAGTTCGACCTGTCGGATCGCGGCGTCGAAGGGCGCGAGCCTGCGCCGCCGGTCGATGTGTTCCTGACGACCGACCGGGGCGCCTATCGCGCGGGCGAGACGGTCTATGCCACGGCACTGGCGCGTGATGCAAAGGCGGCGGCGCTGCCGGGCCTGCCGCTGACCGCCGTGCTGAAGCGCCCGGATGGCGTGGAATATTCGCGCGCACTGGTGGCCGATGGCGGGGCGGGCGGGCATGTCTTTGCGCTGCCCGTCGCCGGGTCGGCGCCGCGCGGCGTCTGGCGGCTGGAAGTGCTGGCCGATCTTGCGGCCGAACCGCTGGCGGCGCGCACGTTTCTGGTCGAGGATTTCCTGCCTGAACGGATCGACTTCGACCTGACGCTGGCCGATGGCCCGCTGCGCCCCGGCGCTGTAGCACCGCTGACGGTCGATGCGCGCTACCTGTTCGGCGCGCCGGGGGCCGACCTTGCGATCGAGGGCGAGGTGCTGGTGCGCGAGGCCAAGGATCTGGCAGCCTGGCCCGGCTATGTCTTCGGGCGGCAGGACGAGCCGTTCAACGCGCGGATGGAGTCGCTGCCCGGCGGGGTGCGCACCGATGCCTCCGGGCAGGCGGTGCTGGACATGGCGCTGCCTGCGGTCGAAGCCGCCGACCGGCCGCTGGAAGCACGGGTGACGGTGCGGGTTGCCGAAGGCTCCGGCCGCCCGGTGGAACGGCAGGTGGTGCGGGCCCTGACCCCCGCCGCGCCGATGATCGGGGTGAAGCCACTGTTCGACGGCGTGGTGGCCGAGGGTGCCGAGGCGCGCTTTGCGCTGGTCGGGGTGGGCGCGGACGAGGCCGCCGCGCCGATGGCGGTGACGTGGGAGCTGACGCGGATCGAGACCCGCTACCAGTGGTATCAGAGCTTCGGTAACTGGAACTGGGAACCCGTGGTCAGCAGCAGTTTCGTGACCGAAGGCACGGCGACGCTGGGCGCGGGCCCGGTGGAGATTGCGGCCCCGGTGCAATGGGGCGAGTATCGACTTACGGTGACCCGCAGCGACGGTGCTGCGGCCGAAACCACGACGCGGTTCCATGCGGGCTGGTATGCACCCGCCGATACCACCGCGACGCCCGACACGCTGGAACTTTCGCTCGACCGACCGGCCTACAAGGCGGGCGACACGGCGGTGCTGCGGATCGTGCCGCGCGCGGCGGGCACGGCGCTGGTGACGGTGCTTTCCAACCGGCTGGTTGCGATGCAGGCGGTCGAGGTGACCGAGGGCGAGAACCTGATCTCGCTGCCCGTCACCGACGACTGGGGCGCGGGGGTCTATGTCACCGCCTCGGTGCTGCGGCCGATGGACGTGGCGGCGGGGCGCAACCCGGCGCGGGCGCTGGGGCTGACCCATGCAGCGGTCGATCCGGGCGCGCGCAAGCTGGTGGCAACGGTGGAAACCGCGCCCGAGGCCGCACCACGCGGGCCGATGGAGGTGGCGGTGAAGGTCGAGGGCATCGCGGCGGGCGACACCGCCTATGCGACGATTGCGGCGGTGGATGTCGGCATCCTGAACCTGACCGGTTTTGAGAGCCCCGATCCCACGGGGCACTATTTCGGCCAGCGCAAGCTTGGGATCGGCATCCGCGACGTTTACGGGCGGCTGATCGACGGGCTGAACGGGGTGCAGGGCGTGGTGCGCTCGGGCGGCGATGCCGGGGCCGGGGCGCGGTTGCAGGCACCGCCGCCGACCGAGGAACTGGTGGCCTATTTCACCGGGCCGGTGCAGGTGGGGGCCGATGGCTATGCCCGCGCCAGCTTCGATCTGCCATCGTTCAACGGCACGGTTCGGGTGATGGCGGTGATCTGGTCCGACACGGCGGTGGGTCAGGCCGAGGCGGACGTGCTGGTGCGCGACCCGGTGGTGGTGACCGCCAGCCTGCCGCGCTTCCTGTCGCCGGGCGACGAAAGCCGCCTGCTGCTGGAAATCGTTCATGCCAGCGGGCCTTCCGGGCGGATGGGGCTGGATGTCACGGCCAATGGCGTGACACTCGGCTCCGTGCCCTCGGGCTTCGATCTGGGCGACAAGGCGAAGGCGGTGTTTGCGGTGCCGCTGACCGCCGGTGCGGTGGGGGTGCAAAGCGTCGATGTGGCGCTGACCACGCCGGACGGCAAGCAACTGAAGAAGCGCCTGCAGATTCCGGTTCAGGTCAACGACCCCGAACTGGCGCGGACCAGCCGGTTTAAACTGGCGCCGGGGCAGAGCTTTACCTTCGACGCCAACGTGTTTGCGGGGCTGGCCCCCGGGTCGGGCAGCGCCACGCTGGCGATCGGGCCGTTAGCCCGGCTGAATGCGCCGGGTCTGCTGGCCGCCTTGGACCGCTACCCTTACGGCTGCACCGAACAGATCACCTCGAAGGCGATGCCGCTGTTGTATTTCGACCAGGTGGCGCAGGCGATGCAGCTTGGCGGGGCTGATAACATCGCGCAGCGGATCAATGAGGCGGTGGCCGAGATCCTGACCAACCAGACCTCGGAAGGGGCGTTCGGGATGTGGCGTCCGGAATCCGGCGACATGTGGCTGGATGCCTATGTCACCGACTTCCTGTCGCGCGCCCGGGCGCAGGGCCATGCGGTGCCGGACGGGGCCTTCCGGCAGGCGCTGGACAACCTGCGCAACCAGGTGAACTACACCGCCGATTTCGACAGCGGCGGCGAAGGGCTGTCCTATGCGCTGATGGTGCTGGCACGCGAGGGTGCGGCGGCAGTGGGCGATCTGCGCTACTATGCCGATGTGAAGGGCGATGCCTTCAGCACGCCGGTGGCACAGGCCCAGCTTGGCGCGGCGCTGGCCTCCTATGGCGACCAGACGCGGGCGGATGCGATGTTCCGCCGGGCCGGGGCCAAGCTGACGGCGCTGCCGGGTGCAGAGACCGATCAGGTGTTCCGCATCGACTATGGCACCCACTACCGCGACGCGGCGGCGGTTCTGACGCTGGCGGCAGAGGCCGGGTCACAGGCGGTTGACCGGGCGGTGCTGACCGACCGGATCGCCGCGCGCGGCACCGGGCTGTCCACGCAGGAGGCGACCTGGGCCCTGCTGGCGACCAACGCGCTGATCGACCGGCCGGGCACCGAGGGACTGACCATCGACGGCGCCGCCCCGAACGGCCCGCTGGTGCGGGTGCTGGAGGCGCAGGCGGCCTCGGTTCCGGTGGTGGTGGCCAATGGCGGCACGGCGCCGACCACGCTGACGGTCACGACCTACGGCGTGCCGTCGGAACCCGAACCGGCGGGCGGCAACGGCTATGCCATCACCCGCAGCTACTACACGCTGGAGGGCGAGCCCGCGACGGTTGACAGCGTGAAGGCCGGCACCCGGCTGGTGACGGTGCTGGAGGTGACGCCTTTCGGCAGCGGCGAGGCGCGGCTGATGGTGGCCGACCCGCTGCCCGCCGGGTTCGAGATCGACAACCCGAACCTGATCAAGGGCGGGTCGATCTCGGCGCTGGACTGGCTGGGGCTGGAGGAGGATGTGGCGCACAGCGAGTTCCGTCAGGACCGTTTCCTGACCGCCGTGAACCGCACTGACTCCACACCGTTCAGGCTGGCCTATGTGGTGCGGGCGGTTTCGCCGGGGGTGTTCCACCATCCGGCGGCTTCGGTCGAGGACATGTACCGCCCTGACTTCCGTGCCCGCACGGATGCCGGACGCATCACGATCAACGAGTGATGCGCGCCCGCTGGCTTTTGTCGCTGGCCGCTGCCCTTTGGGTGGCGGCCGTGGTGCGCGATGCGGGGGAGGAATGGGTGCTGGCGACGGTGTTGCCGCCCTTGGCCGTGGAAACGTCGGTCGAGGTGGTGGACCGCAACGGCGCCCTGCTGCGCGCCTATACCGTGGCCAACGGTCGCTGGCGGCTGGCGCTGGAGCCGGGCGCGGTGGATGCGGGGTACCTGGCGATGCTGGTCGGCTACGAGGACCGGCGGTTTCATGACCACGGCGGGGTCGATCTGCGCGCGATGGCGCGGGCGGTGGCGCAGGCGGTGTGGCATGGCCGGGTGATCTCGGGCGGGTCAACCCTGACGATGCAGGTCGCGCGGCTGCTGGAGGAAAGCGGCACCGGCAAGGTGGCGGGCAAGCTGCGCCAGATCCGGGTGGCGCTGGCGCTGGAGCGGCGGTTGGGCAAGGACCAGATCTTGCAGCTTTACCTGCATCTGGCGCCCTATGGCGGCAATCTGGAAGGGCTGCGGGCGGCGACCCTGTCGTATTTCGGCAAGGAGCCGTGGCGGCTGACCACCGCCGAGGCGGCGCTGATGGTGGCCATTCCGCAATCGCCCGAGGCGCGCAGGCCCGACCGCGCGCCGGGGTCGGCCTTGGCGGCGCGGGGCCGCGTGCTGGGGCGGGCGGTGCAGGACGGGGCGCTGGCCGCCGATCAGGCGCTGGCGGCGGGAAGCGAGGCCGTGCCGCAGGCGCGCCGGCCGTTCCCCGCGCTGGCGCCGCATCTGGCCGACCGCGTGCGCAGGGACGCGCCGGGCGCGGGGCGGGTGCAGGTGACGCTGGACCGGGGTTTGCAGCGGCAACTGGAGGCGCTGGCTGCCGAGGCCGTGGCCGGTCAGGGCGACCGGTTGCAGGTGGCTATCGTGGTGGCCGACCACCGCTCGGGCGAGATTCTCGCCTCGGTCGGGTCGGCGGCATACCGGGCGGATGCGCGGCAGGGGTTCGTGGACATGACGCGGGCGCTGCGCTCGCCGGGCTCGACGCTGAAGCCGCTGGTCTATGCGCTGGCCTTTGACGAGGGGCTGGCGCATCCCGAAACGCTGATCGAGGACCGGGCCACCGACTTCAACGGCTATGCGCCGCAGAACTTCGACCGGATCTTCCGCGGCACGGTGCGGGTGCGCGAGGCGCTGCAACTGTCGCTGAACCTGCCGGTGGTGGCGCTGACCGAGGCTTTGGGGCCTGCGCGCCTGCTGGCAGCGATGGAGCGCGCCGGGATGCGGGCCGAGGTGCCGGGCGGCCAGCCGGGGCTGGCGGTGGCGCTGGGCGGCGTGGGGGTCACGCTGGAGGACATGGTGCAGCTATACGCGGCGCTGGCGCGGGGCGGCGTGGCGCTGCCGCTGCGGGTGACGGGCGAGGGGGGCGAAGGCGCGCGGGTGGTTTCGGCCGTGGCGGCGTGGCAGGTGGGTGACATCCTTGCCGGGCTGGCCCCGCCGCCGGGGGCGCCTGCCAACCGGCTGGCCTACAAGACTGGCACCAGCTACGGCCACCGCGACGCCTGGGCGATCGGCTATGACGGGGCGCATGTGGTGGGGGTCTGGATGGGCCGGGCCGATGGCACGCCGGTGCCGGGGGCGTTTGGCGGCGATCTGGCGGCGCCGGTGCTGTTTCGGGCCTTCGCCCGGGTGACGCCCGCGCTGGTGCCGCAGCCCCCTGCCCCGCCCGCGACCCTGCTGGTGTCGAACGCCGCGCTGCCGCAGCCGCTGCAACGCTTCCGGTCGCGCAACGCGGCGTTTCAGGTCGCGGCGGACGCGCCGGTGGTGGCCTTTCCCCCCGACGGGGCCGAGGTGGAACTGCTGCCCGAGGGGCTGCTGGTCCGGGTGCGCGGCGGGGCGGCGCCGTTCACCTGGCTGGCGGACGGCGTGCCGCTGGTGGTGGCGCTGCGCGGGCGCGAGGCGGTGCTGCCGATGCCGGGGCCGGGCTTCGTGCAGTTGTCGGTGGTCGACGCGCAGGGAAGGTCGGCCCGCGCCTTCGTGCGGCTGCACTAGCCGCGCGGGCGGAACCGGGGTTTCACACCCCCCCTGCCCGGCCATGGGCCGGGCGTTCTGCGCTGAAAACCTTCCACCGGAAGGTTTTCCGGGCGCGCATCACCGTGGGGTATTTGGACCAAGAAGAAGCGCAGTGGAGGTCAGATCCGCTCGATCGCCAGCGCGATGCCCTGGCCGCCGCCGATGCACATGGTGATCAGGGCGCGGCGGGTGCCGGTGCGTTCCAGCTCGTGAAGCGCCTTGACCACCAGCAGCGCGCCGGTGGCGCCGACCGGGTGGCCCAGCGCGATGGCGCCGCCGTTGGGGTTGACGCGTGCGGGGTCGAAGCCGAGGGTGGCGCTGACGGCAAGGGCCTGGGCGGCGAAAGCCTCGTTCGATTCGATCACGTCGAAGTCGGCAACGGTCAGGCCGGTACGGGCCAAGAGCGCCTCGACGGCGGGAATCGGGCCAAGGCCCATCACCTCGGGGCGCACGCCGGCAATGGCGTAGCCGGTGATGCGGGCGCGCGGGGTCAGGCCCTGGCGGTCGGCGGCATCGGCGCGGGCGAGGACAAGGGCCGCGGCGCCGTCGTTGATGCCGCTGGCGTTGCCCGCGGTGACGCTGCCGGTCTTGAGGAAGGCCGGGCGCAGGCCCGCCAGCGCGTCGAGGCTGGTGGCTTTCGGATGTTCGTCCTGGGCGAACGACACCGCGCCCTTGCGCGAGGCGATCTCGACCGGGACGATCTGGCTGGAAAAGCGGCCCTCGGCTATGGCGCGGGCGGCGCGGGTCTGGGATTCGAGCGCGAAGGCGTCCTGGGCCTCGCGGGTGATGCCGTGCCCGGCTGCGACGTTCTCCGCCGTGACGCCCATGTGGCCGGTGCCGAACGGGCAGGTCAGCGCGCCGGTCATCATGTCGACGGCCCCGGTGTCGCCCATCTTCTGGCCGAAACGGGCGGTGGTCAGGGCGTAGGGGGCGCGGCTCATGCATTCGGCACCGCCGGCCAGCGCGAAGTCGGCGTCGCCGAGCATCAGCGACTGGGTGGCCGAAACGATGGCCTGCGCGCCCGACCCGCACAGCCGGTTGACGTTCATCGCCGGGGCGGTTTCGGGCACGCCGGCCTGCATCGCGGCAACGCGCGACAGGTACATGTCGCGCGGCTCGGTGTTGATGACGTGGCCGAACACGGTCTGGCCGATGGCGGCGCCGGGCAGGCCCGCACGCTCCAGCGCCGCCTTCGCGGCGACGGTGGCAAGCTCGATCGGGCTCACGCCGGACAGCGCGCCGCCAAAGGTGCCGATGGCGGTGCGGGCGGCAGAGAGGATAACGATGTTGGTCATTTGGAAACCTCGGGTTTGTGACTGTCGGGGGCTGCGGCGGCGAAGGCCGGGTTGAAATGCAAGGTGTCAAGGATTGCCGGGATACGCGAGAAGGACGCAACGTCCACCCGCCGGTGCCGGGCGTTGCCTGCCTGCGGCACCGGGCAGATGTCGGCAAGGCTGACGATCCTGCCGCGGCGGAAGCGGCCGGTGGCGGGTTCGTCGAGCATCCGGTCCGGCGCCTTCCGGCCGCGGGTGCTGGGATGCTGCATCCGGCCTTCGCCCGTGACCGCCGTGCCCGGGGCCGCGGCGGCGCGGGTCCGGGTGCGGCCAGCCGGATCGGGAAGCCCGCGCAGCGCGTCTTGCGCAGGTGCTCCGGGATGGCGGGCGATTGCGTCAGGGTCAGCCCGGCGACCGGCAAAGCCGCGCCTGCCGGACGAAGCGGCGACCGCAGGCTGGCAGGGCAGAAACGCGGCTAGGTCGAAACTGCTCAAGGTATGGCTCCGGGAAATCGGGCTTTCTGCATTGGTGCAGGAAAGGCAGGCGGCGCGCAAGCCTGTGGGGGCGGTTGACAGTGGCCGCAGGCCGGGCGATGGCGGCGCCTGCAGATCGGGGGCGGATGATGCGGCAACTGGTGGGAACGAACGCAGGCTTGCTGGTCGTGGGGCTGCTGAGCTTCGTGCTGATGGGGGCGGGGCAGTCGATGTATGGCCCCGCGCTGCCAGCCTTTGCCCGGATGTTCGCGCTTGGCGGCAACGAGGTGGCGCTGCTGGTGTCGGCGCATTGGGTGGGGGCGGCCGTCGGGGTGACGGCCATGTTCCTGCGCGCCGACAAGGTGACGCCGCGGCTGATGCTGGCGCTGATGGCGCTGGGGGCCGGCATGGTGGCATCGGGGTTGCACTGGGGGCTGGTGCTGCTGGGCGCGGTGGTGTTCGGCGCGGGCTACGGAGGCTCGACGACGATCTACAACCGCCGCTTCCTGATGCGCTTTGGCGCGCGCGGCCCGGCGATGCTGAGCCTTCTGAACGCGGTGTTCGGCATCGGGGCGATTGGCGCGCCGCTGGCCTTCGTGGCACTGGGCAGCGACACGCGGCTGGCCTACGGGCTGGTGGCGGTGCTGACGGGGCTGGCGGTGCTGGGAGCGGGCGCGGCCGGCCCCGCCGAGCCTGCCACGGCAACCGCCGGGAGGTTTTCCTTCCGGCCGGGCATCCTGACGTTCGGGGCACTGGCGATCGGGGTCGAGGCCAGTCTGATCGGGCTGGGGCCGGTGGCGCTGATTGCGGCGGGCGAGACCGAGGCGCGGGCGGCGGAACTGCTGTCGCTGTTCTTCGTCGCGTTTCTGGCGGCACGGCTGGGGCTGGTCTGGGTGTCGGGCGCGCTGGCGCCTTTCACACTGTTCACGCTGGCGCTGGGGCTGGCGGGGGGGCTGGCGCTGGGGGCGGCGATGGTGGACGCGGCACTGTTCTTCGTGGCGCTGGGGGTCTGTGCCGGCATGTTCTTCCCGGCGTTCTACGTCTGCGCCTCGGTGCGGATGGGGGATGATGCGCGCGTGTCGGCCACCATCATCGCGGCCGGGCTGGCGGGGGGCATCGTCTGCCCGCTGCTGCTGGGGGTGCTAATGGCGCGGTTCGGCGACGCGGTGTTCTTCTGGGTGATCGCCGGGATGACGCTGGCGGCCTTTGTGGCGGGGGTGCTGGCGCTGGGCCGGATGAACCGGCCCGAACCGGCGCCGGGGCGCGAAGCCTGATCCCTTCGCCGTGCGCGCGGTGCAGGATCGGCGGCCGGGAAAGCCTGACGAAGGTATTCGACGCCATGCCGGGGGTGAAGTAGGGTCGGCACGCAGGCACATGTTGGAGGCGGGGCAAGAGATGCTGTTGAGATCATGGGTGGAAAGCGCAAACTTCGCGACCACCGACTTTCCGTTGAACAACCTGCCCTGCGGGGTGTTCTCGGTCGGGCACGACGCGCCGCGCTGTGGCGTGGCGATCGGCGACATGGTGCTGGACGTGACGGTGCTGGAGGAGGAAGACCTTCTGGTCGTGGCCGACCAGCCGGTGTTCGACGTGCCGTTCTGGAACGACTTCATGGAGCTTGGCCCTGACGCTTGGGCGGATTTTCGTGCGCAGGTGACGGGGTTTCTTGCCGAAGGCGCAGCGAAGCGGTTCCTGCTGGAGGATTACCTGCTGCCCATGGCGGAGGTGCAGATGCACCTGCCGTTCCTGGTGGCGGAGTTCACCGATTTCTTCTCGGGGCGAAACCATGCGGTCAACGTCGGCGCGTTGTTGCGCGACCCGGAAAACGCGCTGCCGCCGAACTGGCTGCATCTGCCGATCGGGTATAACGGGCGGGCGTCGTCGGTTGTGGTTTCGGGCACTGACCTGCGCCGCCCGCTGGGCCAGCTGAAGCATGCGGGCGCGGATGTGCCGCATCTTGGCCCCTCGAAGCGGTTCGATTTCGAGCTGGAACTGGGCGCGGTGGTGGGGCAGGCCAGTGCGGGCATGGTGTCGGTGGCAGAGGCCGATGCGATGATCTTCGGCTATGTGCTGCTGAACGACTGGTCGGCGCGCGACATCCAGGCGTGGGAATCCCAGCCGCTGGGGCCGTTTCAGGCCAAGGCGACGGCCACCACCATCAGCCCGTGGATCGTGATGGCGGCGGCGTTGCAGCCGTTCCGCGTGGCCGGGCCGGTGCGCGAGGTGCCGCTGCTGCCCTATCTGCGCGAACCGGGGCCGATGCTTTACGACATCGCGCTGGAGGCGGCGCTGACGCCGGAGGGCGGGGACGAGACCGTGCTGGCGCGGACAAACCATGCCGAGATGTATTACTCGGCGGCGCAGCAGCTCTGCCACCACACCACGTCGGGCTGCCCGATGACGGTGGGCGACCTGCTGGGGTCGGGCACCATCTCGGGTGCCGGGAAGGACCAGCAGGGCAGCCTGCTGGAACTGAGCCGGGGCGGCAAGGAGCCAGTGGCGATTGCCGGGGGCAGCCGCTGTTTCATCGAGGATGGCGATACCGTGACCCTGCGCGGCGCGGCGCTGGGCGAAGGCTACCGCATCGGCTTCGGGACGTGCAGCGGGCGGGTTCTGCCTGCGCCAGAGGTGCCGGACTGGGCAAGATGACCGGTCTGCGCGGCGGATGACGCTGCGAAACGGCTAGGGCCGCAGCGGCACGCGGCCGGTTTCGGTCAGGTGGAACACCTCGCGCCCTTCCAGCACCACGGCCGACAGCGGCCCGCCGTAGGCCGCGCCGCTGTCGAGATTCAGGCGGTTGCCGTAATGGGTCGGCCGGTCGATGGCGGTGTGGCCGTGCACGATCAGCGCGCCGTGGTCGCGGGTGTCGGAGAGGAACGGCTCGCGGATCCAGACGAGGTCGGTTTCGCTTTGCCGCTCCAGCGGGATGCCGGGGCGGATGCCCGCGTGGACGAAGACCGCCGCACCGCGCCGGAAAGAGGTCGGCAGGGTTTCGAGAAAGGCGCGGTGGCTGGCAGGCACCACCGCCTGCGCATCGGCCAGCACCGGGGCCAGCGGGCGTTCGCCCGCGTTCGCCACGCCATAGGAGGCCAGCGTCGTGACCCCGCCGATCCGGGGATGCAGGTAGCCGAGTTCGGGACGCAGGCCGGGATCATGTGCCTTGAGGTCAGTCAGGTAGAGCGTGAACATCCGGTCGTGGTTGCCTTTCAGCACCACCCAGTTTTCGCCCGCGGCGATGCCCGCCCGCAGGTATTCGACCACGCCGCAGCTGTCGGGGCCGCGATCGACCAGATCACCGACATGGATGATCGGCGCGTCGGCATCGCCGATGGCGGCGCGGTCGGCGGCGATGCGCGCGTGCAGGGACTTCAGCTTGTCGAGATGGCCGTGGATGTCGCCGATGGCATAGCTGCGCATGTCCGGTCCGCCTGAAGGGGAAGGCCGGGGGCGCTGCCCCCGGACCTCCGGGATATTTGGGCCAATGTGAAAGGGCAAGAGGTGTCGGCCCCCTGCCCCTCAGTATCGCGGTCAGGACCGCGACGGATCAGGCAACGTCGAATTGCAGCGGTTTGACCTGCTGGAACATGCCGGTGCCTTCGAGCGTTTCGACCACTTTCGGGTCGATCGCCTGATCGAGGTAGAGGATCGCGATGGCCTCTTGCCCGATCCCGGAGCGGCCGAGGGTGAAGTTGGCGATGTTGACGCCGTTCTTGCCCATCGTCATGCCCAGAAGGCCGATGATGCCCGGCACGTCCTCGTTGGTGGTGTAGAGCATGTGTTCGCCGATTTCGGCGTCGATGTTGATGCCCTTGATCTGGATGAAGCGCGGCTTGCCGTCGGAGAACACGGTGCCCGCGATCGAGCGTTCGCGCAGGTCGGAGACCACGGTGAGCTTGATGTAGGCGTCGAAGGTGCCGGTCTTTTCCTGCCGGGTGGTCGAGATCTGGATGCCGCGTTCCTTGGCGATGATGGGTGCCGAAACCATGTTCACATCCGGGTTGGTGGCCTGCATCACCCCGGCGATGGTGGCGCAGTTCAGCGCCGCGAGGTTCATGTTGGCCACCGTGCCGTCGTAAAGCACGTTGATCGCCTTGATCGGCTCGTCGGTCATCTGGCCGACGAACGACCCGAGGTGGCTGGCGAGCTTCAGCCAGGGGCCCATCACGGCCGCCTCTTCAGCGGTGACAGAGGGCATGTTGAGCGCGTTCTGCACCGCCCCGGTCAGCAGGTAATCCGACATCTGCTCGGCAACCTGGAGGGCGACGTTTTCCTGCGCCTCGGTGGTGGAGGCGCCGAGGTGCGGCGTGACCACCACGTTGGGCAGGTTGAACAGCGGCGAATCGGTGGCGGGTTCGACCGCGAACACGTCGAAGGCGGCGCCGGCGACATGGCCGGAGTTAAGCGCCTCGGCCAGGGCCGCCTCGTCCACCAGACCGCCGCGGGCGCAGTTGATGATGCGAACACCCTTTTTCGTCTTTGCGAGGTTTTCGGCCGACAGGATGTTGCGGGTCTTGTCGGTGAGCGGGACGTGCAGGGTGATGAAATCGGCTCGGTGCAGCAGCTCGTCAAGCTCGACCTTGGTGACGCCCAGCGTTTTCGCGCGTTCCTCGGACAGGAAGGGGTCGTAGGCCACGACCTTCATGTGCAGCCCGACAGCCCGGTTGCACACAATGCCGCCGATGTTGCCCGCGCCGATCACGCCGAGGGTCTTGTTGAAAAGCTCCACCCCCATGAAGCGCGATTTTTCCCATTTGCCGGCATGGGTGGAGGCGTTGGCCTCGGGCAGTTGGCGCGCGACGGCGAACATCATGGCGATGGCATGTTCGGCGGTGGTGATCGAGTTGCCGAACGGCGTGTTCATCACGATCACGCCTTTTTTCGAGGCGGCCGGGATGTCGACGTTGTCGACCCCGATGCCCGCGCGGCCGATCACCTTGAGGTTGGTCGCCAGCGCCAGCAGCTTTTCGGTAACCTTGGTGGCCGACCGGATGGCAAGGCCGTCATACTGGCCGATGATTTCGGCCAGCTTTTCCTTGTCCTTGCCGAGTTTCGGCATGTAGTCGACCTCGACCCCGCGGTCGCGGAAGATCTGGACGGCGGTTTCGGAAAGTTCGTCGGAAACGAGAACGCGGGGGGCCATGGCGGGCTCCTGTCAATGAGGGATGGGGATCGGTCGCGGGAAACGGGGCGGGGTTTGGCCCCGCCCGCAGGTCAGGCGACCCTGGCCAGTTCGGCGATTTCGGCGTGGAACGCGTAGGCGATCCACGGCATCAGGGCTTCGACATCGGACGCTTCGACCGTCGAGCCGCACCAGATGCGCAGGCCGGGAGGCGCGTCGCGGTAAGCGCCGACATCCAGGGCAACGCCCGCCTTTTCCAGCCGCTTGGCCACGGCCTTGGCGAAGGCGGCGCCGTCGGTGATGCGCGGGTCGGTGAACTTCAGGCAGACCGAGGTGGTGGAGGCGGTGGCGGGATCGACCGCGAGGTTGGCGATCCAGTCGTTGGCAGCCACGAAGGCCGCGACGACCGCGGTATTGGCCTCGGCGCGAGCGACCAGGGCGGGCAGCCCGCCGATGGCCTTCGCCCAGTCGAGCGCCACGAGGTAGTCTTCCACCGCCAGCATCGACGGCGTGTTGATGGTCTCGCCTTCAAAGATGCCTTCGATCAGTTTGCCCTTCGCGGTCAGCCGGAAAATCTTGGGCAGCGGCCAGGCGGGGGTGTAGCTTTCCAGCCGTTCCACCGCGCGGGGGCCAAGGATCAGCATGCCGTGCGCGCCCTCGCCACCCAGCACCTTCTGCCAGGAGAAGGTGACGACATCGAGCTTGTCCCACGGCAGGTCCATCGCAAAGGCGGCCGAGGTCGCGTCGCAGATGGTCAGGCCGGCGCGGTTGGCCGGAATGGCATCGCCATTGGCCAGACGCACGCCCGAGGTGGTGCCGTTCCAGGTGAAGACCACGTCCTTGTCGAAATCGACCTCTGCCAGATCGACGACCTCGCCATAGGCGGCCTTGCGCACCGTGGCGTCGAGTTTGAGCTGCTTCACCGCGTCGGTGACCCAGCCTTCGCCAAAGCTCTCCCAGGCCAGCATTTCCACCGGGCGTTGCCCCAGCAGCGACCACATCGCCATTTCGACCGCGCCGGTGTCGGACCCCGGCACGATGCCGATGCGATAGCCTGCGGGCACGCCGAGAATCTCGCGCGTCAGGTCGATGGCGCGTTTCAGCTTGGCCTTGCCGACCGAGGCGCGGTGCGACCGGCCGAGCGGCGCGTCCGACAGCATGTCCAGCGAATATTGGGGGATCTTGGCGCAGGGGCCAGAGGAAAAGCGCGGATTTGCCGGGCGCGTGGCCGGTGCTTGCAGATCAGACATGGTATCCTTCCAGATAAATGCCCCCCGGTGGGGAGGGGTGTCCCACCGATGGGTCTAAGCGCGGCGGCGGGGTGGCACAAGCCGGAAAATCATCGTAAAGCGCCGCATCGCTGTGCGAAAGCGACGCAGCGTTCCCAGACCGGAGCCGCCATGTTCATTGCCACCCTGCTGACCGACCCCGCCCGTCCCACGCTTGACCGCACCACGGTCGAGTCTCTGCGCAATGCCTGGGGCGGGGGCGAGGCGGTGTGGCTTGACCCCGGCGTGGCGGCGGAGTTTGCCGTGGCGGCCATGCCCGCGAACCGCTGGGAGGCGTGGCAGGGCTTGCAGGGGCTGGGCGTCGATCTGGTGGTGCAGGCGGCGGCGGGGCGGGCCAAGCGGCTGCTGCTTGCCGACATGGACAGCACGATGATCCGGCAGGAATGCATCGACGAACTGGCCGACGAGGCCGGGGTCGGGGCGCATGTCGCGGGCATCACGGCGCGGGCGATGAACGGCGAGTTGCCGTTCGAGGCGGCGCTGCGCGAACGTGTGGCGCTGCTGAAAGGGCTGCCGGAGGCAGTTATCGAACGGGTGTTCGCCAATCGCATCACGATGATGCCCGGCGGGCGGGAACTGGTGGCGACGATGAAGGCGCAGGGAAGTTACGCCGCGCTGGTGTCGGGCGGCTTCACCGCCTTCACCCGGCCGGTGGCGGCGGCGCTGGGGTTTGACGAGAACCGGGCGAACGTGCTGCACATCGCGGGCGGGGTGCTGACCGGGACGGTGGCGGAACCCATTCTCGGCCGCGAAGCCAAGGTGCAGGCGCTGGAGGAGATTTCCGCCCGGCTGGGAATCCTGGAAGCTGACGTGCTGGCGGTGGGGGATGGGGCGAACGATCTGGGGATGCTGGGGCGCGCCGGGGCCGGGGTGGCGCTGCACGCCAAGCCCAGCGTCGCGGCACAGTGCGACATCCGCATAAACCACGGCGACCTGACGGCGCTGCTGTTCATCCAGGGCTACAGCCGCGCGGAATTCGCCGCGGCCTGAACATGGCCCTCCGGTGCGGGCCGCGCCGACGAGACCGCCGGCGGCCTGTCGACCGGCCGCGCCCTGCCCGGCCGACCCGGCCGGCCCCGGGGCCGGCGACATTCCTACTGCCCCCAGCCCGCCGCCTGCATTTTCCGTAACCTGCTGGCGGTGCGTTCGAATTCGAACGAGCCGGTGCCTTCGATATACAGACGTTCCGGCTGGTCGGCGGCGGAACAGACCAGCCGCACCCGGCCCTCGTAAAGCGCGTCGATCAGGGTGACGAAGCGTTTCGCCTCGTTGTAGTTCGAGGCGCAAAGCTGCGGAATGTCTTCCAGTATCAGCACCCGCACCGCCGCGGCGATCGCCAGATAATCGGCCGGCCCCAGCGGGCGCGCGCACAGATCCCAGAACGAGGCGCGCCCCACCCCGTTGGCGAAACGCGGCAGCGTGATCTCGCGGCCGTTGACCGGCAGGTGCAGCGGCTGGCCGGGTGCCCCGCCGGTCAGATCTGCCCAGATCGCGGTGATGGCGGGGCCAGACTTGCCCGCCGGGGTGAAATAGACCTGCGCCCCTTCCAGCCGGTGCTGGCGATAATCGGTCGGGCTTTCCAGTTCCCGAACGATCATTCGTTCACGCAGCAGCGCAATGAACGGCAGGAACAGAGCGCGGTTCAGCCCGTCCTTGTACAGATCCTCGGGCGGGCGGTTCGAGGTGGTGACGATCACCACGCCCGCCGCCAGAAGCCGCTCGAACAGCCGCCCCACGATCATTGCATCGGTGATGTCGTTGATCTGCATCTCGTCGAAGGCCAGCAGGCGCACGTCGCGGATCACGCTGTCGGCAAAGGGGGCTAGCGCATCCTCCACCCCCTTCTTGCGGGCGGCGTGCATGGCGCGGTGGACCTCTTGCATGAAGGCATGGAAATGCACGCGGCGCTTGGCGGCAATGGCGGTGGCGTCGGTGAACAGGTCCATCAGCATCGACTTGCCGCGCCCGACCCCGCCCCAGAGGTAAAGCCCCTTCGGCGGGGTCACGGGGCGGGAAAACAGGCCGGCAAAGCGCCCGGTGCGCCGTTCCGGCTGCGCCTCCAGCCAGGCGCGCAGGTCTTCCAGCGCCACGAGGACGCCGTGCTGCGCGGGGTCGGGGCGCAGGTCGCCGGTTGCAACGCGGGTCTCGTAGATTTCGGTCAGGGTCTGGCGCATGGCGTCCCATAGCGCGCCCGGCCGGGGGAGAAAAGCCCGCGCCGCCGCCCGAGCATTGGCATTCCGGGCGGTTCTGGCTATGGTCCGGCAGCGCCCGGCCGGGGCGCGTGCCCGGAAAGCTTGCCCATGACCCTGCAACCCCCCCACCCCTCCCTTGTCATGCTCAGCGGCCAGCGCGTGCTGCGAACGGAAGCCGAGGCGCTGCTGCTGCTGGCCAACCATCTGCCGCCCGATTTCGAGGCAGCGGTGCGGCTGATCTTTGCCGCCACGGGCCGGGTGATCGTGTCGGGCATCGGCAAGTCGGGCCACATCGGGCGCAAGATCGCGGCCACGCTGTCATCGACCGGGACGCCCGCCTATTTCCTGCACGGGGCCGAGGCGAGCCACGGCGACCTTGGCCTGATCGCCGCCGATGACGTGTGCATCCTGATTTCAAACTCGGGCGAGACGGCGGAACTGCGCGACGTGATCGCCCATACCCGCCGCTTCAAGGTGCCGCTGGTCGCGATTTCCAAAAGGGCCGAGAGCACCCTGATGCAGGCTGCCGACCTGCGCCTGCTGCTGCCCGACGCACCCGAAGCCTGCCCGATCGGCATGGCCCCCACCACCTCGACCACGCTGACGCTGGCGCTGGGCGATGCGCTGGCGGTGGCGCTGATGGAGCTGCGCGGCTTCAAGCCAGAGGATTTCAAGGTGTTCCACCCCGGCGGCAAGCTGGGGGCGCAGATGATGCAGGTGGCGGCCCTGATGCACAAGCGCGACAGCCTGCCGCTGGTCAACGTGGGCGCCAGCATGAGCGAGACGCTGCTGGAAATGACCTCGAAGGGCTTCGGCGTGACGGCGGTGGAGGACGGCGGGCGGCTGGTCGGCGTGGTGTCTGATGGCGACCTGCGGCGCAACATGGCCGACCTGATGACCCGCACCGCCGGACAGGTGGCGACGCGCCATCCGGTGACGGTGCGCTCCGACGCGCTGGCCGCCTCGGCGCTGGCGATCATGAATGACCGCAAGATCAATGCGCTGGTGGTGATGGACGGCGACGACCTGCCGCTGGGCATCCTGCATATCCACGATTGCCTGCGCGCGGGCGTGGCCTGAGACACGAAGGGACTTCACGATGACACAAAGGATCGTCACGGTCGGCGACATTCCCGTGGGGGGGCTGAACCCCTTCATGCTGATCACCGGCCCCTGCCAGCTGGAAAGCCTGGATCACGCCCGGATGATGGCCGGCCGCATCGCTGAAGCCTGTGCCCCGACCGGCACGCGCTTCGTGTTCAAGGCAAGCTATGACAAGGCCAACCGTTCCTCGATTGGCACCGAGCGGGGGCTGGGCATCGAGAAGGGGCTGGAGATTCTGGGCCGCATCCGCGAGGAATTCGGCTGCCCGGTGCTGACCGACGTGCACGAGGCCAACCAGTGCGCCACCGCCGCCACGGTCTGCGACGTGCTGCAGATACCGGCGTTCCTGTGCCGCCAGACCGACCTTCTGCTGGCGGCGGGCGAAACCGGGCGGGTGATCAACGTCAAGAAGGGCCAGTTCCTGGCACCGTGGGACATGGGCAACGTGGCCGCCAAGATCGCCAGCACCGGCAACCAGAACATCCTGCTGTGCGAACGCGGCACCTCGTTCGGCTACAACACGCTGGTCACCGATTTCCGCGGGCTGCCGACCATGGCCGCCACCGGCTACCCCGTGGTGTTCGACGCCACCCACTCGGTGCAGCAGCCCGGCGGGCTGGGCGGATCGTCGGGCGGGCAGCGCGAGTTCGCGCCGGTGCTGGCGCGGGCGGCCTGTGCGGTCGGCATCTCGGCCCTGTTCATCGAGACGCATCAGGACCCGGATCACGCCCCATCGGACGGGCCGAACATGATTCCCATCGACCAGATGGCCGGGCTGATCGCCACGCTGCGCGCCTTTGACGGGCTGGCGAAGGCCACCGGTGTCATGGGGGCGTGATGGGCACGGGTCTGCAAGGCTGCGGCAAACAGTCCTCTGACACTGTGCCGCGCATGATCATTGCCAGACGCGGGCAAGATTGCGATGATGCCGGAAACAGACGGTAACGCCGGTCGCGGATCGGCAACCGGAAGGACCGGAGGCTGCCATGGCGCTTGTGTCGTTGCTGCGGAATCTGACCTTGCGGGTGCTGGTGCTCGGCATTCTGGGTCTTGCCCTGCCGATGGCCGCCACCGCCCAGTCTAACCCGTTCGAGGGCGGCTGGACGCTGCAACCCGAGGCGTCGTCGCTGCGTTTCCAGTCGGTCAAGAACTTGACCAAGATCGAATCCAGCGGCTTCGTCACCTTCACCGGCGCCATCGAGCCTTCGGGGGCGGCCAGGATCACCGTGCTGCTCGACTCGGTCGATACCAAGATCGACCTGCGCAACGTGCGGATGCGGTTCCTGCTGTTCGAGACCTTCCAGTTCCCCGAAGCGATGATCGAAACCACCATCGACCCGGCCTGGGTGACAGATCTGGAAACCGTGCGGCGCAAGACCGTGCTGTTGCCCTACACGCTGAGCCTGCATGGCGTGACCAAGGCGTTCGAGGCCGAAGTGACCCTGACGCTGATCGACGCCAATCTGGTGGCGGTATCCACAGCCGCGCCGATTCCGGTGGCGACATCGGATTTCGCGCTCGACGATGGCGTGCGCAAGCTGGAGGAGGCGGCGACGGTGGCCATCGTGCCGTCGGCCACCGTCAGCTTCGATTTCATCTTCGCACGCAACGGCACGGCGGCGGCGACCCCTGCTCCTGTCCTCGAACAGCCCGCCGCCGTGGCGCTGGAAGCGGCGGGCGATTTCGACCCCGAAGCCTGCAAGGGCCGGTTCGAAGTCCTGTCACGCTCGGGCAACATCTACTTCCGCGCAGGCTCTGCCCGGCTCGACCCCCAAAGCGCGCCGCTTCTGGACAGTCTGGCCGACATCATCGCGCGCTGTCCCGGCATGACCATCGAAGTGTCGGGCCACACCGATGCCGACGGCAGCGAGGCCACCAACCAGCGCCTGTCGCAGCAGCGCGCGGAATCGGTTGCGGCCTATCTGGCGTCGAAAGGCATCGAGCCAGGACACATGGTCTCGGTCGGGTATGGCGAGGCACGCCCGGTTGCGGGCAATGACACGGCGGAAAACAAGGCGCGCAACCGCCGGATCGAATTTGCGGTGGTCAATGGATGATGTGAAGATGACGATGCGTGCGGCATTGCTTGTCCTGCTGGCCTGGGCCGCCCCTGCACTGGCAGAGCCGCGCTTCGCACTGGTGATCGGCAATGGCGCCTATCAGGCGGTGGCACCGCTCGACAATGCCGTGGCCGATGCGCAACTGATGGCCGGCACGCTGGAACGCAAGGGATTCACCGTCACCCTGCTGATCGACACCGGACAGGCAGACCTGAAACGCGGCATCGGTCAGTTCGGCCGCCAGCTGCGCGAGGCGGGGGCGGATGCGACCGGACTGTTCTACTATGCCGGGCATGGCGTGCAGTCGTTCGGGGCGAACTACCTGCTGCCGGTCGATGCCAGCCTGACCGATGCCGCCGACCTGGGGCTGGTGGGCGTGCCCGCCGATGCGATCCTGCGGCAGATGTATTCGGCCCGCAACAAGACCAACATCGTGATCCTGGATGCCTGCCGCAACAACCCCTTCGCCGCGATCCCCGATCTGGGCGACAACGGGCTGGCGGAAATGAAGGCGCCGACCGGCACATACCTCGCCTATTCCACCGCGCCCGGCGCCGTGGCGCTGGACGGGGCCGACGGCAACAGCCCCTTCACCCGGGCACTGGCCGCCGAGATCGACAGCCCCGGCGCCCCGATCGAACAGGTGTTCAAGCAGACCCGCGTCGCCGTGCTGGCCGCCACCAACGGGTTGCAGACGCCGTGGGACACCTCGTCGCTGACAGCGTCGTTCAGCTTTACCCCCGCGGTCGTGCTGTCGCCCGAAGAACTGGCCGCGCGGCAGCTCTGGGATTCCGTGCGCGAAAGCCGCGACCCGGTGCAGATCATGCTGTTCCTGCGCGGCTAGCCGGGGCTATTCCGCGACGGTCGAGATGAAGAAATACACCCATTCGCCCTTGAAGTCCGGCGTGGCGGCGCGCTGACGGGCCACCTCGGCGCGCAGGGCCGCAAGGTAGGGCTCGGCCGGTTCGACCATCGGGCGCGGGGTGTCGAACAGCGGGGCAGAGGTGGCGAAGGCCACGGCGATTTCCTGCCCGAAGGGCGGCGCGATCGTCAGGTTCAGCGCGGGCACGCCGGGGCTTTCCTTTCCGACGGTCAGCACCGCCTGCGGCGGCACCAGACGCTGCGGCACGACCTCGTTCGGTTGCAGGTGGATCACGTTGCCTGCCGCATCGAAGTACAGGGGCGGGGCTGGGTGGCAGGGTCCGGGCGTCGGGGCGTTGCGTCGGCACGCTGTCGGCGGCGGAAGCCGATGGTGGCAGCGGGTCGGCGGGCAGGTCTGCCGGGGGCAGGTTCGTGGCGGCGGCGGGCATCGGGGCGGCCGTGGCGGATGGCGGCGCACCTGCCACCAGCCGCGCGGGCATGGGGGGCGGAACCGCAAGGGCTACGCCCGCAGGCAGTTCGTCGGCAGTGATGGCAGGCGGCGGAGGTTCGGCCACAACCCGTTGTGGCGCCGGGGGCGATGCGCTCAGGGGGGCCGCGGCGGGAGCTTCGGCCCTCAGCGGTTTCGGCTGCGGCAATACCGCGGCGAGGGTCGCGGCCGGGGGTGGCACCGCGTCAACCGCCGGGGGTTCGGGTGCGGGCATCTGCGCCGCAGCGGGCAGAGGCAGGGGGGCGGCAGGCGCCGCGGGCGAGGCGAGCGCGGGCAACGGCGGGGTGCGGGGGGCCGTGGCGGGGGTGGCGGGCGGTGGACCCAGCGGGGCGGCGGCAGCGGCCCGCGGCCGCAGCGCCGTGGCCTGCGAGACCGGAATGGCGCCTTCCGCAACCGCAGCGCCTGTGGGCGTTTCGCGGGCGGCGGGCTCGGACGGGGGCGGCACGGCGGCGGCAATGCTGCCCGGGACCTGCTGGGCCGCGAAATCGAGCCTCGCTTCGGGCATCGGCTGGGGCGGGAAGGGCTGCGGCTGCACCGCCACCAGCAGCACCGCCACCAGCCCGCCATGAGCGGCCAGCGACATGGCCCCTGCCACCGGCCAGACCGCGCCGCCCCGGTCTCGCCCGCCCCGGTCTGGCCCGCCCCGGTCCGCGCCATCCTCGGCAGACAGCGCGGCCATCACCCGCCCTCCGGCATGACAACCAGCACGATATCGCGCGCGCCCAGCGCCTCGATCTCGGCCACCAACGGCAGCAGGTGGCGCAACGGTCCGGCATGATGTGCGTTGATGCGGATCAGCAGGCCAGGGTCTGCCTTCAGCGCATCCGCGACCCCCGACACCAGAGCGTCGCGGTCCAGCGCCACGCCGTCCAGCGCCAGATCGCCGGCTTGCGAGACGGAAACCGTGGCCCCGCCACCCGGCATCACGCTGCCGCGCGACGCCACGGGGGGCAGCACCTCGAACGGCGCGGTCGCGTCCATCCGCCCGATCAGCAGAAAGAACACCAGCAGGAAGAACACCACGTCGATCAGCGCGATGATGGTTTCGGGGGCCCGGCGCTGCGGGCGGCGGCGCAGTTTCATGGGGCCGCCTCCAGCCGCAGCAGGCGCAGGCGCGTCACGCCGGCGCGGGTCACGGTATCGAGCAGGGTCACCAGCGCCTGCGCGTCGGCCTGACCCGAGGGCAGCACAAGCACCGACGTGTCAGGCGCCTGCGCCATCCGGGCGGACAGCAGCACCACCAGCGCCCCGGCATCCAGCGGCCGACCCTGCACCCTCGCCACGCCGTCGGGTCCAAGGCGGATCAAAAACGTCCCGCCCGGCATGCCCGGGGCGGCCGCAGGGGCGGCGGCCCTTTCGGCCACCGGCACCATGCGCAGGTCAAGGAAGGTCGAGGTGACCATGAAGAAGATCAGCATGATCATCAGCACGTCGATCATCGACACCAGCGAGATCGGGTTGGGCGGGGCTGTCGGGCGGCGCAGCTTCATCGTCCCCCCTCGGGCGCGTCAGCGCCGCGCTTCCTCCAGCGTGAACAGCCGGCCCACGGCGGCCTCGATCAGCAGGGCCGCGCGGTCGGCGCGGTCGGCCAGCAGACCGGCAGCGACGGCGGCGGGAATCGCCACCAGCAGCCCGGCGGCGGTGGTCAGCAGCGCCTCCCAGATGCCGCCCGCCAGCAGCGAGGCGTTGGCGGCCCCTTCGGCCATCGCCAGTTCCTGAAACGCCTTGATCATCCCCAGCACGGTGCCCAGCAGGCCCAGCAGCGGGCTGACCATGGCGATCAGGTCCAGCAGTCGCAGATGCCGGTTCATCGCCGCCAGTTCGGCATTGCCGCGCCATTCCAGATCGGCATCCAGCCCCGGCCGGCGCTGGCCCGCCAGCAGGCCCTGCATCGCGGCCAGGGCGATACGGTCGGCCGGCGCGCGCCCGTCCCGAAGCGCGGCGCCGGCCCCGACCCGGTCGCCCTGCGCCCAGAGCGCGTAGGCCCGCTCGCGAAGCTCGGCACCCGAAAGAACGGCCCGCATCTGCCAGACCTTCGCGGCGATCAACGCCAGCGAGAACACCGACAGCGCGATCAGCAGCCAGATGACCGGACCACCCGCCGCCAGCATTCCGAACGGGCCGGACATGGCCTACTGCACCAGTGCGGCAGAGGTGCGGCTGACAAGGTTCAGCATGGGAAAACAGTCTGTCTCGGCGGCGTTCTGCGGGCGGCAGGAGCCGATCTCGTGCAGCAGAACCTCGGAGATCGCGGCGCAGCGCGTATCCGGAATCTCGAACAATTTCAATGTGGTGCGCGCGGCGGGTATCGGGGCTGCGTCGATGGTCAGCAGCCGGTCGATGACGCCTTCGGTGTTCAGGATGGCCAGCGACATCTCGAACCCCTCGAAGGTCAGGCCGGTCTGGTTGCGAAACAGGAAGAAGGCGCGGCAACTGCCGCTGTCGCCATCCTCGATCTTGTTCAGTTCGACCGTCAGCGGGCCGGGTTGCGCGAACGACGGCCCCGGCGGCGCGTCCTGTGCGACGGCGACCCCCAGTGCAAGGCCCCGCGCGCAGGAACAGGACAAGACCGCAACCGCTTTCATTGATGGCGCCCCTCGGCATTGATAGCCAAAGGAAACGGGATCACCGACCCCGGGTCAAGCAATGATTTCGGCGGTGGCGGCGCCGCATAAATCCAATAAATCACCCTCTGGATTTGTGCGGACGATGTGCTACGCTGCGACTTAATGTTTCGGTTTTAGCAATTTTTCATCGGGGAAGCCATGCGTTTGGACGCCTATCTTAGCGATCGGGCTGGGAATGGGCCTAGCGGTGAGAATCTGGAATACGATCCGGCTTTCACCGCCCTGATCCTTGCGGCTCAGCCGGGCGAGGAACGGCAGGCGGGCAACGAGATCATCGCCGCAGAAGAACCGGATTTCCGGCAGGTTACCGAAAGGGCGCTGGCAGTCCTCGAACGCAGCCACGACCTGCGCGCTGCCGTGATGCTGGGCTATGCGCAACTGCGGCTGAACGGGCTGGAAGGCTTGGCGGGGGCAGTCGCCTATGTCCGCCACTGCCTCGAAAACCACTGGGATACCTGCCACCCCCAGCTCGACGCCGAGGACGACAATGATCCGACGATGCGAATCAATGCCGTGCTTGGTCTGGCCGAACCGGCCCGGATGCTGCGGGCGCTGCGGCTTGCACCGTTGACGCACAGCGCGTCCTTCGGGCGGTTCTGCCTGCGCGACATCGCGGTTGCCGATGGCGAACTGGCCGCCCCGGAAGACATGACCACGGTGCCCGATGCCGCCGCGATCCGCGCCGCGTTCAAGGATACCAGGCCCGATGTGCTGCGCGCCCGGCTGGAGGCGGCCCGCAGCCTGCTGGAGGACAGCACGGCGATCAACGCGGTGTTCGATGCCCGGACGCCGGGCGAAGGCCCCGACATGGACCCGCTGATCCGCATGGCGAAGAAAGCGGTGGGGCGACTGGCCGAGGCGGTGGGCGAACCGGCAGAGGCCGCGACGGAAGCGTCGGCAGGCCCCCCCGCGACGGAAAGCGCGGCCGCCGCCGTGCCCGGCAGCATCAGCTCGCGGCGCGACATCGAAGACGCGCTCGACCGCATCATGGCCTATTACGCCGCCAACGAACCTTCCAGCCCCCTGCCGATCATTCTGGCGCGCGCGCGCCGACTGGTGGGGGCGGATTTCATGACGATCATGACCGACCTTGCCCCCCTGGGGATCGAGAACGTCAAGCTAGTGGGCGGTATCGCCGAAGAAGACCAGTATTGACCACCCAAACCTGAAGGGGCGGCGCAACGGACCGCCCACGATCCGAACAACGGGAGATCTTGATGTCTAGTTCGCAGAAGTTCATCGCGCGCAACCGCGCACCGCGTGTCCAGATCGAATATGATGTGGAGCTTTACGGGGCGCAGAAGAAGGTCCAGCTGCCCTTCGTGATGGGGGTCATGGCCGATCTGGCAGGCAAGTCGGAAGTGCCGCAGCCCGGCATCGCAGACCGGAAGTTCCTGGAAATCGATGTCGACAACTTCGACAGCCGCATGAAGGCGATGAAACCCCGGGCCGCCTTTCAGGTGCCCAACACACTGACCGGGCAAGGGAACATGTCGGTCGATCTGACCTTCGAAAGCATGGACGATTTCTCGCCTGCCGCCATCGCGAAACAGGTCGAGCCGCTGAACGCCCTGCTGGAGGCGCGCAACGAACTGTCGAACCTGATCACCTACATGGATGGCAAGCCGGGGGCCGAGGAGCTGATTGCCAAGGTTCTGGCCGACCCTGCACTGCTGAAGACGCTGGCGGGCGCACCTGCACCCAAATCTGAAACCGGGGGGGAATGAGCGATGGCGCAGGAAGCAACCGAAACCACCCTTGGCGCCGTGCAGTTCGGCGACACCGACTTCGCCAGCCTGCTGAACAAGGAATTCCGGCCGCGCACCGATCAGGCGAAAAGCGCGGTTGAAACCGCGGTCAAGACGCTGGCCGCGCAGGCGCTGGTCAACACCGCGCTGATTTCCGACGACGTCGTGAATTCGCTGAACGCGATGGTCGCGGAAATCGACCGCAAGCTCAGCGAGCAGATCAACCAGATCATCCACCATCCCGACTATCAGCAGCTTGAAAGCTCGTGGCGCGGGCTGGCCTATCTGGTCAACAACACCGAGACCGACGAGCAGCTGAAGATCCGGGTGCTGAACATCTCGAAGAAGGATCTGCACAAGACCCTGAAGAAGTTCAAGGGTGCGGCCTGGGACCAGTCTCCGATCTTCAAGAAGCTATATGAGGAAGAATACGGCCAGTTCGGCGGCGAGCCCTACGGCTGTCTGGTGGGCGACTACCACTTCAACCATTCGGCCCCGGATATCGAGCTGCTGGGCGAAATGTCGAAGGTCGCGGCGGCGGCACATGCGCCGTTCATCTCGGGCGCGGATGCCTCGCTGATGCAGTTCGAAAGCTGGCAGGAACTGGCCAACCCGCGCGATCTGACCAAGATCACCACCACGCCGGAATATGCGGGCTGGCGCAGCTTGCGCGATTCCGAAGACAGCAAGTACCTTGGCCTGACCATGCCGCGCTTCCTCGGGCGGCAGCCTTACGGGGCCAAGTCGAACCCGGTCGAGGAATTCGCCTTTGAAGAAGACACCAACGGCGCCGATTCCTCGCGGTTCAACTGGCTGAACGCGGCCTATGGCATGGCGGCCAACATCAACCGGTCGTTCAAGGAATACGGCTGGTGCTCGCGGATCAGGGGCATCGAGTCAGGCGGGGCATTGTCGAACCTGCCGACCCACACTTTCCCCACCGACGATGGCGGCGTCGACATGAAATGCCCGACCGAGATCGGCATTTCCGACCGGCGCGAGGCGGAACTTGCGAAAAGCGGGCTGATGCCGCTGGTGCACCGCAAGAACAGCGACATGGCGGCCTTCATCGGCGCGCAGTCGCTGCACAAGCCCGCCGAATACGACGATCCGGACGCGACATCCAACGCCAACCTTGCCGCGCGCCTGCCCTATCTTTTCGCGACCTGCCGCTTTGCGCATTATCTGAAATGCATGGTCCGGGACAAGGTCGGCAGCTTCAAGGGTCGCGACGACATGGAAAGCTGGCTGCAAGGCTGGATCACGCAATATGTGGATTTCAACCCCGGCAGTTCCCCGGAATCGGTGAAGGCGCGCCTGCCGCTGGCTGCGGCACAGGTCGTGGTTGAAGAAGTCGAGGGCAATCCGGGCTATTATTCCTCGAAATTTTTTCTGCGCCCGCATTACCAACTGGAGGGGCTGACAGTGTCCCTTCGCCTTGTTGCCAAACTGCCGTCCGAAAAGGCCTGAGTCCTCCCGGGCGGCTTCAAACCCCAACACTGACAAGGAGCGAACCAGATGTATGATTCTTATATGTACTTTCCCGGCTTCGACGAATTCAAAGGCGAGACCCAGGATACCGAATTCAAGAAGAAATCCGCCTACGAACTGATGTCCTTCTCGATCGGGGCCTACAACACGGTCAACATCGGCTCTGCCTCGGGCGGCGGCGGTGCGGGCAAGGGCGAGTTCCAGCCGCTGGCGGTGATGAAGACCACCGACTCGGCCTCGCCGGTCTTGTTCCGGATGCTGATGAGCGGCAAGCACTTCGATTCCGCGATCATCGAGATGCGCCGCGCCGGCCAGACCTCGACCACCTCGGGCGGGACTTTCGTCAAGTATGAAATGAAGCTGGTGATGGTTGAAAGCCTGAACTGGGCGGGCTCGCAAGGGTCCGATGTCTTCATGGAAAGCGTGTCGTTCCGGTTCGGCGCGATCAAGATGGAATACTTCGCGCAGGCCAAGGACGGCAAGATGACCAAGGTTTCCGACGCCATGTGGAGCCGCGTCAACAACACCGCCTCGCTGGAAGTCTGACCCGGCCAAGACTGACCTGCAAACCTGCACCCTGCGCGCGACCCGCGCGGGGTGCCCCCTGCCAACCGCCCTGACCCAAGCCGGAGAGTGCAATGCAGGCCCCAGACCTTATCAAGACCGGCGATCTGGACGGCGCGCTGGCTGCCCTGCAGGCGCAGGTCCGCACCCGTCCGGCCGATGCCAAGCTGCGGATCTTCCTGTTTCAACTGCTCTGCGTGCTGGGCGACTGGAAGCGGGCCATCACGCAACTGAAGCTCTGCGCCGAACTGGACGGCGAGGCGCTGACCATGGCACAGACCTACCGCGAGGCGATCATCTGCGAGGTTTACCGCGAAAAGGTGTTCGCAGGCGAAAAGTCGCCCCTGATCTTCGGTGAACCGCAGGAATGGCTGGCGCTGCTGATCGAGGCGACGCGCGCGCTGGCCGAAGGCCGCGCCACCGAAGCCGCCACCCTGCGCGCCCGCGCCTTCGAGGCCGCACCGGCGGCGTCGGGCGACCTGAACGGCGAACATTTCGACTGGATCGCGGATGCCGACATGCGGCTGGGCCCGGTGCTGGAAATCATCGTCAACGGCAAGTATTACTGGATGCCGTTCACGGCACTGTCGGCCCTGCGCTGCGACGCCCCGTCCGACCTGCGCGATGCGGTCTGGACGCCGGCCAACATCACCCTGCGCAATGGCGGCGAGATCGTCGGCCTGATTCCGACGCGCTATGCCGGCACCTCGGCCAGCACCGACCCCGCCGCGCGGCTGGCCCGCGCGACCCATTGGGTCGATGCCGGGGGCGAGACGTGGGTCGGGATTGGCCAGCGCCTGCTGACCACCGACCACGGCGACACCGCCCTGATGGATCTGCGCGCCCTGCGGATGGATGCCGCCCCCGGGGCGGCGCGTGGCGATGGCTGACAAGACAATTGTCGAACGCCTGCAACCCTCGCTGCTGGACCGGCTGACCGACCAGAACCCCGGCGAGATGACCGAAACCCGCGACGACCGGGTGATCGACATCCGCCGCCTGCGCGACATCATCCGCCGCGACCTGTCGTGGTTGCTGAACACCAACAACGCCGAAACCATGATCGACCCCGACCGCCATCCGCATGTGGCGCGCTCGGTCGTCAATTACGGCGTGCGCGAGGTGTCGGGCGATTTTTCGACACATGAGCGGGCCGCGCAGATGCGCGCTTCGATTCACCGCGCCATCGAGCAATTCGAGCCCCGCATCAAGCGCGGCACGCTGAACGTGATGCTGCGGCAGGATGAAAAGGGGGCGCAGACCATCGTGGTGTTCGACATCCGCGCCGACATGTGGGCGCAGCCGGTGCCGATGGAGCTTTACCTGCGGTCAGAGATCGACATCACCACCGGGCATGTCGAACTGGAACGGAAGGGCTGACGGATGGACACGCGCCTGCTGCGCCACTACGAATCCGAGCTTTCCTACCTGCGCGAGATGGGGGCCGAATTCGCGCAATCCTACCCCAAGATCGCCGCTCGGCTGGGGATGGACGGGGTCGAGGTGCTGGACCCTTACGTCGAACGCCTGCTGGAAGGCGTGGCTTTCCTCTCGGCACGCGTGCAGCTTGAGCTGGAGCTGCAATATCCGGCCTTCACCAGCCACCTGCTGGAAATCGTCTATCCGCAATACCTGGCACCCACGCCGTCGATGATGATCGCCGTGCTGGAGCCCGAGATGATCAACCAGATCCTGAAGGACGGCTCGGTGCTGCCGCGCCACACCGTGCTGCGCGCCGCGTTGGCCGAGGGGCAGCAGACCGCCGTCCAGTTCCGCACCGCCCATGCGCTGACCCTGTGGCCGGTCGAGATTGCCGAGGCCGAATACATCGACGGCCGGGGGGCACTGGTCGCGGCCGGGGTCGCGGCGGGGGTGGATGCGCGCGCGGGCATCCGGCTGCGCCTGCGCCGCCATGGGGGGCTGCCGCTGGGCGCCGTTCCGCTGGACCGGCTGACGCTTTTCCTTGGCGGGCAGGCGGCGCGCGGCTGGCAGTTGCACGAGCTTCTGTGCACCGAGGTCACCGGGCTGGTGGCGCGTTCCACCGACCGGCGCGCCGACTGGGTGCTGCCGCTGCCGCGCGGCGGCGTGGCGCCCAAGGGCTATGCCCGCGACGAGGCGCTGCTGCCGACACCCCGCGCCTCGTTCGACGGCTACCGGCTGCTGCAGGAATATTTCGCCATGCCGGAGCGGTTTCATTTCATCGACCTGTTCGGCCTGTCGCCCGCGCTGGCCCGCACCGAAGGCTCCGAGGTCGATTTCTACATCCTGCTGCGCAACGGCAAGCCGGAGCTTGCCCCCGGCATCACCCCCGAAGCCTTCACCCTGAACGCCGTGCCCGCGATCAACCTGTTCGAGAAACGCTGCGACCGGGTGCTGATGACCGACCGCGACACCGAGCACCACGTCATCCCCGACCGCACCGCCCCGATGGATTTCGAGGTCTATTCGGTGGAACAGGTCACCGGCATCAGCGGCGAGGGGCAGGAGGATCAGCCGTTCCGCCCGTTCTATTCCAGCGACGATTTCACCGCCGCCGGGCAGCGCGGTCCGGCCTACTACACCGTCAGCCGCAAGATGCGCCAGCGCACCGAACGTGAACGGCTGAAGGGGGCGCGGACCTCGTATCTGGGCTCGGAAACCTATCTGACGCTGGTCGATGCCGCGCAGGCACCCTATGCGCCCGACATCAAGCAACTGGCGGTGCGGGCGATGGTTTCCAACCGCGACCTGCCGATGCTGCTGGCAACCGGCGCCAAGGATCTGTTCCACCTGCCCGGCGGCGGCCCGGTGCTGTCGATCCGCACCCCCGTGACCCCGACCCGCCCGCGTCCGACATTGGCGCAGGGCGAGGCGGCCTGGCGGATCATCGGGCACCTGAGCCTGAACTACCTGTCGATTGCCGATGCCGAGCGCGGCAGCGGTGCGGCGGCCCTGCGCGAGTTGATCGGGCTCTATGCGCCGCTGGGCGACCGCGTGGTGGAAAAGCAGCTTGAAGGCATCACCCGCGTGACCAGCCGCCCCATCGTGCGCCGGATGAGCGACGAGGTGCTTTCCACCGCCGTGCGCGGGCTGGAGATCAATCTGCACATGGACGACAGCTTTTTCGAAGGCACCGGCAGCTATCTGCTGGCCTCGGTGCTGGAAAGGTTTTTCCGCAAGTATGTCTCGATCAACAGTTTCACCGAAACGGTATTGACCACGCAACAACGGGGGGAGATTTCCCGATGGCGACCTCAGACGGGTCTGGGTCGGATCATCTGACGCATTTCGACCGCTTCTGTCAGACTCCGCAGGCCTATCACATCTTTCAGGCGTTGCGCGTCATCGAGGCGCGGTTTGACGATGCGCCGCCGATGGGCACGACCAAGCGGCCGCGCGAAGACCGGGTGCGGCTGGCGCAGGAGGCGGAACTAGCGTTTCCGCCCAGCACCATCCGCGCCTTCACCCCGCCCACAGGCGATGCGCCGGGCGAATTGATCAACCGCTTCTTCGGCCTGTTCGGCCCGCACGGCCCCCTGCCGCTGCACCTGACCGAGTATGCCCGCGAACGCCAGATCAACGCCCGCGATCCGACCTTCGTCGCCTTCGCCAACATGCTGACCCACCGCATGATGGGGCTTCTGTATCGCGCCTGGGCCACCGGCAACCCTGCCACCAGCTTCGACCGGGGCGAAGACGGGCTGATGGAACGCAAGGTCGCGGCGCTGACCGGGCTGCAGGGCGCACGGATGCGCAACCGCGATGCCATGCCCGACCTCGCGAAACGGTTCTTTGGCGGGCACCTTTCTGCCGGGCCGCGCAACGCCGAAAGCCTGGAATCGATGCTGGAATCGTTCTTCCGCACCCCGGTGCGGGTGCAGCAGTTCATCGGAAGCTGGCTGGACCTGGAGCCTTCGGACCGCTGGCAACTGGGGGCGCGGGCCGGGCTGGGGCAGGCCACCAGCATCGGGGTGCGGGTCTGGTCGCGCACCGCCAAGTTCCGGCTGCGGGTGGGGCCGCTGTCGCTTCCCGAATACCAGCGGATGCTGCCCGGCACGCCCTCGATGGCGCGTCTGACCTCGATCGTGCGCAGCCATGTCGGGGACGTGCTGGATTGGGATGTGAACCTGGTGCTGAAGGGCGATCAGGTGCCGGTCGCCATTCTGGGGCAATCGGCACGGCTGGGGCATACCAGCTGGCTTGGCAAGCGCCAGACACAACAAGACGCGGATGAGCTGATGCTTTCACCGCAGACCAACAGGGAAATGGCCGCCTGACGGGAACCCGCAGCGCGCCGAGGGAAGGGAACGGAAATGACGGAAATCAGCCGCGTCGCCTTGTTCGGAAAGCTCAACCGCCTTGGGTATCAGGCGGTCGAAGGGGCCACGGTGTTCTGCAAGATGCGGGGCAACCCCTATGTGGAAATCGTGCACTGGATGGCGCAGATCCTGAACGTGCAGGACAGCGACGTGATCCGCATCATACGGCACTACAAGCTGGACGCGGGCAAGATCGCGACCGACATGACCAAGGCGCTGGATGCCCTGCCGCGCGGCGCCAGCACCATCACCGACCTGTCGGCCCATCTGGAAAACGCGATGGAGCGGGCCTGGGTCTATGGCTCGCTGCTTTTCAGCAGCAATCAGGTGCGGACGGGGCATCTGATCCTCGGGATGCTCAAGACGCCGGGGCTGCGCAACCTTTTCCTCGGCATCTCGCCCGAGTTCGGCAAGATCAACGCCGACGACCTGTCGGAGAGTTTCCACAAGATCACCGACGGCTCGCCCGAGGACGGCCAGCGCCCGCAGGACGGGTCTGCCACAGGCGGGGGCGCGGTGCCGGGCGAGGCGTCGGGGGCAATGTCGCCCGCCGCGATGGGCAAGCAGGAGGCGCTGAAGCAGTTCACCACCGACCTCACGCAACAGGCGCGCGACGGCAAGATCGACCCCATCGTGGGGCGCGACGAGGAAATCCGCCAGATCGTCGATGTGCTGATGCGACGGCGGCAGAACAACCCGATCCTGACCGGCGAGGCTGGGGTGGGCAAGACCGCCGTTGTGGAAGGTTTCGCGCTGCGCATCGCGCGCGGCGACGTGCCGCCCGCACTGGCCGACGCGCGGATTCTGGCGCTGGATGTCGGGCTGTTGCAGGCCGGGGCCAGCATGAAGGGCGAGTTCGAGAACCGGCTGAAGTCGGTGATCGAGGAGGTTCAGGCCTCCACCACGCCGATCATCATGTTCATCGACGAGACCCACACGCTGGTGGGGGCCGGCGGGGCGGCGGGCACCGGCGATGCGGCGAACCTGCTGAAACCCGCTTTGGCGCGGGGCACGCTGCGAACCATCGGCGCCACCACCTGGGCCGAATACAAGAAACACATCGAGAAAGACCCGGCCCTTTCCCGCCGCTTCCAGACCGTGGTGGTGGAAGAACCGTCGATCCCCAAGGCGATCATGATGATGCGCGGCATCGCGTCGATGCTGGAAAAGCACCACCGGGTGCAGGTGCTGGACGAGGGCATCGAGGCTGCGGTGTCGCTGTCGGCGCGCTACATCCCGGCCCGGCAACTGCCCGACAAGTCGGTGTCGGTGCTTGATACCGCCTGCGCCCGCGTCTCGATCAGCCAGCACGCGGTGCCGGCCGAGGTTGACGACAGCCGCAAGCGGATCGACGCCTTCACCACCGAGCTTGAAATCATCTCGCGCGATGAAACGGCCGGGTATGATGTCGAGGAACGCCGCGCCGCGATTTCCCACGCCAAGGCCGAGGAAGACCTGCGCCTTGCCTCCCTGACCGGGCGGTGGGAGGCGGAAAAGGCGGTGGTCGAGGAGATTTTGGCCCTGCGCGCCAAGCTCCGCGAAGGCGGCGCGCCGGTCGACAGCCCCGCCCCGGTCGAAGGCACCGAGCCTGCCCCCGATGCAGCCGCCGCCCGCGCCGACCTGATGGCGCAACTCAAGGCCAAGAATGCCGAACTGACCGCCCTGCAAGGCGACGCGCCGCTGATCCTGCCGATTGTCGATGCGCAGGCGGTGGCATCCGTGATCGGCGACTGGACCGGGATTCCGGTCGGCCGCATGGTGCGCGACGAGATCCAGACCGTGCTCGATCTGGAAAAGCACCTGGCCAAGCGGGTCATCGGGCAGGATCACGCGATGAAGATGATCGCCAAGCGCATCCAGACCAGCCGCGCCGGGCTCGACAACCCGAACAAGCCGATTGGCGTGTTTCTGCTGGCGGGCACCAGCGGCGTCGGCAAGACCGAGACCGCGCTGGCGCTGGCCGAGGTGATGTATGGCGGCGAACAGAACGTCATCACCATCAACATGAGCGAGTATCAGGAAGCGCACACCGTCAGCAGCCTGAAGGGCGCGCCGCCCGGCTATGTCGGCTATGGCGAGGGCGGGGTGCTGACCGAGGCTGTGCGGCGCAAGCCCTATTCGGTCGTGCTGCTCGACGAGGTTGAAAAGGCCCACCCCGACGTGCACGAGGTGTTCTTCCAGGTGTTCGACAAGGGCGTGATGGAGGATGGCGAGGGCCGGGTGATCGACTTCAAGAACACCCTGATCCTGCTGACCTCCAACGTCGGGTCCGACATGATCATGGACATGTGCTCCGACCCCGACCTGATGCCCGAACCCGAAGGCATCGCCAAGGCCCTGCGCGAACCGCTGCTGAAGGTGTTTCCCGCCGCCCTGCTGGGCCGTCTGGTCACCATTCCCTACTATCCGCTGAACCCCGAGATGATCGGCAAGATCGCCCGGCTGCAGCTTGACCGCATCAAGAAGCGGGTGATGGCAGCGCATGGCGTGCCCTTCACCTATTCCGATGCAGTGGTGGACACGATCGTGTCGCGCTGTCAGGAATTGGAGTCGGGCGGCCGGATGATCGACGCCATTGTGACCAATACCATGTTGCCCGATATTTCCGCCGAGTTCCTGAAACGAATGCTGGAGGGTCACGACATTGCCAGAGTTGCCATCGACATCGCAGACGGAGAGTTCGCCTACAGCTTCGACCTCTGACCCCGAGATCGTGCTGGTCTCGGTCGGCGGGGAAGCGTGGCTGGTGAAGGGCGAGGAACACCTTGACGTGCTGCTGGCCCACACGACCGGCTTTCCGCTGCCGGTCGGCTTCATCCACTTTCCGACCCGGCCCGCGCTCCAGCGCGAGCTTGGGCCGGATGTGACGGTGGCCGACCTGTGGCTGATCCACCCGGCCATCATCGACCGCCTGCGCGCGGACCGGCACCTGCTGGAGATCACGGCCCCGGCGTGACGCGCCGTGCCGAAGGAGGATTGATCCATGCCCATTGAAGCCGGCCCCTTTGAAAACCGCTCCATCCGGATGTCGGGCAGCTATGGCCCGACCGACCTGCGCCTGAAATGCGCCGTGGTCGAGGAAGGCATGAACCGCGTGGTGGCGACGACGCTGGAATTCCTGTCCAAGGACAAGGCGCTGGATCTGAAGACCGTGGTCGGCGCGCAGATGGATATCGAGGTGGACGCCGCCGACGATCAGAAACGCTGGTTCCGCGGCATGTGCATTTCGGCGCAGACACTGGGCACCTATCAGGGCTACGGCCACTACACCGCCGAGGTGCGCAGCTGGAACTGGTTCCTGACCCGCAGCCGCGAATGCCGGGTGTTTCAGGACAAGTCGACCGTTGATATCATCCAGTCGGTTCTGGGCGACCACGGTTTTTCCGCGTTGCTTCAGAAGAAGCTGAGCGAGACCTACCCGCCCCGCGCCTTCTGTCTGCAATACCGCGAAACCGATCTCGATTTCCTGACGCGCCTGATGGAGGAGGAAGGCATCTACTGCTATTTCATCCACAGCGGCAGCCGCGAAAAGCTGGTCCTTGCCGATGCGATCGCCGCGCATGAACCGGTGCCGGGCGCGGCGCAGATCGAGTATTTCGAACCCGACACCGATTACCGCCGCACCAAGGACCATATCTTCCAATGGGTCGCGTCTGAAAACGCCACGACCGGGCGGGTGACGCTGACCGATTACGACTTCGAGCGGCCGAAGCTTGACCTGAAGATGTCGAAGTCGATGCCGAAGGGCACGCATGGCGAGACCGGGCACGAACATTACGACCACCCCGGTCACTACCGCGACGCCGATCCCGGCGAACGCTACACCCGCGTCAGGATAGAGGCCGAGGCGATACGGCACAAGCTGTGGCAGGGCGTCGGCAACGTGCGCATGATGGGCATCGGCCAGACTTTCCAGCTGACCGGGCACCCTCGGACCGGCGACGAGGGTCAATACCTGATCACCCGCGCCACCCATCAGATCCAGGTCGAGACGCTGGCCGAAGACATGGCCGACCGGCAGGTGGTGGGCAGGCGGCTCGAATTCGCACCCGACAACACCGACACCTATCGCTGCATCTTCGATGCGGTGCCGAAGTCCGAACCCTATCGCGCGCCCCACATCACCCCCTGGCCGGAGATTCCAGGGGTGCAGACTGCCCTGGTGGTCGGCACGGCAGGCGAGGAAATCGACACCGATGAATATGGCCGCGTCCGAATCCAGTTCCACTGGGACAGGCTGGGCAAGAAGAACGAGACATCGTCGGTCTGGGTCCGCACGATGATGCCCTGGACCGGCAAGGGCTGGGGGATGATCCACATCCCCCGCATCGGGCAGGAAGTCGTGGTGCAGTTCGAGGAAGGCAACCCCGACCGCCCCCTGATCATCGGCATGATGTACAACGCCGACACAATGCCGCCCTACGCCCTGCCCGACAACAAGACGCAGTCGGGCATCAAGACCAACAGCTCCAAAGGGGGCAACGGCTTCAACGAACTGATGATGGAGGACAAGAAGGGAGAAGAACTCGTCCGCTTCCAGGCGGAAAAGGATTATACCCAGATCGTGAAGAACAATGCGACGATCACCGTGGGGCTGGAAAAGAAGGATGCGGGCGACATGACGCTGACCGTGCATCATGACCTGACCGAAACGGTCAAGACCGGCGACCATACCTTCAAGATCGAGACCGGCAGCCAGATAATCGACATCAAGACCGACAAGACCGAAACCATCACCGGCAAGTCGGATCTGACCGTGACCGGCAACGTGACCGAAACCGTGAAGACCGGCAACGTCACCGCGACGGTCGAGATGGGCAACGAGGCGCGCACCCTGAAGCTGGGGAACTACACGCTCGACACCTCGCTGGGGAAGATCGCGCTGACGGCGATGCAGGAAATCTCGTTGACGGTCGGGGCGAATTCGGTCGTCATCGACCAGTCGGGGGTCAAGATCACCGGCATCATGGTCACGGTCGAAGGCAAGGCGATGCTGGAAGCCAAGGCACCCATGACTCAGGTCAAGGGCGATGCGCTCTTGATCCTGAAGGGCGGCCTGACGATGATCAATTGAAAGAGGGTCGGCCATGAACCCGCGATTTGCAGACCTCAAGAAGATCCCGAAGGAACCTGCGGCCCGGATGCTGGCGGTGGCGAATGCCCGGCTGAAGGCGCCGCTGAAGGCCCCGGCCAGTGCGGCGCTGCCGGTGGTGCTGGAAGAACTGGAATCGCAGGGCGCGCTGATCGACATGCTGCGCCTGCTGTCCGTGGCGCTGCCGCCGCGCGAACGCACCTGGTGGGCCTGTCTGGCCGCGCGCGACCTGCTGGGGCCGGGGGCGACCAAGGTGCCCGCCCCGCTGCTGGCGGCCGAGCAATGGGTGTTCAAGCCCGGCGACGACACCCGCAACGCCACCCGAGCGGCGCTGGATGCCGCCGACAGCGACGATGACACCACGCTCTGCGCCACCTGCGTGATCTTCTGCGACGGGATGCTGGGCACCGGCGATCTGGCAAAGCTGCCCGGCCCGCCGGGGGCGTCGCAGGCCGCGGCCTTCGGGATGAACCTGCTGGCGCTCAGCCGGGTGGGCGGCGACTTTCCCAGCATGGCCAACCGCTTCATCGACCGCGCACTGGACATCGCGCGCGGCGGCAACGGCAGGCTTGCCGAGACGGCCACCAGTGCCGGGGGGGCTGCATGACCTTTCCGCAGGCCCGCATCCTTGATCCGCACATCTGCCCGGCGACGCTGGGCGCGCCCGCGCCCGTCATCGGCCCCTGCGCCGTGACGGTGCTGGTCAACTACCTGCCCGCCGCCCGGATGACCGACATGTGCGCGGGCGTCTGGCCCCCGGCACCCCACCCGCTGGTCAAGGGTTCGATGACGGTGCTGATCATGAACCTGCCAGCCGCGCGGCTGGGGGTGGACCCCTGCGCGCTGGGCGGGGCCATCGTGATGGGCTCCTTCACCGTGCTGACGGGGGGCTGAGGCCATGGCCGTCACGCTGCGCTTCCAGTCCACCGGCACGGTTCCGGGCAATGGCCGCCCGATCACGATGAACGGCCCGTCGCTGACCATCGGGCGCGGCGACGAGAACGACCTGGTGCTGCCCGACCCCGAGAAGCTGATCTCGAAACGCCACTGCGCCATCGAGGATCACGCGGGCAACATCATCGTGGTCGATTTCTCGACCAACGGCACTTTCCTGAATTACGGCAAGGTGCCGCTGGGCCGGGTCGCCACGCCGCTGAACGACGGCGACATCCTGACCATGGGCACCTATGAACTGGTGGTCGAAATCACCTATGCCAAGTCTGCGGCGGCGGGCATCCCCGCGCCGCTGGAGGATGGGCCGGTGTCGCACGGCCGCGCCGACGCCTCGCCCGATCTGATGAGCCTGCTCGATGATACCGCCGCCAGCGGCCGTCCGGGGGCGGTGGATTTTCTGGATGAACTGCTGGGTGCCTCGGTTCCGGACGGCCCGTCGCGGGTCAAGCGGCCGGAACTGGGTGACGACGGCCTGCTGCCGCCGCTGGGCGAGGATGCGGCGGGCGGGATGCTGTCGGCACGGCCCGATCCCTATGACGGGCTGGGGGCCAGTCAGTCGTCGCACAGCCCGGCAATGCAGGACAGTTTCGTCCCACCCCGCACGGCCAGGCCCGCCAGCACGATCCCCGACGACTGGGACGAGGATTTTCTCTCGCCCGCCCCGCGCCGCCCCGAGGCCGAACCCGCGCCGCCGCCGCTGGCCGCCCCGGTGTTCATCCCCGACGATCTGACGGATTTCGGACCGGAACCCGATGCGGCACCACCCCCGCCTGCCCCGGCGTTCATTCCCGATCACCTTGCGGGGCTCGCGTCAACCCCCACGCCGCCGACACCGCCCGCCCCGCCGCCTGGCCCCCGGCCCGTGGCGGACGATGTGGCCGCCCGCGCCTTCCTGCGCGCCACCGGGGCCGACCATCTGCCGATCAGCGACGAGGAACTGGTGCCCACCCTTTCACGGCTGGGCCATGTGCTGCGCATCCTGATCCACGGGATGCGCGAGGTGCTGATGACCCGCAGTTCGATCAAGTCGGAGTTCCGCATCCAGCAGACGGTGATCGGTGCCGGCGGCAACAACCCGCTGAAATTCTCGATCAGCCCGGAACAGGCAGTCGAGGCGATGGTCAAGCCGATGACGCGCGGCTATCTCGACGCGGCCGAAGCCGCCGAACAGGCGATGCGCGACATCAAGGCCCATGAGATCGCCATGATGACCGGGATGGAGGCCGCGATGAAGGGCATCCTGAAACGGCTGGACCCGGCGGCGCTGGAAGGGAAAATCGCGACAAGTGCCGGGATCGGGTCTATCCTGAAAGGCAGGAAGGCGCTGTATTGGGAAGCCTATGAAAAGATGTATGCCGAAATCTCGGATCAGGCCGAAAACGATTTTCACGAACTGTTCGCCCGCGAGTTTGCCCGCGCCTACCAGGCCCAGCTTGAAAGATTGAAATGACGCAGAGACCCGGAAGAGAGACGCGCTGATGTCGTGGGATAGCAAGGTCCTGTGGACCGAAGGGTTGTTTCTGCAACCCCACCACTTCCAGCAGGCCGACCGCCACGCCGAGGCGATGCGCGCGGGTCTGGCGCGCAGGCTGGCGCCCTACGCCTGGGGCGTCAGCGATCTGGAGATCGACCTCGATGTGCTGAAGGTCGGGCAGTTCGCGCTGAAATCCTGTTCCGGCCTGACGCAAGATGGCACTGTGTTCCGCGTTCCGGGGGCAGAGGATCACCCGCCCGCGCTGGAAGTGCCGCTCGCGATCAAGGATTGCATCGTCTACCTGTCGGTGCCGCAGCACCGGCAGGGCGCGCTTGAGGTGGACATGACCGGCGCCGAGCTCTCGGCCGCACGCCTGCGCCCGGCAGAGCTGGAGGTGACCGATACCATGGGCTCGGGGCGTAAGGCCGCGACCCTGTCGGTCGGCAAGCTGCGGCTGCAGTTTGCGCTGGCGGTGGACGATCTGGCCGACCGGCTGGTGATCGCCGTGGCCCGCATCGTCGAGGTCCGTCCCGACCGCGAGGTGGTGCTGGACAAGGGGTTCATCCCGTCCTGTCTCGACCTGCGCGCCGCCGCCCCGCTGGAGGGCTTTCTGCGCGAGCTGGACGGGCTGCTGGGCCACCGAATGACAGCGCTGGCCGGGCGGATGACGCAAATCGGCGGGGCCAAGGGAGCGGCCGAGATTCAGGACTTTCTGCTGCTGATGGCGATCAACCGCATGGTGCCGCAGGTGCGCCATCTGGCCAGCATCGAGAACGTGCATCCGGTGACGTTCTATCGCGATTGTGTGGCGATGGCGGGCGAGCTTGCCACCTTCATGGCGCCGGAAAAGACCGCCCCCGCCTTCCCGCCCTACCAGCACCACGACCTGACCGCGACCTTCCAGCCGGTGATCCGCACCCTGCGGCGCTACCTGTCGGCGGTGCTGGAACAGACGGCGGTTTCCATCCCCCTCGATCCGCGTAAATACGGCATCTCGGTGGGCGTGATCGCCGACCGCAAGCTGGTTTCCACCGCGAATTTCGTGCTTGCGGTCAGCGCCGACATTCCGGCCGAAAACCTGCGGCGGCATTTTTCGGGTCAGGCCAAGATCGGCCCCGTCGAGGAGATCCGGCAACTGGTGAACTCTGCCCTGCCCGGCATCACGCTGCGCCCCTTGCCGGTGGCGCCGCGCCAGATCCCCTATCATGCCGGTGTGGTCTATTTCGAACTGGCGGGCGACAGCCCGTATTGGGGCAAGATGACAACCTCCGGCGGCATCGCGGTGCATGTGTCGGGCGAGTATCCGGGGTTGAAGATGGAGCTTTGGGCGATCCGCCAAAGCTGAGCGAGGACGCGGGCCATGTCTGACGACGATCCCTTCGCGGAACCGAACGACACCGAACGCACGGTGATCCGGCCCAACCCGGCCGGACGTCGCCCCAGCGTCGCCCCTGCGCCCCCCGCCCAGCCGTTCGGCATGCCCCAGCCGCAGCCCCGCGATACACCCGAACCGCGCCGCAGCGATGCCGGAATGGATGCCGCCCTGACCGGCATGAACCCGCTGAACGCTGCCGCCTCGACCCTGTTTTCGCTGGTCAGCCGCATCCGCAACCGCGCGCAGCATCTGGACCCCGAGGCGCTGCGCCGGTCGGTGGTGGCCGAGGTGCGCGGCTTTGAATCCCGCGCGTTGCAGGCTCGCGTCGATGCGCAGGATGTGAAGGTGGCCCGCTATGCCATCTGCGCCACGCTGGATGATGTGGTGCTGAACACGCCATGGGGCGGCACCTCGATCTGGGCGCAGCAAAGCATGGTCGGCACCTTCCACCGCGAAACCGTGGGCGGCGACCGCTTCTACGACGTGCTGGCCCGGCTGGAACAGGACCCCGGCCGCAACATCGAATTGCTGGAGTTCATGTTCGTCTGCCTGTCGCTGGGCTTCGAGGGCCGGTTGCGGGTCGAACAGGGCGGCCATGACAAGCACGCCAACATCCGCGCCGGGCTGGCCAAGATCATCCGCACCCAGCGCGGCGAGGTGGACCGCGATCTGTCGCCGCACTGGCCCGGCCTCGACAAGCCGCACCGCGTGCTGTCGGCGTGGAAGCCGTTCCTGATCGCGCTGGGTGCCGTGGCCGCATTGTTGGGGTCGGGGTTCGTCGGCCTGTCGTTCGCGCTTTCCAGCCAGACGGAACGGCTGCTGGGACAGGTCTCGACCCTGACGCCGGGCGGGGTTGCCACGCTGGAACGCCGCGCCCCGCCGGTAGTCGCCCCGGAACCGACCCCCGAGGATACCGTGCAACTGGATAAGGTGGCCGAATTCCTGAAGGCCGAGATCGACGAGGGTCTGGTGGCAGTGTTTCAGGACGCCAACACCATCACGGTGCGGATCAAGGGTTCGGGCATGTTCGGTTCGGGGTCCGACAAGCTGAAGGCGGCTTTCGACGTGCCGCTGCAACGGGTCGCCAACGCGCTGAAGGACACCGACGAGCCGGTGATCATCGTCGGCCATTCCGACAACCAGCCGATCAACTCGGCGCGCTTTCCGTCTAACATGCACCTGTCGCTTGCGCGGGCGGAATCGGTCAAGAAAACGCTGGCCAAGGCTCTGGGCGACGACAAGCGCCTGACCGCCGAGGGCCGCGCCGACAAGGAGCCGCTGGTGTCCAATGACAGCGCCGAAGGCCGCGCCACCAACCGCCGCATCGAGATTGTTCTGGTCCGGGAGAAGTCGGAATGATGCGCCGCATCCTGCGCGCCCTTGGCTCTGCCATCGGCATCGTGATCATCGTCGGGCTGATCCTGTCGGCCTGCCTGTGGTTTCTGGGCGCCTTTCTGGCCTTTGGCGAGGCGCGGCCGTTCGACACCGTGCTGGGGCGGCTGGTCGGGCTGGCGGTGCTGTGGATCGGGCTGCTGATCGTCATTCTGGTGATCCTGCTGACCGCCAGGAAGCGCGATGTGGCGATGGCAGAGGAGATCATGAATGCGGTCGATCCGGGTCAGGGACCGGACGAGGTGGTCACGGCCGAACTGGGCGAGATGCGCGCCAAGCTGAAACAGGCGCTGGCGAGGCTGCGCAAGTCGAAGATGGGGCGCAAGCATCTTTATGAACTGCCGTGGTATGTGATGATCGGCCCGCCGGGGGCCGGCAAGACCACGGCCATCGTCAATTCCGGCCTGCAGTTCCCGCTGGCCGACGAAATGGGAAAGACCGCCATCGGCGGCGTCGGCGGCACGCGCAACTGCGACTGGTGGTTCACCAACAACGCGGTGATTGTCGATACCGCCGGGCGCTACACCACGCAGGAATCCGACGCCGAGGCCGACAACGCCGCGTGGCTGGGCTTCCTCGCGCTGCTGAAGAAGCACCGCAAGCGCCAGCCGATCAACGGCGCGATCATTGCCATCAGCCTGTCGGACCTGTCGCAGCAGGACGAGCTGACGCAGAAAAGCCACGCCGCCGCGATCCGTCGCCGCCTGCACGAATTGCGCGACAAGCTGGGGGTGCGCTTTCCGGTCTATGTCATCTTCACCAAGGCCGACCTTATCGCCGGCTTCACCGAGTTCTTCGAGCCGTTGCAGAAGGACGAACGCGAACAGGTCTGGGGCTTCACCCTGCCCTTGCAGAAGGCGCGCGGCGAAGCCTCGCCCATCGCGGGGTTCGACGAGGAGTTCGGGCTGCTGCTGGGCCGCCTCAATGCGCAATCGCTGGAGCGGATGCAGAATGAATCCGACCCGCAGCGCCGCAGCCTGATCGCCACCTTCCCGATGCAGGTCGCCTCGGTCCGGCAGGTGGCGCGCGATTTCCTGTCGGAAGCGTTTCAGGACAACAAGTTCGAACACCGCCAGATGCTGCGCGGCGTGTATTTCGCCAGCGGCACCCAGGAAGGCACGCCGATCGACCGGCTGATGATGGGCATGGCGCGCACCTTCGGCATCGGGCGGCAGGCCATCGGGTCGGGGCGTGGCACCGGGCGGTCGTATTTCCTGACCCGGCTGTTCGAGGGCGTGATGTTCCGCGAGGCCGGGCTGGTTTCGGCCGACGACAAGGTTGAACGCCGCTACCGCTGGACCCAGCGGGCCGCCCTTGCGGGCACGGCGATCATGGCGGTGGCGGCAGGCACGGTGTGGACGCGCAGCTATCTGGCGAATGACGCGCTGCTGGATCAGACCACCGCGCAGATCGATGCGTATCGCGCCGCCGCCGCGCAGATTCCCGGCAGCCCGATCGGCGATTCCGACCTGCTGCTGGTGGTGCCCGCCCTCGACATCCTGCGAACCCTGCCCGGGCTTGATCCGGCGCAGACGGGCGTGCCGCCGGGGGCCGGCTGGGGCCTCTATCAGGGCGATGTGGTCGGCAACGACGCGCGGCAGGCCTACCGTGCCAGCCTGAACCAGCATTTCCTGCCGCGCCTGCTGCTGCGGCTGGAAGAGCAGATGCAGGCCAACACCAACAATCCCGACCTCTTGTATGAAACGCTGAAGATCTACCTGATGCTGGGAATGGTCGGCCCGATGAACGCCGATCTGGTCACCGACTGGATGGTGGCCGACTGGGAGCAGGCCTATGCCGGCGCCTCGCGGATCGAGCTGCGCGCGACGCTGGCCAGCCACCTGCAGGCGCTGCTTGCGCAACCGATGCAGAAGATCGACCTCAACGCCGATCTGGTGACAGCCGTGCAGGGCGTTCTGACCCAGATGCCGCAATCGCAGCGGGTCTACAACGGCATCATCAATAGTCAGGCTGCCACATCGCTGCCCGAATGGCGGCTGACCGATGTCGGCGGCCCGGCGATAGCGCGAGCATTCGTGCGGTCTTCGGGCGTGCCGCTGAACGAGGGCGTCGAGGGTATCTTCACCTATGACGGCTTCCAGAACGTGTTTCTGGAACAGGCGCTTGGCGTCGCCACCCAGATCCAGCGGGACAGTTATGTGCTGGGGCCGCAGGGCGAGATCGAGCAGACCGAGGCGTCGCTGCTGAACATGAGCCGCGACGTGCTGAACCTGTATTTCAACGACTATGTCGCGCGGTATGACCAGATTCTGGGCGATCTTGACGTGATCCCGCTGGAATCGCTGTCGCACGCGGTCGAGGTGACCAACGTGCTGTCGGGGCCTACCTCGCCGATCCTCAACGTGCTGACCGCCATCGCGTCGGAAACCCGGCTGACGGAGGAACGGGCCGACCCCACCGCCATCGTGGTGCCGCAGCAGGCCGAAGGCGTGGTCGATGCGCTGGGCACCATCACCAAGGGCAACATCGGCGCGCGGCTCAGCCCGCAGAACCGCTTCCTGCTGGATGCGCTGGTCAGGTCGAGCGCGGCCGAGAACAACGGCCGGCCGCGGCAGCCGGGCTATTACGTCGAGGACCGGTTCTCGTGGCTGCAAGATCTGGTGGCGCAGCGCGAAGGCCAGCCGTCGCAACTGGACGGCATGTTGCAGACCCTGACCGAAGTCTATCAGGAACTGAACAAGCTGAACTTCGCGGGGGGTCTTGGCACACCGCAGGGCGACAGCACGGCGCTGGCGCGGTTTACCGAAGCCGCGGCCCGCCTGCCCGGCCCGATGCAGCGCTGGGCGGCGCAGATCGCCACCGGCTCGTCGGGCATCACCGCGGACGGCACGCGCGCCGGGATCAACGCACGCTGGCAAGCCTCGGTGCTGCCGCTGTGCGAACGGGCGGTAGGCGATGCCTATCCTTTCAACCGCCGCTCGCGCGCCGACATCTCGATGCAGGATTTCACCACCCTGTTCGGCCCCGGCGGGCAGATTGACACCTTCTTCAACGAGAATCTGGCGAAATTCGTCGATACCCGCACCCGGCCCTGGACGTGGCGCAAGGTCAACGACACCGATCTGGGCATGTCTGCGGCCGTGCTGTTGCAGATGCAGCAGGCAGCCGAGATCCGCGATGCGTTCTTTGCCGGCGGGCCGATCCCGGTCGTGAAGTTCCAGATCACGCCCGAGGCGCTGGACCCAAAGGCCCGCGGCATCGTGCTGGAAATCGACGGCCAGCAGGTGGCCTTCAAGCACAGCGACGGCCAGCCGCGCCCGGCGGCGATCACCTGGCCGGGGGCGGTGGGTCTGGCCCGCGTCAGCTTCGAGCCGGGCGAGTCGGGGTCGGAAAGCACGCTCAGCCGCGACGGGCCCTGGGCGTGGTATCGCCTGCTGGATGCCGCCGAGATCCGCAAGACCAACGTGTCGGATCGCAGCCGGATGATCTTCAACGTCGGCGGGCGCATCGCGATCTTCCAGATGCAGTCGGGGTCGGTGCTGAACCCCTTTGCCCTGCCGGCGCTGTCGAAATTCAGCTGCCCGAAGTCGTTCTGATCGTGGGGGGGTTCGGGGCCTACGGCAAGATGCCTTCCTTGGGAGACTTCTTCCGCATCGGCATCGGGCCGGGCTTCACCGACCCGTGGGACCGCTGGCTGCAATCGACGTTGCTGGCCGCACGCGAGGCGTTGGGCGACCGCTGGCAGGCGTGCTATTTCTCGGCGCCGATCTGGCGGTTCACGCTGGCGGCCGGGTTGACTGGTCCGGATGCGGCGCAGGGAGTCATGATGCCTTCGGTCGACCGGGTGGGGCGGCAGTTTCCGCTGACGCTGGTGACGCTGCTGCCCGGCGCGCCAGACCCGATGCAGGCGCATCTGTCCGCAACCCCGGTCTTCGACGCACTGGAGCATCTGGCGCTGGACGCGCTGGACGACGCCATGACCCGCGACCTGCTGGCCACCCGGCTTGCCGCGCAGACGCCCCCCCCGCGCCCGCTGTCCGGCACAGCCCGGCGCCGCGCCAGCGTGTGGAGCGCATTGCTGGCCGACGACACCCGATTCCTGACCACCGAGGGCCTGCCATCCCCCTTGCAGGTCACCGCCCTGTTCGACTGCGACGCCGCCCATTGGCACACGGCAACCGGAGCCACGTCATGACGATCATCCGCCATTCCGCGCTGACCCATATCGGCCGGGTCCGCCGCATCAACGAAGACAGCATCCTGGCGCTTCCCGACCAGAAGATCTGGGTGGTGGCCGACGGCATGGGCGGGCATGAGGGCGGCGATTTTGCCAGCCAGACCGTGGTCGAGGCGGTCGCTGCCCTGCCGCCCGATCTGGAACCGGCGCAGCGGATGCAGGCCCTGCGCGCGGCGGTGCTGCAGGCGCATGACACGATCCGCGCTGAAACCCTGCGGCGGGGGGCCAAGGTCGTCGGGGCGACCGTGGTGGCCCTGATGCTGACCGACGGCCATTTCGTGGCGTTCTGGGCCGGCGACAGCCGCCTTTACCGCTTTCGCGACGGCACGATCGAAATGCTGACCACCGATCATTCCACCGTGGCGGCGCTGGTCGCGGCTGGCAGCATGACCTGGGACGAGGCAGAATATCACCCGCAGTCCAACGCCATCACCCGCGCGGTCGGGGTGGGGGAAGAACTCGACCTCGACAAGGTGCGGGGCGAGGTGCGTCCGGGCGACCGTTTCCTGATCTGTTCGGATGGGCTGACGAAATACGCGGGCTTCGAAACGCTGCGCCGCACCGTAGGCCGCGCCCCGATCGAAACGGTGTGCGAAGGGCTGGTGCAGATGGCGCTTGATGGCGGCGGGGCCGACAACATCTCGGTCATCGTGGTGGATGTGGTCTGAGGGTCAGGGTTTGGCGGTCGTCAGGATGCGACTGTCGAGCGAGCGCACGGGGCCGGAAAGGTCGGCCAAAGCCTGCGCGTAGCCGCCCGCCGATTCCGTGGTGGGGCGCAACTGGTCGAAGATCTGGCTTTCGGCATGGATCACGACGATCCGGGTCTTGCCCAGCGCGGTATCGTCCACCGTGAAGGCCAGCTTGCCTGTGCCCTGCGCCTCGGCCAGACCGTAGGCCATCCGCACCTTGACAGGGCCGGAAACTCCCGCCCGCAGCGCCTCGATGCTGTTGGATTCGCGGTTCATGTTGGGCAGCATGTGGAACACGTTGCCCGAAACATCCAGCGCCGAGACGAACAGGAAACCGCTGGTGACCGAGGCCGGGATGGTCACGTCGATCACCGGATTCTCACCGACGAAAAAGCGCCCGGTCGGGTTGGCATCGGGCCGGTCGCCAAAGCCGAAGGTCACGTCAAACCCGCCCTGCGGCGCCTGCGGCAGCGCCGCGTCGATGCTGCACAGCACCGGGTTCAGCAGTTCGGTTTCCAGATCGAGGCGGCGGGTGCCCAGCGTCGCGGTCAGCGCATCGGTCAGCGCGACCTGCGTCGCCATTTCGGCCACCTGCCCCGAGATCACCACGGTCGCATCGTTCGGGTATCCCAGCGGCGGCACGTTCTCCAGTTTTAGCGCGCCGCAGTCGGCATGGGCCGCCAGAATCGGCTCCAGCCTTTCGCGGGTCAGGAAGCGCGGGCCAAGCTCTATGTCGATGCTGCCCGACAGGGCGGCGGGCAGGGGCGTGGCGGCCAGCGCCCTCTGCTCGGCGGCATCCAGCGTCAGGCCGGTGACCCGCACCTGATTGTCGTTCGCCACCACCCGCCATTCCGGCAGCACCGACACCGCATCGACCAGCGTCAGGATGTCTGCGCCCCAGCTTTCGGCAATCGCACCGCGGGCCAGCGTCAGTTGTGCCGCCCCGCCCTGCGCCGCAATGCGCTGGCCCAGCGCCGCCTGAATATCCTCCGACGGCACGAAGCCAACGGCCTCGGCCGGGCCGTCCTGCTTGCGCCCGGCCACCAGCGAATAGGGCTCTGCCACCGCCAGTTTCGGCCCGAGCAGCCCGTCGAACAGCCCCAGCGCAAAGCCGCCGCCGCCAATCGCCGCCAGCGCCACCAGCCCCAGCACCGCGATCAGCCCGCCCGACGACTTCTTCGCCTCGGGTGCGGACTTCGCGGGCTTTGCCGTGCCGCGCTGCGCCGGGTCGGTTGGCGGCTGGGTCGGCGGGCGCGGCGCGATCACGGTGCGCTCGTCCTTGCCCGGCAGGTCGCCGCCCGTCACGCGCCGCACCTCGGCCAGCAACGCTTGCGCCGATTGCAGGCGCAGGTTGCGGTCGGGGTGGGTCATCCTGTCGATCAGGGTCTTCAGCGGTTCGGGCACGCCCGCGGTATCCAGCGGCTGCGCCTTGCGGGTCACCACCTCCATCGGGTTGTTGCCGCTGTCGGGCGCGCGGCCACGGTAGGTCGCCAGCAGCAGCGCGCCCAGAGAATAGATGTCCGACCGCTCGTCGGTCTGGCCGTTCAGCTGTTCCGGCGCGGCATAGGCATACTTGCCGGCGAACTCGTTGCCGACGATGGTTGCGGCGCCCGGGTTGGTGTCCTTGGCGATGCCGAAGTCGATGATCACCGCCTCGGCCGGGTTGCCGTTGCGCAGGATGATGTTGTCGGGCGACAGGTCGCGATGGACGATCTTCTTGGCGTGCGCGGCGCAAAGCGCATCGGCCAGCCGCCCGGCGACAACCAGCAGATCGGCGGCCGACATCCCGCCCTGCTTCATCTTGCGGTCCAGCCCCGGACCATCGACGAAATCCATCACCAGATAGACGGTGCCATCGTCGGTGCGCTGGTTGTCGAAATAGCGCACGATCCCGTCGTGGCGGATCTCGCGCACGTCCTCCTCGCGGGTCATCAACGCCAGATAATCGACGTTGCGCGCGAACTCCGACCGCAGCGCCTTCAGCGCCACCACCCGGCCCGAGATTTCAGACCGCGCCCGATACACTTCGGATGTGCCGCCCCGTCCGAGGATCGCCTCGATCCGGTAGGTGTTGTTCAGCAGATCGCCCGGCCGGAAGATTGCATCGGGATTCCCGCTCATGCGTCACCGCCGGGCGCTACGGGGAAATTGGCCGGGGCGGATGCGCTCATCGGATCAGCTGAGCGCCTGAAACTCGACCCGGCGGTTTACGTCGCCGCGCGGATTGGCGGCATCGAACGGGAACTGCGCCCCGACGCCGACCGCCTGCATCCGGTCATCGGCAATGCCGCAATCGGTGGCCAGATGGCGCTTCACCTCTTCGGCGCGCAGCAGCGACAGCTTTTCGTTGTATTGGGCCGACCCCGAGCTGTCGGTATGCCCGACAATGCGGAACACCGGGATGTCGGCCGCTTTCATCACGTTGCACAGCGCGACCAGTTTCGGCTTCTGGTCCTCGCGCAGGGCGGCGCTGTCGAAATCGAAACCGATGGCGATGTTGACCTGCTCCTCTTCGGGAATTTCGGCGTAAAACACCTGTGTTGCGGTGGCGGTCGGGTCGGTGGGCGCGGTGCCGACCGGGGACGTGGGGGCGATGGTCAGGCCGCGGGTCTTCTGCTTGGCGAAAGCCTCGGCAATCTCGGCTTCGGTCATGCCGTCCGCCTGCGCCTTGACCGGAAAGGCGGGCAGCATCGCGAAACCCAGAGTGATGAAAACCGCAAGAAAAATGCTTCTGATCATGGCATCACCTTTCGTGGCAAAAATTCTTGCCCTGTGTATCATGCTACACCAGTTCCATCCGTGCTGCCAACGGGTTTGGAACCCGCGCGCGTCCGGGCCGCCGATGGTTGACTTGTCATCCGCCGCTGCTCATCTTCGGCGGATTGTTCCAAACAGAGTGCCACATGCGCCTTGTGCCTGTCATCATTCTTGCCATCGTTCTGCTGGCCGCCCCGCTGGTCTGGCTGCTGGTGAAGGACATGATGCCGGCGCCCGAGTTCGGGTCGGAAGGCGGGTCGGCGATCGACAGCGGCGCGCGGATCGAGATCGAGGCGCTGCGCCAGCAGATCGAGGCGTTGCAGGAACAGATCGCCTCGCTGGAAACCGAGATTCGGGGCATAGGCGCGGGCAGCGGCGAGGCGCAGGACGGGTTCGCGGCCCAGCCGCAGGATACGCCCTTCGTGAACGAGGGCCCGAACGCCATCATCGACGCCTATGCGCAGGTGGTGCTGATCGCCAACCGGCGCAACGTCAACAGGGGCATCACCGTCGCCTCGCCCAGCTTTCTGGAAGGGTTTCTCGGCCGCCCGCGCGAAGTGCTGTCGGACGATTGCGAACCGATGACCAACCCCAAGCTGAAGGATCTGCTGCGAGTCGAGGATGTCGGTCCGATCCGGGTGCAGATGCTGCAACCCGCCATCGACAGCCTGAAGCGCGTGTTCAAGAACGTCGAAGAGGCAGACCCAGACCTTTACGCCCGCATCAGCACCGCAGGCTCGCTGTGCGTGCGCCGCATCCGCGGCACCATTGACCGAACCTCGACGCATTCCTTCGGACTGGCAGTCGATCTGAACATCGACGGCAAGCTGGACAGTCTGGCGGATGGCAAGACCCAGCTTGGCCTGACGATTCTGGCCGATTTCTTCAACGCCGAAGGCTGGGTCTGGGGTGCCGGCTTTTCGCGCGAGGATTCGATGCACTTCGAGGTCAGCCAGAAACAGCTGGAAACCTGGCGTGCCGAGGGCAATATCTGACCCCCGACGCCGCGATCCGGCTGCCGGTATCGGAAGAACAGGCCGCAGATCCGCGGAAACCGATTTTTGATTGGATTGCGGCGCCGGTTCGCGGCACTGTGGGGATGCCCGTTCAGCCAACCCGATTTCCGGATGACCCCGATGCGCGCGCTTGTGATCTGCTTTTTCCTGCTGTTTCCGTTTGCCACCCAGGCGGCCGAAAGGATCGCGCTGGTGGTGGGCATGAGCGCCTATCAGACCGTGGTCACGCTCGACAACACGGTGAACGACGCCCGCGCGATTTCAGACACGCTGGCGGGTATCGGCTTTCAGGTGACGACGCTTGTCGACGGCACCGCCGACGAGTTCCGCCTTGCCGTGGCCGAGTTCGCCTTCCGGTCCGAAACCGCCGATCTTGCGCTGATCTACTTCGCCGGCCACGGGGTCGAGGTTCAGGGCGAGAATTACCTGATACCCGTCGATGCCGACATACGGTCGAACAAGGATGTGCAGCGACAGGCGATTTCGCTCAAGGAACTGCTCGCCTCGGTCGATCATGCCCGCAAGATGCGGATCGTGATCCTCGATTCCTGCCGCGACAACCCGTTCGGAGACGCGCTGGATGTCGAGGCGCTGACCCAGACCGCCGAGGCGGCGCAGGCGACCCGCAGCACAAGCGGAAGGGGCGGGCTGGCCGCCCCTTCGCCCGATCGCGGCACGCTGGTGGCCTTTGCCGCCAAGGACGGCGAACGCGCGCTGGATGGCACCGGCGAGAACAGCCCCTTCGCGCTGGCGCTGATAAAGGCGCTGCCGAAGCCGGGGCTGGAGATCAGCCTGATGTTCCGCCAGGTGCGCGACGAGGTCATGCAGGCGACCTTCAACCGGCAGGAGCCCTATAACTACGGCTCGCTGGCCGGCACGCCGTTCTACCTTGCCGGGGCCGATGCGACCGACAGCGTGATCGACAACGAAAACCTGCGCGTCGCATGGTCCGACCTGCGGCCCGACCAGGAATCGCAGATCGCCGCCCTGGCCGATCAGGGCGACACACGGTCGATGACCGGGCTGGCCTACATGCGGCTGAATGCCGAAGACAGCCGTTACGCACCTTCCGAGGCAGCGAAACTGCTGAGCCGGGCCGCGGACGCGGGTTATGCAGAAGCGCAGTTCGAACTGGCGCAGCTTTACGAGATCGGGTTGGGCGTCGAGCAGGACATTCCGCGGGCGGTGGCCCTGTATCACAGCGCAGCCGCGCAGGATTTTCCCGATGCGCTGAACGACCTCGGGTTCCTGTATTATCAAGGCGACCTTGGCGTGGCGCGCGACCCGGAAAAGGCGCTGGCCTATTTTGCCCGCGCGGCCGATCTGCGCCAGCCGCAGTCGATGTTCAACTATGCCGCCCTGATCGACGACGGCAAGATCGCGGGCAAGGGCCCGGCGGATGCGGCAGAATACCTGTATCGCGCGCTGCGCACCGGCAGCCAGCAGGTCTACGAGATCCTGCGCGACAAGCCTGCGATGTTCAAGGCCGACACCCGCAAGGCGCTTCAGGCCAAACTGGCAGAGCATGACTTCTATGCGGGCGCGCTTGATGGCAGCTTTGGCCCCGGCACGCAGCGCGGCATCCGCGCGGCCTACGGGCTTAACGACTGAGGAGGCAAGGACGCCATGACGATCCTGCAACCGCTCTGCCGCGCGCCCTTCACCGCCTGGTCGGTCTCGCTGGCGCTGGCGCTGAGCCAGGTTTCGGCTTTGCCGCTGCACGCGCAGCCCCTGCCCCGCTGGGCGCTGACGCCCGATCAGCCGATGCCTGACGGGATCATCCTGGCCCAGTCGGAAGGGCGCGACTACAACGACCGTGGCAACGTCGGGAACTGGCGGTCCGCCAGCGACCTGTCGAACGTCACCGCGACACGGGTGGTCTCGGCCCTGAAGCAGGCAGAGGATTATTGCGGCTGGCTGCCGGATGTCTATGTGGTCGATTGCCTGTCGGACCAGTATCGCAACATCCAGCGATCGCTGCCCCGGGCGGGCGACAGTTCGGTGCTGCGCGAGATCCTGCGTGTTGCGCGGGTGAAACTGGAGGGGATCGCCGGGCAATATGAAGACCCCGCCGCCAGAAGGGCGATGCCGGGCGAGTCTCCGCCCCGATTCGGCACCACCGCGACCCGCCCGCTGCGCGCGGTGCGGCAGGGCAGCCTGCCCGCCGCCCGCAGGGCCGCCCAGCAGGTGCTGGCGGAAACCCAGACGCTGCTGCTGCGGTCGGCGGAAAGCTCGGCGGCGCGCAAGGCCCATTTCACCACGATTGCCCAGGCCGTCGGGTCGAACAGCAAGGTCCTGCTGCGTGCCTGACGCACGCGGCAGACATCGGGGTTTCCGGCGGGCACGCCGGGGCAGAGGCCAGGGCCAGGGTATCGGGTGACGGGATGAACGAGTTGATACTGCGGTTCGGCGTGGCGCTCGCCATCGGCCTGCTGGTCGGGCTGGAACGCGGCTGGCGCGAGCGCGACGAACCCGACGGCAGCCGTACGGCCGGCATCCGCACCTATGGCATCACCGGGCTGCTGGGCGGCGTGTTCGCGGCCGTCGCCATGCAGATGGACGCGCCCTATGTCTTTGCCATCGGCTTTGTCGGCTTCGCCGCCGTGTTCGGCTGGTTTCAGGCGCATGAGGCGGAACACGATGCCTCTTTCAGCGTTACGGCGGCGGTGTCGGGCCTCTGTGTCTTTGCCCTTGGCGGGCTGGCGGTTGCGGGCGACTTCCGCGCCGCAGCGGCCGGCGGGGCGGCGTTGGCGGGTCTGCTGGCCAGCCGGAATGCGCTGCACGAGCTGCTGAAGCGCCTGACATGGCCGGAGCTGCGCTCGGCGCTGATCCTGGCGGTGATGACTGCGATCGTGCTGCCGCTGCTGCCGAACCGCACCATCGACCCGTGGAACGGGCTGAACCCGTGGGAAATCTGGTTCTTTACGGTGCTGACGGCGGCGATCTCGTTTCTCGGCTATGTTGCCTTCCGCTTTCTGGGGCCGACGCGGGGGTTTCTGGTCGGGGCGCTGACCGGGGCGCTGGTTTCCTCGACCGCCGTTACCATCGCCTTCGCCCACACCGCCCGATCCGGCGGCAATGCGCGTGCCCTGTCAGGCGGGGCGGCACTGGCGGCGATGATTTCGGTGTTGCGCGTCACGGTCGTGGTGGCGCTGCTCGCCCCTTCGGTGTTCATCTTCATCGCGCCCGAGGCGCTGGCGGCGGGTGCGACCTTCGGCCTGTGCGGTCTGGCCCTGCTGTCGCGTGGCGGAAGCGAGGCCGAGGGCACGCTGCCGCCCAACCCGTTCTCGCTTGGGCCCCTGCTGCTGTTCGCGCTTCTGCTGGCGGTTGTCTCGACGGCCAGCGCCGCCGTGACCAGCCGGTTCGGTGACCTCGGAGCGGTGGCAAGTTCCGGGCTGGCGGGGACGTTCGATGTGGATGTGGCCGTGCTGTCCGCCATCCGCCAGCTCGGCCAAGCGGTGCCGCCGGAGACGGTGGGCACGGCCGTGCTGGCCGGCCTTCTGGCAAATGCCGGCGGGCGCCTGTCGATGGCCATCGTCGCCGGGCCGCCGCGCTACTGGTGGCCGCTGATCGGCGCGACGGCACTGGCGGCGGGGGCCGGGCTGCTGGCCCATGCCGTCGTGCCGTTCTGAACCGCGACCGGTCAGCCGCGCTTTTCGGCAGCGGTCTCGGTCTGGGCGACGGCGATGCGCGAACCCTCGACCGCTTCGTCGGCCTTGCGCACCTCGCGCCGGAAACCCGAGATGCCGTTGCCGACCTCGCCCATCAGCGAGGCGACCCTGCCCCGCCCGAACAGCACCAGAACGACGAGTGCGATGACGACAAGGCCCATCGGGCCGATATTGTGGAACATGTGAAACCTCCCTTGATTGCGGCTCAGATGCGGCCCGGCGTGTCTGGCGGACCCTATTGCCCAAGGCCGGCCTCGCAGGGTTTGGGCCGGCCGAGATACGTCGAGACCAGCGCGCCGGTCAGGAACACCCGCTGTTGCGGCTCCAGCGCCGCTTCCAGCACATGTTCGCCCTTCAGCCGGACAAACGGCACCGACCAGGTCAGCACCGCGTCGACCGGAAGGGTTTCGCTGCCGACATTCTGGAAGATCACGTCATAACCCGCTACCGAGCAGGCCACCGCGCGGGCCAAGATCGGGGTTTCGGCTGCGGCCATCGCCGGCAAGACAGTTGTCATAATGGCAACAAGGGCTCGCATTCCGGCCTCCCGCTGGGGTCACCCGCCCCGGGCACCACGCCCGGGATCAGGGTTTCATGACTTCGGACTGATCACGATGCGCCCCATGCCCTCTACATCGACCGGAAGCTCGGTCGTGCCGGGCGGGGCGCCGCTGGTTTCCAGCATGTAGGCGATCATCGCCACATAATCCTCGTCGGGCAGGAAGCCGGGGTTGCTTTGCGGCATGGTCGATTTGGCGTAGGAGAACAGGATCCCCAGCGAGCGGCCATCCCAGACCCGCAGGAACTTTTCGCGTGCCAGCGGCGGCGCGCTGGCCATGTCCATGTCTTCTGCGACGCCGTTCAGCCGCTTGCCGTGGCAGGTGCCGCAGGGGCTGCCGAACACCGACTTGCCGCGGTCGGCCTGCGCCTGGGTATAGACGCCGTCCCAGATCGAGCGCACCGGCCCGGTCGGATCAAGGTCGGCGCGCATCTCGGTGACCTCCTCGACGGTCACGCCGCCAAAGGTGTTGTCCCACGCGTTGCGGACATAGGTTGCCACGGCCGCGATCTCTGCGTCAGTCAGCACGGCGAAGGGGGGCATGTTGTTTTGCCCGTGGTGGACGTTGTGCACGATCAGATAGGGGTCGGAGAGGTTCTGGTTGCCCTTCAGGGCTGGAAACAGCGGCGGTCTGCCCTCGCCTTCGGCCTTGTGGCAGACCATGCAGTTGGTCTGGAAAAGCGCGTGGCCCTTTGCAAGCATGTCCGGGTCGATTGGCCCTTGCGACAGGGCTGCCATCGGGTTCAGCACGGCCGCACCGATCAGCCAGGCAAGACGGTTTCGCATCGGTTGGTCCCCTTGGGGTTGGTTTGCCGGGGTTCAGGCCCAGGCATCGGCTTCGGTGAATTCCCGGTCGAGGTGCAGATCGGCCCGGATCGTGATGTCCTGCGTCAGCGTGCCCTCGCCCTTGTAGGCAAAGTACTGCTTGCCCGAGACGAAAACCGTGTAGGCACCGCGCGGCAGCCGCAGCTCGGCCATGCCGCGCGCATCGGTCAGGGTGCGCCACGGATGGGCGACCACCTTTGCGCGCTCTACCGGCGCACCGCTGACGGCATCGACGGCCTCTATCGTCAGGGTGAATTCGGGGGCGGGCACGGTCTGGATGCGGACCGTGGCGCTTTGCCCGGCATGGGCGCAGCCCGTGTCGGTGGCCGGGGTCGTGACGGTCCAGCCATACCGGCCCTCGGTGGGGGGGGCCGTCAGCGCCACGTCGGCATAGTGCAGGCCGGTGGTGCCGGGCGCAGGATCGGGGCCGACCTGTCCGGTCGCGACCGTCTGGCCGTCATGGTCGTGAACCGTGAAGGCCAGCCCTTCGGAGGTGCAGCCGAACGGGCATTTGATGCCGACCCGAAAGCCGAAGGCGCTGCCCGCTTCGATTGCGGTCGGCACATCCCAGACATTGACGCTGAGCAGATGCGGGTTGACCGTGAAGGCGGCATCGGCGGTGCAGGGGTCTGCCCCGTCCTGCGCCACCGCAGCCTGCCAGAGGTGCTCTCCGGGGTCGGTCGGGCCACGGACCTCGCAGGGTTCGGATTGCCAGGTGCCGTCAGGCCGCCGGACAAGCGGCGCGCGTGCCAGTTCCACGCCCTGATGGTCGCGGAAGATGACCTCGCGCGTGGTTGGCGGGCCCTGCGGTGCTTCGGTCAGGCAGGCGGTCAGGCAAACGACGGCTCCGGCATCCGCCGCCCGTGGCGTGATGTCGAAGGACAGTCGGTGCGTGCTTTCGGCGGTATCTGTCTGGGGTGTCATGAAGCGGACTCCGGTTCCTTGATCGGGGAAACGGGGTCGGCAGGCAACGCCACCGACCCCGGCAGGTCTGGTCAGACAGGCTCCCGCGCGGCATTGGTTCCGGCGATGAAGCCGTGCACATGGCCCTTGCCGAGCCCGTGCTTGTTGAAGCCGCCCACCGCCTCGCCGCCCGCATAGAGGCCGGGGATCACCAGTCCATCCATGTCGATCACCTGCTGGCGGCCGTTGACGCGCAGGCCGCCGTAGCTGTCATGCCACACCGGCATGATCGACAGGGCATAGAAGGGCGGCCGGGCGATCTTGTGCATCGGCGCGTCTTTCTCGCGTTCGAAGTCGGGGTCGATCCCGGTGTCGACATAGCCGTTCCAGGCAGTGACGGTTTCCGTCAGGTAGCTCAGTGGAACCCGAGAATAGGGGTGGCCCTCGTAGATCATCCGGGCCAGTTCCTCGATGGTGTCGCACTTGAAGTAGTACCCGTTCTTCTCGTTCACATAGGGGAAGCGCAGCTCCCATCCGGTGCGCTCGACCGTATCCTGGTCGAAGATCGCCCAGATCGGCCCCGAAAAGTAATGCGGCGGCTTGGAGCCTTCGTTGATCGCCAGCGCCGCATCAAGCCCGTGGTCGTAGGTATAGCTTTGCTTGATCCACGCCGCGCTGCAGTTGCGCCAGTCGAGCGGGGTGTGGGCCATCCCCTGCCCGGGGGCCGCGCCGTCGCCGGGATAGCGGTTGCCGCCGGGGCGCTTGGGCAGGCGCACCTCGTTGAAGAAACGCTTGCCGACCTGGTTGACGGCGATGAACTCCTCATACCCCGCGTTGCCGACGCCCAGACCGGCAGACCCGCGAAACACGAAGGCGGGGTGGCCCGGCATCATGTCGGTGTAGGCGTCGCGCGTGCCAAGCCGCGAGGCGATGTGGTAGGTGGTGGGGTAGGACAGGTTCTGCTGCATCCCCGCCATGTTCGCCCCGACACGGAGCGCCGCCTTCAGCGCACTGGCATCCTGCCCGCCGGGGCCTTGCAAGGCCGAACCCGAGGTCGGGAACGCCGGGTCGCGGAACGCCGGATAGAACATGCTGCGCACCTCGGGGTTGCCGGCATGGCCGCCACTGGCCAGAATCACCGCCTTGCGCGCCCGGATCGAAATCGTCGGCCGCCGGTCATCGACGTTGCCGTTCTGCCAGAAGCTTTCCAGCCTTTCGCCCGACTCCGGGTTGATGCGCGGCGAATAGGTGGCGCGGATGCCCAGCACCCGGCCCGAGAAGGGTTCCGCACGGATGATGTCGGTGAACTTGCGGTGCAGGATGAACTGAACCCCCTTCTCGCGGGCCGAAAACTCCAGCGGGCGGGCGAGGGCCACGCCGTTGCGCAGCGCGTTGGGGCCGACGAAGGCCGAGGCGTCCTCCATCTGCACCGGGGCCATCGGGCTGGTGCGTTCGTCGTTCGCCACGCCCGCATCCTCGGCGGTGATGGTGCCCGCCTTGATGTCGGTCACGTCGCCCAGCATCAGGAAGCAATAGGGCGCGCGTGCCCGTGACAGGCCGCCGCCGCCATGCGTGCCGCTGATCCGGGTGAAACGGACATAGTTCGCCATCAGGAATTCACGGGTCGGCGGGCAGTTCTCGGCCCAGGCGCGCATCAGCTCGCGTTCATTGTAGCGGTAGGGGCTTTGCGCCTTGGCATCAACGACCGACCAGTCGGTGACATCGGTGAACAGCAGGTCGATGCTGTCATCCAGTTCGGCGGGCTCTTCGGTCGGGGGCACGGTGATGAAGCCTTCGGCGTCGGGCAGCCCTGCCATGTCGCGCTTCTGGATCGCATCGCCGCCTCCCAACGACAGATACGACCCCGAGTGCAGCATCCGCCCGCCCAGATCGAAGTTCTGGTCCACGACCAGCACCGAAACACCGGCGTCGCGTGCCCGGATGGCGGCCGTGATGCCCGCGCAGCCACCGCCCGCGATCACCACATCCACCTCGTAATCCCAGTGCATGTCGGCACCGGCAGAACCTGCCGCCTGCGCCAGCACCGCACCGGGGGCCACCATGGCCGCAGCACCGACACCGGCGGAGCGCCCGCCTTGAAGAAATCGCGGCGGCTCAGCCCGCCTTCGTCGGCGCCGCCGGGCTTGATTTCGTCGTCATCCCTGTTTCTGGTCATTCTTGTCCCTCTCCCTCGTTGACCGCAGTTGCGTAGGTTTTTTTGGCCGCAGGTCGCGGCCGGGCAGTATCAGGCAACCGCCGGTGCCCGCACCGGAAGCCAGCCGAACCGATCATTTCATGATCGTCTTCTTGACCACGACCCTGCCGATCCGGCTGCAGGTCTGGTGGAGGCGACTCAATACGAAGTGCCTGGCCTGAACCCCCAAGGTCCGAAGGCCCTCCACTCCTCCGATCATCGCCCTAGCTGATTGTTAACCCGCAAAAATCGTGCGTCCAGCGACCTGCGCCTTCAACTGGAAAAGGCCGAGCTGGATTTCGTGGTGGGCTGCGGGCTGGAAGCCTCGGAAAGGATTCATGTCATCGACCTGATCGAGAATCGCTTCGTCTTTGCCTCTGCGCCCGACGGCGAATCCCCGGATACCCCGATTGCCCTGCGGGACGCGCTGCAATCCAACCTGATCTTCTATGGCGAGAAAAGCGTCAGCTGGCGGGCCGCGCGCGATGCCGCCGAGGCGACCCGGCAGCCGCTGAACGGCGAACAGCACGTCACGTCGATCGACCTGTGGCGGTCGTTGCTGCGTCAGGGTGTCGGCACGTCGATCACGCCCTTCGGGGCCATCGCGGAAGAGGTGGCGCGGGGCGAGATCGCCGTCCGCGAAATTGCGGACCAGCCGATCTTCCGCCGGATCGGCATCGCCTGCCCGATCGAGCTTGCAGCCGAAGCCTGGGCCGGCGTCTTTGTCGACGTGATCGTCGATCTGGTGCTGACCGGGCATTCCCGCACCGGCACCCATTATCGCGGCCTGGACTGGACATGGTGACACCCGCGCGCCCGGGCCGGGCGCAGGCGATCACGATATGCGGGTGACCTTGTCGGCGCAGGCGGCGGCCGTGAAATCGTCGATCTCCTGCGGGAGGCCAAGCAGGTAGCCCTGCGCCGCATTGCAGCCGTGGTTGCGCAGCCAATCCAGTTGCGCGACGGTTTCGACACCTTCGGCGATGGTGTTCATGTCCAGTGCCTGAGCCATGACCAGAATCGCCTTAACGATGGCCGAACTGCCGTCGATGTCCTGAAACAGCGAACTGACGAAGCTCTGGTCGATCTTCAGCTCGTTCAGCCGCAGGCGTTGCAGCGCGCTCAGCGAGGAATAGCCGGTGCCGAAATCGTCCAGCGACGTGTAGATCCCGGCGGCATGAAGCCTCGCGATGTTCTCGCGCGTGGTCTCGGTATGGGCCATAAGCGCGGTTTCGGTGATCTCGACATGCACCTCCGAAGGGGCGATGCCAAGCCGCGCGAATTCGCCCAGCAGCACTTCCGCGAAACGCTTGCCCCGAAAGCTGCCCGCCGACAGGTTGAACGACACCGGCACGCGCAGGCCCGCCTTGCGACAGCGGCGCAGCAGGTTGCTCAGCAACTCGACCACATGAAGGTCGATGGTCCGCGCCAGACCGACATCTTCCGCCAGCGGAATGAATTCCGCCGGGCTGATCTCGCCCAGGTCGGGGTCTTTCCAGCGCAGCAACGCCTCTGCCCCGATCATCCGCATGGTTCCGTCGAGGCTGAACTGCGGCTGCAGCACCAGACGGAAGCGGTGTTCGCGCAGGCCGCGCTGCATCGCCTGGATGATCCGGCTGTTGCGCGAAATGTGCTCGCGCAGGTCGGCGTTGAACACGGCATACTGGTTTCGCCCGGTCGCCTTGGCGCGATACATGGCAATATCGGCGTTCTTGATCAGCTCGGCTTCCGCGGTGCCGTCTTCGGGGGCCACGGTGATGCCGAAGCTGGAGGTCAGGAACACGGTCTGCCCCGCCAGGTCGAACGGATGCTTCATCACCTCCAGCAGGCGGTGGGTGACCTGCAGCGCATCCTGCCGGTCGGAACCCGGCAGCAGCACGATGAATTCGTCGCCGCCAAGCCGCGCCAGCGTGTCGGTCTGGCGCAGAACCGATATCAGCCGGCCTGCAACCTGACGCAGCAGCATGTCGCCCTTGTCGTGACCAAGGCTGTCGTTGATGTTCTTGAAGTTGTCGAGGTCGAGAAAGATAAGTGCCGTGCAGCCGTGGTTTTCGACGCTGGCGCTTAGGGCCAGACCCAGCAGTTCCTGAAAGCGCCAGCGGTTCGGCAGCCCGGTAAGGGCATCATGGTTGGCCATGTGGCCGGCATCGCGTGCCGCATCCTTCAGCGCCTGTTCGGCCAGTATCTGGGCGGTGATGTCGGTGAAGGTGCAGACCACCTGCGCATCGGCCCCGACCATCCCGAGCGGTGCCGCGTTCGAAGACAGGATGCGGCGCTGGCCGTCCGGCCAGACGATCGCCTGCCGGATGTCGCGCACCGGCTTTCCTGTCTGTTTCACCAGGGCATAGGGCATTTCTTCGGGCAGGAATACACCGCCGTCGATCGCCTCGACCCTGAAGCGCGGATCGTCGTAGGTCCGCCCGCAGATCCGGGCCTCGTCAAGGGCCAGGATCCGCTCGGCCTCCTTGTTGGCAAAGACGATCTCGCCGCCGTCGTTGAAGGCGATGATGCCCGAGATGCTGGTCTCGGCCAGGCGGGCCAGAAGATCCCGTTCGGCGTGCAGGGCCTTTTCAAGGCTCTTGCGGTCGGTGATGTCGAGGTCCACCCCCGCCATCATCGCCGCCGATCCGTCGGCTGCCCAGGTCACCACCCGGCCGCGCGAATGCACCCAGACCCAATGCCCCGCCTTGTGATGCAGCCGCAATTCGCAGTCGAACTGCGGCACCTCACGGCCAAACACCCGATCCAGCGTCGCCGCGGCACGCTCCCAGTCATCGGGATGCATCAGCCGGTGCCACACGTCGATGGTCAGCGGCTGCAACTCCGCGATGTCATAGCCCAGCATTTCCGCCCAGCGAGCGTTGACGATGTTCTCGCCGGTGTCCACGCTCCATTCCCAGGTTCCGACCCCGGCCCCGTCGATGATGTTCGATACCCGCTTTTCCGCCGCGTCGCGCGCCGCTAGGCTGGCATTCAACGCCTCGTTGGCGGCCTCCAGCCAGGCATACTGGGCGCGGCGTTCCGTGATGTCGAGACGCAGCCCGACGTGCAGGCCCTGTGCCGTCTTGATATCAATCTGGCGCAGCCATCGGCCATCGGGCAGGCAAATCTCGCGCATCGGCCCCGCCGCATAGAATTCCTGCAGCCGTTCGGCGATCCACGCCTCCTCGCGGCCGGCAGCCTGGGGGAACAGCCCCGCGCCGATTGCGGAACGCAGGTTCTCCTCCAGCGTCGAACCCTCGACGAGGCTGGACTCGAATTCCGGATAAAGCGCCCGATACAGGCTGTTTGCGAACATCAGCCGACTGGTGCCGTCACGCACCACCACCGCGTCGGGAAGCGCCTCGACAACATCCGCCAGTTGCTCGCATGGCACCATCGCGGCAAAGCCGGGGTGCGGCGCAGACGGGTCTTCGGGGTCGCGCTCCGGGGTCACGGCAGATCCGGTCTGAAGGTAACGGCGCAGGCCGCAGACGGGCGGTCAGGCGAAGGGCCAGCCTGACCCCTTGCGCCACAGGGCTCTGCGGCGCCCCAAAGGGGTGACGATGCTGCGGCGTCTGTCATGCCCAACCCTTCGCATACGCCTGCCTTCGATTCGAATCACCGATACCGGACCAGGCTCAGGAGACAGTCTTTGTCAAAATGCCCTGAGGTTTCGTTATCTAGCGACAGCCGATCAGAGTCCAGCATCGCAGTGCGTCAAATGCGCAGTCGGCAGGATTTTGTCAAATTGAGATAATTTGTGGCATCTTCGCACCGGGGGCGGACGCCGGAAACGCAGCCCCCGCCGCGCTGGCGGGCGCAAGAAGGCAGGCATCCGCAGGTCGGGGGCGCTGGTGGTCTTCATCACGTTCAGGCCCCAGGGGCATCGCGCAACGTCGGCACGAAGCCCCGGCCGTCGATCCTGTCCGCAAGAGGCAATGCGGGGCCAGGGCCGCCGGATGCGTTCCGCACCGTTTCGCACGATACCACGCCAAGGGGTCGAAAACGCCCGCCCGGTTGTCAGATCAACCGATACTGCCGCGCCTTGCCGCGCAGGAAGGGCAGGCCGTTGCCCATCACCTCGGCCTCGCTTTCGGCCACCGGGCGCCAGACCGACAGGCCGAAACCGACCTCGGGCGGCATGTTGATGAAGCTTTCCATCGCCAGCCCGCCGTCAAACCCGATGGCGGCCAGCGTGGCGAAAACCTCGTCCCACTGGCAGGTGCCCTGACCGGGGGTGCCGCGATCGGATTCCGACAGGTGAATGTATTTCAGATGGGCGCGGGCATCCAGAATGCCGTTGGCGATGCCCTTTTCCTCGATGTTCATGTGGTAGGTATCGAGGTGGATGAAGATGTTGTCCGACCCGATCCGCTCGATCATCGCCACCGCCTGCCAGCCGGTGTTGATCAGATGGTTCTCGTAGCGGTTCACCGGTTCGATGCCGAATTGCAGGCCCAGCCCCCCGGCATGGCGGGCGGCGGCGTCCAGAACCCGGGCGACGTTGTCATATTCCGCTTCGGTCGGCGGCAGGCCGGTGCGCTGTCCGATGCCGCCATAGGTCACCCCGGTCAGCGCGAGGCAGCCCATTTCGGCGGTCTTGTCGAGTGCCAGTTTCAGAAACTCCACCGCCGCATCGGGCCGCACCGAGGCCCAGGCCCGCTCGGGCAGCCCGAGCGAGCAGACGCCCGCCAGCTCGTGCCGTTCCAGCAGGGCGCGGGTATGCGGCGCATCGACCCCGGCGGGGTTCAGCAGCGCGACCTCCAGAAAATCCATGCCGTGCCGCGCGGCCTCGGCCACCGCGCGCTCGGCGCCCGCGCGGTCCCATGTCATCGTCCACATGCTGGTGTGAACCCCGAACCCCTTCATCATGCATCCTCCCCCTGTTCTTCGCTGGCCTGCAGGTCCAGCAGTGCCCGCGCCAGCGCCTCGTCGGCGATCACCCGGTTGACGAACCCCGCGCGCAGCACCGCCAGCGTCGCCCGCGCCTTGGCCGTGCCCGCGGCCAGCAGCGTCACGTCGGTGCGGCGCAGGTCGGCCAGCCTTATCGAGGGCGCGCGGCGGTTCAGGTCGGTTTCCGCCAGACTGCCGTCGGCGCGAAAGAACTTGCCGGTGCTGTCGGCCACCGCCTTCGCCGCGCGCAGCGCCCGGGCTTCGGCCGCCGTCAGGATCCCGCTGGTGTAAAGCAGCGCGTCGGGCGTGCATTCGCCGACGCTGATGATGGCATGTTGCGCCGCGCGCGCCGCCTCCAGCGTTTCGCGCACGAGCCGCTGGTTCAGGATCACGGTGCAGTCGGCCTCGCTGTCGGCCAGGAAGGGCGCGGGCAGGAACATCGCGGAACCGCCGGTCAGCGCCGCCAGCCGGGCGCAGACATCGAACGGACTGGTGTCGGATGTGCGCGCCATCGACCCCATCAGCGACACGAAGCGCAGGCCGGGGTTGCGCAACCCGGTCAGCGCCTCGGCCATCGCCGCCAGGGTGCGGCCCCAGCCAAGCCCGATGGTCAGCCCCGTGTCGCCCCGCCCGATCCGCGCCAGGAAGCCCGCCGCCACGATGCCCACCGCACGTCGCGCCATGGCCGCATCGGTGATGCCGCCGGGCATCGGCGCCACCTGCGCCTCGGTCAGGGCAAAGCGCGCCGCCAGCCGGTCGGCCAGCGCCAGCGTGCCGGTCGTCTCATGCTCGATGCTGACGCGCACCAGCCCGCGGTCGCGCGCCTCGGCCAGCAGCCGCAGCACCTTGAAGCGCGAAATGCCCAGACGGCGGCTGACCTCCTCCTGGCTCATCTGCCCGACATGATAGAGCCAGGCCGCCTGCAGAAGGTCGTCGGTTTCGCTGCCGGTCTGGGTCATCGGGGCCTTGCCACCTTCGGGGGATTTCCCGGATTAGGCGCTTGACCGAAGGCGGCGTCAACGCTTATCACAAATGTGCAGGTAGTGCACATATATTGCAATGCAGCATTGCAGGCGCAGAAAAGCCCCGTAGGCAGCAACCCCTGACGGATGACGCCATGAGCTATGTGATCGGCATCGACGGCGGCACGGAAAGCTTGCGGGCGCATGTCTTCGATCTGTCGGGGCGGTCGCGCGGGTCGGGCAAGGGGGCCTATGCCACCGCCTTTCCCGAACCGGGGCAGGCCGAACAGGCGCCCGACGACTGGTGGCACGCCGCAGGCATCGCCGTGCGCGAGGCGATGGCGGCCTCGGGCGTCGCCCCCGGCCAGATCGCGGCGATTGCCTGCGACACCACCTCCTGCACCGTGGTGGCACTGGACGACGAGGGCCGCCCCCTGCGCCCTGCGCTGCTGTGGATGGACGTGCGCGCGCACCGCGAGGCCGACGCGGTTGCCGCCTGCGGCGACCCCGCCTTGCGGGTGAACGGCGCGGGTGCGAGGCCGGTGTCGCCGGAATGGATGATCCCCAAGGCGTTGTGGATCGCGCGGCACCAGCCCGACCTGTGGGACCGGGCCGCGATGATCGGCGAGTATCAGGATTACCTGACACTGCGCCTGACCGGGCGGTGGTGCGCCTCGCTGAACAACGCGACGATGCGCTGGCACTTCCAGACCGAACACGGCGGCTGGCCCGACAGCCTGCTGGAAAGGCTGGGGCTGGCCGGGTTGCGCGCGAAATGGCCGCGCCAGATCGTGGCGCCGGGTCAGCCGCTGGGCGGACTGACCGACGACGCCGCGCAGCACCTGGGGCTGAACCCCGGCACATTGGTGGTCCAGGGCGGGGCCGATGCCTTCATCGGCATGATCGGGCTGGGGGTCACCCAACCGGGCGATCTGGCGCTGATCACCGGGTCGTCGCATCTGCATCTGGGGGTGGCCAGCCGGTCGGTTCATGCGCCGGGCGTCTGGGGCACCTACATGGATTGCGTCTATCCCGGCCGCCCGATCATCGAGGGCGGCCAGACATCGACCGGATCGGTGATCGCCTGGTTCAAGCGCCATTTCGCCGAAACCACCGATTTCGACAAGCTGAACACCGAAGCCGCCGCCCTGCCGCCGGGGGCCGAGGGGCTGCTGGCGGTCGATCATTTCCAGGGCAACCGCACGCCGCACACCGATGCGCTGGCGCGGGGCGCGATCATCGGGCTGACGCTGAGCCACACCCCCGCGCATGTCTACCGCGCGCTGGTCGAGGGCGTGTGCTTCGGCACGAGGCTGATCGTGGAAACCTTCGGCGACGCCTTTGCCGCCCGGCGGATCGTGGTGGCAGGCGGCGCGACCCGATCGCCGTTCTGGTTGCAGGTTCATGCCGACACGCTGGGCCTGCCGCTGCTGGTGACCGAGGAAACCGAGGCCTGCGCGCTGGGGTCGGCCATACTGGCGGCGACCGGGGCGGGGCTGTTCGCCAGCATCGACGACGGTTGCGCCGCCATGGTCCGCGTGGCGCGCCGTATCGACCCCGACGCCGCCCGCCACGCGGCCTACGCCCCCATCCATGCGCGCTATCTGGCCGCCTATGCCGCGCTCAAGCCCCTGAGGGAGACCCCGTGACCGCCAACTCCGCCGCCTTGCAGCGTTACCGCACCATGCGGCGCATCCGGTCCTTCGAGGAACGGGTGGGCGAATTGTTCCTGCGCGGCGAATCCGCGGGCTCGATGCTGCATCTGTCGATCGGGGAAGAGGCGGTGGTGGGCATGGCGGGCGCCATGGCGCCGGGCGACACCTTCACCACGCACCATCGCGGGCATGGCGTGTTTCTGGCGCGCGGCGCCGACCCCGCCCGGATGATGGCCGAGATTGCCGGGAAAGAGGCCGGCTACTGCCGGGGCAAGGGCGGCTCGATGCACATCGCGGACCGGGCGCTGGGGCATCTGGGGGCGAACGCCATCGTCGGCGGCGGCATTCCGCATGTGGTGGGGGCGGGGCTGACCTACCGGAACCGGCGGTCCGGGCAGGTTTCGGTCGCGTTCTTCGGAGACGGGGCGATGCAGCAGGGCATCCTCTACGAGGCGATGAACATGGCCGCGCTCTGGCGTCTGCCGGTGATCTTCTGCTGCATCAACAACCAGTATGGCATGGGCACCCGGGTGGACCGCGCCGCCGGACGGCTGGCCTTCGGCGCACGGGCCAAGGCGTTCGGACTTCAGGCCGCGATTGCCGACGGCCGCGATGTCGAGGCGGTGAGCGATGCCGCGCAGGGCCTGCTCGCCGCCGCGCGCGCCGGTCAGCCGGGGTTTCTGGAAATCGACGCCTACCGCTTCTACGGCCACGCCCGGATGGACAAGAGCCCCTACCGCACCGCCGAGGAGGAAGCGGCCGGCCGCCTGCGCGACCCGGTGCTGACCGCCCGCGCCCGTCTGGCCGCCGAAGGGCAGGCCGATGCCGCCGACCTGGACCGGATCGACGCCGAGGCTGCGGCCGAAATGGATGCGGCGCTTGAGGCGGCGGTGCAGGCCGCCCCGCCGCCCGATGCCTCGATGTTCGAGGATGTCTTCGCCCCCGGCACCCCCGCCCCCCGCCCGCAACGCGACCGCCTGTGCGCGATCCTGTCCGAAGGGGCGCGGGCATGAGCGCCGTCGAGACCACCTACCGCGAGGCGATCCGCCAGGCGCTGCTGGATGCGATGCAGGCCGACCCCGACGTGATCCTGATCGGCGAGGAGGTCGGGGTATATGGCGGCGCCTACGGCGTGACCAAGGGGCTGATCGAGGTTTACGGCGCCGAACGGGTGATCGACGCGCCGATCTCGGAACCCGGCATCGTCGGCGTCGCGGTGGGGGCGGCCATGACCGGCCTGCGCCCCGTGGCGGAACTGATGTATGTCGATTTCATCGGGCTGGTGATGGATCAGCTTGCCAATCAGGCCGCGAAAAGCCGCTACATGTTCGGCGGGCAGATGGGCGTGCCGATGGTGCTGCGCACGCAGGGCGGCACTGGCAGGTCCGCCGCAGCCCAGCACAGCCAGAGCCTTGAGGCGTGGCTGCTGCACGTTCCGGGCCTGCGGCTGGTGATGCCCGCCACGGTGAACGATGCCTATCACCTGCTGCGTGCCGCACTGGTGCAGCCGGACCCGGTGGTGTTCATCGAACACAAGAGGCTTTACACGATGAAGGGCCCGCTGGACGTGGCGGTTCCGGATGGCGACTGGGGCCGCCCGGTGCTGCGCCGCGCGGGCAATGACCTGACGATCATCAGCTATTCCCGGATGCTGCACGAAAGCCTTGCCGCCGCCGCCACGCTGGCGGCGCAGGGCGTCGAGTCCGATGTGATCGACCTGCGCTGCCTGAATCCGCTGGACGAGGCGGTGCTGTTCGACAGCGTGCGCCGCACCGGGCGGGTGATGGTGGTAACCGAGGCGGCGCTGACCGGATCGGTCGCCTCCGAGATCGCGGCGCGGATCGGAGAGGCGTGCTTCGACTGGCTGGAAGAACCGGTGCTGCGGATCGGCGGCGAGGATATCCCGATCCCGGTCGCCCCGGCGCTGGAACGCGCCGCCATCCCCACGGCGGGGCTGATTGCCGAAGCCGGGCTGTGGCTGGTGCGGCGGGAGGCTCCGGCATGGGCGGCCCGGTGATGGACATGCAAACCGTGCTGACCCTGCCCCGCCTGGGCGAGACGATGGAACAGGCGCGCGTCACCGACTGGCTGAAGGCTCCGGGCGACGCCTTCCGGCGCGGCGACGTGCTGCTGGAGGTGGAAACCGACAAGACCGTGGTCGAGGTGCCCGCATTGCAGGACGGCGTGCTGTTGACCCACCTTGTCGCGGCGGGGGACATGGTCGATCTGCACCAGCCGATTGCCGAGGTGCGGGTGGCGGCGGGTGAAGGCGCCCCTGCCCCGGCCGCACCGCGGGTGGCCATCGCGCCAATGGCCCCGAACCCCGCGCCCGATGCCGTCCGGGCAGATGCCCGCCCCGCCGCCAGCCCGCGGGCACGGGCGCTGGCGCGGCAGGCCGGGGTCGATCTGGCGGGGCTGGCGGGCAGCGGGCGGCGCGGGCGGATCACCGGGGCGGATGTGGTGGCCGGCGGCGACGGCGTGCAGCAGGTCGCGACGCCGCAAGGGCCGCTGGCGCTTCGGCGGGTCACCCCCGTCAAAGCCACGGGCGCGCCGATCCTGCTGCTGCACGGGTTGTTCGACGATGGCCGGGGCTGGCGTGACCTGCCGCAGCGGCTGGCCCGGGCCGGGCATCCGGTGCTGGTGCCGGACCTGCCGGGCCATGGCGCCAGCGAGGCCCGTGCCGATGATCTGGACAGCGCGACCGCCGCACTTGCCGCCCTGCTGGACCGGGTGGCGCCGGATGGGCCCCTGCGGCTGGTCGGGCATTCGCTGGGGGCGGTGCTGGCGACCCGGCTGGCCGTGCTGCTGGGCAACCGGGTTGAGCGGCTGGTGCTGCTGTCCCCGGCCGGGCTTGGCCCGCGCCTGAACCCCGATTTCCTCGATCTGATGGCCGCGGCGGAAACCCCGGCCGCGCTGGCCCGGGCACTTTCGCTGCTGGGGGCGGTGCCGCTGTCCGGCGCGGCGCTGGCGACCGAACTGGCGACGCTGCGGAAGCGCCGGGCCGCCACCGCACCGCTGGCGCGGTTGCTGGCGGTGGCGGGCATCCAGCAGACCGACATCGCGCCGCAGCTCGACACGCTGGCCTGCCCGCTGGTCGCGCTGTTCGGCCTGAACGACCGCATCGTGAACTGGCAGGATTGCGCCAGCCTGCCCGCCCGCACCGCGATCCACCTGCTGCGCGACGCAGGCCACCAGCCCCACACCTCCGCGGCCGATCTGGTGGCGCGGCTGATCATCCAGGGGCCGCCGACCCCGCAACCCTGAAAGGACAGACGCCACCCATCGCCCAAAGGTCGGCACCATCATCGCCGAAGGCCCGCCCCGGCCCTTCGCCAAAGCGTCACGGCGGGTCGTTGATGCCAATCAACATATTGTAACCGTTCATAAAATTGCCAGACTTCAAAAAACAGTGCTGGAAAAACCGGCCACCCGAAATAAGCTGCGACCACGCAATCCGGCCCCCGGGAACTGGGGGCGCTTCTGGGAGGAAGACCATGACACTGAAACTGATCGCCGGCCTGATGACCTCCGCCGCCGTGGCCACGCTGGCCCTGCCTGCGGTGGCGCAGGAAAAAACCATTGCCACGGTGGTGAAGATCTCGGGCATCCAGTGGTTCAACCGGATGGAGGAGGGCGTGAAGAAATTCGCCGCCGACACCGGGACCAAGGCGTTCCAGGTCGGCCCGGCGCAGGCCGACCCGCAGCAGCAGGCTGCCCTGCTGGAAGACATGATCGCGCAGGGCGTAGACGCCATTGCCGTGGTGCCGATGTCGCCCGAGGCGCTGGAGCCGGTGCTCAAGCGCGCCATGGAGGCGGGCATCGCCGTGGTCAGCCACGAGGCCGCCAGCCAGCAGAACGTGAATTACGACATCGAGGCGTTCCAGAACGAGGATTTCGGCGCCAACCTGATGAAGAACCTGGCCGAATGCATGGGCGGGGCGGGTGAATACGCGGTGTTCGTGGGATCGCTGACCAGCCAGACCCACAACCAGTGGGTCGATGGTGCGATTGCCTATCAGAAAGCCAACTTCCCGGACATGGTTCTGGTCGGCGACAAGAACGAAACCTTCGACGATCAGCAGAAAGCCTATGAAAAGGCGCAGGAAGTTCTGCGCGCCTTCCCCAATATCAAGGGCTTCCAGGGGTCGGCCTCGACCGATGTCGGCGGCATCGGGCTGGCGATCGAGGAACGCGGCATGGCCGACGGCACCTGCGTCGTCGGCACCTCGCTGCCGTCGATTGCCGGGCAGTATCTTGAAACCGGCGCGGTCGACATGATCTCGTTCTGGGATCCGGCGCTGGCGGGCTATGTGATGAACACCGTCGCCACCATGGTCATGAACGGCGAGGCCGTGACCGACGGCATGGATCTGGGGCAGATCGGGTATGAAAGCGTCAAGCTGGACGGCAAGGTGATCTATGGTCAGGCCTTCGTCGAGGTGACCAAGGACAACATGGCCGAATACCCGTTCTGACCGGGCGGAACCGGGGGGTGGCGCAGGCTGCCCCCCAACTGCCCCCCGCCTGCCAGCACGCGAGCATCCCATGCCCCACAGCCCACCGCCTGCCGTGCCGCTGATCGACATGCGCGGCGTTACCAAGACCTATGCCGGCGTCACCGCGCTGGCGGAGGTGTCGTTTGCCGTGGCGCCGGGCGAGGCGGTGTGCCTTGCGGGCGAGAACGGGTCCGGCAAATCGACGCTGATCAAGATCCTCGCGGGGGTGGAACAGCCCGACACGGGCGAGATCGCCTTTGCCGGGCAGGTGCAGGGCGCCTTGTCGCCGCGCCGGTCGGCCGATGCCGGGGTCAAGGTGATCTTTCAGGATTTCAGCCTGTTCCCCAACCTCAGCGTCGCGGAAAACATCGCCTTCAGCGCCGAGCTGGGGGCCGGGCGCCGGCTGTTCAGCCGGGGCCGGGTGCGGGCGCTGGCGGCGCGGACGCTGGAACGGGTGGGCGTGCGGATCGACCTTGATGCGCGGGTCGAAAGCCTGTCGGTGGCGCACAAGCAACTGGTCGCGATCTGCCGCGCGCTGGCTACAGAGGCCCGGCTGATCATCATGGATGAACCGACCACCGCCCTGACCGGGCGCGAGGTCGCGACACTTCTGTCCATCATCCGCCGCCTGAAGGCCGACGGCGTGGCGGTGCTGTTCGTCAGCCACAAGCTGGCCGAGGTGCTGGAGGTCTGCGAAAAGGTCGTGGTGCTGCGCAACGGCCGCAAGGTGGCCGAGGGGCCCGCCCGCGACTTTGACGCGGTCTCGCTGACCCGCCACATGACCGGCCGCGCGGTGGGCGAAACCCCGCCGTCGCCGCTGCGGCCGGGCGTGCCGCTGCTGATGCAAGTGCGCGATCTGGGCAAGGCGGGGGCTTTTCAGTCGGTCAGCTTCGATCTGCACGCGGGCGAGGTGCTGGGCATCTCGGGCCTTCTGGGCAGCGGGCGCACGGCGCTGGCCAAGGCGCTGTTCGGGCTGGTGGCCCCCGAGGGCGGCCAGGTGCAGGTCGATGGCCGGGCGGTGCCGCTGGGCGACCCGCTGGCCGCCGCGCGGGCGGGCATCGGCTATGTGCCCGAGGACCGGCTGACCGAGGGGCTGTTTCTGGCGCAATCCATCGCGCGCAACGTCGCCATCGGGCGGCTGGAGGCGCATGGCCGCGGCGGGATGCTGGATCTGGCGGCGCTGTGGGCCGAGGCGGCCGATTGGCTGGCCCGGCTGCGCGTCCGGGCGGCCGATGTCACGGCGCCGGTGCAGTCGCTGTCGGGCGGCAACCAGCAGCGGGTGGTGCTGGCGCGCTGGCTGGCGCGCGGCCCGCGCGTGCTGGTGCTGAACGGGCCGAGCGTCGGTGTCGATGTCGGATCGAAAGCCGACATCCACGGCATCATCGGCGATCTGTCGGCGCAGGGGCTGGGGGTGATCGTGATTTCCGACGACCTGCCCGAACTGCTGGCCACCTGACACCGCATTCTGGTGATGAAGGCCGGGCGCATCACCGAGGATATTCCCGGCATCGCCACGTCGGAAGCCGATCTGACGCAAAGGCTGGCGTCATGACCCGGGTCAACCTGGCCCGAAACGAGGTGCTGGTGGCGCTGGTGATCCTGGCATTCTGCGCGCTGGCCACCCTGTCGGACCCCGGCTTCCTGTCGATGCCGACCCTGACCGACCTGCTGCGCGGCGGCATCGTGCTGGGCATCTTTGCCGTGGCCGCCATGCTGGTGCTGGTGTCCGGCGGCATCGATGTCAGCTTTACCGCCGTTGCCGCCTTTGCCATGTATTCGACCACGCTGTTCCTGGTGACCCACGCGCCGGGGATGCCCTGGCCGCTGGCCTTCCTGATCTCGATGGCGATCGGGGCGGCGCTGGGGGCGATCAACGGCCTGTTCATTGCGGGCTTCGGGCTGCCGACGCTGATCGTCACGCTGGGAACGCTGTCGATCTTTCGCGGCTTCCTGCTGACCTTCGTCGGCAGCAAGCTGATTTCAAACCTGCCGCCGGAAATGCGCGCGTTTTCCCGGCTGATGATGCTGCGCGGCACCAATGCCGACGGGTCGTTCTATTCGCTGCCCTGGGCCTTTGCCGCGCTGGTGGCGGTGGTGGTGGTGACCTGGGCCATCCTGCACCGCACCATGCTGGGCCGGTCGATCTTTGCCATCGGCGGGTCGGTGGAATCGGCGCGGCGGATCGGGGTCAGCGTGCGGGCGGTGCAGTTCTTCGTCTATGTCTATGTGGGGATGCTGGCGGGGCTGGCGGGCATCATCCATGCCTCGATGGCGCGGGTGGCGAACCCGTTCGATCTGGTCGGGCTGGAGCTTTCGGTGATCGCCGCCGTTGTGCTGGGCGGCGCGCGGCTGACCGGCGGGCACGGCACGCTGACCGGCACGCTGCTGGGGGTGGCGCTGATCGTGCTGGTGCGCAACAGCCTGATCGTGATCGGCATCCCGTCAACCTGGCAATCGGTGGCGATCGGCGTGCTGATCCTGGTGGGCACCGGCCTGCCCGCCTGGCAGGCCAAGCGCGCCGAAGCGAGGGCGGCATGACGGGGCGCGCGCGTCTCGGCGCCCTGCTGGCCGGGCCGGAAGGGCGGCTGGCGGTGATCGCCGTCGTGGTCTTTGCCGCCATGGCGCTGCTGTCGCCCGACCGCTTCCTGTCGGTGCAGAACATGACCTCGATGGCCTTCCAGTTCCCCGAATTCGCCATTCTGGCGCTGGCGACCACCGTTGCCATGCTGACCGGCGGCATCGACCTTTCGGTGGTCGGCATCGCCAACCTGTCGGCGATCATCGCCGCCACCATCCTGACGCAACTGGCAGGTCCGGGGGTGGAAGGGGCCGCCGCAGCGGGCTGGATGGCCGGGGCGGTGGCCGCCTCGCTGGCGGTGGGGGCGGTGGCGGGGCTGTTCAACGGCGTGCTGATCGCGGTGCTGGGGCTGCCGCCGATCCTGGCCACGCTGGGCTCGGGGCTGATCTTCACCGGCATCGCCATCGCGCTGACCGGGGGCAGCGCGGTGATGGGCTTCCCGCCGGTGGTGGCCTGGCTTGGCAACGGGCTGGTGTTCGGCATTCCGGTGCCGCTGATCCTGTTCGCGCTGCTGGCGGGGGCGATTGCGCTGCTGCTGGCGCGCACCGGCTTCGGGCTGAAGATACAGATGCTGGGCACCAACCCGCTGGCCGCCCGCTTTGCCGCGATGAACGTGACCGGCGTGCTGATCCGGGTCTACATGCTGTCGGGGATGCTGGCCGCGACCTCGGGGCTGGTGATCATGAGCCGGGCCAACTCGGCCAAGGCCGACTACGGGTCCAGCTACATCCTGCTGGCGGTGCTGATCGCGGTGCTGGGCGGGGTGAACCCCTATGGCGGCCACGGCCGGGTGATCGGCGTCGTCCTGGCGGTGCTGTCGATGCAGTTCCTGTCCTCCGGGCTGAACATGCTGCAAGTGTCGAATTTCGCGCGGGAACTGATCTGGGGGGCGCTGCTGATCTTCGTGATGATCGTGAACTCCCAAGGCCGTTTCCGCCCGGCGCGGGGGGCCAGACCCGCCGCACCTCCCACCCAACCCTGACCCGGAGCCCCGAGATGAAGAAGATCCTCAACGACCCGACCGACTATGTCGATGAAATGCTGGCCGGTCTGGTGGCGGCCCACCCCGGCCACTACCGCCTGCACGGCGACACCGGCCGCGTGGTGGCCCGCGCCACACCGGGGGCGGCGGGCAAGGTGGGCATCGTGACCGGCGGCGGGTCGGGGCACCTTCCGGTGTTCACCGGCTATGTCGGGACCGGCCTGCTGGACGCCTGCGCCATCGGCGACGTTTTCGCCTCGCCCTCTGCCGAACAGATGGCCGATGCGATCCGCGCCGCCGATCAGGGCGCGGGCGTGCTGCGGCTTTACGGAAACTACGGCGGCGACGTGATGAACTTCGACATGGCGGGTGACCTGGTGGAGTTTGACGACATCGCCTGCACCACGGTCGTGCTGGCCGACGACGTGGCCTCGGCCCCGCCGACCGAGCGTGAAAAGCGGCGCGGCGTGGCGGGCATGGTCTATGCGTTCAAGATCGCCGGGGCGGCGGCAGAGGCCGGGCAGGACTTGGCCGCCGTGACCAGGGTTGCGCAGAAGGCTGCCGATGCCTGCCGGTCGGTCGGGGCGGCGCTGTCGTCCTGCACCGTGCCGCAGGCCGGGAAGCCCACCTTTCACATCGCCGAAGACGAAATGGAAATGGGCATGGGCATCCATGGCGAACCCGGCGTGTGGCGCGACAAGCTGCGCCCCGCCGATGCCATCGCCGCCGAGATGATGGACCGGCTGCTGGCCGACATGCCGCTGGCACCTGGCGACCGGGTGTCGGTGCTGGTCAACAGCCTCGGCGCGACCCCGCACGAGGAGCTTTACATCCTGTTCCGCAGCGTCAAGGCGCGGCTGGAGGCGGCCGGGGCGACCATCGTGATGCCGCTGGTCGGGCGCTATGCCACCTCGATGGAAATGGCGGGGGTTTCGTTCACCCTGCTGAAGCTGGACGACGAACTGGAGGGGTTTCTGACCGCGCCCTGCGACTGCGCGTTCTGGAGCGTGGCATGAGCATCGACATCACCGCGATGCGCGCCGCGATCACCCGGCTGGCGGCGGCGATGGAACGTGATTTCGAAGCCCTGAATGCGGCCGACGGCGCGCTGGGTGACGGCGATCTGGGCGTGACCATGACGCGCGGGATGCGGCTGGTGGCCGAAGGCGCGCCCGACCTGCCAGAGGATCTGGGGCAGGCGCTGCTTCGCTGCGCGCAGGCATTCACCAGGTCGTCGGGGTCGTCCTATGGCACGCTTCTTGCCACCGGACTGATGGCGATGGCCAAGGCGGTGAAGGGCCGAACCGGCATCGAGGCGGCAGAGGTATCGGACCTGGTGGCGCTGGCGCGCGACGCGATGATCGCGCGCGGCAAGGCCGAAACCGGTGGCAAGACCGTGCTCGATTCGCTGGACGCCGTGGCGCGGGCGACAGAGGGGCTGACCGAACCGGCTGAAGTGGCCGGGGCGGCGGTGGCGGCCTGCCGTGCCGCGCTGGATGCCTTTCGCGACCGGTCCGCCACAGTGGGCCGGGCGCGAATCTTCGCCGAAAAAAGCCGGGGGATGGACGATCCGGGGATGCTGGCGATGGCTGCGATCGTCGTCGCGCTTGCAGGGTGACGGGGGCAGGCAGGGGGGCTGTCTGCCCCCCTCTGCGCCTTGCGGCGCATTCACCCCCCGAGGATACTTGGACAAGGTGAATGGGGGGGGGCCAGTCGGGTTGTGTGATGCCGCGGCAAGGGAAAGAATGAGGGTCGGCCGTCTGGCACGGTGGGGCCAACCTCGGTGAAATTGGCATGGAACGGGGGCACTGGCCCATGCTAGGCAAGGGGTCAGGCAAGGCGGGAGGCGGCATGGCACGGCAAGGCGATCATTCCGGCCCCCTGCGGTGCGCGCCATGATCTTCATGCTCAGCCCGGCGACGATCTGGAACAGCGCGGCGCTGAAGACGCGCCATCTGCCGCGTGTTGTGTTCGGGCGGATCATGCTGGTGCCGCGGCGGGGCGTCTCGGCCGGGCTGATCCTTCGGCTGATGGTCGAGATGCAGTTCCTGCGCTATCTGGTGCCGCTGCTGCCGTTCGTCGCGGGGATGCTGATCTGGCCGCAAAGCGCGCTGCCGATCAGCCAGGCACCGATACCGATGCTGCTGGTGATCTATGCGGTGGAAACCACGGTGCTGCACATCCCCTACACCCGCCGCGCCCGGCTGATCGACCCGGCGGCGGCAGAGCGCGGGCTGGACCTGCTGCGGGTGCGGGCCACGGCCATCCTGACACGCATCGCCGCCGGGCGCGGGCTGGCGGACGGGCGGCTGCATCTGGTGGTGGAACAGTCGGCGCTGGCACGGGTCGCGCCGCTGACGCTGGTTTCGGTGCAGTCGGAGGATGGACCCGAACTGTTGGTGCTATCGGCAGAGGAGTCGGCGCTGATCCGCGATACGCTGTTCGCACCGGGGTTGGACGAGCGGCTGCTGCAGCGCATCAATCTTGCCGCCAACACCTTCGTCCGCGACACCGTGCTGGAGGTGCGCAGCATTTCCGCCCATGCCCGCCTGGCCGCGATGATGCCCTAGCGGGCAAGGTCGAGCATCTGGCCGAAGGGCGGCGGCGGGGCCGGTTCGGGCACCGCCCAGATCACCGGCACACCACGCGGGGCCGGGCCGAAGTCGCCTTCAAGATCGGTCAGAACCACGATGATCGAGGGCGCGAGGGCCACGGCCTGCGCCAGCATGGGCACGAACGAGGTGCCGCCGCCGCGCGGCAGTGCCAGCGCCGCCAGTTGCCTGCGCCAGCCTGCAGGGTCCAGCCGCAGCCCGGCCTGCACCGCCTCGTCGAACGGGATCAGCCAGACCTCGGCCCGGCAGCGTTGCGCGATGCCCGCGACCTCGGCCATGAACAGGGCAAGGCGTGTGTCGTCGATCGACGACGAGGTGTCGAGTGCCACCACAATGCGCGGCTCGACCGTGCTGCGCTGCTGGCCGGGCTGGAAGGCGGGGCTGGGGCTGCCGCTGCGGATCGCCTCGGCCTCGGCCGCGATCCAGCCGCGGGCGGGGCGGCGGTGGGTGGGCTGCGGGGCCTGTGTCACCACGCGGGTGACGAGGCGGCGCAAGATCACCTCCCAGGGCGTGCGGGGTTCGGGGATGTCGGCCATCCGGTGGCCCAGCACGCCGATGCCGCGCCCTGCCATCCGCCCGGCCTCCAGCGCGCGGGAGAGGTGCTGGCGCCAGTCGGCGGCGTCATCGGTCTTGCCGGGCCTGTCGGGGGATGCGGCGGGGCGCATGTCGCGCCCCTGCAACCGGCTGGCAGCATGGGCACGCGCCCGGGCTGCCGTGCCGTCCTTCCCCGGTCCGCCCTGCATCAGGCGGATGTACAGCCGGTCGGCGTCCCACTCTGCCAGCGCCTGGGCCGCCGGGACGATGCTGCCGAGGCTTGCCTGCAGCACCCCCGTCAGGGTCAGCGCCGGGCGCGGCAGGGCGTAGCCTGCCAGCAAGAGCGCCTCGTTGATGATGGCATCGGCGGCGATGTTGTAGAGCGCCGGGTCGAAGCCGTCGCCCAGTCGCGCCTGCATCTCGCCCAGCCGCTGGCTGTGGCGCAGCGCGACGTGCAGGATGTGGTGCGCCGCCAGCCCGATCTGTTCGTGCGGCGGCAGGGCGTCGAAACCGGGGGCATAGCGGATGGTGCTGCCGCAGGTTTCGGCGGGCGGGCCGTCGTCGCGGTCGCGGTGGTCGCACCATAGCGCCAGCGCCGCCAGTGCCGGGTCGGTTTCGCCCAGCGCGCGCAGGGCCAGCGTGGCACGGGCCGAATGGCGGGTCATTCCAGCCCGGCGGCCTTGCGTTCCGCCGCATAGGCCGCATAGGCGGGCGAGGTCAGGAAGGCTGCCTGCAAGCCCTTCTCCAGCGCCCGGGCGATCAGCGTCTCGAAGCCGTAGGTGCAAAGCTCGGCCAGCGGCAGGCAGGCCAGCGCGGGGTCGCCGCGCAGCCGCGACAGGTGCCGGATCTCGGCCATGATCTCGATCACGCCCGGCAGGGTGCGGGCGTCGGCAATGCCGATCAGCCCGTAGATCAGCGCCGTCAGCCCGTGCATCGTCACCGGATAGAGCGGCAGCCGCGCCTTTGGCCCGAGGTCCAGCATTTCCGTAACCTGCACCGTCGCCGCGATGTCGTCGGCGATCAGGGTGAATTCGGCCGCCGCCGCCTCGCCCACCGTGCCCGCGATCAGGATGTTGCGCAGGCGGCGGTCTGGCACTGATGCCAGAATGGTGCTGACGCGCGCCCAGGAGCGCGGCGTGCAGGCGATCATCTGGCCGCGGCGCAGCGACTCTTCGGTGGTTTCCAGCAGGTCGGGGCGGGTGCGGATGAACGTGATCACCGCCGGGTGCAGCCCTTGCGGCAGCGCGAAATTGGCCAGCCAGTCCTGCGCCTCGGCCTTCAGGTTCAGGTGAATCAGCCGGTCCGAAAGTGCGGTGCCCATCTCGTAAGCGACCGCGCCATCCTCGACGCCGTTGCCCGCCGCGACAATGAAGGTGCCGGGGGGCAACCGGTGCCGCCCCACCCGGCGTTCCTGCAACAGCCCGTAGACGGTCGGTTGCAGCGGGGGCGCGGCAGCGGTCAGTTCATCCAGAAACAGGATCGCCGGGCGGGCGGGGTCGTCGGGCAGGTCTTCGGGGCGATACCAGACGGTGCGTTTTGCCTCGTGGTCGTAGTAGGGCAGGCCGCGCAGGTCCTGCGGCTCGATGGTGGTCAGGCGCAGGTCGAACAGGGGTGCGCCGGTGCGGGTGGCCAGTTGCTGCACGATTTCGGTCTTGCCGATGCCGGGGCGGCCATGAAGCATCCACGAGGCGGTCATCTGCCCCGCCTGCTGCGCGGTCCAGCCGTGCAGCAGCGCCTCGTATGCCTGCCCGGCCGAAACCGGCATGGTGTTGACGCTCATCCGATTATCCCCGATCTTGCCGAACCGCTGACCCTTCTGGGGCATCACGGGCGGCCTGCGCAAGACGCGGAATGCGGGCGGTCACAGATGCGGCTCCAGCAGCGCCCGCAGGTCGACGCGGGCGCCGAGGCGGCTGGCCAGCAGATAGACGCCGCCGAACTTGCGCTGCAGGAACAGCGTGTCCATTGGCGGGATCTGCATGTGGTCGCGTTCGGCCCCCATCGCCATGCCGGCATCCCGCAGGCGCAGCGGCAGGTCGGTGGCGGCAAAGTCGAACCGGCCGCTCTGTCGCAGCGGTTCAAGCGACATCTCGAACATCGCCATCATCGACTGCCGGTGATGCTCGGGTGCCGACGCCGACAGAAAGCCGATCTCGACCGCCGCATCGCGCACCCCGTCCCGGTCGCCCGCCAGCCCCGCGCGCATCAGCCTGCGATAGCCATCGGCAAAGCCCGGCGTGAAGCTGCGCGTCGCGCCGAAGTCGAGCAGGATCAATTGGCCGGTTTCGGGGCTGTAGCGGTAGTTGGCAAAGTTGGCGTCGGTCTGCATCAGTTGGAACTCGAAAAGCTCGCGGAACAGCAGGCCGATCAGCAGGGTCACGATCCGGTCCCGCTCGTCCTGCGGTGCCCCGGCCAGATCGTCCACCGGGACGCCCGCGACGAAGGACATGGCCAGCACGCTGTTCGTGGTCAGATCGTCCTGCAGAACCGGCACCGCGAAATCGGGCGCACCGGCCAGCAGCTTGCCGAACTGGGCAAGGCACCGGCCCTCACGTTCGTAATCGGCTTCTTCGTGCAGTTGCCGCTTGGCCTCGTCCAGCATCGGGGCAAGGTCGATGCCCTTCGGCACCAGCCCGGAAAGGCGCATCAGCGCGGCCACGTTGGTCACGTCGGAATCGATGCTCTGGCGGACGCCGGGGTATTGCACCTTGATGGCTAGGTCGCGCCCGTCTTTCGTCAGCGCCCGGTGCACCTGGCCGATCGAGGCGGCGGCCAGCGGGTGAACCTCGAACTTCTGGAACCGGCGCAGCCAGTCGGCGCCCCAGTTCGCGGTCAGCACCTTCTTCAGCTGGCCGCCCGGCATGTGGTGCGCCTCGGCCCGCAGGCGGCCCAGAATCTGCGCCAGTTCCGGCGGCAGCATGTCGCCGGCATCCATCGACAGAAGCTGGCCGACCTTCATCGCCGCGCCGCGCATCTGCGCCAGCTGATCGGCAACCTTGATCGCATTGGCCGGCGTCAGCAGCAGGTCGCCCATGCTGGGGCGCTTGCCCTGGGCGAACTGCCGCGCGCCCTGCACCGCCATGCCGCCGGCGATGCCGGACGCCAGCCCGCCCAGCCGGGCCAGCCGCGACAGGCGGGAACCGGGAACGGCAAGCGGGCGGGAGTCGAACTTCGGATGTGTCACGTCATGTTCCTGCGAGCGGGGTGCCGCAGCGCCCCGGCGAAAAAGGTGTCCGCCCGGAAGGGCGGACCGATGATTTCCTGAACCGGAATGTAGTGCCCCCCGGCGCCGCGCCAACGCCGTCATTCGGCGATGCAGATCTCGTTGCGCCAGATGCCCAGGGCCGTGCGCAGGATCAACCCGGCCACCACCAGCACCAGCACGACCAGCAGCCCCGCCCCGATCATCCGGTGCACCGCCGATGCCGCAGCCCCTGCATAGGCAAAGCTGGCAATCGTCAGCGCGGCCAGCGGGAACGACAGCGCCCACCACGACAAGGCGAACGGCATCCGGGTGAACTTCGCCGCCTGGGTCAGCACGATCAGCGCAAAGACATACCCGATGCTCAGCAGGATGTGCCCGAAGGCACCCACCTCGCCGGTCAACCTCAGCCACGCGATGAACGACACGGCGGGCGGCGCCACCATGATCATCAGCGTCGGCACCATCCGCCCCGGCATCGGGTCGTGGAACATCAGCCGGTTGATCACCAGTGTCAGCAGCACGATCCAGAAGATCAGCCCCCCGGAAAAGAACAGCCACGAAATCTCGGGGTGGCCCAGCGGCACGCCGGCAATCGGCACGATCACGTTGCCCACCGCGGGGATGAACCACGCCGGGGTCAGGTGCCCGGTCTGGAACGAGCGGTGCCCGATCCAGGCGCTGATCACCGACAGGGCAAGGACGCCCTGCAACCCGGTGCCGATCATCCAGACGATCCGCGCCGCCCCGGGCGCGGTGGCCAGCAGCGCCACCGACAGCAGCAAGAGCGAAATCGACATCGCCGGGAAGAAGGCAATGCGCACCGGATGATGCCATTCCGCCACCACTGCCGCCGGATGGCGCAGCGTCTTGGCCAGGTAGCCCAGCGTCACCAGCCCCAGCAGGGCAAGCGACACCATCAGCGACGCCTGCGAGGCTTGCGACCCCAGCCCGAAGGCCGTTTCCCCGGCATGCAGCGCCAGGGTCAGGCCCATCATGCCCATGCCGATGGCAAAGAACGTCACCGGATAATGCGACAGCCGCGCCGGGTGGGCGATGGCCTGGGGGTGCGGCGTAGCGGTCATCTGCGGTCTCCTGCCGGGTTCGAAGGCACGGTCGATCGTGGCCGGAGCCGGTGCAGAGCTGTCATGCGCGGTATCATCTGGTCACTCCTGAAAGCACCGGGGCTACGGCGGAACGGGTGCCGCGGGCGTTCGATGGCTGATAGCAGGTCGCGCGGCAAAGGGATGTGATGTGGTCACATTGCGCAAACCCTCTTGCCGGATTATCCGCCCGGGGGTCCTGGCGCACAGGGCATGGCCGCGGCCCGGCCAAAGTGCATCGCGATATGCGGCACGCAGCCCGCCACCTCGACCGGCTGGTTCTGCGTCGCCTGCCTGCGCCCGCTACCCTTGCAGCGTCGGCATCCATACGGCGCATACCCGCGCTGCCATCGGCGGTGTTGCGACGCCGCCTTGCGGGGCTCAGCGGCGCGCCTGTTCCGGCAGGTCGGTGCCGGTTTCGGCCACCCTTTCCAGCCGCGCGGTGATTTCCCGGCGCAGGGTGCGGCGCAGCTTGGCGGCGCGGTAGCGGTGCTGGTCGATCTCGGTCACGGGAACATAGGCCGGAATGGCCGCCGGGTGGCCGGCGTCATCGACCGCGACCATGGTGAAATAGCATGAATTGGTGTGCCGGATCACGCCGGTGCGGATGTTTTCCGCCTCGACCCGGATGCCGACTTCCATCGAGGTTCGCCCGGCATAGTTGATCGAAGCCTGAAACGTCACCAGCTCTCCGACGTGGATCGGTTCCTTGAACACCACCTGATCGACCGACAGCGTGACCGCGTAGCATTTGGAGAAGCGCGAGGCACAGGAAAACGCCACCCGGTCCAGCAGGTTCAGCAGCGCACCGCCGTGCACCTTGCCGCTGAAGTTCGCCATGTCCGGCGTCATCAGCACGGTCATTTCCAGATGGCGCTCGTCGGACATCGGATCGTCTCTCCGTCGGTTCAGGCAGGGTTTTCGTGCGGGCCCGGCCGTGGCGGGCGGGCGACGGATATGGAGATACCGCCCCTGACGCGCCCTTGCCGCGGGTAAAGCACAGGTGTCACCGCCCGTAAAGCGGGCTTGTGCCGACACGCGCTTGGCGGCGCTGAGAAACCTTTTTTGTCGCAGGGCAGGGGCAGGGGCAAGACTGCACCGGGTCGCCGCGCATAGTGCATCGGAGAAGAAATGGTGCCCCAGGAGGGACTCGAACCCCCGACCTCCTCATTACGAATGAGGCGCACTACCAGCTGTGCTACTGGGGCAGCGCGGGCCTGCGTATATCGGCCCCCTGCGATCTTTTCAAGACACCAAACGCGCCTTGCAGGATCATCGTGACGTTCCGTTACTGACCCATCTGCAACAACATCGCAACGGGTCGTTCGGGGGTGCAGCGCGTGCTGCCGACCCGACCTGCGGGCTTTTCCTATGGCCCTGACGGTGGCAAGTCAAGCCCTGCAACCGGCCGTTCCGCGGGTCTGATCGCCGGTCGGGCAGGCCTATCTGCTGCCCGCGTTCGCGCTGATGTCGATGATGTCCGATTCTCGCTTGGCCGCTGCGGCAGGCTTGCCGACGATCAGGGGCAGCAGCTCTGACCCGGTGGCGCTGGGGCCGCCGCTTTCCACGGGCTCGCGCCAGCTCAGCGTGTCGAAGCCACCGCAGTTGTCGCAGATCGGGCCCCAATTCGTGTGGATGGCCTGACATTTGTCGCAGCACCACTGCGGACCCCGCGGCGCGGTCAGCGCACGCGCAAGCCAGCCGCGAACCACCGCCTCGTCCGACCCTTCGCCGCGCTCGATGGCGGCCATGATCGCAAGCGACCGCTGCGTGGGGTGCCGCGTGGCCAGATCGCCCATGGCGCGGCGGGCCTCGGGGAAATCTTCGGCGGCGATGTTCAGTTCGGCCAGCAGCATCCGGGTTTCATCCTTGTCGGGATGAACCTCGGTCAGTGCACGAAAGCGCGTCACGCGGGCCGCGGCGGTTTCGTTCGGGTCGATTTCGGCGAAGGCCGCCGCGAGATCGGGGTGGGGCAACGCCTCCCACGCCTTTTTCAGCACGCGGGTGGCAAGCTTTGCGTCACCCTTGGCGATATAGCCGCGTGCGGCCATGGCGGCGGCGGGAATCAGGTCGGGCGACCGCCGGTTGGCCTCGATTGCCGCTTCACGTGCCTCGATCGAGGCATTTTCGTCGAACACCACCCTGGCTTCCTGCAGCGCCAGAACGGCATCGCGGCGGCGATACAGATCCTTGGGCATGCTGCCGCCCTTGAGCTTGGCCCCAAGCGTGGCGCGCGCGCCCTTCCAGTCCGACTGACCGGCCTGAAGCTTCAGCAGGATGTCCTGGGTCTCGGTGTTGCGCGGCTTCAGCGAGAACGCCTTTTCCGCCAGTTTCAGCGCGGTCTCGCTGTCACCTTCGGCCATTTTTTGCAGCATCAGGCCGCGCACGCCGATGAAGCGGGTCTGGGGTGCGGTCAGAAGGGCCTTGTAGGCTTCGGTGGCGCGCCTGCTGTCGCCCGCGAGTTCGGCCGCCTGGGCGGTCAGCAGGGTGGTGAGCTCGGGGCGGCCCAGATACTTCTGGGCCTTGGCGGCGCGCGACAGGGCAAGGCGGCCCTCGCCGGAAGCCAGCGCCAGCATCGATTCCGACAACGCCTGATAGCCCTTGCGTTCCCGGTTGCGGTCAAAGTAGCGCGAAATGGCGGTTTCATCGCCGTTCAGAAACTTCAGCACCGCCACGATCAGGCCAACGACCCGCATCACCAGCCAGATCACGACCACCAGCACCAGCGCCACGATCACCGCCTGCAGCGGACGCAACGTGAATTCCCACTGGGCAACCGCGATGCGGATGCCGGTGCCATTGTCGAGCAGCAGGCCGGCGCCGAAGGTCAGGCCCGCGATGGCGGCAACAAAAAGCAGAACCTTGATCAGGGACCAGATCATCGTGCGCGCCTCACTTTGCTGTCAGTTTGGCCGCCAGATCGGCGGTCGCTTGGGTTGCCTGCAGCCGCAAGGTCGCGAGCGCAGTCCACGGTTCCATCGCCGCCTTGCCTTCGGGTGGCAGGCTGTCAAGCAGCGCGACCGCCCCCGCAAGGTCGCCCGCGCGCAGCGCAGCCTCCATCCGCGACAGAACGGCATCGGGATCGTCGCCTTCGCGCGGGGAAAGCGACCTCACGCCGGTCTGGCTGCGCAGGAAGGCGCTGATCCGGTCGGTGACCTGTTCCCCCATGTTCGCCCGCAGCGAGGCTTCCAGTGCCGCCCGTGCCGGTTCGGAGAATTGGTCGATAAGGGCCGGCAGCGTCGGCAAGCCCTTGCCCGCCGCCCCGACCAGAATGCCGGGAACCTCGACGCCAGAGGTCGCAAGGTCGGTCAGCGCCTCGCCATAGGGCGAACCGCTGTCGATCGCGGCCTGCACCCGGGAAAGGGCCGCGAGCGAAATCGCGGCGCGGGCAGTGGCCACGGCTTCGGCCTTGATCGCGTTGGCATTGGCTTCGGCTTCGGTAAGCCTGTTCTGCGCGGCCTCGACCGACGCCACGATTTCGGCGGGCATTGCGGCGGTGGCGGCGCGGAGTTCCTCGACCTGAACCTTCAGGCCGCCAAGATCGGATTGCATCGCGAACAGCGCGGCGGGCGACATGCCGCCGCCTTCGATCGGCAGTTGCTCCAGCCTGGTCATCCTTTCTTCAAGCGCGGTGGCGGCCTCGGCCGCAGCGGTCAGCGCGGCATTCGCCGCAGCGATATCTGACATCATCGGCGCAAGCTGGTCTTCGGTCGCCCCGACCGGGCGTGCGTCAAGATCGGCGCGAAGGGCGGCGACGGCGCTGGTCAAGGCGGTGATTTCAGTGGCCTGCGTGGCGATCCGCGCCTCCATCGGGCCGGTGGCGGCCAGCGGCCAGCCATCGGGCACCGCAAACCGCGCCAGGGCGAAACCCATGCCCGCGGCGATCAAACCACCCAGCAGCAGACCGAAGAAGCCGCCTGCGCCACGTCTGCGCGGCGCTGCCGCCGCCACGGGTTGCACCCGGGCGCTTTCGGCGGCGAACGGCCCCTCGGAGATTTCGGCATCGGAACCTGTGCGGTTCGATGCGGCTTTCGGCGCATCGTCCAGATCGCGCAGAATCTCTTCGGCATCGGGAACGTCGCGCGACTGGTCAGGGCGCGACGCTTCGCCCCATTCCGGCGCGGAGGTCACGAAACCCGGCCTTGACGTTTCGTCGCCAACCAGATCGTCCTGCCGCGGCAGCTTGGAATCCGTATTTGCCATGGCCTTGCCTCCTAGCCTGTCCGGGGGGTGGCCGGACTCACTTGACCCTAGTCGTTGCGCGGCTCTCGCTCAAGCGCCGCCTCCTGCGGCAATCAGCAGCGCCACGGCCTCTTGCATGGCGTCAGAATCGGGCCGCCCTGCCGTGACCATGCGAGCCGGTTGCAGGCCCCCGGCCGCCTCTGCCACAGTCGGCGACAGGGCCGCAACCCATAGCGGTGCCGAGGTGCCCGCCTGCTGCGCCGCAGCGGTGAACAAGCTGGCGCTGCGCGGCGAAAACAGCGGCACCACCACTGGCGCCCCCTGCCGCAGAAGATGCAGCGCGTCCGGCGTCAGCGCCGCGGATTCTTGCGCGTAAACAACAGCCTGATCGGTCGGAATGCCCCTGGCGGTCAGCATTCCGGCCAGATCGCCCCGCACCTCGGCCCCGCGCAGGTGCAAGAGCGGCCCGGTTTCGCCTGCCGCAACAATGGCTTCCAGCAGCGCGTCGGCATCGCCTTTCGCCGAGATCGCGGTCAGTCCGCAATCGCGTGCCGCCTTGGCCGTGCGATCGCCCACGCACCACGCCCGGGTGATTCGCGCCAGCACGGGGTCGGCGGATAGTCGCGCAAAAGCGGCAACGCCGGTTTCCGAGGTGAATATCAGCGCGTCCACCGGCGTTTGCGGCAAAGCAGGCGCAAAGTAGCGCGGAACGAGCATCGGCGCGGCGACGCAGCGCAAGCTGTCGCCAAAGCGCGCGCGCAGCGCCGCTGCGAAACGGTCGCCCTGTTCGGCCGGGCGGGTCAGCAGGATCGCGGGCAGGGTCGGGGCCGGGGATTGTCTGGTCATGGTGCAGGTGTTACCTGCGGGCAACCTTTCTGGCAACGGTATGCCCATGGCGACGCTGACCTTCCTTGGCATCGAAAGCAGCTGCGACGACACCGCGGCAGCGGTGGTGCGCCATGTGCCGGGGCAGGTGGCGCAGATCCTGTCGTCGGTCGTTGACGGGCAGGCGGCGCTCCATGCCCCCTTTGGCGGCGTGGTGCCCGAGATTGCGGCCCGCGCCCATGCCGAGCGGCTGGATCACTGCATCGAGCGGGCGTTGCTGGAGGCGCAGGTGACGCTGGCCGATCTGGACGGCGTGGCGGTGACGGCGGGGCCGGGGCTGATCGGCGGCGTGCTGTCGGGGGTGATGTGCGCCAAGGGCCTGTGCGCCGCGACAGGGCTGCCGCTGGTTGGCGTGAACCATCTGGCCGGGCACGCGCTGACGCCGCGGCTGACCGACGGGTTGACGTTTCCCTATCTGATGCTGCTGGTTTCGGGCGGGCATTGCCAGTTTCTGCTGGTGCGCGGCGCCGAAGATTTTACCCGGCTGGGCGGCTCGATCGACGATGCCCCGGGCGAAGCCTTTGACAAGGTAGCGAAACTCCTGGGCCTGCCGCAACCCGGCGGCCCTTTTGTCGAAACCGAGGCGCGCGCAGGCGATGCGCGGCGGTTCACCTTGCCCCGCCCGCTGCTGGACCGGCCCGGCTGCGACATGTCGTTCTCGGGGCTGAAGACGGCGGTGCTGCGGGCGCGCGATGGTCTGGTGGCCGCACAGGGCGGGCTGACCCGCGCCGACCGCGCCGACCTCTGCGCCGGCTTTCAGGAAGCGGTGGCGGCGGTGCTGGGCGAAAAGACCCGCCGCGCGCTGGGTCTGGCGGGGGTGGCGGCCTTTGCCGTCGCCGGCGGGGTGGCGGCCAACAGCCGGATCCGCGCCGTGCTGGAAGCCGTGTGCGAAAAGGCCGGTGTGCGCTTTCTTGCGCCGCCGCTGGCGCTTTGCACCGACAATGGCGCAATGATCGCCTGGGCCGGAATCGAGCGGTTCCGGCTTGGCCTGCGCGACGACATGACGCTGGCCGCCCGCCCGCGCTGGCCGCTGGACAAGACCAGCCCGGCGCTGCTGGGGTTCGGCAAGAAGGGGGCGAAGGCATGAGCGTGGCCATTCTGGGTTCGGGCGCGTTCGGCACCGCCTTGGCTGTGGCGCTTGGGCGCGAAGGGCGGGTGACGCTCTGGGGTCGCTCGGCCGCCGGGGCGCGGCTGCCGGGGGTGGTGCTGCCCGACAGCGTGACCGTCACGGCAGACTTGGCAGCGGTTGAGGCGCAGACCGTGCTGATTGCCGTGCCGACCCAGGCGTTGGGCGGATTTCTGGCCGAACACGCCGCAAGGCTCGACGGGCGGCGGCTGGTGGCCTGCTGCAAGGGCGTCGACCTCGCGACCGGGCTGGGGCCGACCGGCCTGATTGCCCGCGCCTGCCCGGCGGCGCTGCCCGCGCTGCTGACCGGCCCCAGCTTTGCCGCCGACATCGCGCGCGGCCTGCCGACCGCCCTGACGCTGGCCTGCGCCGACGAGGCGGCGGGCGAGGCACTGCAAAGGCGGTTGTCGACCGGGGTGCTGCGGCTTTACCGCACCACCGATGTAACCGGGGCCGAGATGGGCGGTGCGCTGAAGAACGTGGTCGCCATCGCGGCCGGCGTGGTGATCGGTGCGGGACTGGGCGATTCTGCCCGCGCCGCCCTGATGACGCGCGGTTATGCCGAGATGGTCCGCCTTGCGCTGCGCTTCGGGGCGCGGGCGGAAACGCTGGCCGGCCTGTCGGGTTTCGGTGATCTGGTGCTGACCTGCACATCCGACCAGTCACGCAACTTCCGCTATGGCCGGGCGCTGGGTGCGGGCCAGCCGTTCGACACGTCCGTGACGGTCGAGGGCGTGGCCACCGCGAAGGCCGTCTGCGACCTTGCGCAGAAACATGCGATCGACATGCCGGTTGCCATGATGGTTTCTGCCCTGACCCGTGGCAGGATAGCCCTGCCCGATGCAATCCAGGCCCTGATGTCCCGCCCCCTGAAACAGGAATGAACGATGCGAGTTGCCCTGATCTGCCAAGACAAGCCTGATGCGCTGCAAATCCGGCTTGATACCCGCGCCGCCCATCTGGCGCATATCGAAAGCTCCGGCGTGGTCGAAATGGCCGGGCCGTTTCTGGATGCCGAAGGCCGGATGACCGGGTCGCTGGTCATCCTGTCGATTGAAACGCTGGATCAGGCCCGGCAATGGGCCGCCGCCGACCCCTATGCGCTGGCCGGTCTGTTCGCCTCGGTCACGATCACCGAGTGGAAGAAGGTGATCGGCTGATGGCCTTCTGGCTGTTCAAGTCCGAACCCGATGTCTGGGGATGGGATCACCAGGTCGCCAGGGGCGATGCGGGCGAGGAATGGCACGGCGTGCGCAACTATCAGGCGCGCAACAACATGCGGGCGATGAAGGTTGGCGATCAGGGGTTCTTCTATCACTCCAACATTGGCAAGGCCGTGGTCGGCATCGTCGAGGTCTGCCGCGAAAGCGCGCCCGACAGCACGACCGACGATCCGCGCTGGGATTGCGTCTGGGTCCGGGCGGTTCGGCCCTTTGCCCGGCCGGTGACGCTGGATACCTGCAAGGTGCAGCCGGGGCTTGAAAACATGGCGCTGGTGAAGAACACCCGCCTGTCCGTGCAGCCGGTCACCCCAGAGGAATGGCGAATCGTCTGCGGCCTTGGTGGCGTGGAACCCTGACCCTTGCGCGGCAACTGATGACGGCGCCAAAGCCGCCAACGGGGGACGTTCGGGTTGCCGGGAAAGGAACGAAGGGCCCCGCACCCCTACGGGACCCTTCATCCACCCCACGCGCTCCCTAGCACCACACGTGTTCTGAAAAGGTCCCGGGCTTCTGCCCAAGGCTGAACACTACCCCGAATCCGGGCCCGCACCAACGGCAATGCCGTGAAGAATTGATTCCATTCGGCTCAAAATCTTTAAGGGCCCGGAAAGGAAGCCCGCGCCACCGGCGCGGGCGTGCGGCAACCCGTTGGCAGGATCAGCCGTAAACCGCTTCCTTGCCGAAATGCCGGACCAGCATGTAATAGACCACCGCGCGGAACTTGGAACGGTTTGACCTGCCATAGGTTTCGATCACCGCCTGAATGCCGTCCATCAGCGCCGGTGAATCCGCCAGCCCCAGTTTCTTCATCAGGAAATTCTGCTTGATGGTTTCCAGCTCGCCGGCGTCCGTGCCGGCAACGGTAGAGGAATCGTCGCTGTAGATTGCCGGGCCGCAACCGATGGTGACCTTGGTCAGCAGCGCCATGTCGGCAACGATGCCGCATTTCGTCTTCAGGTCTTCGGCATATCTGGCGATCAGATCGTCTCTCTTGCTCATGTGGCATGTCCTCGTCCCGTTGGTCCGGCATGGCCCATGCCTGCCGATTGGACGAAAGCTTAGGCGAAAGGAAAGGGCCGACAAAGGAAAATGTCGGCCGCGCTTTCCGGCTTACGCAGGGTCAGGCACGGCTCAGGCGGACCGCCCACTGGTTGGCCAGCAGCTTCAGGCTGGCCTTTGCGCCCAATGCGGCAACGGCCTTTTCCACCGCGTGTTTCACCGGCGCACCGCTGGCTTCGGCCTGCCAGCTGAAATCGTCACCCGCGATGATGCCGTTCGGTTTCACCTTCTTGAGGCAAAGCGCGATATCGTCCGAGATGAAGGGATCGTTGTGATTGCCGTCGATATAGACCCAGTCCAGCGACCCATCGGGCAGCGCGTTCATGGCGTCAGCCGAGGTGGCGCGGTGAATCTTCACCACCGGATTGCCCGCGAACAGCGCAACGACCGCCTGATACTTCTCTTCCATCAGGTGTTCGTTCTTCTTGCGGCCGAAACCGGTATTGCCGAACTCCGGCATATACATCCAGGGGTCGATCAGGTGCAGTTCGGCGGGCTGGCAGATTTCCAGAATGCGCTGGCTGAAATTGCCTTCCCAGACGCCGATTTCTGCAACCACGCCGCCCTTGGGCAGGCTTTCCAGCAGCTTGCCCCGAACCTGTTCCCGTTTGCTGTTCTGTTCCATCCCGCCTCGCTGCCCCTTGTGCCGGGTGTTTGCTTCGGTGCGGCGATGATAGGCAGGGATGGCCGTGCTGGCAAAGGGTGTCTGGCGGTGCCCCGCCCGGCGTTGCACAAGCGCCGCAAGCATGGGGCCGGGCTTGCACCCGGCCCCGCGCGCCTCAATAGCGGTAATGGTCCGACTTGAACGGGCCGTCGACGTTCACGCCGATATAGTCGGCCTGATCCTTGCGCAACTCGGTCAGCTTGACGCCGATCTTCTTCAGATGCAGGCGGGCGACCTTTTCATCCAGCGCCTTCGGCAGGATGTAGACGCCCGGCGCATAGTCGCCGCCCTTGGTCCAGAGCTCGATCTGCGCCAGCACCTGGTTGGTGAACGAGGCCGACATCACGAAGGACGGATGCCCGGTCGCGTTGCCGAGGTTCAGCAGGCGCCCTTCGGAAAGCAGGATGATCCGCGCGCCCGAGGGCATCTCGATCATGTCCACCTGGTCCTTGATGTTGGTCCACTTGTGGTTCTTCAGCGCGGCGACCTGGATTTCATTGTCGAAGTGGCCGATGTTGCCGACGATCGCCATGTCCTTCATCTCGCGGATATGCTCGATGCGGATCACGTCGCGGTTGCCGGTGGTGGTGATGAAGATGTCGGCCGAAGACACCACGTCTTCGAGCAGCACCACCTCGAACCCGTCCATCGCGGCCTGAAGTGCGCAGATCGGATCGACCTCGGTCACCTTCACCCGGGCGCCCGCGCCCTGCAGCGAGGCGGCAGAGCCCTTGCCCACGTCGCCATAGCCACAGACCACGGCGACCTTGCCGGCCATCATGGTGTCGGTGGCGCGGCGAATGCCGTCGACCAGCGATTCCTTGCAGCCATACTTGTTGTCGAACTTCGACTTGGTGACCGAGTCGTTGACGTTGATCGCCGGAAAGGGCAGTTCGCCGCGCTTGTGCAGGTCGTAAAGGCGGTGAACGCCGGTGGTGGTCTCTTCCGACACGCCCTTGATGGCGGCGCGCTGTGCGGTGAACCAGCCCGGGCTCTCGGCAAGGCGCTTGCGGATCTGGTTGAACAGGCAAACTTCTTCATCGCTGGTCGGCACGGCGATCAGGTCGGTCTCACCCGCTTCGACCCGCGCGCCCATCAGAATATACAGCGTCGCGTCGCCGCCATCATCCAGGATCATGTTGCAGGTGCCTTCGGCGAACTGGAAGATCTTGTCGGTATAGGTCCAGTATTCTTCCAGCGTTTCGCCCTTGATGGCAAAGACCGGGGTGCCGGTTTCGGCAATCGCGGCCGCCGCGTGATCCTGGGTCGAGAAGATGTTGCACGAGGCCCAGCGCACATCGGCGCCCAGCGCCACCAGCGTCTCGATCAGCACGCCGGTCTGGATCGTCATGTGCAGGCTGCCCGCGATGCGCGCGCCCTTCAGCGGTTTCGTGGTGCCGAATTCCTCGCGCAGCGCCATCAGACCCGGCATTTCGGTTTCCGCGATAGTCAGTTCCTTGCGACCGAATTCGGCCAGAGAGATATCCTTGACGATGTGATCGTTCGGCATGAGCCGCGCTCCTTTTCAATGTGATTGCGCGGCAGATAGCATTTGTTGCGGGTCTCGACAACGCAGGGCTTCACTGTCTAGGGTCGGGCCGCAGAAAGAGGCCCCGATGAAACAACCCCGCGCCTGGCAACGGATGCTTTCGGGCCGCAGGCTGGACCTGCTGGACCCGACCCCGGTCGATATCGAGATCGAGGACATCGCGCATGGCCTGGCCTTCGTCGCGCGGTGGAACGGGCAGACCTTTGGCGACTGGCCCTATTCGGTTGCGGAACACTCGCTGCTGGTCGAAGAGATCTTTTCCCGCATGAACCCCGGGCAGCCCGCGAAATGGCGGCTGGCGGCGCTGCTGCACGACGCGCCCGAATACGTCATCGGCGACATGATCAGCCCGGTGAAATCGGCCGTCGGCCCGGCCTATGGCGAACTGGATGCCCGGCTTTCGGCTGCGGTTCATATTCGCTTCGGCCTGCCCGCGCTGCTGCCGCCCGCCGTGAAGAAGGCCGTCAAGGCGGCAGACCGGGTATCGGCCTGGCTGGAGGCCGTGCAGATTGCAGGCTTCACCAGAACAGAGGCAGACAAGCTGTTCGGGCGGCAGAATGCGATATTGCTGACGGGGCTGGAAATCCGGCTGCGCCCACCTGTCGTGGTGCGCGCAGCCTATGTTGCCCGCCATTCGGCGCTGCTGTCAGACTGCATCCCCTAGCCGATGCAGGTTGCCCTGCCTTTGGGCGACCGCAATTGCCGTTCATGACCCGGGACTGCAATCAGCATCAAGGCCGGGTCGGCCTGAAGATAACCCTCGGGTTCGCCGGAATACCATCACGGCCAATACCGGAACCGGTATCCCCGTCAGACTGCCAGATCGTCGGCGGCTTTGCCGGCCTTCATGGCAGCCTCGAACCAGCGCGGCCTGCGCCCGCGGCCCGACCAGGTATCCGAAGGATTCTCCGGGTTGGCATCCCAAGTTCGACAGCTGCGGGGCGGTTTTTGGTAGTTTTGGAATCGTCAGGATAGGAAAATCAAGTGGTTAGCTCGCCCCAAGATGGCTTTTGCAACGTATCTGTAGTTACACGCCCTAGCGATAAATTCCCTTTATTTTCAGCGGTTTTTCCTCTATTCTGCATTCCATGTTTACGCGCGTCACAGAGTCCGGCGGTCGCCGCTACCTGCAGATTGTCGAGTCGTTCCGCAACGATGCGGGCAAGTCGCGGCTGCGCGTCGTGGCCAATCTCGGTCGGCTGGATGCGTTCAAACTGGGACAGCTCGATGCCCTCATCAACGGGCTGAACCGTGCAGCCGGGCGCGCTGAAAATACGGCGTCGGATGTCATCTACGATGCCTCCCTCGGCTACGGCGACGTCTTCGCCCTTCACGAGCTTTGGAAGGATCTCGGCTTTGATCGCGCCCTGCAGCGCGCCCTGCGATCCGGGCGCAGGGAGATCGACGCTGAGGCCCTGATCCGCGCCATGGTGTTCAATCGGCTCTGCGCCCCGGACAGCAAGCTCGGGTGCCTGCGCTGGCTCGAAACCGTGGCAATGCCCGCGATGCCACAGGGCGTCACCCACCAGCATCTGCTGCGTGCCATGGATGCGCTGATGGACCATGCCGAGACTGTCGAGGGCGCGCTCGCCCGTCAGATCAGGCCCCTCGTGGATCATGATCTGGCCATTGTCTTCTATGATCTGACCACCGTGCGCATCCACGGGGAGGGGAGGGTCGACGACGATCTGCGCGCCTTTGGCATGAACAAGGAAACCGGCGGCATCGCCCGCCAGTTCGTCCTCGGCGTCGTGCAGACCGCCGAGGGCCTGCCTCTGATGCATACGGTCCACCCCGGCAATGTGGCTGAAACCAAGACGTTGCAGGCCATGCTCAAAACCGTGCTGCAGCGTTTCCCCATCCAGCGTATCATCTTGGTGGCGGACCGTGGCCTGCTGAGCCTCGACAACATCGGTGAGCTCACCGCCATGGCCGATCATGGTGGCCGCAAGCTCGAGTTCATCTTGGCCGTGCCGGCCCGCCGCTATGGGGAACTCGTCGAGACCTTCCGTGGGTTGGCTTTCGTGGAGGGTCTTGCCGAGGCTGCCTTTGCTGGCAACCGGCTCATCGTGGCTCAGGATCCCGACCGGGCAGCGCTGCAATCGGCCAAGCGGCGGGAGCGGATAGCGGAGCTGGAAACCATGGCCGACAAGCTGGTGACACGGCTGGATGCACAGGACGCCGGCGAGACCGCCCGCGGTCGCCGCGCCTCCGACCGGGGCGCCTACAGCCGCTTCACCCGCGCCGTGGCAGAGGCCGAGCTGACCCGCTTCATCAAGGCCGACTATACCGCAGACCGCTTCAGCTGGGCCGTGGACGAGGATGCCATCACCCAGGCAGAGCTCTTCGATGGCAAGCTGGCGCTTCTGACCAACGCTCCCGACCTCACGCCCGCGGAGGCAGTCACCCGCTATAAGAGCCTGGCCGATATCGAACGCGGCTTCCGCGTCCTGAAATCCGATATCGAGATCGCGCCGGTTCATCATCGCCTGCCAGACCGCATCCGCGCCCATGCCTTGATCTGCTTTCTCGCCCTCGTGCTCTACCGCGTCATGCGCATGCGCCTGAAGGCCAAGGGACACGCCGGCAGCCCTCGCACGGCGCTCGACCTGCTGGCTCGCATCCACAGGCATCAAGCCCGTATCGCGGAAAAAACGTTCCAAGGAACCACCACGCCAACCCCGGCGCAACTCGAGCTTTTTGATGCCCTGAGCCTGCCAAAACCCGCCCGATAGGGCCCCGTAGTTACATTTTTGGCTATTACGCCATAATAATATCAATCACTTACGCGTTTAACTGTCGAACTTGGGTGGCATACTTCGCGGCTGCCGGGGCGCGTTTGCGCGACGGCGCAACGCCCGTCAGTTCCGAAAGCGAGAAACCCATCTCGCGGGCCCGCTCCTCAAGATCCGCGAGGGCGTCTTTTTTCTTTCGGTCTTCATAGGATGCAATTGCCTTTGCAACCTGCACCTGAAGGTCTTTCAGTTCCTTCAGCGTCAGCGCGTTCAAGTTCTTGTCCACGAGTCTATCCTTGTATCATCCCCATATCAATTTAATCCAACTCGCGGATAAACTCAAGATAGCCTGAATACCCAAAAGGGCCCCGGAATACCGGAGCCCTCGATTGGCGAAATCACGCTTACTTTACTTTGGGCTGCGCTTGGCGAGGATGCGCTGCAACGTGCGGCGATGCATGTTCAGGCGGCGGGCGGTTTCGCTGACATTGCGTTCGCACATCTCGTAAACGCGCTGGATATGCTCCCAACGGACCCGGTCGGCCGACATCGGGTTTTCCGGCGGCGGCGGCAGGGTTTCACCGCGTGCCAGCAGCGCATTGGTCACCTCGTTGGCATCGGCGGGTTTGGAAAGGTAATCCGTCGCGCCGATCTTCACCGCGGCAACTGCCGTCGCAATCGCGCCATAGCCGGTCAGAACCACGATCCGGCAATCGGGACGCCGTTCGCGCAAGATCTCGACCACGTCAAGGCCGTTGCCATCTTCCAGCCGCAGGTCGACCACGGCGTAGGCCGGGGGACGCGCCTGCGCAATCGCCTTGCCGGCCGCAACACTGTCAGCGGTTTCCGGGATGAAGCCGCGCTTTTCCATGGCTTTGGCAAGACGCTTCACGAAAGGCTCGTCGTCATCGACAAGCAGAAGCGTCCTGTCGGCCCCAAGCTCGGCGCCCAATTCCTCAACCATGCTGACATCCCCTGTCCTGCGCGTGTCCGCAGACCGTAAGCCCATTTTGCGCAGAGGTCAAACCGCGCTGACATATTCAACCGGCATTGAGCACGCAAGCCACACGTTCGGCCATCTGGTCCGGCGTGACCTCGCGTTTGAAGAAATCGACGAAGCCGGTTCCGGGCAGCACCAGATAGGTGAAAGTGGAATGGTCGATCAGATAGTATTCCTCTGTCGGGTCCTGGATCTTGAAGTATGTCTTGTAGGCCAGCGACGCCGCCTTGACCTGTTCGAGGCTGCCGGTCAGACCGACCATCCGGGGGTGCATGTTGTCGGTGAACTCGGCCATCACTTCGGGCGTGTCGCGCGCCGGATCGACCGAGATGAACACCGGCGTCACCTCCAACCCCTGTTCTTCCAGAATATCCACCGCTTCGGCATTGCGGGCATTGTCGAGCGGACAGACATCGGGGCAGAAGGTGTAGCCGAAATAGACCAGCGACGGCCGGGTGATCACCTCGGCATCCGTGACCGTTGCCCCGGTTTCGTCGATCAGGGTGAACGGCCCGCCGATCGCGCCCCCGGCGACCTGCCCGCCGCGGCATTCGCTGTAGATGTCGGCCCCGCCGCGGAAGAACGCCGCCCAGACGGAAACGCCCACAATCACCAGCGTCATGGCCGCAGCCAGCCCTGCACTCAGCCTCGTCATCGGTTGCCGCCTCCACATGCCGCCCGCGTTCTTTCGGGCGGCACCATTGAACCAGCAAGCGGCCTCGCTTAACAAGGGGCAATATCGACCTGCGATCGCAAGGGCATTTCATGTTCTCTCCCAAACTCGGCCTGCTTTCGCGGGAAACCCATGGCGACTGGGTCCGGCTGCGCACCCTGATCGTGCTGCGCTGGATGGCGGTCACCGGTCAGCTTGCCGCGATCACGGTGGCCGACCGCATCACCGGGCTCGCGCTGCCGCTCGGGCTTTGCTACCTGGCCGTGGGGGCGGCGATCATCGCCAACCTGGTGTCGATTTTCGTCTATCCCGAGAACAAGCGCCTGTCCGAGGGCGAGGCGCTGATGACGCTGCTGTTCGATCTGGCCCAGCTATCGGCGCTGATCTTCCTGACCGGCGGGCTGACAAACCCGTTCGCGCTGCTGCTGCTGGCCCCGGTGATCATTTCCGCCAGCGCGCTGCAACTGCGCACCACGCTGATGCTGGGGCTGATCGCGATCGGGATGGTGACCTTCGTTGCAAGCTACAACCTGCCCCTGCATTTCCAGACCGGAGAGATGCTGGTCATTCCCGAGCTGTTCGAGTTCGGGTTCTGGCTGTCGATCGTGATCGGCATCCTGTTCCTCGGGCTTTATTCGCGGCGGATCGCGACCGAAATCCGGTCGATGTCCGAGGCGCTGCTGGCCACCCAGATGGCGCTGGCACGCGAACAGAAGCTGACCGACCTTGGCGGGGTGGTGGCGGCTGCGGCGCACGAACTCGGAACACCGCTGGCCACGATCAAGCTGGTCAGTGCCGAAATGATCGAGGAACTGGATGAATGGCCGGACCTGCGCGACGATGCCCGGCTGATCCGCGATCAGGCAGACCGGTGCCGCGACATCCTGCATTCGATGGGCCGGGCCGGGAAGGATGACCTGCATCTGCGGCAGGCCCCGCTGGACGCCGTGCTGCGCGAGGCCGCCGAACCGCACATCAACCGCGGCAAGACCATCCTGTTCCGGCTGGAACCGGGCGTGGGCGGCGAGCGGCGCCAGCTGAACGTCCGGCGCCCGCCCGAGGTGATCCACGGCTTGCGCAACCTGATCCAGAACGCAGTCGATTTCGCCCGAAGCACCGTCTGGGTCGAGGCGCGCTGGACCCGCACGCGGATTCTGGTCCGGATCAGCGACGATGGCGAGGGCTACCCGCCGCATCTGATCGGCCGGATCGGCGACCCGTTCGTGCGCAGCCGCCGGTCGGAACAGGATCTGGCGAAGCGCCCCGAATACGAAGGCATGGGTCTTGGCCTGTTCATCGCCAAGACCCTGCTGGAACGCTCGGGCGCCGAACTGACCTTTGCCAACGGCACCGACCCGTTCCTGCGGCCCGACGAACGCCCCGTTCGCTGCGGCGCGATCATCGAGGTGGTTTGGCCGATCGAACGCCTGCTGGCCCCGACCGACCAGCCGCTGGGCGAGAACACGAGGTTCGAGACCTAGTCGCTTGTAAAAATGGCGCCATTCTCTTTTCTTCCAGTCGCCCGGTTCCGCCTTTAATCTTCTGTTAACTTTCTCCTCTCACGGTTGCTCCTGATCGGGGCTTTTCTCTTTTGGGGATTCGGCATGCAAGTGGACTGGGTGCTCGGCCTGGAGCTTCTGGCGACGGCCGTGTTTGCCGCGGTGGCGGGATTGCTGGCGCTTGCAGCCCTTCAGGCGCGCGGCGCCGCGTCAAGGGGGGCGATCTTCACAGAAACGGCCGGGGGCACCACCTTCCTGTTCGATGGCGAAACGCTCGTCGATGCCACGCCCGGCGCGCGGGCCCTTCTGGCGCAAAGTCACGGCAAGGGTTCGCCGTGGGCCCGGCTTCTGGCGGTGCTCGGCCCGCGCTTCCCGGCGTTCGAGACCCGGCTTGGCGCGCTGTCGGGCGAAGGGCGGATTGCGCTGGCATCGGTCGATTCTGGGCAGGCCCCGCTGATGCTGCGCGCCGAACTGCGTGGCGGTCTGACCCGCATCACCCTGCTCGACCCCGAGGCAGAAACCAATCCGCCCGGCGCCGACCCCCTGACCCAGCGGGTGATCGAGGAAGAACTGGCACAGTTGCGCTCGACCGTGACGCAAGCCCCGATGATGATCTGGCGCGAGGCGGCGGGCGGCGACGTGGTCTGGGCCAATTCGGCCTATCTGCTGCAAGCGGCACGAAGTCTCGACCCCGGGCAGGATCTGGGCTGGCCCCTGCCGCGCCTGTTTGAACGGACGGCCAGCGCGCAGGGGGCTTCGGGGCAGCGTCAGCGGCTGGAACAGCCCGGCGGCGGGGCGGTCTGGTTCGACCTGATCAGCTATCCCGATGGCGAGGGGCGGCTGGTCTTCGGCCTGCCTGCCGATGCGGCGGTGCAGGCCGAAGGCCACCTGCGCGACTTCATGCAGACGCTGACCAAGACTTTCGCGCATCTGCCCATCGGCCTTGCGATCTTCGACAACCAGCGCCAGCTTGCCCTGTTCAACCCTGCCCTGATCGACCTGACCGGCCTGCCGCCGGACTTCCTGTCGCTGCGCCCGACCCTGTTCGCGGTGCTCGACGCGATGCGCGACCGCAACATGATTCCGGAACCCAAGGATTACCGCGGTTGGCGCAAGCAGATGAACGAGCTTGAAAAAGCGGCATCCTCCGGCACTTACGAAGAAACCTGGAGCCTGCCTTCCGGTCAGACCTACCGCGTGATCGGCCGCCCGCACCCCAACGGCGCGCTGGCCATGATGTTCGAAGACATCTCGAACGAGATGTCGCGCACCCGGCGGTATCGCGCGGATCTCGAGCTTGGGCAGGCGGTGATCGACGCGATGGATGATGCCATAGCCGTCTTTTCGCAGGCGGGCCTGCTGGTGATGTCGAATGCCGCCTATGCAACGCTCTGGGGCCATGATCCGGCGGCGGGTCTCGGCGACGGGGCGATTGCCACGCTGGCCGCGCATTGGCGCGACAATTCCGCCCCCTCGCCGATCTGGTCGGAGGCCGAGCGTTTCGTGGCGACACTGGGCGAAAGGGCCGCCTGGGGCGGCGACGCCCGGCTGGCCGACGGCAGGCTGGTGTCGTGTCGGTTCTCCGCGCTCGCGGGCGGGGCCTCGCTTGTCACGTTCCGGCCCGCGGCACCGGTCGAAGGCACCGCCCCGGCCTTTGCCACCGCAAGGGCCGTGCGCCGGTCTGCCTGACGGGCTTGCGGTGCCCCGGCGGGCGGCGATAAGGTCGCGCCATGCCGGTCGCTGCTTCGCTTTCGCTGTTCCTGCCTTCGGACGAGGCAACGTCCCGGCTGGGGCGCTGGCTGGCACACGCCTTGCAGCCCGGCGACACCCTGCTGCTTTCGGGCGCGATCGGCGCGGGCAAGACCCATCTCGCACGCGCCCTGATCCGCGAACGGCTGGGTCATGCCGAAGACGTGCCGTCGCCGACCTTCACCCTGGTGCAGACCTATGACGCAGGGGGCGTCGAGATCTGGCACGCCGACCTTTACCGCCTGTCGCACCCCGATCAGGTGGTCGAACTGGGGCTGGAGGCGGCGTTCGACACCGCGGTCTGTCTGATTGAATGGCCGGAAAGGCTGGGCTCCCTCGCCCCCCCGGGCGCGCTGCACCTGCATCTTCTGGCTGAGGCCGACGGGCGGCGCGTCACCCTGTCCGGCGCAGGCCGTGCCGCCCTGCTTGACAGGCTTTCCCGCGAATGGGGCGCGCATGTCTGACCGCGCCGCCCTGTCGCGGGATTTCCTCGCCCGCTCCGGCTGGGGCGATGCGGATCGCGCCTTCCTTGCGGGCGATGCCTCCGACCGGTCTTACGACCGGCTGCGGCGCGGAGGACAGACCGCCGTGCTGATGGATGCCCCGCCGGGCAAGGGCGACGACCCCGCCGTCTTCCTGCGGATCGCGGCCCATCTGCGCGGCCTCGGCCTGTCGGCGCCAGAGGTGCTGGCGCAGGATCTGGCGCATGGCTTCCTGCTGCTGGAGGACCTGGGCGATGCCCTTTATGCCCGGCTGATCCCTGCCGATCCGGCAGCCGAGATGCCGCTTTACGCCGCCGCAACCGATGTGCTTGTGCATCTTCAGGCGCATCCCGCCCCCGACGGCCTGCCCGACCTTTCGGCAGGGGACTGGGCGCGCGCGGCGGATTTCGCGCTGGACTGGTATCGCCATGCCATCACCGGCGACCGCTGCGATACCGGGCCCTTGGTCGCCACGCTGGCCGACCTGCTTGCCACTTACGCCGACGGCCCGCGCGTGATGATCCTGCGCGATTACCACGCCGAGAACCTGCTCTGGCTCCCTGGGAGCGAGGGGCTGCGGCGGGTCGGCCTGCTCGATTTCCAGCTGGGGCAGATGGGCCAGCCGGGCTACGATCTGGTCTCGCTGTTGCAGGACGCGCGCCGCGACGTGTCGCCGGAAACCGGGGCCGCGATGATGGCGCGGTTCACCACGGCGACCGGGGCCGACCCCGAAAGCTTCGCCCGCGCCTGTGCCGTGCTTGGCGCCCAGCGCGCCCTGCGCATTCTGGGCATCTTTGCCCGGCTGTGCCTGAAGGACGGCAAGCCGCAATACCTGCGGCTGATCCCGCGCGTCTGGGGCCAGTTGCAGCAGAACCTCGCGCATCCCGCGCTGGCCCCGTTGCGCACGATCTGCGACAGGCTGTTGCCGGAGCCCACCCCCGACCGGCTGGAAAGGATCGGCAGGCAATGCGGAACGACCCCGAAGCCCTGATGCTGTTCGCCGCCGGTTTCGGCACCCGGATGGGTGCGCTGACCGCAGACCGGCCGAAGCCGCTGATCCCGGTGGCCGGGCGGGCACTGATCGACCATGCGCTGGCGCTGGCCGATGCGGCGGGCATCACGCGCAAGGTGGTCAACCTGCACTACCTGCCCGACCGGCTTGCCGCCCACCTTGCCGCCCGCCCCGATGTCGCCCTGTCCTGGGAGCGTGACCGGATCCTCGATACCGGCGGCGGTTTGCGGGCGGCGCTGCCGCTGCTGGGCGACGGCCCGGTGCTCACGCTGAACACCGATGCGGTCTGGACGGGGCAGAACCCGCTGACACAACTCCGCGCCGCCTGGGATGGCGCGCGGATGGATGCGCTGCTGCTGGTCTTGCCGGTGGGCGCGGCGCAGGGGCACCCCGCCCGCGCCGACTTCACGCTCGACGGGCAGGGCCGGATTGCGCGGGCCGATGGGGCCGAGGGCTTGGTGTATCTTGGCGCGCAGATCATCCGCCCCGACCTGCTGGCGGGGTTTGCCGAGGCCAGCTTCTCGCTCAACCTGCTGTGGGACCGGCTGATCGGGCAAGGCCGGGCCTACGGGCTTATCCATCACGGCGGCTGGTGCGATGTCGGCCGCCCCGAAGGCATCGCGGATGCCGAAGCCCTGCTGGCTGCCGATGTTTGACATGCCCGGCCCCCGCCTGTTCGCGCTGCCGCCCGGTGTCGATTTCCCGGCGCTGCTGGTGCAGGGTCTGCGTGAAAGGCTGGCGGGCCAGCCGCCCGAGGCGATGGCGCAGGTGCAGCTTTTCGTCAACACCCAGCGGATGCGACGGCGGATCACCGACCTGTTCGCCGCGCAAGGTGCCGGTTTCCTGCCTCGCCTTCGGGTGGTCACCGATCTGGGGCCAGAGGCGGCGCTGGCCGGTCTGCCCCCCGCCGTTCCGCCGCTGCGGCGCAGGCTGGAGCTTACGCAGCTTGTCGCGCGCCTGCTGGATGGGCAACCCGATCTCGCCCCGCGCGCCGCGCTTTACGATCTGGCCGACAGCCTCGCCACCCTGATGGACGAGATGCAGGGCGAAGGCGTCAGCCCTGCCACGATTGCGGCGCTCGACGTGTCGGACCATTCGGCGCACTGGCACCGCACGCAGGCGTTCATGGCCATCGTCGCGCCGTTCTTCGCCGGAACCGAGGCGCCCGATTCCGAAACCCGGCAGCGAATGGTGGTCACGGCGCTGGCCGCCAGCTGGGCCGCAGATCCGCCGCCGGGGCCGGTGATCGTGGCAGGCTCCACCGGGTCGCGCGGCACCACGGCGCTCTTGATGCAGGCGGTGGCCGGGCTGCCGCAGGGCGCGCTGGTGCTGCCGGGGTTCGATTTCGACCTGCCGGGCACGGTGTGGCAGGGGCTTGGCGATGCGCTGACCGCAGAGGATCATCCGCAGTTCCGCTTCCGCCGCCTGATAGATGCCTTGGGTCTTTCCCCCGGCGACGTGGCGCCATGGGTTACGGCGGATGCGCCCAGCACGGCGCGCAACCGTCTGATTTCGCTGTCATTGCGCCCAGCCCCCGTCACCGACCAATGGCTGACCGAAGGCAAGCGTCTGCCCGATCTGGGGCAGGCGACGGAAGGCATGACCCTGATCGAGGCGCAAACGCCAAGGGCCGAGGCGCTGGCCATTGCCCTGATCCTGCGCCATGCCGCCGAGCAGGGCCGCCGGGCGGCGCTGATCACCCCCGACCGCAACCTGACCCGACAGGTCACTGCGGCGCTGGACCGCTGGGGCATCCTGCCCGACGATTCCGCCGGGCGGCCGCTGGCGCTTTCGGCACCGGGGCGGCTGTTGCGCCATGTCGCGGGGCTGATCGGGCAGCGCCTGACCGCCGAGGCGCTGCTGACCCTGCTGAAGCATCCGCTGACCGCCAGCGGGGCGGCCCGGGGCACGCATCTGCGCTTCACCCGTGATCTGGAACTGAAGCTGCGGAAATACGGGCCGCCCTTCCCCACCGGCGCGGTGCTGACTGAATGGGCGGCCACCCGGCCCGACCCGCTGGCACTGCCCTGGGCCGAATGGCTGGCCGGGGCGCTGGCGGGCCTGGAAACCATCGGCCCGCGCCCGCTGTCCGACCATGTGGCACAGCATCTCGCCCTGACCGAAACGCTGGCGCGCGGCCCGGATGGCGCCACCTCCGGCGGCCTCTGGCTGGAAAAGCCCGGCGAGGCGGCACTGGCCGCGATGGCCGAATTGCAGCGCGAGGCCCCGCATGGCGGCACCCTGACCCCCGCCGACTACCGCGCCCTGTTCGAGGCTATCCTCGCCAAGGGCGAGGTGCGCGAGGATGTCCAGCCCCACCCGCATCTGATGATCTGGGGCACGCTGGAGGCGCGGGTGCAGGGCGCCGATCTGGTCATCCTCGGCGGGCTCAACGATGGCATCTGGCCGCAGATGCCGCCGCCCGACCCGTGGCTGAACCGCCAGATGCGGCTGCGTGCCGGGCTCTTGCTGCCCGAACGGCGGATCGGGCTGTCGGCGCATGACTATCAGCAGGCCATAGCCGCGCCCGAGGTGGTGCTTACCCGCGCGCTCCGCGATGCCGAGGCGGAATCCGTGCCCTCGCGCTGGCTGAACCGCTTGCAGAACCTGCTGGGCGGCTTGCCCGCGCAGGGCGGGCCGCTGGCGCTGGCGGCAATGCAGGGGCGCGGGGCGGGCTGGCTGGCGCTGGCCGCGCGGCTGGAACTGCCCGAGGCGACCTTGCCCCCCGCCAAGCGCCCCGCGCCGCGCCCCCCGGTCGCCGCCCGGCCGACCGAACTGGCGGTGACCGGCATCCGCACCCTGATCCGCGACCCCTATGCGATCTATGCCCGCTACATCCTGCGGCTGAAGAAGCTCGACCCGCTGAAGCAGAGCCCCGATGCCCGGCTGCGCGGGTCGCTGCTGCACACCATCCTGGAACGCTTCGTGAAAGACCGGCCAGAGGAAACGCGCGCCGAGGCCCGCCTCCGCCTGATGGATATTGCCGAACAGGTACTGGTGACCGAGGCGCCGTGGCCCGCTGCCCGTGCCCTGTGGCGGGCGCGGCTGGACCGGTCCGCCGATTTCTTCCTGACCGCCGAGGCGGCGCAGGCCGGTGTGCCGCTGGTGATCGAAACCCCCGGCCACGTCACCCTGACCCCCCTGCCCTTCACCCTGACCGCCAAGCCCGACCGGATCGACGCGCTGCCCGATGGCCGGGTGCACATTCTCGACTACAAGACCGGCGCGCCGCCGACCGCCAAGATGCAGGCCGCCTATGACAAGCAACTGTTGCTGGAGGCCGCGATGGCCGAACGCGGCGCCTTTGCGGCACTGGGTGGCCCGCGCGAGGTAGCGCGGATCAGCTATATCGGGCTGGGGGCCAGCCCGAAGGTCGAGGAAACCGTGATCTCGCAAGACATGCTGGGTCGCGTCTGGGAAGACCTGCACCGGCTGATCGCCCGCTATCTGACCCATGATCAGGGCTACGCAGCCCGCCGCGCGGTGTTTGAAGAACGATTTCCCGGCGACTACGACCACCTTGCCCGCTACGGCGAATGGGAGATGAACGCCTGGCCAGAGCCGGAGGATGTGGGATGAGGCGCAACGATGCCTCCGAACGGCAGGTGCAGGCGGCGGACCCTGCCGCCTCGACCTGGCTGTCGGCCAACGCCGGTTCCGGCAAGACCCGCGTGCTGACCGACCGGGTGGCGCGGCTCTTGCTGAACGGGGTGGAGCCGGGGCGCATCCTGTGTCTGACCTATACCAAGGCCGCCGCGTCCGAGATGCAGAACCGCCTGTTCCGCCGCCTGGGCGGCTGGGCCATGCTGGAGGATGACGCGCTGCGCCGGGCGCTGGCCGAGCTGGGTCTGGAAGGCGGCGTTGCCCCGGAAAAGCTGGCGCAGGCACGGCAGCTCTTCGCCCGCGCCATCGAGACGCCGGGCGGGCTGCGCATCCAGACCATCCATTCCTTCTGTGCCTCCCTGCTGCGCCGCTTTCCGCTGGAGGCCGGCGTGTCGCCGCAGTTCACCGAGCTTGACGACCGCGCCGCCAGCCTCTTGCGCGACGCCATCGTGGAGGACATGGCCGAAACTCTGGCCCCGCAGGCGGTGGCCGACCTTGCCGCCGCCTATACCGGCGAGGATTTCGGCAATGTCGCGCAGGAAATCGCCAACCGCCGCGCAGGCTTTGCCCGCCCGATGGATGCCGCCGCCTGCCGCGCGCTGTTCGGCCTGCCCGACGGCGTGACGCCCGGCACGGTGCTGGACTCCGTGTTTCTGGGCGGGGAGGCGGAGTGGTTGGCCGATGTCGCAACCGTGCTCGCCCGGGGGTCGACGACAGACCTGAAGGCGGCTGCGGCGCTGGGTGCGATGACCCTTTCCGCGCCCGATCTGGCGACGCTGGCCGCGCTGGAAGACCTTTTCCTGACCGGCGGCAAGACCAAGGAGCCCTTCACCGCCAAGCTCGGCAGCTTCCCGACCAAGGACACCCGCGCCGCCCTCGGCCCCCTGCTCGACCGCCTCGAATCCCTGATGCTGAGGGTCGAGGCCGCCCGTGCGCCACGCCTTGCCCTTGCCGCGGCCGAACGGGCGCGGGTGATGCACGCCTTCGCCGCCGCTTTCCTGCCGCTTTATGCGGCGCGCAAGGCGGCGCGGGGGGCGCTCGATTTCGACGACCTGATCACCCGCGCCAAGGCCCTGCTGACCGACCCGTCGGTGGCGCAATGGGTGCTGTTCCGGCTGGATGGCGGCATCGACCACATTCTGGTGGACGAGGCGCAGGACACCAGCCCCGACCAGTGGCGGGTGATCGAGCTGCTGGCGCAGGAATTCACCGCCGGGCGCGGCGCGCGCGACACGCTGCGCACGATCTTCGTGGTGGGCGACAAGAAACAGTCGATCTATTCGTTTCAGGGTGCCGATGTCGCCGCCTTCGACAAGATGCGCGGCCTGTTCCAGACCCGGCTGGCCGAGGCGGGCACCCCGCTGCACAGCCTGTCGCTGGAACATTCGTTCCGCTCCTCGCCCGCGATCCTGCGGCTGGTCGATTTCACCTTTGACGAGCGCACGCGGGCCGATCTGGGCGGCGAGGTCCGGCATCTGGCGTTCAAGGACGCGATGCCGGGGAAGGTGGAGCTGTGGCCCGCCATCATCCCCGCCGAAAAGCCCGCCGAGAAGGAATGGTTCGACCCGGTCGACCTGATCTCTGACGAACATCACGCGGCGCGGCTGGGCCGGGCGGTTGCGGCGCGGATCAGGGCGATGATCGACGAGGGTCAGCAGATCCCCACCGATGCCGGCCCGCGCCCGGTGCATGAGGGCGACTTTCTGATCCTGGTGCGGCGTAGGTCCGACATCTTTGCCGAGGTGATCAGGGCCTGCAAGGCCGCCGGGCTGGCGATTGCCGGGGCCGACCGGCTGAAGCTGGGGGCGGAACTGGCGGTGAAGGATCTGGCCGCGCTCTTGGCCTTTCTTGCGACGCCCGAGGATGACCTGGCACTGGCCGAGGCGCTGCGCTCGCCCCTGCTGGGCTGGACGGAACAGCAGCTTTACACGCTCGCCCACGGCCGCAAGGGCTATCTGTGGGAGGCGTTGCGGGGCGGCGATCACCCCGAAACGCTGGCGATCCTGCGCGACCTGCGCGATCAGGCCGATTTCCTGCGCCCCTTCGATCTGATCGAACGCGCCCTGACCCGCCACGACGGCCGCCGCCGCCTGCTCGCCCGGCTGGGGGCCGAGGCCGAGGACGGGATTGACGAACTGCTGTCGCAGGCGCTGTCCTATGAACGCAACGACGTGCCCAGCCTGACCGGCTTCCTGACCTGGCTGCAGACCGACGATGTCGAGGTCAAGCGCCAGATGGATTCGGCGGGGGCGCGGATCCGCGTCATGACGGTGCACGGCGCCAAGGGGCTGGAGGCGCCGGTGGTCATCCTGCCCGACACCGCCGACCTGACACCCCGCGAGCGCGACGAGCTGTTCGCGCTGGAAGACGGCCCGATGGTGTGGAAAACCCCGGCCGACGCCAGCCCGCCCGCCATCGCGGCGGCGCGTGAGGCGCGCAAGGCCCGCGCGGCAGCGGAAAGCCTGCGGCTCCTCTATGTCGCGATGACCCGGGCGCAAAGCTGGCTGATCGTGGCTGCGGCGGGCAAGGTCGGCGGCGCATCGTGGCACGACCTGATCCGACGCGGGATGGAAGCGGCGGGGGCGGTGGCCGATGCGGGCGGGCTGAGCTACACGGTCGGCGATTGGCCCGCACCTCAACCGCTGGCCGCCCCCCACCCGCCGCGCCGTCCTCCCTGCCCGGCTGGATGCGCCGCCCGGCCCCGGCCGTGCCGGTGCTGCCCGACCTGCTGTCGCCCTCGGGCCTCGGCGGAGCCAAGGCGCTGCCGGGCGAGGCGGGGCTGGACGAGGCTGCGGCCAAGGCACGCGGCACCGCCCTGCACCTGCTGCTGGAGCATTTGCCGGGCCTTGACCCGTTGCGGTGGCCCGGCATGGCAGCGGCCTTGCTGGGGGATGCACCCGACCTGCCCGCCGTTCTGGCCGAGGCAGAGGCGGTACTGGCGGCGCCCGACCTAGCGTTCCTGTTCGCCCCTGACGCGCTGACCGAGGTGGCGATCACCGCCGATCTGGACGGTCGCCGCCTGCTGGGCACCATCGACCGGCTGCTGGTGGCCTCCGATCATGTACTTGCCATCGACTACAAGTCCAACGCGGTGATCCCGGGATCGGTGGCCGAGGTGCCGGAGGGCATCCTGCGCCAGATGCGCGCCTATGCGCAGGCACTGGCGCAGATCTACCCCGGCCGGAGGGTGGAAACCGCGATCCTGTGGACGCGGGCGGCGCGCCTGATGCGGCTGCCCTAGATTAGTCGGCACCTTTTCCGAACAACCGTTCCGCTTCCGTCTGCGTATAGCGTCCCAGCCGCACATCCTCGGCCACCGCCGCGCGATCCCGCCGGGCCGGATCACCGTACCCGCCCCCGCCGGGCGTGCGCACCCGCACCCGGTCGCCGGGGGCAAGGGCGATGTCCTGCGCCTTGGACAGGTGTTCTGGCACCATCACCACGCCGCCGCGCGTCACCTCGACCCGGTTCACCCCGCCATCGCCGCCGCCCCGCGCGCCCTGCGGCCCGACCCGGCCATGATCCATCACGAAACTCGCCCGCGCCGAACCACGCAGCAGTTCGATCTCGTAATCCAGCCCGAGGCCGCCGCGGTGCTGCCCGGCCCCGCCCGACCCCTCGTGCAGCGCGTAGCGGCGGTACAGGACGGGATAGGTCTGCTCCATGATCTCGACCGGCGGCGCCTTCGAGATGCCGATTGTCGAACATCCGTTCGATAACCCGTCATGATCGGCATTCCCGCCGTAGCCGCCGCCCGAAATCTGATACATGACATAGTCGCGGCCCTTTTCGGGGTCGTGCCCGCCCAGCCCGAAATTACCCGAGGTGCCGGCCGGGGCCGCCGTCACCCGGTCCGGCAGGGCCTGCACCAGCGCGGCGAACACCGCCTCGGCAATGCGCTGGCTGACCTCGGCGGCGCAGCCCGATACCGGGCGGGGATAGTGCGCGTCAAGGAACGTCCCCTCGATGCCCGTCACCGCCAGCGGCTCGAACGCGCCCGCCGAAATCGGCACATCCGGGAAGATATGGCGCATCGCCAGATAGACCGACGACAGCGTGGTGGCGCGGACCGAGTTCATCGGCCCCATGCAGGGCGGCGACGACCCGGCGAAATCGAAGGTCAGCCCATCGCCCGCCCGCGTCACCGCCAGGGCGATGGTCAGCGGCTCATTCACCACCCCGTCGCTATCCACGATCGCCGTCGCCCGATACGCCCCCTCGGGGATCAGCGCGATGTTGGCCCGCATCTGCCGCGCCGCCAGCACCCGCATCTCGGAAATCGCCGCCGTCACCGTGGCATCGCCGTAACGGTCCAGCAGCGCGCCCAGCCGCGCCGCCCCCACCAGCAGCGCCGAGGCCTGCGCCTTCACATCGCCGATCCGCTGTTCAGACACCCGGATGTTGGAACAGATCACCTGCCACAACTCGGCATCCATCACGCCCTTCTTGAACAGCTTGACCGGCGGCAGGCGCAGCCCTTCCTGTTCGGCGCTGATCGCGCTGGCCGAAAACCCGCCCGGCACGGCGCCGCCGGTATCGGGCCAGTGCCCGGTGTTCGACAGCCAGCAGTACAGCGCCCCATCCCGGTAGAACGGCATGGCAAAGCGCACGTCCATCAGATGCGTGCCGCCCAGATAGGGGTCGTTGACGATGTAGATGTCGCCCGGTTCCGGCGGCAGGGTCACGCCGGATGCGATGCGCTCGACGATGTGGCGGGTGGAAAACTGCATGGTGCCGACGAACACCGGCAGCCCGCGCGCCCCCTGCGCGATCAGCGCGCCGTCGGTGGCGGAGTAGATGCCGTCCGACCGGTCGTCGGCTTCAGCGATCACCGGCGAGAAGGCGGCGCGGGAAAAAGTCAGGTCCATCTCGTCGCAGACCTGTTGCAGGCCGGCCTGGATCACGGCGAGGGTGACGGGGTCAAGCATCGCGGCCTCCGACATGGATGATCAGGTTGCCCTGCGCGTCGCCGGTCACTTGATCGTCGGGGGCGACGACGATGGTGGTATCCATCTGCTCGATGATCGCTGGGCCGTGCAGGTCCAAGGCCAGCGGCAGGTGGTCGCGCCAGTAGACGGGCGTGTCGATCCAGCCGCCGAACCACACCGGCCGCCGCCCGGTCTGCGCCTCTGGCAGGCTACGGCGGCCTGCAGGGTCGATCAGACGGGAAAGGTCGATCTCGGGGCGCTGGCCGATCACCGAGCAGTTGAGGTTCACCAGATTGGCCCGGATCGTCGGCAGATCGACATGGAAGCGGGCGTGATAGGCGGCCTCGAACAGCCCTTGCAGCTCGGCCCGCGACGGGCGGCCATGCGGCAGCGGCACGCGCAGCAGATGGGTCTGGCCGACAAACTGCATCTCGGCCGAACAGGCGGCGCGCACCCCGGTCAGCGCCAGCCGCTCGGCACTTATCAGCGCGCGGCCCTCGGCCTCCTGCGCCGCCCAGATGCCATGCACCGCCTCCATGTCGGCCAGATCCAGCGGTCGGTTGAGCGTGCGCACGAAATCGTGCCGCAGGTCGGCCACCACACAGCCCAGCGCGTTGGTGATGCCGGGGCGGGCGGGCACCAGCACGCGCGGGATCGAAAGCTCCCGCGCCAGCGCCGTGGCGTGCAGTGGCCCCGCCCCGCCAAAGGCGAACAGCGCGAAGTCGCGGGGGTCGGCCCCCATGGAAATGGAAACCATCCTTATCGCCCCGGCCATGTGGGTGTTGGCAATGCGGATCACGGCTTCCGCCGCCTGTTCCACCCCCAGCCCCAGCGGCGCGCCGATCTGGTCGGCCATCGCCGCCCGAGCCGCCGCCGCCCCCTGCCCGAAGCGTTCCGGCGACAGGCGGCCCAGCAGCAGGTTGGCGTCGGAAATCGTGACCCGCGTGCCGCCCCGGCCATAGCAGATCGGGCCGGGGGTGGAGCCCGCACTTTCCGGCCCGACCCGCAGCATCCCCCCGGCATCGACCCGCGCCACCGACCCGCCGCCCGCCCCCACGGTGCGCACATCGACCATCGGCACATGGATCGGCATGGCATATTCGATCTCGATCTCGTTCGAGACCGGGGCGCGGCCATCGCGGATCAGCGCAACATCTGTCGAGGTGCCGCCCATGTCATAGGTGACAAGGTTCGCCATCCCGGCACGCACCCCGGTATAGACCGCCGCCATCACGCCCGAGGCGGGGCCGGACATCACGGTCTTCACCGCCTCGCGCGCCACCCGGCCAGCCGCGACCATGCCGCCGTTGCCGTTCATCACCAGCAGGTCGCGCGCATAGCCCCGCCCCGCCAGCTCCGTCGCCAGCCGGGCAACATAGCGCTCCAGCATCGGTTGCACCGAGGCATTGACCGCCGCCGTCACCCCGCGCTCATACTCCCGGCTTTCCGACAGCAGCGAGTGACCGGTGGTGATGTAGGGCGTGGGCCAGATCTCGGCGGCCACTTCCGCCGCGCGCAGTTCATGGGCCGGGTTGGCATAGGCGTGCAGGAAATGGATGACGACCGATTCACACCCCGCCGCGATCAGGTCGGCAAGTGCTGCCCGCAGCGCGCCCTCGTCCAGCGGGGTCAGCACCCGGCCCTGCGCGTCCATCCGTTCCGGCACCTCAAGCCGCAGGTCGCGCGGGATCACGGGGGTGAAGCGCCCGGTCATGCCATAGGGTTGCGGCCGGGTGCGGCGGCCAAGCTCCAGCACGTCGCGAAAGCCCTGCGTGGTGATCAGCCCGGTGCGGCACAGGTTGCGTTCCAGCACCGCGTTGGTGGTGGTGGTGGTGCCATGCACGATCAGGTCGATGTCGGCCAGCGCCGCCTCTGCCGCGTCAAACGCCGCCAGCACGCCGAACGCTTGATTGTCGAGCGTGGTCGGCACCTTGGCCAGCCGCACCGCGCCGGTCGCGGGGTCGAGAATCACCAGATCGGTGAAGGTGCCCCCGACATCGACGCCTGCCACCAGACCTGCCATCTAGACCCCCACATAATGCTGGAACTGCGGCGCATCATGCGTCAGGCCTGCGGCGGGCAGCACCTCGGCCACCTGCCCTCCGACCACGAAGGCCACCCGGTCGGCGACCGACAGCACCGCATCGACCCGCTGTTCCACCAGCACCGTCGCCACCCCGGTCGCCTTCAGCGCCAGCACCGTTTCGCGGATCAGCGCGATCATCGAGGGTTGCAGACCCTCGGTCGGCTCGTCCAGCAGCAGCACCTTTGGGTCAAGGCACAGCGCGCGGGCAATCGCCAGCATCTGCTGCTCGCCCCCCGAAAGGGTCGAGGCCTGCTGGCCCAGCCGTTCGCGCAGGCGGGGGAACAGCGCCAGCACCCGCTCGCGCATCGCGGCGCCATGGTGCCGGGCCATCAGCCCGATCTCGATGTTCTCGGCCACGGTCATCTCGCCGAACAGCCGCCGCCCCTGCGGCACGTAGCCCACGCCACGGCGCGGCACCTCATGCGCGGGCAGGCCGTGGATCGCCTGCCCGTCCAGCGTCACCGACCCCGCCGACAGCCGCACCTGCCCCATGATGGCGCGCAGCATCGTGGTCTTGCCCGCCCCGTTGCGCCCCATCACGCAGGTAACCTCGCCCGCCCGCGCGTGCAGCGTCAGGCCGCGCAGCACCTGCACGTTGCCATAGCCCGCATCCACCGCTTCCAGCCGCAGCATTCAGCCCCCCAGATAGGCGGATTGCACCGCCCTGTTGGCGCGCACTTCCGCAGGCGTGCCCTGCGCCAGCTTTTCGCCAAAGTTCAGCACGGTGATGCGCTGCGCCAGATCCATCACCACGTCCATGTTGTGCTCGATCAGCAGCACCGTGGTTTCCGGCACCACCGATCTGACCAGCGCCTTGAACGCGTCAATCTCGGCATTGGCCAGCCCCTGCGTCGGCTCGTCCAGGATCAGCAGCCTTGGCCGCAGCGCCAGACCCATCGCGATTTCCAGCAGCCGCTGATGGCCGTAGGACAGCGTGCCCGCCTCCTGATCCGCCCGCCCCTCCAGCCCGACGCGGGCAAGCGCGGCCAGCGTTTCCGCGTGCAGATCGGTCGCGCCCCGCCGCTGCACCGCCAGCGCCACATTGTCGAACACCGGCAGGCGGGCATAGATCGCGGTGATCTGGAAGGTGTAGGCGATGCCGCGCAGCACCCGCGCATGGGCGGGCAGGCGGGTGATGTCCTGCCCGTCGAACAGGATGCTGCCCGCCTGGGCCGCGATCCGCCCCGACAGCAGGCTGACGAAGGTGGTCTTGCCCGCGCCGTTCGGCCCGATGATCGCGTGAATCTCGCCTTGGCAAAGGTCGAAATCCACCGCCTCCACCGCGCGCAGCCCGCCGAAATGGCGGGTCAGCCCGCGGGCCTGCAACAGCGTCACGGCAGCCATCGCCACAGCCTTTCGCGCAATGCCCCGAGGATGCCCCGCGGCGCGAACAGCACCAGCACAAGCAGCGCCACCCCCACCACCAGCAGATGCGCGGTGGTGTAGCTGCTGGAAATGTCGATCAGGTAGAACATCACCGTCACCCCGATCAGCGGCCCCAGCACGGTGCCCGCCCCGCCCAAGAGCACCCAGAGCAACGGCAGGATCGAATACTGGATGCCCGCAAAACTCGCCCCGACATAACCGAACAGCAACGCATACCCCGCCCCCGCCGCCCCGGCGTAAAGGCCCGAGATGCCCAGTGCCAAAAGCTTCACCCGAAAGGGGTCATAGCCCAGCATCCGGCTGCGCTCCTCGTTTTCGCGCATCGCGATCATCACCCGCCCGGTGGACGAGCGCACCAGCGCGAGGTTGACCAGCAGCGCCACCGCAAACAGCCCGAAGGCCGCAAGATAGCGCGGCGTGTCGCTCGAAAGATCAAACCCCAGCAGGTTGCGGGCCGCCTGCGGGATCACGAAACCCTCGTCACCCCCCGTCACCGCGCCGAAGTAGAGGATCGTCAGATACCCGGCCTGCGCGAACATCAGCGTCACGATCATGAAGCTGACCCCCGCCGTGCGCAGCGCGAGCAGCCCCACCGCCACCGCCACCGCACCCCCCGCCAGCAACCCCAGCGGCAGCGCCGCAGCCGCCCCCAGCCCGAACAGCGAAACCGCAAGGCCGGTGCCGTAAAGCCCGGCGCCAAAGAACAGCGCGTGACCAAGGCTCAGAAGCCCGGTGTAGCCGAAGGCGATGTTGTAGCCCATGGCATAGACCGACAGCACCATGATCCGGGCCATGTTGGTCTGGTGATACGACGGCAGCACATATTGCGCGCCGAACAGCACCGCCAGAACCGCCAGATGCAGGGCCCAGTCTCGGGCGCGCAGGCCGGTCATGCCAGCCGCTTTCCGAACAGCCCCTGCGGGCGGAACACCAGCACCAGCGCCACGAACAGCGTCGCCAGAATCTTTGCCAGCGTCGGCGAGAAGAACATCGAGATCACCCCGTCCGACAGCCCGATCACCAGCGCCGCAACCAGCGTGCCGCGCAGCGAGCCCAGCCCGCCGATGATCACCACGATGAAACTCAGCAGCAGCGGGTCGTGCCCCATCAGGTAATGCGCCTGGCTGATCGGCACGATCAGCACCGCCGCCACCGCCGCAAGGCCGGCGCCGAGCGCGAACGTCCCGGCATAGACCCGGTCGACGTTGATGCCGAAGGCCCGCGCGGTGTCGCGGTCAAGCTGCGTAGCGCGCATCACCAATCCGGTGCGCGAGCGGGTCATGAACAGCCACACCCCGGCCAGGATCACCGCCGCCGCCGCGACCACCGCCAGCTTGTAACCGGAATAGCCGAACCACGGAAACTGGATTCGCCAGATGAACGGCGCCTCCACCGGCCGCGCATCGGGGCCGTAGAAGGTCAGCGCCGCCTGTTGCAGGATGTAAAGCAGCCCGATGGTCGCGACGATGGTCGCCTCGGGGTCGTAGTTCAGCCGCTTCAGCACCAGCACATCGGCCAGCGCCGCCACCGCGCCCACCAGAAGCGGGCACAGGATCAGCGCCACCGCAAAGGCCACCCAGGGCGGCCCCGGCACCCATTGCGTGACGAACCACGCCGCCACTGCGCCCAGCATGAAGAATTCGCCATGCGCGACGTTGACCACCCGCATCACGCCGAACACCAGCGAAAGGCCCACGGCGGTCAGCGCCAGCACGGCGGCGGCGACAAGCCCTTCCATCAGGGCCAGAAGAAGGAACGGTCCGAAATCCATGGGGATGCGGGGGCGCTGCCGCCCCCGCCGGTCCTGTCAGAACGACATCGTGGAATAATCCACCGCATCGGGATACATGCCGTCCTCGATCGCGGCGATGTGCACCCGCATCAGCTTGCCGCCCTCGACCTTGCTGATGAACTGGTGGCCGAACACCTGGTGCGTCTTGCCGTTGAACACCTTGTCGCCCTGCGGATGCTCGCGCGACAGCGGCATGGTGGTCATCGCCTCGATGGCCTCGACCAGTTTCTGGCGGTCGGCCACGCCCTGATAGCCCGCAGCCTCCATCCCGGCCTTCAGCACGAACAGCGTTTCCCAGGTGGAAAACATATGGGCATAGGTTGAAACGTCGCGCTTGTCGCTGACCGACGCGCCGTTGTCATCCACCCCCACGGCGGCGCGGTAGAACGTCTCGTGCTCGGTGGCATCGGCCTGCTTGACGCGGCAGTGGCCTTCCCAGAAATGGCTGCCCTCAAGAAACTCCAGCCCCGGCGAGGCCAGATCGACCGCCTCCAGCGAGTCGATGAAACCGAAGATCTGCGGCCGCGCGCCGGTCCCGTAGAACTCGCCCAGCTCCTTGACGAAGGTCAGGACAGCCGGGCCGACCATGACGTGATAAAGCACCTCGGTATCGGCAGGGATCTGCGGCAGGTAGCGGGTGAAGCTGGTTTCGGTCGGCGGAATGGCGATCATCGCCACGACCTCGCCGCCCTGTTCCTTGATCGCCTCGCTGAACGCGTCGCGGTGGTCGTAGCCGAAGGCATAGTCGGGGAAGACCATCGTCACCTTCTTGCCCAGGTTGGCCGCGACCCAGGGCGCCATGGCGCGGACCTGCGCCTTCACGTCGGTGATGCCGGGTTGCAGCGTCCAGCGGTTCAGGCCCGAGGCGACGTGGAACCCTTCGGAACACACCAGATACGGCACCTTCAGCTCGCCCGCGCGCGGGGCGGACCCGATCACCACATGCGAGAACAGCGGCCCGAAGATCGCGTCGCAGCCGTGCTGCGAGGCCAGCTTTTCCACCACCTCGGAGCCGCGCCGCGGGTCGGTGCCGTCATCCTCGAACACGATCTCGACCGGGCGGCCGTTGATGCCGCCGGCCTCGTTCAGCACCTTCAGCGCGGCTTGCGTCGTGCGTTCATACCAGCGCCCGTAGGCCGCGCCGATGCCGGTGCGGTGCAGTTGGAAGCCCAGCTTGACCGGCGCCGAGCTTTGCGCCTGGATGAAGCCGGGAAACGCCAGCGCGCCGGCACCTGCCGACATGCCCATCAGAACCGAACGCCGCGAGGGGGCGCTGCCGATCAGGGGATTTTTCATCGTCACTCTCCGCTGTAGGGGGTGGCCGGTGGTCTTGCAGTGCCCCGGCCTTGAAAGAAAGAATGTGCGTGTAGAAACAGGATGTCCAAGGATTTCTGCGCCCCCGTCACGCACCCAGCGGCGATGACAGAAGCCACAGCCCCAGAACGGTATAGCCTATCATCAAAGCCGTCATCGGCAGATGCGCCACAGCGCGCACCCTGCCGCCCAGCCGCAGCGCCAGCAGCACCGCCAGCACATGCGCGCCCAGAATTGCGGCGAATTGCAGGTTCCACACCAGCGTCATCATCCGCGCATTCGAAAGGAACCCGAACGAGACATAGAACGGCGCCAGCCCCAGCCAGGCGTCGCCGCGAAACAGCGGGTCGTTCAGCGCGGCCAGCGTGTATTGCCCCGAGGTCAGCAGCGTCACCAGATAATGCGCGCCATGGTATCCTGCGGCAATCGCCAGAAAGCTGAGGCTGACCGGCCCGGTCGGCAGCGCCGCCCCAGCCAGCCGGCCCAGCCGCAGCGCACCCAGTATCGCCGCCGCCGTCAGCGCCCAGGCCGCAAGCAGCCCCGCCGTGTTGACGCCCATCACCGCCGAGCGGCCCGAGAATTCCAGCGGGTTTTCCCCCACCAGCCCCAGCCACCAGAACGTCTCGCGCAGCCCGTCGAAGGTCAGCGCAGCCAGCGCCAGCATCACGAAGGCCACGGCCGAAGGGGTCAGCGGCGGCATGGCAAGCACCTGCGTGCCGGGCCAGCCTGCGTATAGCCGTGCCCGCCGCCCGTCGATCTCCAGCCACAGCGGCGCAATGCGGGCGATGAAGCCCATGTAGACGGTCAGGAACTCGCCCTGCTCCAGCCAGTCTTCGCCCTCCAGCACCGCCAGCACGAAAATGCCCAGCCAGTAGGCCAGCGCCACCTGCGCCAGCACCAGCGGGTCGTCGGGCGACAGCGACACGATCAGGAACCACGCAAACGCAAGCAGCCCCGCCACCGCAGGCCCATGCCCCAGCCGCGCCAGCCCGACGCCGCCCCGCCGCCCCAGCAGCGCACGCACCAGCCGCACCGGCGCCGTCCACGGGTTCACCGCCCGCCACAGGTTGCCGAAAAGCATCGACCCCAGCGGCAACGCCACCCATACCACGGTCCAGATCACCAGCGTCATCAAGTTGTGCATCGGGTCGCGTGATCCCAGATGCCCGACCAGCACCAGCCCGAAAAAGCACAGGAAAGCGGCATAGCTCGTCAGGTTGACCGGCAGCCAGACGCGGCGGTCCAGCAGCAGCCGGGGCTGCATGACCGGCAGGCGGTGCGACAGCGCGCCCAGCGCCGCCGTCAGCGCCACGGTCAGCGCGGCACCCGTCATGTAGAAACCCGTGGGCAGGGTCATCACCACCGAAGGCGGCAGGGCGCAGGCAAAGGCCGCGCCGGGCAGCAGCAGCAAGGCTGCGGCCAGCCCGCGCATCAGCGCAGACCGTCCGTGCCGGTCACCTGCCAGACCTCCAGCCCGCCCATCCGCGAATGGATGCGCGGCCCCTTTGCCATCGCCAGCACGAACACGATCTCATCCGCCTTCGGCCCGTCGGGCACGCAGACGGTGATCGCGTCGAAATGGCTCCGGACATAGGCCGCGTTGATGTGGCCCAGCGGCACGTCGAGGCTGCCGCCCATCGCCGCGACCTTCATGGCCGAGGGCACGATGGCCCGGCTTTCGCCCAGCCGCTCGCGCATCGCATGGCCGCCCGGCACATGCCAGAGCGCGCCGTGTTCGGCCTCGCCCGCCGCGCCAACCAACGCGCCTTTGCCGTAGCCGTCGATGCCCTCGCGCCCGCCAAGGGCGGCGATCAGGCGATCGGTCAGCATCAGGCCCAGCGGCTTCAGCACCTCCATCGCCGGTTGCAGGTCGGGGGCGTGGGTGTCGGCAAAGGGGTTGCGCACCACCGCCATGATCGCCCCGCGCAGGCGCGGCGTGGGCGGCACCGCGCCGCCGTCGTGCAGGATCTCCTCGACCAGCAGGGAAGTCTTGCGCAGGGTGAACTCGGTCAACTCAGGTCTCCGGGGTGGCGGCCAGCGTGATCCGGCCAAGGGTTCGGGTTTCAGGGTGCAGGAAAATCGCCGCCCCCGCAATGATGCCGCGCCCCAGAAGGGCCTGCGCGTGCGCCGCACCCCGGTCGAGCGCCGCCGCAACCTCGGCAGCCGTCAGCGCGCCGACATGGACAGTGACCGGCAACCGGCCCAGATCGCTGTCGGACTGCAGCTTGACCGCCGCGCGCCGCAGAATGGCGGGGTGGCCGGGCAGATCGACCGCGTTGGCAATCATCGTTGCCGCCGCGTCGGCCTCGGCGGCGGTGCGGGCCAGCACGGTCACCGCATCGGCAATGCCCAGCGACCAGCTGCGCCCCCGCCACCCCGAGGTCGCAATGCCCCGCGCCGCATCGCCATGCCGCAGCGTGACCCGCCCCGGCAGCGCGGCGGGCATAAGCCGGACCAGATCGGGGTGCAGCGCAATCGCCGCCGTCAGGCTTTCGCCGGGGGCCAGATGCAGCGCGATGTCGCCGCCGTTGTTGACATGGGCGCGCGTCAGCCCCGCCCCGCCCGGCGCCCCGACCATCGCGGCCAGCACCGCATCCGCCACCGCCCCCGCCACCGCAGCCATCGGGGTGATGAACGCAGGCCGGTGCGGCGCCACCGCGGCCGCCATGGCCAGCGCAATCGCCCCGGTCAGCGGCTGAGGGTCGGGGGAGCGCAGGGCGGCAAGCTCTGCAACCAGCTCCTCCAGCAGCCCGTCGAACCGGGCCATCGCCCGTGTATAGGCACCCTGCACCGCGCGCGGCTCGCCCTCGGCGCAGATGATCAGGTCTATCGGGCCGTAGTGCAGATGCAGCCGCCCGTCCGGCAGGATTGCGGCGCGGGGTCCGCGCGGATGAACGGTCATGCGTGCTCCTCCGGCCGGCGGTCCAGCCGGGCGGCGGTGGCGTATTCGCCGCCCTCGGCCATCATCTGCGGCAGGCTGCGGATCGCGGCCTCGTGCCCGCCAAGCGCCAGATAGGCGTCGCGCGGCAGCGTGAACTCCAGCGGGGCCACCAGCGCCGGGGTCGGCACATGGCCGAACGCCCCGGCGGGCAGCCGCGTCACGTCGACCATGAAGGTGATGCCGCCACCCGGCCAGATGTAGCATTCGGCACCGCCGCTGGTCAGCCTTGTTTCGCCCGCCTGCACCGATCGGGTCAGCCGCACCGGGTTGCGCGTAACCCCAGAACGCAGCGAGCCGCCGGCCCCGCCCATGAACAGCACGGTGCAGAGCGACGGTTCGCAATTCTCGTCGATAAGCCTCACGGTCGGGATCAGGCTTTCCGGCAGGCCGCGTTGCTGCGGCACAAGGTCATCATCCAGCACATAATAGGCGAAGTCCTCGCCCGTGGTCGAGACCATCAGCAGCGTCAGCCCCGGCCGCGCCCCCTTCTTCGGATTCCACGGCCCGAGGATTTCCAGCGGGTCGGTCAGCCGCGTGCCGCCCCAGCCCAGCCCCGGCTCCGACACCCGGAAGTAGCGCCCGGGGGTGGACCGGCTGCCCTTGATCCTGATGCCGGTGTCGGGCCAGCCCAGCACCTTGCCCGCCTGATGTTCCGACACCACGCCGGTGATGTGGTCATCGACGACCACCACCTCGTCCACCAGCCCGCGCCACTGGTCGGCAAACATGCCGATGGTGGCCGACCCGCAGCCGACCCGCATCCGCCGTTCGCGCTGGCCATCGACCACGGGCGCCGCCCCCGCCTGCACCACGACCTCTGCACCGCCATCGATGGTCAGCGTGACCGCCTCGCCGTTGCACAGCGCCAGCAGGGCGGCGCAGGTGGCGCGGCCCTCGGCCTTCGAGCCGCCGGTCAGGTGATGCACCCCGCCGAGCGACAGCATCTGGCTGCCGTATTCCGCCGTGGTGACATGGCCTGCAGGCTCGCCTTCTGCCCGCACCACGGCACCTTCCGCACCCAGATGCCGGTCGGTGTCGATCTTAACCTTGACCCCGCAATAGGAAAAGATCGCCTCGGTGACCACGGTCACCATGTCGGCCCCCGCGACAGTCGATGACACGATGAAGGGCGCCGGTTTGAAGTCGGGGTAAGTGGTGCCCGACCCGATGCCGGTCACCAACGTGTCGGCGGGCAGCAGCGTGTCGTCCCAGCTGTGCCCGGCAAAGGGAATGACCTGCCCGCCTGCCGCGACCGTGGCCGACAGCAGCACCACCGGGTCCGTCCGCACGATCCGGCCCGCATCGTTGCCGTAACGGTCGCAGGCCCCGGTCTGCCCCGGCGCGATGTAGCACATCACCGGGCAGGCATCGCAGCGGATCTTGTCAGCGGCCATCGCGGGCCGCCTTTATCGCCGCCAGAACCCGGTGCGGCAGCGCAGGCAAGCGCGTGACCTCGGCACCCGAGCCGTGGCGGATGGCGTTCAGGATCGCGGGCGCCGTGGGGATCAGCACATGCTCGCCCAGCCCCTTGGCACCCATCGGGCCTTCGGGGTCGGGCACCTCGATCAGGATGCTTTCGATCGGCGGCACGTCGCCCGTGGTGGGAATCAGGTAGTCGTGCAGGTTCTCGGTCCGGCCGGGAATATATTCCTCCATCAGCGCCAGACCGATGCCCTGCGCGATGCCGCCCTCGATCTGGCCCTTCGCCAGATCGGGGTTGATCGCCCGGCCAAGGTCATGTGCGGCGGTGATCTTCAGCAGGCGCACCCTGCCCAGCGCCATGTCCACCGCCAGTTCCACCATCTGCGCGCCGTAGCCGTAAACGGCATAGGGCACTCCCTGCCCGTCGGCATCCAGCGCGCTGGTCGGCGGGTCGTAGGTCTGTTCCGCCGACAGGGCATAGCCGCGCGCGTCGGGCGGCAGCGTGGCAAGGTCGATCACCCGGCGCACACCACCTTCGGTCGCCACGACCGACGCGCCCTGCAAGGCCAGTCTGGCCCCATCGCCCATGTTGGCCAGCCGCAGCAGGTCTGCCCGCAACGCCGCCCCCGCCGCCTGCGCCGCGCGCCCGGTGACGAAGGTCTGGCGGCTGGCCGAGGTCTTGCCGGCATCGGGGGTAAGGAACGTATCCGGCCCGATCAGGCCGAATGCCGCCAGCGGCAGGCCCAGCGCATCGGCGGCGATCTGGGCGATGACGGTGTTCGACCCCTGCCCGATGTCGGTCGCGCCCTGATGCAGCAGCAGCGCCCCCGCCTGCGTCAGCCCCAGCCGGATGGTCGAGGGGTTGGGCAGCGCGGTGTTGCCGCAGCCATACCAGCACGACGCGACGCCGACCCCCCGCCCCGGCTGGCCCGCAGCCTCGGCCAGCGCACGTGCCCAGTGGGGCCTGAGCGCAGTCAGGCATTCGGCAATGCCGGTGGCGCGCATCACCTGCCCCGTAGCCGACGCATCGCCGTCGCAGAGCGCGTTCCGCAGGCGAAACTCCAGCCGGTCGAGCCCCGACGCCTCGGCCAGCCGATCATAGAGCGTTTCCTGCCAGATCGCCGCCTGCGGCACGCCAAAGCCGCGAAACGCGCCAGACACCGGCCCGTTGGTATGCACCGCCCGCGCCGTGGCCGTGATGTTGGGCGTAAGGTAGGGGCCCGAGACATGCACCGGCACCCGGTTTGCCACGGTCGGCCCCCAACTGGCATAAGCGCCCGTGTCGAACAGCCCGTCCACCTCCATCGCCGTAACGCGGCCCGCGGCATCGCAGCCGATGCGCCCGTGCAGCCGGGCCGGGTGGCGCTTGGTGGTCGAGGCCATGCTTTCGCCGCGGCTGTAGACCATCCGCACCGGCCGCCCGGTCTTCAGCGTAACCAGCCCCAGCAGGGGTTGCAGGCTGACATCCAGTTTCGAGCCGAACCCGCCGCCCACTGCCGAGGGGATGATGCGCAGCCGGTTGTGCGGCAGGCCCAGAATGGCGGCGGTGTCGTCGCGGTCCATTACCGGCGCCTGCGTGCAGGCGCGGATCACCAGCGTGTCGCCCTCCATCCACGCGGCCCCGGCTTCGGGTTCGATGTAGGCGTGCTCGACAAAGGCGGTCTCTACCGCGCCTTCCACCACATGCGCCGATGCGGCCAGCGCCGCCTGCGCATCGCCACTGCGCACCCGGCCCTGGATCAGCCGGTTGCCGGGACGGTCGGCGTGGATCAGCGCCGCCCCCTCCGTCTCAGCCTCTGCCGGATCGAGCAGGGGCGGCAGCGGCGACCACTCCACCGGAAAATCGCTGATGTCGGTGGCGCGGCCATCGTCCTCGAACGCCACCAGCGCCACCGCCTCGCCGCGAAAGCGGGCTTCGGCCACCGCCAGCGCGGGCTGGTCGGCATAGGGCGGGATCACGCCAAAGCAGTTGCGGCCCGGAATGTCGGCGGCGATGAAAACCTGCACGCCGCGCGCCCGCGCCCACCCGGCCAGATCGCCAAGGCGGAACGCGGCGCGGTGGTGGGGCGAGCGCAGCGCCTTCAGCACCAGCCCGCCGGGTTGCCAGAGGTCGGCCCCGAACAGGTCGCCCGCCACCTTGGCCGCGCCATCCAGCCGGGGCTGGCTTGCCCCCACCGCCTGCCCGGCGTCGGGCATTGCGGCCACCGGCACGGTGCTGTCGGCATCGCAGACCGCCGCAACGATCCGGGCATAGCCGGTGCAACGGCAAAGCACCCCGCCCAGCGCCTCCTCCACCTCCATCCGGGACGGCTTTGGCGTGGCGCGCAGCAGCGGCAGGGCGGCCATCAGCATCCCCGGCGTGCAGATGCCGCATTGCGCCGCGCCGTGGCGCAGGAAGCTGGCGCGCAGCCGGGTCAGGGCCGGGTCGTCGGCCTCAACCGTGGTCACCGCGCGCCCCGACACCCGTGCGGCAGGCATCAGGCAGGCGCAGACCGCCGCGCCATCGACCAGCACGGTGCAGGCCCCGCAATCGCCCGCATCGCAGCCGACCTTGGTGCCGGTCAGCCCCGCATCCTCGCGCAGCACCTCGGACAGGCGGCGGGTCGGCGGCACATCCAGCACCACGGCGCGTCCGTTCAGGGTGAACCCAAGGCTCATGCCGCGGCCTCCTTCGCCAGATCATCCACCGCGCGGCGCAGCAGTTCTGCCGCAGCGCCGGCGCGGTAGGCGGCCGTCGCGCGCAGATCGTCCAGCGGGGTCAGCGCCGCCGCCACCGCCGCATCACCGATCCGCGCCGCAGCCTGCGCCAGCGGCGCGCCCGGCAGCGCGGCCTCGACCAGCGGCAGGCGCACCGCCACGGCGGAACAGGCCCCGACCGCCAGCGCCGCCTCGGTCACCATCCCGCGCACCACCACCAGCCGCACCGCCACCATGGCGATCGAGATCACCAGATAGGCCCGCGCCCCCAGCTTGAGAAACCGCGACGCCCCCGCCAGCCCCGCGTCCGGCAAATGCACCGCCACCAGCAGCTCGTCGGGCGCCAGCGCCGTGCGGCGCGGCCCGGTGAGGAACGCGGCCAGAGGCAGCCGCCTTGTGCCGCGCAACGAGGCCAACTCGACCTCTGCCCCCAGAACCAGCAGCGGCGGCACGCCATCGGCGGCGGGCGAGGCGTTGCAGAGGTTGCCGCCGATGGTGCCCGCGTTCTGGATCTGCCGCCCGCCGACCTGCACCGCCGCCTGCCGCAGCGCATCGCAGGCGGGGGGCAGTGCTGCCGCCTCAGCTTCAGCCCCCTCAACTCCGGCCCCCGGACTCCCAGCCCCGGCGACCTCGGCCCATGTCACCATTGCCCCAAGCCGCATCCCCGCCGCATGTCGGCGGATGCCCCGCAGATCGGGGATCGCAGACAGGTCCAGCACCGGGCGGCAGATGTGCTTGCCAGTCACCGCGGGGTAAACGTCGGTCCCCCCGGCCAGCGCCTGCCGGCGAGATTGCGCCAGCAGCGCCAGCGCCTCGGGCAGGGTGTCGGGACGGGCGTAATCTGGCGGCATCGGGCGAAATCTTCCCCAACAAATCGTTTGCGCGCAAACACCTTGCTGCCCGCACCCCTGACCTGTCAACTTTCTTGCGCGAAGGGCGCGGGCAAGCTATCCCGAAATCGTGACCGACAGCGATGCCACCCCGACCGACGCCTATGTGCTGGATGACCAGGTAGGCTATGTGCTGCGCCGCGTGACGCAGCGCCATCTGGCGCTGTTCTCCGAAGCGATACCCGAGGTCACGACCACCCAGCTTGCCGTTCTGGCCCGTCTGCACGAGATCGGGCCGCTGTCGCAGAACCATCTGGGGCGGGCGACGGCGATGGATGCGGCCACGATCAAGGGCGTGGCCGGCCGACTGGTGCGGCTGGGGCTGGTCAGCATCGCCGCCGACCCCGGCGATCGCCGACGCCTGACGATCACCCTCACCGACAGCGGGCGGGCGCTGTTCTTCCGCACTCGCCCCACCGCGCTTGCGGTGTCGGATCGCACGCTGGCACCGCTTACGGCGGCGGAACGGGCGGTACTGTTGGCCCTTCTGGTGCGGCTGACCTGATCAGACCGCCATCATCAGGCGCAGCGCGTCATAGATCGCCGCATGGGTATTGCGCGCCGAAACCGCATCCCCGATGCGGAACAGCGAAAACCCCTCCGGCCCGCCGGTCAGGCCCTGCGGCGCGCCGTCAATCAGCGCGCCATGATCCACCGCGCCAAGGTTGACCGACAGCGGCTTCAGCGCGAAATAGAGGTCGTCCAGCGGCCATGTGCCGTGGTTCACCACCACCTGATCGTAGTGCTTCACCTTCTCCAGCGGCATGTAATCGCTGCCGACCGTCGCGCGCAGCAGGTTGCCGTCACGCGCCACCGACCGCAGCCGGTAGGTGACGGTGAAGGTGGTCTTGCGCCCCTGCAGCGCACGCATGTAGGGCACCAGGTTCATCGCCATCACGTCCGGCGCAAAGGTGCGGTCCGGCGTCATCACCTCGACCTCGGCGCCGCTTTCCGCGATCAGCTGCGCGGCCTGCAGGGCGGCATGGTCGCCCGCGTCGTCGTAAAGCAGCACGTTGGTGCCGGGCTTCACGTCGCCCGACAGGATGTCCCAGGCCGAGACAACCAGATCGTTGCCCGACTCCAGCACATCGGTGTTGGGCAGGCCGCCGGTGGCGACGATCACCACATCGGGGGCAAGGGCGGTCACGTCCGCCGCCTCGGCCCAGGTGTTGAAGCGGAACTCGACCCCCCGCGCCGCGCATTGCGCCATGCGCCAGTCGATGATGCCGATCATCTCGCGCCGCCGCGGGCTTTGCGCCGTCAGGCGGATCTGGCCGCCGGGATTGGCCGCCGCCTCGAACACTGTCACGCTGTGCCCGCGTTCCGCCGCCACCCGGGCTGCCTCCAGCCCCGCGGGGCCTGCCCCCACGATCACCACCCGTTTCGCCACTGCCGCCGGGGCGATGGTGTGGGGCAGGGTTTCCTCGCGCCCGGTCGCCGGGTTGTGGATGCAGAGCGCCATGCCGCCCTGATAGATCCGGTCAAGACAGTAGGTCGCGCCGACGCAGGGGCGGATGTCTTCCTCGCGCCCTTCGATGATCTTGCGCACGATATGCGGGTCGGCCATGTGCGCCCGTGTCATTCCCACCATGTCAAGCTTGCCCGAGGCCACCGCATGGCGCGCCGTCGCCACGTCGGGGATGCGCGCGGCGTGAAAGGTCGGCAGCCCGACCTCGGCCCTGATCCGCCCCGCGAAATCCAGATGCGGGGCCGAGGCCATGCCCTGGATCGGGATCACGTCGGTCATCGCCGGGTCGGTGTGGATGCGGCCCTTGATGATGTTGACGAAATCGACCAACCCGGAGTCGCGGAAGGTCCGCGCGATCTGGACGCCCTCGTCGGCGGTGATGCCGCCCGGCTCGCCCTCGTCGGCGGTGTAGCGCATCCCCAGCAGGAAGCCCTCGCCAACACGCTTGCGGCAGGCGGCCAGCACCTCCATCGCAAAGCGGGCGCGGTTCTCGAAAGTGCCGCCATACGGGGCGTCCAGCGCATTGGTCAGCGGTGACATGAACTGGTCCATCAGGTGGCCGTAACACTCGAACTCCACCCCATCGAGCCCGGCGACCTGCATCCGTTCGGCCGCGTCGGCGTAATCCTCGATGATGCGGGCGATGTCCCAGTCCTCGACCACCTTGGGGAAGGCGCGGTGGCTGGGCTCGCGCGCAGGGCCTGCCGCCACCACCGGCAGCCAGTCGCCCTTGTCCCAGCGGGTGCGGCGGCCAAGGTGGGTGAGCTGGATCATCACGGCGCAGCCCTGTTCGTGGCAGTCGTCGGCCAGACGCTTCATCCAGCCCACCACCTCGTCCTTGTAGGCCAGGATGTTGTTGAACACCGGCGGACTGTCGCGCGACACCGCCGCAGAGCCCGCCGTCATGGTCAGCGCCACGCCCGCCTTTGCCCGTTCCAGATGGTAAAGGCGGTAGCGGTCTTTCGGCATCCCGTCCTCGGGGTAGGCCGGTTCGTGGCTGGTCGTCATGATCCGGTTCTTCAGGGTCAGGTGTTTCAACTGGTAGGGTTGCAGAAGCGGATCGCTGGACATGGTTTTCCCCCTGGTCTGGCCGACAGCCGAGTCTTGCCGCAGCTTAGGCGCGGGCCGCCGCCCCCCGATAGTCCGGAAGCGACACCGTCATGCCCTTGCTGGCCGCCTTTGCGCAGCGACCTTGCGCCGCGCCCGCCGCCCGCAGGCTTGCCAGCCCTGCCCGGCCGCGCCTATAGCCGGGCCATGGACTCGGTGATGGCCCCCGACAGCGATGCGATCCTGCCGCGAAACACGCGGCAGTCGCTGCCCATGGCGCTGCTGCGGGCCCGCGAAGCGGTGATGGCCCGCTTTCGCCCGCTGCTCGATGCGGCAGACATCAACGAACAGCAATGGCGCGTGATCCGGGTGCTGGCCGAGTCCGGTCGGCTGGATGCAACGGAACTGTCGGCGCGCGCAAACATTCTGGCACCGTCGCTGACCCGGATGATCCGGGCGATGACCGATCGTGGGTTGATCACCCGGCACGCCGACAGCAAAGACCGCCGCCGGGTGATGCTGGAGAACACGGAAATGGCGACTGCGCTGATCCGTGCGGTCAGCCCGCACAGCCTTCAGATCTACCGCGGGCTGGAACGCGATTTCGGGCCGGACCGCATGGCGACGCTTCTGGCATTGCTGAACGATCTTGCGGCACTGGCACCGCCAGACGAGCGGCGGCCCTGAGCCATCCCGATATCGTGAGGCGCCGCGGCCCCGACCCACGATCCCTTGACGCAGGTCGGCGCGGTCCATAGGTTCCCTGCCAACACATTCATTCTGGGAGTCCTTGAAATGGCCACCGTTGCCGTCACCGATGCCACCTTCGATGCCGAGGTCCGCCAGTCGGATGTTCCCGTCGTCGTCGATTTCTGGGCCGAATGGTGCGGCCCCTGCCGCCAGATCGGCCCGGCGCTGGAGGAACTGGCGGTCGAATACGCCGGCCGCGTCAAGATCGTGAAGATCAACGTCGATGAAAACCCCGACAGCCCCGCCGTTCTGGGCGTGCGCGGCATCCCTGCGCTGTTCCTGTTCAAGGACGGCCAGGTGGTTTCGAACAAGGTCGGGGCGGCGCCCAAGGCGGCGCTGGCAAGCTGGATCGCCAGCGCGATCTGATTGCGCGCCGGGGCCGATCGAAACGGGGTGCCAGCCGGCACCCCTTTTTCATGCCGGCCCCCGCGACGTGTGGCCCGCTTGTGCAGCCCCCGGCCCCGGCCCATATAGAACCGACAATGCGGAGGCAGGCATGGCGGAAGACAGGTTTCCCGGCTGGCACGGCACCACGATCCTTGCGGTGCGGCGTGGCGGCGAGGTTGTGGTGGCAGGCGACGGGCAGGTGAGCCTTGGCGCCACCGTCATCAAGGGCACGGCACGCAAGGTGCGTCGCCTCTCGCCCGGCGGGCGCGACGTGGTGGCAGGCTTTGCCGGCTCGACCGCCGACGCCTTCACCCTGCTGGAACGGCTGGAAAAGAAGCTGGAGGCGATGCCGGGGCAACTGGCGCGCGCATCCGTCGAACTGGCGAAGGACTGGCGGATGGACAAGTATCTGCGAAATCTGGAAGCCATGCTGATCGTGACCGACGGCGCCGACCTTTTCGTGATCACCGGGGCGGGCGACGTGCTGGAACCCGAGCATGACGTGGCCGCCATCGGCTCGGGCGGCAACTTCGCCCTGGCCGCCGCGCGCGGCCTGATGACCACCGACCTTTCCGCCGAAGATGTCGCCCGCAAGGCCATGGCCATCGCCGCCGAGATCTGCGTCTACACCAACGGCAACCTGACCGTCGAACGGATTGCGAAATGACCGACCTGACCCCGCGCGAAATCGTCTCGGAACTTGACCGCCACATCATCGGCCAAAGCGACGCCAAGCGCGCCGTCGCCGTGGCGCTGCGCAACCGCTGGCGGCGCAAGCAGCTGGCCGACGACCTGCGCGACGAGGTCTACCCCAAGAACATCCTGATGATCGGGCCGACCGGCGTCGGCAAAACCGAGATCAGCCGCCGTCTGGCCAAGCTCGCCCGCGCGCCGTTCCTGAAGGTCGAGGCGACCAAGTTCACCGAGGTGGGCTATGTCGGCCGCGATGTCGACAGCATCATCCGTGATCTGGTCGATGCCGCCATGGTCGACACCCGCGCCCGGATGCGCGAGGACGTGAAGGCCCGCGCCGCCAAGGCCGCCGAGGAACGGGTGATCGAGGCCATCGCCGGCAAGGACGCCCGCGAACAGACCCGCGAGATGTTCCGCGGCAAGCTGAAGCGCGGCGAGCTTGACCAGACGATGATCGAACTCGACATCGCAGACACTTCCAACCCGTTCGGCGCCTTCGACCCCACGGGGCAAGGCCAGCCCGGCATGATGAACCTGGGCGAAATCTTCGGCAAGATGGCCGGGCGCACGCAGAAACGGCGAATGACCGTGGCCGAAAGCCATGACCTCCTGATCAGCGAAGAGGCCGACAAGCTGCTGGATGACGAAACGGTCAAGACCGCCGCGCTGGAGGCGGTGCAGGAAAACGGCATCGTCTTCATCGACGAGATCGACAAGGTCTGCGCCCGGTCCGATACGCGCGGCGCCGATGTCAGCCGCGAGGGCGTGCAGCGCGACCTGCTGCCGCTGATCGAGGGCACTACCGTTTCCACCAAGCACGGCCCGGTGAAAACCGACCATATCCTGTTCATCGCCAGCGGCGCCTTCCACATCGCCAAGCCCTCGGACCTGCTGCCTGAACTTCAGGGCCGCCTGCCGATCCGGGTGGAACTGCGCCCCCTGACCGAGGAGGATTTCGTCCGCATCCTGACCGAAACCGACAACGCGCTGACCCTGCAATACTCGGCGCTGATGGCTACCGAAAAGGTCGCCGTCAGCTTCACGCCAGACGGGATCACCGCGCTGGCGGGCATCGCGGCCGAGGTGAACCGCGCGGTCGAAAACATCGGCGCGCGCAGGCTTTACACCGTGATGGAACGGGTGTTCGAAGAGTTGTCCTTCACCGCGCCCGACCGGGGCGGCGAGGCGGTGGTGGTCGATGCGGCCTTCGTCGAGGCAAATCTGGGCGCGCTGTCGCGCTCGGCCGACCTCAGCCGCTATGTTCTTTAGGCCGCAGGGCAAACCGCTTGACCGCTGACGCGGGCCGGGTGATCCAGTGCGGGCACAAGCGCAACAGGATGGTCCCGTGAAACCGCTCGCTCTCGTCCTCGTCCTGCTGGTGGCCTGCACGCCGCGCGGCACCATCACCATGGATCCCCGCGCCGGCGACGTGGGCGACGTGCGGTCGGTCTTTGTCGGCACAACGCGGGCGGTCGATCCGGCCACCGGCACCTTCGGCGGCGAGCGTACCGAAACCGCCGCCTTTGCGCGTTACGACGTGTCGGTGCCGCCCGACCGCGCGCCGGGCGAGATCAATTGGCCGCCCAGACGCGGGCCCGCCGATCCTGCCACCGATTTCCTCACCACCGCGGCCATTGTCCACCCCGACGCCCGCACCTTCCGGGCCGATCTGGCCCGCGCGCTGGCACAGGAAGGGGTGGGCGAGCGTGATGCCGTCGTGTTCGTGCATGGCTTCAACAACACCTATTCGGAAGGGCTCTACCGGATCGCGCAACTCGCGCATGACCTCGACCTGCCCGGCGCGGTGGTGCATTACTCCTGGCCCTCGGCGGGCAACCCGCTGGGCTATGTCTATGACGCCGATTCCGCGCTGTTCGCCCGCGACGGGCTGGAGGTGCTGCTGAACCAGGTGGCCGACGCCGGGGCGAAGCGCATCTTCCTCGTGGCGCATTCGATGGGCAGCGCCCTGACGATGGAGACCCTGCGCCAGATCGCGATCCGCAACGACAAGGCACTGATGGCGCGGATCGGCGGGGTGATCCTGATCTCGCCCGATCTGGATGTCGACGTGTTCCACGCCCAGGCCACGATGATCGGCAAACTGCCCGACCCGTTCCTGATCTTCGGCTCGAACCGCGACCGCATACTGCAACTGTCGGCCGGGCTGACCGGCAAGACCGAGCGCCTCGGCAACCTGTCGGAGATCGCACGCCTTGCCGACCTTAAGGTGACGTTCATGGAGGTCGGCGCCTTCTCCTCGGGCGCCGGCCATTTCACCGCCGCCACCTCGCCCGCGCTGCTGCAACTGCTCGGCCGGATGGTCGAGGTCAACGCGGCCTTCGTCTCCGACCAGAAGGGCCGGACCGACCTGCTGTCGGGCGCGGTGCTGACGGTGCAGAACGCGACCGAAATCATCCTGCTGCCCGTCACCGCCATCGCTGGCGAAATCGCCAATTAGCGGCGGCGCAGGTAGACGTAATATGCCCCCGACCCGCCATGCTTCAGATGCGCCTCGGCCACCTGCAAGACGGCCGGCCCCAGCGGCGCCATGTGCAGCCAGTGCGGCACCTGATGCTTCAGAACCCCCTGCCGCTGCGGGATCGGACCATGGTCGGCGGTGCGCCTGCTGCCCTTGCCGGTGATGACCAGCACAAGCCGCAGCCCCTGCGCTTGAGCGTTCAGGATGAAGCCGATCAGTTCGGGATGCGCCTCCGACAGCGTCATGCCGTGCAGGTCAAGCCGCGCCTCGGGGGAAAGCTTGCCGCGCGCCATCCGGGCGAAGCTTTTCGCATCCATCCGCAACGGCGCCTCGGCCAGCAGGGCGCGCAACGGCGGCTGAACGTCGTGCCCCGAAGGTCGCACATGCGCCTTCTCGCCGATGCGAAAGCGCCCGAAGGAGGGCGCGGGATGGATGACATTCGGCGGCTCATGCGTGACGGCGGCAGGCAGATCCTCGATTTTTCGTAGAAAAATCGCGGGCCGTCCCGGGTGCATCGGCTGTGCGGTGCGCGCGACGGCGGCCCAAAGCTCTTCTTCGTCGGGGCGCAGGGTGCGGCGGCGGGCCATGGCTCAGCCGTCCGGCAGCAGGGCAAAGGCCCGGTCGATCGGCAACAGCACGATCATCCGGCCGCCGTCCTTCACGGTCCCCGCATCCTCGCCCGCCTGATACCCGGTGCCGAAAAAGATGTCGGCCCGCTGCGCGCCCTTGATCGCGCCGCCGGTATCCTGCGCAATCATCAGGCGGCGCAGGGGGTTGCGGCCATCCTTCTCGATCCAGACCGGCGCCCCCAGCGGCGTATGGGCCGGATCGACCGCCAGACTGCGCATCGTGGTGATCGAGCGCCCCATCGCCCCTATCGGCCCCTTCTCGGGGGCCAGGTTGGCCAGCTTGCGGAAAAACACGTAAGACGGGTTGTGAAACAGCAGTTGCGCACCCTCAACCGGGTTGCGCCGCACCCAGGCACGGATCGCCTGCGCCGAAACCTCGTGCAGCGCATGGGTGCCGCGCCGCACAAGTTCCTGCCCGATGGAGCGGTAGGGCTGGCCGTTCTTGGCGGCATAGCCGACCCGGATCACCCGGCCATCCGGCATCCGGATGCGGCCGGAACCCTGCACCTGCAGAAAATACACCTCCACCGGGTCATCGAGCCAGGCAATCTCCAGACCGCGGCCGCGCAGCAATCCGCCCGCCTCGATGTCGCCGCGGCTGTGCCAGACGCTGCCCTCGGTCAGTTCCGGCGGCTTGGCATAGATCGGCCACGCAAAGCGCGGGGTGCGAACCGGCGAGCCGGGAAGTTCGGGCTCGTAATAGCCGGTGAACAGTGCCGGGGGTTCGCCCATCAGCACCGGCCGGAAGAACAGCTCGAAGAAGCTGCGCGCCGCCGCCGCGCTGCCTTCGGCATCCGCGGCAAGTCGACACAGCGGCTGCCACTCGGGCCCGTCGATCAGGCTGCACGTCCCGCGAAACACCGCCAGCGCCGCGCGGTGGTCATCGTCGCGCCAGCCGTCCAGATCGTCAAAGCGCAGCACCTGCGCCGCCGCAGGGCCCGCGCCCGCCATCACGGCCAGCACGACGGCGAGGCTGCGCAGCAGGGCACGCATCAGTCCCCGGTGGCGACGAGTTGCCAGTTCGGATCGTTCGAACCCATGACGCGGGCAAAGGTCCAGACATCGCGCTGGCGCTTGACCTCTGTCGGCGATCCCTCGACCACCTCGCCCAGCTTGTTGCGCACCAGCGAGGTCAGTTCGCCGACAAAGCGCACGGCAATCTCGGCCTCGCGGGTGTCGCGGTCAAAGGTGGCCTCCTGCAGCGCAAGATCCCGCAAACCAACGAAATTCGCCTCGACCGTCAGCCCTTCGGCCTCGCGCGCCTGCACGGCGGCCTCGAAGCTCTGATACACGTCGTCGGACAGGAAGCCCTTGATCTGCGCCAGATCGCCCTTTTCGAAGGCCATCAGGATCATCTCGTAGGCACCGCGCGCGCCGTTCAGGAAATCGCCGACGCCAAAGCCCGGTTCTGCCATCTTCATGCCCGCCAGCGCCTTGGCGGACGGGCTGCCATCGGCGACATGGTCGGTGATGTCGCGGTCAGGCCCGCCCTCGATCACTTCGAAGTCGCGGCGGGCGCGCACCGGCTGCTCCTCGATCGGCAGCGGGGGCTTCTCGAAGCCATCGCGCGTGCCCAGCACATTCCGCAGCTTGAGAATGAGAAAGACGGCGATCCCGGCCAGGACAAGCAGTTGGATCAGGGATGAGCTCATGTAAACCTCGGGGTCTCGAAGGGCGGGACGGGCGGCTTTTCGGTTGGTAACCAGCCCCTGTTGACCCTATGTAAGTGAGGGGTCGGTCCAAGTCCACCGCCTGACCCACAGATTGCAGTCCCGAAGGAGCCTGGGAATGTGGCTTTTTGCATTCGTGGTCGGCTTGCCGCTGATCGAGATCTCTTTGTTCGTCACCCTTGGCGGGTGGCTGACTCTCTGGCCGACGCTGGCGCTGGTGCTGGCATCGGCGGTTCTGGGGGTCTGGATCCTGCGCGGCCAGGGCCTGCGCGCCGTGGGCGAGATGCGCAATGCCGCCCAAGGCATGGCCGACCCGCTGTCGCCGCTGGCGCAGGGCGCGTTGCGCATGATGGCCGGCATATTCCTCGTGATGCCCGGCTTCTTCACCAGTGCGGTCGGCCTGCTGCTGCTGGTGCCGCAGGTGCGGGATCTGGCGATTGCGCGGATGGCCCGGCGGATGCAGGCGTCTGGCGTCGTGGTGCGCCGGACCCAGAGCGATGCCCCGATCGACGCCGATTATCAGGTGCTGGACGCCACGCCGCTGGATGCACCCGATCAGGAACGCCCCGGAAGCTCTGGCTGGACCCGGCATTGAGGCCACCAATCCGACCTGCTAGACAAGGCGTCAGATAGCGCGCCCAACGCGCGAACCACGCAGGAGAGACCGATGACAGAGGCCAATGGCACCGCCCCCGCCACCCCCCAGATCAAGATGCAGGTCTTGGCGCAATTCATCCGCGACATGTCGTTCGAGAACATGGTGGCCCAGAAGGGCCTGACCGGCGGCGACGTGCAGCCCGACATCCAGGTTGCGGTCAGCCTCGATGCCCGCAAGCGCGCCCTTGAACACCAATACGAGGTGATCACGAAATTCCGCATCACCTCGAAGAACAAGGTCAACGGCGACACGCTGTTCCTGATGGAGCTTGATTACGGCGGGATCTTCGTTGTCGAGGGCGTGGCGGAGGAACAGCTTCACCCCTTCCTGCTGATCGAATGCCCGCGCCTGCTGTTCCCCTTCGTGCGGCGCATCATCTCGGACGTGACGCGCGATGGCGGCTTCCCGCCGCTGAACGTCGACACGGTGGATTTTCTGGCGCTCTACCGGCAGGAACTGGCGCGCCGCGCCGAGGCGCAGCAGGCAACTGCGGCCGCGCCCCGCGTCGAAGTCGAATAGCGCCCGGCCGTCAAACCCGCCTGTTCCAGATCGCGCCGTCGCCCAGCTTTGCCACGAAAGCGGCATGGGCGGCTGCTTCCTCTGCCGTTAGCAGCGGCGGCAGGGGTGTCGGCCGGGGCCGCGCCCGCCAGTCGCCGTTCTGGTCGGTGCTGCCCTGAACGACCCGCGGGGCGGCTGCCAGCACCAGATCGGGCTGCCGCCCGCCGATCAGCTCCAGATACACTTCCGCCAGGATCTCGCTGTCCAGCAGCGCGCCGTGTTTCTCGCGCCCCGAATTGTCCACCCCGAAGCGGCGGCACAGCGCGTCGAGGGACGCGGGCGAACCGGGAAACTTCTTGCGCGCCATCAGCACGGTATCCAGCGCCCGCTCGAACGGCAGCGGCGGCAGCCGCGCCGCTGTCAGCTCGGCGTTGAGGAACTTCATGTCGAAGGCGGCATTGTGGATCACCAGCGTCGCGTCGCCGATGAACTCCAGGAACGCCGCGGCGATGCTGCGGAACAGCGGCTTGTCGCGCAGGAAATCGTCGCCCAGACCGTGAATCTCGAACGCCTCTTTCGGCATCATCCGTTCGGGATTGAGGTATTGATGGTAGGTGCGCCCGGTCGGCATGTGGTTGAACAGTTCCACCGCACCGATCTCGACGATGCGGTGGCCTTCGGCGGGTTCAAAGCCGGTGGTTTCGGTATCCAGCACGATCTCGCGCATCACTTGGCCTTTCGGATGTAGTCGATCAGGGCATTCACGCCTTCACGCGCGGCCTCAATGCCCAGGGTCTCGATGATATGGGTGGCGCGGGCGCGCTTTTCGGCGTCGGGCATCTGGCGGGCGAGGATGGTCTGAAACTGCGCCTCGGTCATGCCGGGGCGGGCCATGACGCGGGCACGTTGCAGCGCGGGCGGTGCCGTGACCAGAAGGGTCGCGTCCATCTCGGCTTCGGTGCCGCGCTCGAACAGCAGGGGTATGTCGAGCACCACGATGTCGGCGGCTGCCCCGGCCAGAAAGGTGTCGCGGTCGGCGGCGACCAGCGGGTGAACCACCGCCTCCAGCCGCGCCAGCGCGGTGGTGTCGCTGGCGATCCAGCGCTTGAGGATGCCCCGGTCGATGCCGCCTGCGAACACCGCATCGGGGCAAAGGGCACCCACCGCGCTCACCGCGCTGCCCCCGGGCGCGTAAAGCCGGTGAACGGCGGCATCCGCATCCCAGACCGGCAGGCCCGCTTCGGCAAAGAACTCCGCCGTGGTCGATTTGCCCATGCCGATCGAGCCGGTCAGGCCAAGTCGAAACGTCATGCCCCGATCACCGCGGCGCGGGTGGCATCGTCAACCTCCGGGCGGCGGCCGAACCAGCGTTCGAAGCCCGGCGCGGCCTGATGCAGCAACATGCCGAGGCCATCAACGACGGTGCAGCCGATGTCTTCGGCCTCTATCAGGAAGGCGGTCTTCAGCGGGGTATAGACCAGATCGGTGACCAGCGTGCGCGGGTGCAGCGCATCCAGCGGCACCCGGAGGTCAGGCTTGCCAACCATCCCGAGCGAGGTGGTGTTGACCACGGTCGCCACCCCGTCGAGCATGTTGCCGGCCTGCACCCAGTCGTGAACCACCACCTTTGCGCCGAAATCGGACCGCAGAGCCTCGGCCCGCGGGCGCGTGCGGTTGGCAAGCCGGATCTCGGGCACGCCAACCTCGATCAGCGCGGCAATGACCGCCCGTGCCGCCCCGCCGGCCCCGAACACCGCCGCCGGCCCCGCCTGCGGCTGCCAGTTCGGCGCGTTCTGGCGCAGGTTGGCGATGAAGCCCGACCCGTCGGTGTTGTCGGCGTGGATGCGGCCATCCTTGCGGAAGATCAGCGTGTTGGCCGCCCCGATCAGCGCCGCGCGGTCGGTGACGATGTCGGCCAGGCCAAGGATCGTCTCCTTGTGCGGAATCGTCACGTTCAGCCCGACAAAGCCCAGCTTGGGCAGGGTTTGCAGAGCCTCCTTGAGATCGGCCTGCGCGATATCCATGGGGATGTAGTGACCCTTGATACCGTATCGGCGCAGCCAGTAGCCGTGCAGCGCGGGCGAGCGGGAATGGGCGATCGGGTGGCCGATGACGCCGGCCAGCGGGATGCGGGGATGGTCGGTCATGTTGCGATGAAACCTCTTTGCCCAAGGTAGCCGAGAAGTGGCAGCAGCGGCAGCCCCAGAACGGTGAAATAGTCGCCCTCGACCCGCGAGAACAGCTGCACCCCTTCCTCCTCCAGCTTGTAGCCGCCGACGGCGTGGCGCAGGCTGTCCCAGTTCCGGGCAAGGTAGCCGTCGAGCCAGGCATCAGAGAAAGGCCGCATGGTCAGCCGCGCCTCGCCGGTCGTGCGCCAGACCGGGCGGCCGTCTTCGAACAGCACGGCGGCCGACAACAGGCGGTGGGTCTTGCCGCGAAGGGCGAGTAGCTGGGTGCGGGCGGCGGCCGGGCTGTCGGGCTTGGCCCAGACCCGGCCCGCGAAGTCGAGCACCTGATCGAAGCCGAGAACGAGGCTGTCGGGCGTACGGTCGGCGATCTTGCGGGCCTTCAACTCGGCCAGCGTGTCGGAGATTTCGGCGGGAGTGGCGGATTCGGCTTCCAGCGCCGCGCGGACCGTTTCTTCGTCGATGCGGGCCGGGAGAGCCTCGACGGCAAGCCCCGCCGCCCGCAGCAGCGACAGCCGGGTGGGGGAGGCGGAGGCGAGAATCAGGCGCTTTTGCATGACGGATTTCGGGGGGTGAAAGCTGTGGACAAGCTGGTTTTGTTCCTGACGGCCGTTTGGGGGCAAAGCGGGCCTCGGGGCCTTGGTGGGCGCAGAGGGGCCGGCTTGTCAAGCGGCCGGGCCGGTTGTCCAGAGGGGGACAGGCGAACCGGCGGGGGTGGGGAGAAAGGCCTCGTCCACAGGCAGGCGGGGCGGGCGGGCACGGGCGTTTCACGCGTGAAATGAGGTTCAGGCCATTGTTTTATAATTATTTTCTCTGTGAAATTAACCTTTTATTCACGGTTCTCCACGACTTGTCCACCGAAGCGGATCTGGGGATAACCCGGGGGGTGGATGCGACAATCCTGTTATCCCCAGCCCCTACTGCATCATTCCTTTTCTTATAATTCTTATTTAAGAGAAGGGGCGCAGTCTCGGAGGCAATATGATCGGCGAATTTCTGGCAGGGGCCTACCTCTGGGTGAAGGCATTTCATGTGATCTCGGTTCTGGCCTGGATGGCGGGGCTGTTCTACCTGCCGAGGCTGTTCGTCTACCACGTCGAGCAGGTGGAAAAGGGCAGCGCCACGGACGCGATGTTTCAGGTGATGGAACGGCGTCTGCTGAAGGCGATCATGAATCCCGCGATGATCTCGACCTGGGTGTTCGGCCTGATGCTGGTGCTTACGCCGGGCATCGTGGACTGGAGCATGGTCTGGCCCTGGGCCAAGGCGGGCTCGGTGCTGGCGATGACGGCGTTTCACATGTGGCTGGGGGCCCGGCGCAAGGCGTTCGTGGCCGGAGAAAACCGCCTGAACGGCCGGCGCTACCGGATGATGAACGAGGTGCCGACGCTTCTGATGCTGGTGATCGTGCTTTCGGTGATCGTGAAGTTCTGAGAGCGGGCTATCCGGGCGGGGTCTGGCGTGGACGGCGTGTCGCGCTTTGCAAGATTGACTTTTCGCCGCGCGGGCCTTACCACGGCGGGTGCAGGGCCGTTCGGTCCATGCGCCTCCCATTCATGACCGTTGCCGCCGCCCGCCGGGTGCCGTGCCGAGGATGCCTGTTTACATGACCCCCGTTGCCACAACCGTTGAACGTCTGAACCTTGCCGAACTGAAAGCCAAGACGCCTGCCGACCTGCTGGCGATGGCCGAAGAATGGGAAATCGAGAACGCCCCTTCGATGCGCAAGGGCGAGATGATGTTCTCGATCCTCAAGGAACATGCCGAAGAGGGTTGGGAAATCGGCGGCGATGGCGTGCTGGAAGTGTTGCAGGACGGTTTCGGCTTTCTGCGCAGCCCGTCGGCCAACTATCTGCCGGGGCCGGATGACATTTATGTTTCGCCCGACATTCTGCGCCAGTTCAGCCTGCGCACCGGCGACACCATCGAGGGCGTGATGCAGGCGCCGCGCGATACCGAGAAATACTTCTGCATCACCAAGGTGACGCGGATCAACTTCGACGACCCGGAAAAGGCGCGCCACAAGGTGCATTTCGACAACCTGACGCCGCTTTACCCCGACGAGCGGCTGAAGATGGAGGTTGAAGACCCGACGGTGAAAGACCGCTCGGCCCGGATCATCGACCTGGTGTCGCCGATCGGCAAGGGCCAGCGCGGGCTGATCGTGGCGCCGCCGCGCACCGGCAAAACGGTGCTGTTGCAGAACATCGCCCATTCGATCGCGACCAACCACCCGGAATGCTATCTGATCGTGCTGCTGATCGACGAGCGGCCGGAAGAAGTGACCGACATGCAGCGGTCGGTCAAGGGCGAGGTGGTGTCTTCGACGTTCGACGAGCCGGCGACGCGGCATGTCGCGGTGGCGGAAATGGTGATCGAGAAAGCCAAGCGGCTGGTCGAGCACAAGCGCGACGTGGTGATCCTGCTGGACAGCATCACGCGGCTGGGGCGGGCGTTCAACACGGTGGTGCCAAGCTCGGGCAAGGTGCTGACCGGCGGCGTGGACGCCAATGCGCTGCAGCGGCCGAAGCGGTTCTTCGGTGCGGCGCGGAACATCGAGGAAGGCGGCAGCCTGACCATCATTGCCACGGCGCTGATCGACACCGGCAGCCGGATGGACGAGGTGATCTTCGAGGAGTTCAAGGGCACCGGCAACAGTGAGATCGTGCTGGACCGCAAGGTGGCCGACAAGCGCGTGTTCCCGGCGATGGACATCCTGAAATCGGGCACCCGCAAGGAAGAACTTCTGGTCGAGAAAACCGATCTGTCCAAGACCTATGTGCTGCGCCGGATTTTGAACCCGATGGGCACGACGGATGCGATCGAGTTCCTGATTTCCAAGCTGCGGCAGACCAAGAGCAATGCGGAATTCTTCGATTCGATGAACAGCTAAGCGTTCTGAATCAACGGGTTAAGCTTTATGGACACGATTTATGCCCTGGCCAGCGCGCGCGGTCGGGCCGGGGTGGCCGTTGTGCGGCTTTCCGGCCCGCAGGCGCATGTGGCGGTGGCGGCGCTGACCGGGCCGCTGCCCGCGCTGCGGGTCGCCGTCTTGCGCCGTCTTGTCTGGGGTGGGGTGGCGCTGGATCAGGGGTTGGTGCTGCTGTTTGGCGCAGGCGCCAGCTTTACCGGCGAGGCGGTGGCGGAACTGCACCTGCATGGCAGCACGGCGACGGTGAGCGCGGTGCTGCGCGCGCTGTCGGAGCAGCCCGGCTTGCGGCTGGCCGAGGCGGGCGAATTCACCCGGAGGGCGCTGGAGAACGGCTGTCTGGACCTGGCGCAGGTGGAGGGGTTGGCCGACCTGATCGACGCCGAGACCGAGGCGCAGCGGCGGCAAGCCCTGCGGGTGCTGTCGGGCGCCGTGGGGCGGCAGGCCGAACGCTGGCGGGTCGATCTGATCCGGGCGGCGGCGTTGCTGGAAGCGACGATCGACTTTGCCGACGAGGATGTGCCGGTGGATGTGACGCCGGAGGTTCTGGTGCTGATCGACGGGTTGCTGGCGGGGTTGCGGGCCGAGGCGGAAGGTGCGCGGGTGGCCGAACGGATCAGGGATGGGTTCGAGGTGGCAATTCTGGGCGCGCCGAATGCCGGGAAATCGACGCTGCTGAATGCGCTGGCCGGGCGGGAGGCGGCGCTGACCTCGGAAATTGCCGGGACAACCCGGGATGTGATCGAGGTGCGGATGGATCTGGGCGGGCTGGCGGTCACGCTGCTGGACACGGCGGGGTTGCGCGAAACCGGCGATGTGCTGGAAGGCATGGGGATCGAACGGGCACGGGCCCGGGCCGTCGGGGCGGACTTGCGGGTGTTCCTGATGGACGGTTCGGAGCTGCCGGGGGTTGCGCCACAGGCGGGCGATATTGTTGTGCGGGGCAAGGCCGACCTGCATCCGGGCCCGGGGATGCGGGTTTCCGGCGTGACCGGCGAGGGGTTGAGTGATCTGGTGGCGGAAATCGCCGCCGTATTGCAGCAGAAATCCGCCTCGGCCGGGGTTCTGACGCGGGAACGGCATCGCCTGGCCATCATGGCGGCGATCAGGGCTATGGAATCGGCGCGGGCTGAGGTAGGGAACGAGGGACGCGCCGAGCTTGCGGCGGAAGAACTGCGGCGGGCGATCCGTGCGCTGGATTGCCTGGTGGGCCGGGTGGATGTGGAAAACCTGCTGGACGAGATCTTTGCCAGCTTCTGCATCGGAAAATGAGGATGTTTCACGTGAAACATTTCGACGTGGTGGTGATTGGTGGGGGACATGCTGGCGCGGAAGCGGCGGCTGCTTCGGCACGGCTGGGAGCCCGAACGGCGTTGGTGACGCTGAGTGTGGCCGGGATCGGCGTGATGTCGTGCAATCCGGCGATCGGCGGCCTGGGCAAGGGCCATCTGGTGCGCGAGATTGATGCGCTGGATGGCGTGATGGCGCGTGCGGCCGATCAGGCGGGGATCCAGTTTCGGCTGCTGAACCGGCGCAAGGGTCCGGCGGTGCAGGGGCCGCGGGCCCAGACGGATCGCAGGCTGTATCGCGAGGCGGTGCAGCGGGATCTGGCGGCGCAACCGAACCTGATCCTTGTCGAGGGGGAGGTGGTCGATCTGGCGCAGGATGGTGGCCGTATCGCAGGGGTCACGCTGGCCGACGGCACGGTGTTGCATGCCCGGGCAGTTGTTCTCACGTCGGGCACCTTTCTGAACGGGGTGATTCACATCGGTGACAGGCGCCAGCCAGGCGGGCGGATGGGTGACAGACCTTCCGTCCGGCTGGCGGACCGCTTGGCTGGGCTTGGGCTGGCGCGGGGTCGGCTGAAAACTGGCACGCCGCCGCGTCTGGACGGAACCACGATCGATTGGTCAGTGCTGGACATGCAGCCCGGCGACGAAAATCCGGTGGTGTTTTCCTTTCTTGACAGCGGGCCGCTTGTGCGCCAGATCGCCTGCGGCATAACCCATACCAACAGCCGCACGCATGATATCGTGCGCCGAAACCTTTCCCGCTCGGCCATGTATGGCGGCCACATCGACGGAGTTGGGCCGCGGTATTGCCCCTCGATCGAGGACAAGGTGGTGCGGTTTGCCGACAAGCAGGAACATCAGGTCTTCCTGGAGCCCGAGGGCCTGGACGATACCACAGTCTACCCGAACGGCATCTCAAGTTCGCTTCCGGCCGACGTGCAGGAAGACTATGTGCATTCGATGTTGGGCCTTGAAAATGTTCGCATCCTTCAGCCCGGCTATGCAATCGAGTATGATTACTTCGACCCCCGCGGTCTGGCGCCGACCCTGGAGCTGAAGTCCGTGCCGGGTCTCTACCTGGCCGGGCAGATCAACGGCACCACCGGCTACGAAGAAGCCGCGGCGCAGGGTATGGTCGCGGGGCTCAATGCGGCGCTGGCGGTCCGGGACGAAGCACCTGCGCTGTTCAGCCGGTCGGAAAGCTACATCGGCGTGATGATCGACGATCTTCTGACCCGGGGTGTAACAGAGCCCTACCGCATGTTCACCTCGCGCGCCGAGTTCCGGTTGAGTCTGCGCGCCGACAATGCCGACCAGAGGCTGACGCCCGTGGGCTTGCGCCTCGGCTGTGTCGGAGAGGCGCGTCGGAGGGCATTCGGGGCCAAGCAGGAGGCCCTGGTTCGCGGCCGGGCGGCGCTGGAGGCGGTGCAGTTGACGCCGACGCAGGTCGAAGCGGCGGGCATTCGCGTCAGCCAGGACGGCGTTCGACGTTCGGCCTTCGCATTGTTGTCCTTTGCAGACAGCGATCGGGCCGTGATCGCCAGGTTGTGTCCGGATTATGCGGCGCAAACGCCCGACCTTCAGGAGCAGCTCTGGCGCGATGCGCTTTACGCGCCGTATATTGATCGTCAATCCGAAGATGCACAGTCGCTGAAGCGCGACGAACACGTTGTCATTCCACCGGATTTCGACTTCGCAGCCTTGTCTGGGCTTTCCGGCGAACTGACCGCCAAGCTCCTGCGCGCGCGCCCGGCCAATCTGGCGCAGGCGGGCCGAATCGAAGGGATGACGCCGGCCGCCTTGACGCTGATTCTGGCGCGGTTGCGGCGGTCGCAGAAGGATCGGGCGCAAGGATGACCGTTCACGCTGCCGAGTCCCTGGCCGCCTTGAATGTTTCACGTGAAACAATCCTGCGGCTGGAGAAGCTGGTCACCCTGATGCGCAAGTGGAACCCGGCGATCAATCTGGTGTCGAAATCCACGCTGGAGGACGCCTGGACCCGCCATGTTCTCGATTCGGCGCAGATCTATGCCCTTGCAGACCAACCGGTGCAGCATTGGGGCGATCTGGGCAGCGGCGGCGGGTTTCCAGGGCTGGTGGTTGCCTGCATCGCGTCTGAGCTTCACCCGGGAATGCGGATGACGCTGGTCGAGGCCGACCAGCGCAAGGCCACATTCCTGCGGGAAGCCAGCCGGACACTCGGCATCGCCCCGGACATCCGGGCCGAACGGGTCGAATCGCTGGCGCCGCTGCGGGCAGACGTGATTTCAGCGCGCGCCCTCGCACCGCTGGAAAAGCTGTGTGCGCTGACATTGCCACATCTGGCCCCGGGGGGCGCCGCGCTGTTCCTGAAAGGTGCCAGCCATGCCGCCGAGGTTGAGGCCGCCCGCAAGACATGGCACTTTGATCTGGAAAACTGGTCCAGCGCAACGGACCCCAAGGCCGTGATCCTGAAAGTGAAAGGGCTCGCCCATGTCTGACCCGCTTCGCCCCAGGCAACCGCGCATAATCGCGGTTGCCAACCAGAAAGGCGGCGTGGGCAAGACCACGACGGCGATCAATCTCGCGGCCGGCCTGTCGGAACTTGGCGCGCGCGTCTTGCTGGTCGATCTGGACCCGCAGGGAAACGCCTCCACCGGCCTTGGCATCGACCCGGCGCACCGCAAGGTGACGACATACGACCTGCTGATCGACGATGCGCCGCTGACAGACGTCATCCTGCCGACCCGCACCGGTGCCGTGTTCATCTGCCCGGCCAATGCCGACCTTTCTTCGGCGGATATGGAGCTTGTCGCCAACGAAAAGCGCAGTTTCCTGCTGCATGATGCGCTGCGCCAGCCTGCAATGGATGGCTGGGGGTTCGATTACATCCTGATCGATTGCCCGCCGTCGCTCAGCCTATTGACAATCAACGCAATGGTGGCTTGCGATTCGGTGCTGGTGCCGCTGCAAAGCGAGTTCTTCGCGCTGGAGGGGCTGTCGCAGCTGATGCTGACGATCCGCGAGGTGCGTCAGACGGCCAACGCCGCGCTGCGAATCGAGGGCGTGCTGCTGACAATGTATGACGGGCGCAACAACCTGTCGCAGCAGGTGGAAAACGACGCGCGGCAAAACCTGGGGGATCTTGTGTTCAAGACGGTGATTCCGCGGAATGTGCGTGTCAGCGAGGCGCCTTCGTTCGCGATGCCGGTGTTGAGCTACGATCCGGCGTCGAAGGGCAGCGAGGCCTATCGCGCCCTCGCCGCGGAAATCGTTTCCCGGCACGGCATTGCCGCCAAACACGAGGAGATTGCATCGTGATCGAGAAGAAAGCCGAACGGCGGGGCCTGGGGCGGGGATTGTCGGCGCTGATGGCGGATATCAACGTCGATCTCGTGCCGCAGGGCTCGAACCTCGCGCAGCCCGCGGCTCGGCGGCCCGATCTGCTGGTTCCGGTGGAAAAGCTCGTGCCGAACCCGATGCAGCCCCGCCGCGACTTTCCGGCCGATGCGCTGGAGGATCTGGCAGCCTCGATCCGCCAGAAAGGTGTGATTCAGCCGCTGATCGTGCGCCCGATTCCGGGCGGCGACCGGTTCGAAATCGTCGCGGGCGAACGGCGCTGGCGGGCGGCGCAACTGGCGCAGTTGCACGAACTGCCCGTTCTGGTGCGCGATTTCGACGATACCGAGGTGCTGGAAGTCGCGATCATCGAGAACATCCAGCGCGCCGACCTGAACCCGATCGAAGAAGCGATGGGGTTCCGGCAGTTGATGGACCGATTCGGCCACACCCAGGAAAAGCTGGCCGAAGCCCTGTCCCGCAGCCGCCCCCATATCGCCAACCTCTTGCGATTGCTCAATCTTCCTGAGGATGTGCAGGCCTATCTGCGCGATGGCAAACTGACGGCCGGGCACGCGCGGGCGCTGATCACCACGCCGAACGCGTCCGATCTGGCCCGGCAGGTGATTGCCCGCGGCCTGTCGGTGCGCGAGACGGAACGACTGGCCAGGGGCCCCGCGCCGACCAAAGCCGCGCAGCGACCGCGGGGCCGCCCGGAGAAGGACGCCGACACGCGGGCGCTGGAGGCCGATCTGGCGAACAACCTCGGCATGTCGGTCAAGATCGACCATGAACCGGGCGGCGAGGCGGGCCTGTTGACCATCCGATACAACACGCTCGACGATCTGGACCTGCTGTGCCGCGTGCTGTCGGTCATGCCGAGGGACGGCTCCATATGAACAGCGCCACCGCGCAGAGCACCAGCGCCTGAACCAGCAGGATCAGCGGCCGCACCCCCAGTGCCATCGACAGGCCGAACGCAGCCAGCATCGACAGGCTGGCCAGCACCTTCGCCCGCCGCCCGATCGCGCCCGCCCGGTTCCAGTCGGCAATCGGCGGGCCGAGGACCGGATGACCCACCAGCCAGTCGTGCAGACGCGCCGATGACCGGGCAAAGCAGAATGCGGCCAGCAGCAGGAACGGCACCGTCGGCAGCAGCGGCAGTGCGAGCCCCGCCAGCGCCAGCATCAGGGCAAGCAGACCGCAGGTTTTCCAAAGCCAGCGCATCGCCTCAGCCCGCAGCCAGTGCGGCAATCACCGAGTTCAGCACGATCCGCCCCCGCCCGGTCGCCCAAAGCCTCGATCCCGCTGTCTCTACCATGCCGATTCCCTGCAACCCATTGATCTTGCTTGCATCAATTGTCACGCCGCCGATTCGTGCATGGCGGTCGAGGTCGATCCCCTCGCGCAGACGCAGCGCCATCATCAGGTATTCCAGCGCCTGATCCGGCGCCGCCACCTCTGTTCGCGGCCCTTCGCCGGCTGTTCCAGCCTCCACCCGGGTCAACCAGTCGCCCGGCGCACGCGGGGCCTCGGTGGCAAGGCGCCGGCCATCCAGCGTCAGCCGACCATGGGCCCCCGGGCCGATGCCGATATAGTCGCCCGCCCGCCAATAGGTCAGGTTGTGCCGCGACTCCGCCCCCGGCCGCGCGTGATTCGACACCTCATAGGCCGGAAGCCCGGCGGCCTCGGTCATCTCATGCGTCAGGTCGTAGAAATCGGCCGCCAGATCATCGTCGGGCAGACCGCGCAGCCCACCCCGGGCGAAACGGTCACCGAAGGCCGTGCCGTCCTCGATGGTCAACTGGTAAATCGACAGATGGTCGGCGGCCATCGCCAACCCCTCGCGCAGTTCGGCCTCCCACGCGGCCAGCGTCTGGTCCTGCCGGGCATAGATCAGGTCGAAGCTGACCCGGTCGAACAGATTGCGGGCAATGTCGAATGCCGCACGCGCCTCGGCGACGCTGTGCAACCGCCCGAGGCGGGCAAGATCTGCATCATCAAGTGATTGAATACCCATGGAAATCCGGTTTATCCCGGCATCGCGGTAGCCCCGGAAGCGCCCGGCTTCCACCGACCCCGGGTTTGCCTCCAGCGTGATTTCGGGGTCGTTAGCCATCGGCCAGGTGGCGCGCACCCGCTCCAGCACCGCCGCAACCAGCGCCGGCTCCATGAGCGAGGGCGTTCCGCCGCCGAAAAACACCGAACCCAGCATGCGGCCCTGCGTTTCCGCGCCGATCCGGTCGATTTCGGCCAGATAGGCGGCCTGCCAGCGGCGCTGGTCGATGCGGGCCGCGACATGGCTGTTGAAGTCGCAGTAGGGGCATTTCGACTGGCAGAACGGCCAATGCAGGTAAAGCCCGAAGCCGCCGTTGCGCCAGTCGTCCATCAGCATCCTATCCCTTGAAGGCGGTGACCTCGATCTCGATCAGCATCTCGGGCCGGATCAGGCCGGCGATCACCATGGTAGCGGCGGGGCGCACCTCGCCAAGCTCCGCCCCCAGCACCGGCACGACAGCATCGACAAGGCCCGCATCGGTCAGGGTGTATTGCACCCGCACGATGTCCGCCATCTCGAAGTCGGCCCCGGCCAGAACGCCCCGGATGGTGGCAAAGCAGTTTTCCGCCTGCGCCGCCACGCCTTCGGGCATCGCCATGGTGGCGTAGTCGTAGCCGGTGACGCCCGAGACGAAGCACCAGCCGCCCTTCACCACGGCGCGGCTGTAGCCCATCGTCGCCTCGAACGGCGATCCGGTCGAGATCCGTTTCATGTGAAACACCCCTGCACCAGTTTGCGGAACGCATCGGCCCGGTGGCTGATCTGGTTCTTCTGCCAGCGGTCCATCTCGCCGAAAGTTACAGAAAACCCGTCGGGCTGGAAGATCGGGTCATAGCCATGCCCCTGATTGCCGCGCATCGGCCAGACGACCTGGCCGGGCATCACGCCCTCGAACACCTCGTCATGGCCATCGGGCCAGGCCAGCACCAGCGTGCAGCGGAACTGCGCGCGGCGGGGGTAGGGGGCGTTCGCTGCCTCCAGCTTTTCCCATGTCCGGGTCATCGCCAGCACGAAGTCGCGCCCGGCCGGGGTTTCGGCCCAGTCGGCGGTGTAGACGCCCGGCGCGCCGTCGAGCGCGTCGATCGAAATGCCGGAATCATCGGCCAGCGCGGGCAGGCCGGTGGCTTTCGCCGCCGCATGGGCCTTGATGCGGGCGTTGCCGATGAAGGTCGTCTCGGTTTCCTCCGGCTCGGGCAGGCCCAGTTCGCCCGCCGATGTCACGGCGATGCCGAAGGGTTCCAGCAGCTTTGCCATCTCTTCCAGCTTGCCCCGGTTGTGGGTGGCCACCAGCAGCCGGTCGCCCGCAAAGCGCCGCATCAGGCGGTCGCCGCTTTCTGCGCCGCCACCAGCGCCTCTGCCCCGGCTTCCGACAGGTCGAGCAGTTCGCCCATCTCGGCACGCGAGAAGGTGGCGCCCTCGGCAGACATCTGCACCTCGATCAGGCGGCCGCGCCCGGTCAGGATGAAATTGCCGTCGGTGCCGGCGGTGGAATCCTCGGCATAATCAAGGTCCAGCACCGATTGCCCGGCATAGATGCCGCAGGATACCGCGGCGACATGGTCGATGATCGGGTCGGAGACGATCGCCCCGGTTTTCATCAGTTTGTTGACCGCGATGCGCAGGGCGACCCAGCCGCCGGTGATCGAGGCGCAGCGGGTGCCGCCATCGGCCTGCAGCACGTCGCAGTCGATCACGATCTGGCGTTCGCCCAGGGCGGAGCGGTCCACCCCGGCGCGCAGGGCCCGGCCGATCAGGCGCTGAATCTCCTGCGTGCGGCCCGACTGCTTGCCCGAGGCCGCCTCGCGCCGGTTGCGCGAATGGGTGGCGCGCGGCAACATGCCGTATTCGGCGGTGACCCAGCCGAGGCCGGTATTCTTCAGGAACGGCGGCGCCTTGTCCTCGATGGTGGCCGAGCACAGCACGTGGGTTTCGCCCATCTTGATCAGGCAGGAACCCTCGGCGTGTTTCATCACGCCCGTCTCCATTGTAATCGGGCGCATTTCACTTAGTTTTCTACCAGAGGGGCGCATCGCTTGATCCTTGTCATGGGTTGCCGTCAGATACCCATCCCGGCCCGGTTGATGCAACCCACATTGACGACGGCGGGGCGCGGTCTTTAGTATCCGGCGCCCGTTGGAAAGCAGAGTGATGTCGCAACCCTCCAAGCTTCTGTCCGAAATGAACGACCGCTCGCGCGAGGTCTTCCGCCGCGTGGTCGAAGGCTATCTGGCGTCGGGCGATCCGGTGGGGTCGCGCACCCTGACACGGTCGATGTCAGAGCCGATCAGCGCCGCCACCATCCGCAACGTGATGCAGGATCTGGAGTATCTCGGGCTGCTGGACAGCCCGCACACCTCGGCCGGGCGGGTGCCGACCCAGGCCGGGCTGCGGCTGTTCGTCGACGGCCTGCTGGAGGTCGGCACCCTGGCCGACGAGGACCGCGAGAAGATCGACGCCACCATGGGCTCGAACGAGCGCGACGTGGCGACGCTGCTCGACAAGGTGGGGCAGGCGCTTTCGGGCATCACCAAGGGGGCGAGCCTGGTTCTGGCGCCCAAGCACGAGGCGCCGATCAAGCATATCGAGTTCGTCAGCCTCGGCCCCGACCGCGCGCTGGTGGTGCTGGTGTTTGCCGATGGTCATGTGGAAAACCGGGTATTCAGCCCGCCGCCCGGCCAGACGCCGTCCTCGATGCGCGAGGCGGCGAATTTTCTCAACGCACTGGCCGAGGGCAAGACCCTTTCGGAGTTGCGCCTGACGATGGGCGGCGAAATCCTCCGGCGGCGGCGCGAGATCGATTCGCTGGCGCGGGCGCTGGTGGAGAGCGGATTGGCATTGTGGGAGAATGCGGGCGAGCCTTCGGAGCGGCTGATCGTGCGCGGCCGGGCCAATCTGCTCGATGGCGGCACCGAAGCGCAGGACGTGGAACGAATCCGCCGCCTGTTCGACGATCTGGAACGCACGCGCGACATTGCGGAATTTCTGGAACTGACCGAGGAAGGCGACGGGGTGCGCATATTTATCGGGTCGGAGAACAAGTTGTTCTCACTTTCGGGTTCCTCTCTGGTGGTGTCTCCCTATATGAACGCGGATCGGAAGATCATCGGTGCGGTGGGGGTCATTGGCCCGACGCGGTTGAACTATGGCCGCATCGTCCCGATCGTCGACTATACCGCGCAGCTTGTCGGTCGGCTGGTGTCCGGGCGCAGTGCGAAATGACCAAGGTTTGAAGTGAGGAATGACCACATGACCCAGGATCAGGCTGAACCGCGTGATATCGGGATCGACGGGATCGAGGATTACATCGCCGCCGAGGAACTCGACGCCCTGCGGGCCGAGCGCGACGAGCTGCGCGACCGCTTCATGCGGGCGCTGGCCGATGCCGAGAACGCCCGCAAGCGCGGCGAACGCGACCGGCGCGAGGCCGAGCAGTATGGCGGCTCGAAGCTTCTGCGCGACATGCTGCCGGTCTATGACAACCTGACGCGGGCGCTGGCGGTGTCGAGCGATGAGCAGCGCACCGCGGCCGGCGCGCTGATCGAAGGGGTCGAACTGACGCTCCGCGAATTGCGGCAAGTGCTTGCCAAGCACGGCGTAACGACGGTCGCGCCGCAGATCGGCGATGCCTTCGACCCGCAGCAGCATCAGGCGATGTTCGAGGCACCGCTGCCGGGCACCAAGGCCGGGCAGATCATCCAGGTGATGACCGAGGGCTTCGTGCTGCACGACCGCCTGCTGCGCCCGGCGCAGGTGGGTGTTTCGTCCAATACCCAGGGGTAGGATGGCGGACAGGCCGGGGGGCTGTCTGCCCCCCTACCCCCGAGGATACTTGGGCAAGGTGAATGACGCATGGTCACGGTTTGCGGGTCGCGATGGCGCGCAACTCGTAAAGCAGTGACAAAGCCTGCATCGGCGTCAGTTCGTCTGGGTGGATCTCGGTCAGGCGGCGCTCCAGGTCGGGGGTGACGGCGGGCTGCGGGGCCGGGGGCGGGGCGGCGCGGAACAGGGGCAGGTCGTCGATCAGGGTCTGCCTGCGGCTGCCGCCCTGCCGGTCGCCGGCTTCCAGGGCTTCCAGCACCACCTTGGCGCGGTCGATCACCGAGGCGGGCAGGCCCGCGAGGCGGGCGACCTGCACGCCGTAGCTGCGGTCGGCGGCGCCCCTGCGGACCTCGTGCAGGAAGATCACGTCGCCGTGCCATTCCTTGACGGTGACGGTCGCGTTCTCGACGCCGGTCAGCTTGGCGGAAAGCGCGGTCATCTCGTGGTAATGGGTGGCGAACAGGGCGCGGCAGCGGATGGCGTCGTGCAGGTGTTCCAGTGTCGCCCATGCGATGGAGAGGCCGTCGTAGGTGGCGGTGCCGCGACCGATCTCGTCGAGGATCACCAGCGCGCGGTCGTCGGCCTGGTTGAGAATGGCGGCGGTTTCGACCATTTCCACCATGAAGGTCGAGCGGCCGCGCGCGAGGTCGTCCGAGGCGCCGACCCGGCTGAAAAGCTGGCTGACAAGGCCGATGTGGGCTGCCGTGGCGGGGACGAAGCTGCCGGTCTGGGCCAGCAGCGCGATCAGGGCGTTCTGGCGCAGGAAGGTGGATTTGCCTGCCATGTTCGGGCCGGTCAGCAGCCAGATGGCGGGGGCGTCGCGGGGGGTCAGGGCGCAGTCGTTCGCGACGAATTGCGTGCCGGATTTCTGCAGGGCGCGTTCGACCACCGGGTGGCGGCCGCCTTCGACCACGAAGGCGCGGCTGTCGTCGATGCGGGGTTCGACCCAGTTTTCGGCGGCGGCAAGGTCGGCAAAGGCCGCGGCAAGATCGGCCTCGGCCAGCGCGCGGGCGGCAGTGCCGATGGGGCCTGCGCGGTCGAGGATTGCGTCACGAAGCGCTGTGTAGTGACGTTTTTCCAGCGCGAGCGCGTGGTTGGCGGCGTTGAGAATCCGGGTTTCCATTTCGGACAATGGCAGGGTGGTGAAGCGCACCTGACCTGCCGTGGTCTGGCGGTGGATGAAGGTTACCGACAAGGGCGGCGCCAGCATCCGTTCGGCATGGGTGGCGGTGGTTTCGATGAAGTAGCCCAGCACGTTGTTGTGCTTGATCTTCAGGCCGGGGATTCCGGTCTGCGCGGCATAATCGGCCTGCATCGCGGCGATCACCGCGCGGCCCTCGTCGCGCAACTGGCGGGTTTCGTCGAGGCCTGAGTCATAGGCTTCGGCGATGAAGCCGCCGTCGCGGGCCAGCAGCGGCGGTTCGGCGACCAGCGCGCGGTCGAGAAGGTCGATCAGCGCCGCATGGCCCTGCATCGCGCTGGCGGCATTGCGCAGCAGCGGCGGGGCGTCGGCGGGCAGGCGGGCGGCGATGGCCTCGGCTTGTGTCAACCCGGCGCGGATTGCCGCGAGATCGCGCGGGCCGCCCCGGTCGAGTGCCAGCCGCGACAGGGCGCGGTCGATGTCGGGCACGCGGCGCAGGTCGGCGCGCAGGTCTTCGCGCAGGCGGCTGTGGTCGAGCAGGAAGCGCAGGGTTTGCAGGCGGGCCGCGATCACGGTCAGGTCGCGCGACGGGCTGGACAGGCGGCGTTCCAGCAGGCGGGCGCCGGCGGCGGTGGTGGTGCGGTCGATCGCCGCCAGCAGCGAGCCGTCGCGGCCGCCGCTGAGCGCGGCGGTGATTTCAAGATTGCGGCGGGTGGCGGCGTCGATCTGCATCGTGCCGCCGGGCGTTTCGCGTTGGGGCGGGCGCAGCAGGGGCAGCTTGCCGCGCTGCGTCAGGTCGAGATAATCGACCAGCGCGCCCATCGCGGCGGCCTCGGCACGGGTGAAGCTGCCGAAGGCGTCCAGCGAGGCCACGCCGAACAGCGCGCGCAGCCGGGTTTCGGCGTTGGTGGAATCGAAGCTGGTGCGGGCAAGGGCGGTCGGCGCGCCGCCGGCCTCGGCAATCAGCGGGGCCAGGTCGGCCTCGCGCCCGTCGGCCACCAGCACCTCGCGTGGGGAAAGGCGGGCAAGCTCGGGGCCAAGGCGCGGCAGCGGGCAGGGCATCACGCGAAACTCGCCGGTGGAAATGTCGGCCCAGGCCAGCGCCGCCTCGTCGCGCACCTCGGCGAAGGCGGCGAGGAAGTTGTGGCGGCGCGCCTCCAGCAGGCTGTCCTCGGTCAGGGTGCCGGGGGTGACAAGGCGCACCACCTCGCGCCGCACCACCGACTTGGAGCCGCGCTTCTTCGCCTCGGCCGGGTCTTCCATCTGCTCGGCGATGGCGACGCGAAAGCCCTTGCGGATCAGCGTCAGCAGGTAGCCTTCGGCGGCGACGGCCGGGACGCCGCACATCACGATGTCCTTTCCCTGATGGCGGCCGCGCCTGGTCAGCGCGATGTCCAGCGCCTCGGCGGCCAGCGTGGCGTCGTCGAAGAACATTTCGTAGAAATCGCCCATGCGGTAGAACAGGATCGCGGCGGGGTGATGCGCCTTGATCTCCAGATACTGGGCCATCATCGGTGTCGCGCTGTCTTCGGTCGTCACACTGGCCCCCCAATTCCGGCCCGCCGACCCTACAAAACCGTCACAGGGGGGAAAAGCGGCAAATCCGTTGTGAGGCGTGGCGCGGGGGGATAAGAGGCAGGGGCTTGCATGAAGGATGGCCCCCTGATGACGAAGTCGAAGATCACCCCGGAAGAGGCGCTTGCCTACCACCTGGAACCGAAGCCCGGCAAATACGAGATCGTGGCGACGACGCCGATGGCGACGCAGCGCGACCTGAGCCTGGCCTACAGCCCCGGCGTGGCCGTTCCGGTGCAGGCGATCTTCGAGATGCCGGAAACCGCGTATGACTACACGGTCAAGGGCAACATGGTGGCGGTGATCACCAACGGCACCGCCATTCTGGGCATGGGCAACCTCGGCGCGCTGGCCGCCAAGCCGGTGATGGAGGGCAAGGCGGTGCTGTTCAAGCGCTTTGCCGACGTGAATGCCATCGACATCGAGCTGGACACCGAAGACCCCGAGGAAATCATCAAGGCGGTCAGTCTGATGGGGCCGACCTTCGGCGGCATCAACCTCGAGGACATCAAGGCGCCCGAGTGTTTCATCATCGAGCAGCGGCTGAAGGAAATCATGGACATTCCGGTGTTCCACGACGACCAGCACGGCACCGCGGTGATCTGCGTGGCGGGGCTGATCAACGCGCTGGAAATCACCGGCAAGAAGATCGGTGACGTGCGGATCGTGCTGAACGGGGCCGGGGCGGCGGGGATCGCCTGTCTGGAGCTGATGAAGGCGATGGGCGCCAAGCACGACAACTGCATCATGTGCGATACCAAAGGCGTCATTTATCAGGGCCGCACCGAGGGCATGAACCAGTGGAAGTCGGCCCATGCCGCGCGCACCGACCTGCGCACGCTGGAGGAGGCGATGGCGGGGGCCGACGTGTTCCTCGGTGTTTCGGCCAAGGGGGCGGTGACGCAGGCGATGGTGAAAAGCATGGCCGAGAACCCGGTGATCTTCGCCATGGCGAACCCCGACCCCGAAATAACCCCCGAAGAGGCCCATGCCGTGCGCCCCGACGCCATCGTGGCGACCGGGCGCAGCGATTACCCCAACCAGGTGAACAACGTCCTCGGCTTTCCCTACCTGTTCCGTGGCGCGCTGGACATCCACGCCCGCGCGATCAACGACGAGATGAAGATTGCCTGTGCCAAGGCGCTGGCGGCGCTCGCGCGCGAGGATGTGCCCGACGAGGTCGCCATGGCCTACGGGCGCAAGCTGTCGTTCGGGCGCGACTACATCATCCCGACGCCGTTCGACCCGCGGCTGATCTATGTCGTCCCGCCGGCCGTGGCCAAGGCCGGGATGGATACCGGCGTGGCGCGCCGCCCGATCATCGACCTGCAAGGCTATGAGCTTGGCCTGAAGTCGCGGATGGATCCGACGGCCAGCATCCTGCAGGGCATCCACGCCCGCGCCAAGGCCGCGCAGGCGCGGATGATCTTTGCCGAGGGCGACGACCCGCGCATCCTGCGCGCGGCGGTCGCCTATCAGCGGGCCGGGCTTGGCCGGGCGCTGGTGGTGGGGCGCGAGGCCGATGTGCGCGAAAAGCTGGAGGCGGCGGGGCTGCACGATGCCTTCCGCGAGCTGGAGGTGGTGAACGCCGCCAACACCCGGCATCTGGATACCTACAAGGAGTTCCTGTATCACCGCCTGCAGCGCGGCGGGTTCGACGGTCACGACATCCACCGGCTGGCGGCGCGCGACCGGCATGTGTTCTCGGCGCTGATGCTGGCGCATGGCCACGGCGACGGGCTGGTGACCGGGGCCACGCGCAAGTCTTCGCATGTGCTTCAACTGATCAACCACGTCTTCGATGCCAGGGCAGAGGACGGGGCGGTGGGTGTCACGGCGCTGCTGCACAAGGGCCGGATCGTGCTGATTGCCGACACGCTGGTGCAGGAATGGCCGGAACCCGAGGATCTGGCCAACATCGCGGTCAAGTCGGCGGGGGTGGCGCGCAATCTGGGGCTGGAGCCGCGGGTGGCGTTCGTGTCGTTCTCGACCTTCGGCTATCCGGTGTCGGAGCGCGCGACCAAGATGCACAAGGCGGCAAAGGTGCTGGACCGCATGAAGGTCGATTTCGAGTATGAGGGCGAGATGACGGTGGATGTCGCGCTGAACCCGGCGGTGATGTCGCAGTATCCGTTCTGCCGCCTGACGGGGCCCGCCAACATCCTGGTGGTGCCGGCCCGGCATTCTGCCTCGATCTCGGTCAAGCTGTTGCAGGAAATGGCCGGGGCGACGGTGATCGGGCCGATCCTGACCGGGGTCAAGAAACCGATCCAGATCTGTTCCAGCAACTCGACCGTCAACGACATCCTGAACATGGCAGTGATGGCCGCCTGCAAGGTGGGGTGAGGCGCGCCCGGAAAACGGTCCGGTGGACCGTTTTCAGCGCCGAACTCACGGCCTGCAAGGCCGGGCCGGGGCAGCGCGCCCGAGAGCCGCGGCCGCGAGACTCATGCAGCACTACGCCGGCCCGCTGCGGGTCGGCGCTATTTCTCGACCTTGTTCGCGATCGAAACCTTGCCGTCCTCGGCAATGGCGATTTCGTAGGTGACGTGGTGGACCCCTTCTTCCTGCGAGATCGAGGCGGTGAAGGAGGTCGTCGAATCCTGCTTGATCGCCGAGATCCCGCCGCCGCCGGTCAAGGGAAAGGTGGCCTTCAGATCGTCGAGGATAAGCTCGAAAATGCAGGCCGAGCGGTGAAGGGCGTCCATCTGACATTCCTTTGAAAGTGGCGGTGTGGCGGTTTCGGCCAGCGCGGGCAGACCGCAAAGCAGGGCCAGCGTGGCAGCGACCATCATCGCCCCGGAGCGGCGCGGGTTGCCGGAACGGGTCATGCCGGTCGCACCGGGCGGGTGGTGATCAGGGTGCCGGCCTTCGCCTCCTCGGGGGTGCGCGGGTAATGCCGCTTGTCCTTGGCGGGCCAGGTGGCAAACACGGTCACGGGCGCGAGCAGCATCAGGTGGAACGGCAGATAGAGGCTCTTGGCCGGCTTCTTCAGCAGCAGCACCTCTTCCACCGCGAAAGACCGGATCACGGTGCGCCACGGCTCGGCATGTTCAAGCCTGCGTGTCATGCCCGACCCCATCACCGAGTTCTTGTCGTCATCCGCCACGCCATAGCACGCACTGGCATTGGTGTTGCCCGTGGTCGGGCAATGCGCCTTGCCTTCGTCGACATGGCCAAGGCCGAGCAGGTGCCCGAACTCGTGGACATGGGCGCGCTGCATGATCGGATTGCCGGCAGTGTCGGTGCCCTTCGAGACGCTTTTTGTGTCAAGACTGTCATACAGCGTGGAATGGGATCCGAACCACGTCTCGGTGGAGTCAAGTCGAACCACGTCGATCTTGTGGTGATTCCCCGCCGCCGCTCCATCGTGGGCGGTCACCTTCACCTTGCAGAAGATGTTTGGGACATAGGTCTGGGTGCCGACGGTCTGCAGGAACGACCCGGCATCGTTGATCAGCCAGAACCTGCCGTTCCAGAAGGCTTGGGCCGATGCGACGAAATTTGCCTTCCACGTCGCCCACTCTCCGGCGGTCCATTTCACGATTTTTCGTGTAGGTTTCGTGACCTTGCCGTAATCGTGATAGGTTCCTGACGCGGCCCCTGCGGCCGGGTTGATCTGGGTGAACCCCAGTTTCATCGTCAGGGTAAGGTCGGCGTTGTTGTAGGCATCGCAGACATCGGTGTTCAGTTCGGCATCGAATCTCGGGAACTTGATTGTCTTTTTCATCATGGACCCCATGGAAAAAAATCGCGGTATAAAAAACACCTCTATTACACCACGGGGCAGGGGTTCCGGCAAGTCTGTTGCCGGAACCGGGACAATCGTTCAGCGCCCGGCAAAGGGAGCCTCGGCCCCCCAGAGCTTGCGCACCCTGGCGTCGCGGCCGCAGGAGTCGCGGTAGAACTTGTAGGCGCTGGCCTGGGTTTTCGGCCCGGCGCGGGTGAGGACGATGTTCTGGCCCTTGTAATAATCCTGATGGTAGGCCTCGGCCTTCCAGAAGGTGCCGGCGTTCAGCACCGGGGTCACGATCTTTGCGCCAAGCGCCTTGGCGGCCTCGGCCCGGGCCGCGTCGGCCGTGGCCTTCTGGGCGGCGCTGGTGGCGAAGATCGCGGTGCGGTAGCTGTCGCCCCGGTCGCAGAACTGCCCGCCCGCGTCGGTCGGGTCGACCGAGCGGAAGAACAGACGCAGCACCTCGGCATAGCTGATGCGGCCCGGGTCGAAGGTGATCTCGACCGCCTCGTAATGGCCGGTGCCGCCTGCGGTGACCTGCTTGTAGGTCGGGTTTTCGGCGGCGCCGCCGGTGTAGCCCGAGACGACATTCGTCACGCCGGGGACGGTTTCGAAATCGGCCTCGATGCACCAGAAGCAGCCACCGGCCAGAATGGCCTTTTCGGCATGGGCGGCGGCGGCGCTCAGGGTGAAGATCAGGGCTAGGGCAAGGTGTTTCATGGCGGTCCTCCTGTGCGCGATCCTGCGGGGGGCGGGGCGCGGCCGCAACTCACCCGCGCGTGTGTCACGCAAGGGTGATGCCCCTTGGCGCGGCGCGGTGCCCGGTCTAGCCTGCCGCAAAAATCAGGGGGACCACATGACCGACCACATCACCACGCATCAGGCCGAGGAGGATGCGCGCAACGAAGCTATCCTGATCTTCGTCAACGGCAGGATCGTGCCGAAGGCGCAGGCGGTGGTGTCGGTCTATGACGCGGGCTTCATGCTGGGCGATGGCGTGTGGGAGGGCATCCGGCTTTATGACGGGCGCTGGGCGTTCCTTGACGAGCATGTGGAACGGCTGTTCGAGGCGGCGAAGGCGATCGATCTGGATATCGGCCTGACGCCCGAGGGGGTGGTTTCGGCGCTGCTGGAAACCCAGATCGCCAACGGCATGGTGACCGATGCCCATGCAAGGCTGATGGTGACGCGCGGGGTGAAGAGTCGGCCGTTCCAGCACCCGGCGCTGTCGCGGCAGGGGCCGACGGTGGCGATCATCATGGAGCATTCGCGCCCGAAGATCCCGCGCCCGATAAGGCTGGCGACGGTGCCGCATCTGCGCGGCCTGCCGATGACGCAGGACCCCAAGCTGAACAGCCATTCCAAGCTGAACTGCATCCTGGCCTGCATTGCCGCCGAAAAGGCCGGGGCGGACGAGGCGCTGATGCTGGACGTGCATGGCTTCGTCAACACCACCAACGCCTGCAACTTCTTCATCGTGCGCAAGGGCGCGGTGTGGACCTCGACCGGCGACTACTGCATGAACGGCATCACCCGGGGCAAGGTGATCGAGCTCTGCCGCGCCAACGACATCCCGGTGTTCGAGCGCAACTTCAGCCTGGTGGAGACCTATTCCGCCGACGAGGCCTTCCTGACCGGCACTTTCGGCGCGCAGACCCCGGTGGGGGTGATCGACGGGCGGCAGATCGGGTCGGGGCAGATGGGGCCGGTGACCGAACGGCTGCGCGGGCTTTACAAGGCGCTGGTGTCGGCATGACCGCACGCACGCGCATCGCCATGTGGTCGGGCCCGCGCAACCTGTCGACCGCGATGATGTATGCCTTTGCCGCGCGGGGCGATTGTGCGGTGTGGGACGAGCCGTTCTATGCCGCCTATCTGGAGGCGACCGGCATCGCCCACCCGATGCGCGACGAGATCATCGCCGCCCACGAGCCCGACCCCGACGTGATCGCCGCGACCTGCAAGGGGCCGGTGCCGCAGGGGCAGGGCCTGTTCTACCAGAAGCACATGACGCTGCACATGATCCCGGAATTCGACCGGCGCTGGATGCGGTCTTGCGTCAACGTGTTCCTGATCCGCCATCCGGCGCGGGTGGTGGCGAGCTACGCCAAGAAGCGCGAAGGGGCCGCGCTGGCCGACATCGGATTCGTGCAGCAGGCGGAGCTGTTCGACGAGGTGGGGGGCTGGGCCGGGGCCGCGCCGGTGGTGATCGACTCCGACGACATCCGGGCCGACCCGGAGGGGATGCTGCGCAAGCTCTGCGCGGCGCTGGGGATCACCTTCACGCGGAAGATGCTGCGCTGGCCTGCGGGCGGGAATGAGGCCGATGGCGTCTGGGCGCCGCACTGGTATGGCGCGGTGCATCGCAGCACGGGGTTCGAGGGGGCGGAGGGGCCTTTGCCCGCGCTGGGGGGTGCCTATGCCGATCTGGCGGCCGGGGCGCTGCCGTATTACGAGCGGCTGGCGGGGTTTCGGCTGTAGCGCGATTTTTCTACGAAAAATCGTGCCTCCGGCGGGGGTATTTGGGCCAACGAGAATTGGGGGGCATGATCGCGCCCCCCGGAATTCGGTCATTTCACCCGTGAATTGCGGGTTGCGATCAGTTTGAGGCGCAGGGCGTTGAGGCGGATGAAGCCCGCGGCGTCTTTCTGGTCATAGGCGCCGGCATCGTCTTCGAAGGTCACGTGCGCCTCGGAATAGAGGCTGTGGTCGGACCAGCGGGCGACCGTGCGGGCAAAGCCCTTGTAGAGTTTCACGCGGACGGTTCCGGTGACGTGCTCCTGGCTCTTGTCGATCAGGGCCTGGAGCATCTCGCGTTCCGGCGAATACCAGAAGCCGTTGTAGATCAGTTCGGCATAGCGCGGCATGATGCTGTCTTTCAGGTGGCCCGCGCCTGAATCGAGCGTGATCTGTTCGATGCCGCGATGCGCTTCGAGCAGGATGGTGCCGCCGGGGGTTTCATAGATGCCGCGCGATTTCATGCCGACGAAGCGGTTTTCCACCAGATCGAGGCGGCCGACGCCGTGCTTGCCGCCAAGCTCGTTCAGCTTGGTCAGGATGGTCGCGGGCGACATTGCCTGCCCGTTGATCGCCACGGCATCGCCGCGTTCGAAGCTGATCTCGACCATTTCTGCCTGATCGGGCGCGTCTTCCGGGGCGACGGTGCGCTGATAGACGTAGTCGGGGGCCTCGTTGCCGGGGTTTTCCAGCGCCTTGCCCTCGGACGAGGTGTGCAAGAGGTTGGCATCGACCGAGAACGGCGCCTCGCCGCGCTTGTCCTTGGCGATCGGGATCTGGTTGGACTCGGCAAATTCCAGCAGCTTGGTGCGCGAGGTCAGCGCCCATTCGCGCCAGGGGGCGATGACCTTGATATGGGGATTCAGCGCATAGGCAGTCAGCTCGAACCGGACCTGATCGTTGCCCTTGCCGGTGGCGCCGTGGGCCACGGCATCGGCGCCGCATTCGGCGGCAATCTCGACCAGGCGCTTGGCGATCAGCGGGCGGGCGATCGAGGTGCCCAGGAGGTAAAGTCCCTCATAAAGCGCGTTGGCGCGGAACATCGGGAAGACGAAATCGCGCACGAATTCCTCGCGCACATCCTCGATGTGGATGTTTTCCGGCTTGATGCCGAGCAGCACCGCCTTGGCGCGCGCCGGTTCCAGTTCTTCGCCCTGCCCGAGGTCGGCGGTGAAGGTGACAACCTCGCAGCCGTATTCCGTCTGGAGCCATTTCAGGATGATGGAAGTATCAAGCCCGCCGCTGTAGGCGAGGACGACTTTCTTGGGCGCAGACAGGGGGGCGGGCATGGGGTTTGCTCCTTCACTCACAGGTTTCGCCGGGTCTAGTGAAGTTTCCGGGGCGGAACAAGGGGCGCGGCCTTCTGCCCCCGTGGCATATCGAGAAGCGCCCGGATAAGGTGCGCCGCATGACACACTTTGCCGATGCCGCCCGCCAAGCCACACTCGCCCTGCGCGATCTGTTTCCCGAAACGCCGTTGCAGCGCAACGATCACCTGTCGCAGCGCTTTGGCGCCGAGATCTGGCTGAAGCGCGAGGATCTGAGCCCGGTACGCAGCTACAAGTTGCGGGGCGCGTTCAACGCGATGCGCAAGGTGCGGACGGGCAACCCGGGGCAGGGGCATTTCGTCTGCGCCAGTGCCGGTAACCATGCGCAGGGGGTGGCCTTTGCCTGCCGCCATTTCGGGGTGCGCGGCACGATCTTCATGCCGGTGACCACGCCGCAGCAGAAGATCGACAAGACGCGGGTGTTCGGCGGCGATGCGGTCGAGATCGTGCTGACCGGGGACTATTTCGACCAGACGCTGGCGGCGGCGCAGGCGTTCTGCGGCGAGCGGGGCGCGCATTTCCTCTCGCCGTTCGATGATGCCGACGTGATCGAGGGGCAGGCCTCGGTCGCGGTGGAACTGCTCGACCAGCTGGGGCGCGCGCCCGACATGGTGGTGCTGCCGGTGGGCGGGGGCGGGCTGGCGTCGGGGGTGACCGCCTATCTGCGCGAGATGGCGTCTGAAACGCTGTTCAGGTTTGTCGAGCCGCAGGGCGGGGCCAGCCTGACGGCGGCGCTGCACGGCGGCGGGCCGGTGCGGCTGCCGCGGGTGAACAGCTTTGTCGATGGCGCGGCCGTGGCGCAGCTTGGTGCCTTGACCTATGCCATGCTGGATTGGGTGGACCCGTCGCAGGTCTTGCTGGCCCCCGAGGACCGGATCTGCGTGACGATGCTGAACATGCTGAACGTCGAGGGCATCGTGCTGGAGCCGGCGGGGGCGCTTTCGGTCGATGTGCTGCCGGTGCTGGCCGACGAGATCGACGGCAAGACGGTGGTCTGCGTCACCTCTGGCGGGAACTTCGATTTCGAGCGGTTGCCGGAGGTGAAGGAGCGGGCGCAGCGGTATGCGGGCCTGAAGAAGTATTTCATCCTGCGGATGCCGCAGCGGCCGGGGGCGCTGCGCGAGTTCCTGATGATGCTGGGGCCGGACGACGACATCGCCCGCTTCGAATACCTCAAGAAATCGGCGCGCAACTTCGGGTCGGTGCTGATCGGGATCGAGACGCGGGCGGCCGACAACTTTGCCCGTCTGTTCGGGCGGATGGACGAGGCCGGGTTTGTTTACCGCGACATCACCGGCGACGACATGCTGGCCGAGTTCCTGATCTAGGAGCCGAGGCCCGCGTCGAGGCTGCGGCGCGAGTCGTGATAGGCCTGCACGACGCGGGCCACATCGACGCTGCCCGCCTTGCCTGCGGCGGCGCGGCGTTCACCTTCCTGGCACAGGGCGGCAAGGGCGCTGAAGCCGAGGTTGAGCGCGCTGCCCTTGAGGAAATGCAGGTCACCCGCCAGCGAAGGGCGGCCCTGGCCGCTGCCGATCCGGGCAATCACCTCGTCCGCCTCTTCGAGGAACACGACCACCACCTCGGCGAAGTCTGCTTCACCGATTTCGGCCTTCAGGTCCGACACGCGTTTCCAGTCGATCATCATCCCCCCTGCCGGGCTGCGCTTCCGGTTGCTGGCCCGGATGCGGGGATGCTTGGCCCCGGGCGCTTAACAAGCGGTAAGCCGGGGCGGATGCGACGCCGAAGATTTTAGGTTTCACAGGATGTTAAGAGGTCTGGCGCCACCGTCGCGCAGCAGCCGAAAAGAGGTCGTTCGTGCATCCGCAGTCGCAAATCGTGCAAAATCCCGTCCGGTGCCGCGGTCCGGTTGCGCCGGGGCATGTGCTGGTGGTGGATGACAGCAAGGCGCAGCGCCGCATCCTGACGCTGTCGCTGCTGCGCTGGGGCTACCGGGTGACGGAGGCCGAGTCGGGCGATGCCGCGCTGGCGCTGTGCCGGGCGACCGCCTTCGACATCGTGCTGTCGGACTGGATGATGCCCGGGATGAACGGGTTGGAATTCTGCAAGGCGTTCCGCACCTTGCCGCGCGAGGGGTATGGCTATTTCATCCTGCTGACCTCGAAATCCGACAAGGACGAGGTGGTGGACGGGCTGGATGGCGGGGCCGATGACTTCCTGACCAAGCCCGTCAGCCCCGACGAACTGCGCGCGCGGCTGCGGGCGGGCGAGCGGATTCTGGGGATGCAGCGCGAACTGGTGGAAAAGAACCGCCTGATCGGCTCGACGCTGGGGGAATTGCAGAAGATCTATGATTCGCTCGACCGTGACCTGATCGAGGCGCGCAAGTTGCAGCAGACGCTGGTGCGCGAACGGTTTCGCGACTTCGGTCGCGGGTCGGCGTCCATCCTGCTGCGGCCATCGGGGCATGTCGGCGGCGATCTGGTCGGGTGCTTCGAGATCAGCGCGCGGCGGATCGCGCTTTATTCGGTGGATGTCTCGGGCCATGGCGTCGCCTCGGCGATGATGACGGCGCGGCTGGCGGGGCTCTTGTCGGGGGCCTCGCCCGATCAGAACATCGCGCTGACCATCGGAGCCTATGGCCAGCGCGACGCCTGGCCGCCCGAGATGGTGGCCTTCCGCTTCAACCGGATGATGCTGGAGGACATGCAGGTGGACCAGTATTTCACCATGGCCTATGCCGAGGTCGATCTGGTCACCGGCCGGGTCTGGCTGGTGCAGGCCGGGCATCCGCATCCCGCAGTGCTGCGGGCGGACGGGGCGGTGGAATATCTGGGGCAGGGCGGCCTGCCGATCGGGCTGATACCCGGGGCCAGTTTCGAGCGGGTGGAGGCGCAGCTTGCGCCTGGGGACCGGCTGTTCCTGATGTCGGACGGGGTGACCGAATGCCCCGACCCGCAGGGCAACGAACTGGGGGAGGACGGGCTGACCCGCATCCTGCACGCCAATGCCATGATGGCCAGCCCGGCGCTGCTGGAGGCGCTGGTGTGGGAGCTGAACCGGCACTCCGGGGCAGAGGCGTTTCCCGACGACGTGTCGGGGGTGCTGTTCGACTATCGCGGCTGAAGCTCAGCGCAGCGCCGCGGCCAGTGCCGCCCGGTCGCCGGGGTTGCCCAGCATCTGCAGCGCCTGCGTGGCGCGCATCCAGATCGCTGTATGCCCCGCCTCGGACGGCGGGCCGTGGCGCAGCACCGGACGGGCCAGATAGACGGTGCAGACCTTTTCCGCCCAGAGGTCGTATTCCGGCATGTAGGTGAAACGGCGGAAGGCGCCGAGCCGCTGGGTGATCGCGATGCGCCAGCCGGTTTCCTCGAACACCTCGCGGTGCAGGGCGGTGACCGGGTGTTCGCCCTTGTCGATGCCGCCGCCGGGAAGCTGGTATTCCGGGATCGGTTCGGCCTGATGCGTGGTCAGGATGTCGTCGCCGCGCAGCAGGATCGCGTAGACGCCGGGGCGGCGGCGGTAGCTTTGCCCGGTTTTCACCGGCTCTCCGAATCGTCTGATCATGATCTGGCCCTTGGTCGTAAGGTTGCCGTGCCTATATAGTCGCGGTATGCCAAGGCTGGCTTGCCAAGGAAACCCCCACATGACCACCGCTACCCCGTCGCTCGGATCGAAGATTGCCTGGGATGATACCGTCCTGCCGTTTCAGCTTGACCTCTCGGATGTCCGGGGGCGTGTGGCGCGGCTGGACGGGACGTTGCAGCAGGTGCTGTCGCAGCACGACTACCCGCCGCAGATCGAGGCGCTGGTGGCCGAGGCCGCGCTGCTGACGGCGCTGATCGGGCAGACCATCAAGCTGCGCTGGCGGCTTTCGCTTCAGGTGCAGGGGCATGGCGCGGTGCGCCTGATCGCGACCGACTACTATGGGCCGACCGAGGACGGCCAGCCCGCGCGCATCCGCGCCTGGGCCGGCTATGACGAAGACAGAATGGACCCCGAGGCCGATCCGTTCAGCCTGATCGGGCCGGGGTCGTTTGCCATCCGCATTGACCAGGGGGCGGGGATGACACCGTATCAGGGCATCACGCCGATCGCGGGCGGGTCACTTTCGGCCTGTGCAGAGACGTATTTCGCCCAGTCGGAGCAATTGCCGACCCGCTTTGCCCTGGCCTTCGACAAGGTGCCCGGTGACGTGCCGCACTGGCGGGCGGGCGGCATCATGTTGCAGCATATGCCGAAAGCCTCGCCTTCGGTCGCGGCCGACTTCGGGTCGGGCGAGGGCGGTCTGCTGCAGCATTCCGACATTCTGGATGGCGACGAGGGCGAGAACTGGCGGCGGGTGAACCTGCTGCTGGGAACGGTCGAAGAGGCCGAGCTGATCGGCCCGACCGTGCAGCCCACCGACCTGCTGATCCGGCTGTTCCACGAGGAAGGGCCGCGGGTGTTCGATGCCCAGCCGGTGCGGTTCGGCTGTTCCTGTTCGGCCGACAAGGAGCGCCACTCGCTGGAGATCTATTCGCAGAAGGAAATCCGGCACATGACCACGCCCGAGGGCATCCTGACCGCCGATTGCCAGTTCTGCGGCGCGCATTACGAGTTCGACCCGAAGACGCTGGGCTTCGAGGGGGTGAAGGCGGTGGGGGATGCTGACTGAGGCATTGACCCGGGCTTTGGCGCGACCGGCAGAGCAATCGTCGGATTTCGATCTGAACCCCGGGCAGGTGCTGCCCGAGGGCCGGGTTCTGCGCGCCGCCGCCGTGCTGGTGGCGGTGTGGGACCGGCCTGCCGGGCCGCAGATCATCCTGACCAAGCGGTCGTCGCGGCTGGCGCATCACCCGGGCCAGATCGCGCTGCCCGGCGGCAAGATCGACGCGGGTGACACCGGGCCCGAGGCGGCGGCGCTACGCGAGGCCGAGGAGGAGATCGGCCTGCCGCGCGGGCTGGTGCAGGTGATGGGGCGGCTGCCCGCGCATGAAACCGTGACCGGCTTCAGCGTGATGCCCATTCTGGGCCGTGTGGCGGACGATTTCGCGTTTCGCGCCGAAGCGGGCGAGGTGGCCGAGGTGTTCGCGGTGCCGCTGGCGCATCTGGCCGACCCGGCGCGCTACCGGGTGGAACGGCGGCGCTGGCGCGGCGAGTGGCGGCGCTACTACGCGGTGCCGTTCGGGCCCTATTACATCTGGGGCGCGACGGCGCGGATTCTGCGCGGGCTGGCCGAAAGGATGGGGCCGTGAAGGTTGCGGGCGACTGGCTGTCGCGGCCACAGACGCAGGCGGTCTGTGCCGCGCTGACCGGGGCGGGTTATCGCGCGCTGTTTGTCGGCGGCTGCGTGCGCAACGCGCTGCTGGGGCTGGCGGTCGGGGATATCGACATTGCCACCGACGCGCCGCCCGAAACAGTCTCTGAACTGGCGGAAAAGGCGGGTTTGCGGGCCGTGCCGACCGGGTTCGACCATGGCACGGTGACGGTGCTGTCGGGCGGCATTCCGCACGAGGTGACGACCTTCCGCCGCGATGTGGCCACCGATGGGCGGCACGCTACGGTGGCTTTCGGCTCGCTGGAGGATGACGCGGCACGGCGGGATTTCACGATGAACGCGCTTTATGCGACGCCGGAGGGCGCGGTGATCGACCCGCTGGGCGGCCTGCCCGATCTGTCGGCGCGGCGGGTGCGGTTTGTCGGTGACCCGGCGGCGCGGATTGCGGAGGATTACTTGCGCATCCTGCGGTTCTTCCGGTTTCATGCAATCTATGCCGACCCCGGCACGGGGCTGGATGCCGAGGGTCTGGCCGCCTGCGCCGCGTTTTCGGCAGGAATAGAGACGCTTTCGCGCGAAAGGCTGGGGGCCGAGATGCGCAAGCTGCTGGCCGCCCCCGACCCCGCACCTGCCGTGGCGGCCATGCAACAGGCCGGGGTGCTGCATCGCGTGCTGCCCGGTGCGGATGCCAGGGGGCTGGCGGTGCTGGTGCATCTGGAGGCCGGTTTGCCCCCGCGCTGGTTGCGGCGGCTGGCGGTGCTGGGGGGCGCGGATGCCGGGGTCGCGCTGCGGCTGTCGCGGGCCGAGGCGCGCGATCTGGGCGTTGTCAGGGACGAAATCGGCGCGATGCGGGGGGCGGCGGCGCTGGGGTATCGGCTGGGGGAAGCTCTGGCGGCGGATATCGTGCTGGTCCGCGCGGCGCTGCTGGAAAGCCCGCCGGCCGACGGCTGGCAGGCCGCAATCCTGCAGGGTGCGCAGGCGGTGCTGCCGGTGACGGCGGCCGACCTGATGCCCGGCCTGCAAGGCCCGGCGCTGGGGGCAAGACTGCGCGAGATCGAGGATCGCTGGGTCGCGTCGGGCTTCACCCTCGGCCGGGATCAGCTTCTGGGCTGAGGCCCGGTTTCCCTGCGCGCCGTTTCGGGTTATATCCGGCGGGTAACCGAAAAAGAGGCATTTCCCGTGTTCCGTTTTTTCGAAGGCCTCGTCGATCCCTATGCCCCCTATGCCAGAAGTGACACGCCTCCGCGCAAACTGTGGCCGTTCCTGAGGGAATACATCATTCCCTTCAAAGGGGTGTTTGCCGTGACCGGCCTCTTGTCGGTGCTGATGGCTTTCGCCGAGGTCGGGCTGATCTGGTATGTCGGGCGGATGATCGATCTGCTGGCGACCGGCGCGCCGGAGGCGGTGTGGCAAAGCCACGGCACCGAGATCATCCTCGTGGGCCTCGCGATCCTGTTCGTGCGGCCGCTGCTGGCCGGGGCGGATGTGGCGTTGCTGCACAACACCATCCTGCCGAACTTCGGCACGATGATCCGCTGGCGGTCGCACGCGCATGTGCTGCGCCAGCCGGTCGGCTGGTTCGAGGGCGACTTTGCCGGGCGGATCGCCAACCGGATCATGCAGACGCCGCCCGCCGCCGGGGATGCGGTGTTCCAGACCTTCGACGCCGTGGCCTTTGCGGCGGCAACCGTTCTGGGGGCGACGGCGATGCTGGCCGATGCCGACCCGCGGCTGATCCTGCCGCTGCTGGTGTGGTTCGTGCTGTATGCGATGCTGGTGCGCTGGACGCTGCGTCGGGCCGGGCCTGCGTCGAAGGCCAGTTCGGACGCGCGTTCGGCGGTGACCGGGCGGGTGGTGGATGCCTATACCAACATCCATTCGGTTAAGCTTTTCGCCCATCACGACCGCGAGATGGGCTATGCCTTTGAGGCGATCGAGAACGCGCGGGCGACCTTCCAGAAGGAAATGCGCATCATCACCAGAATGGATGTGGCGCTGACCATGCTGAACGGCGGGCTGATCGTGGCGGTGACCGGCTGGGCCGTGGTGCTGTGGTATCAGGGGCAGGCGTCGGTCGGCACGGTGGCGGCGGCGACCACACTTGTGCTGCGGCTGAACAACATGACCTATTGGGTGATGTGGGCCACGACCTCGCTGGTGCAGGCGCTGGGCGTGGTGGCCGAGGGGATGGAAACCATCGCGCAGCCCATTGCGCTGGTTGACAAGCCGGACGCGAAACCGCTGGCGTTCCGCGAAGGGCGGATCGCTCTCTGCGGCGTGTCGCATCACTACGGGCGCGGGTCGGGCGGGTTGCAGGGCATCACGCTCGACATCGCGCCGGGCGAGAAGATCGGCATCATCGGCCGCTCGGGGGCCGGGAAATCGACCCTCGTCAAGCTGATGCTGCGGTTCTACGACTGCGAGGGCGGGCGGATCGAGATCGACGGGCAGGACATCGCGTCGGTGACGCAGGACAGTCTGCGCCGCCAGATCGGGATGGTGCAGCAGGACAGCAGCCTGCTGCACCGCTCGGTCCGCGACAACATCCTTTATGGCCGCCCCGAGGCGACCGAGGCCGAGATGATCGCTGCGGCGAAACATGCCGAGGCGCATGATTTCATCCTGACGCTGGAAGACCCCGAGGGGCGGCGGGGCTATGATGCCCATGTCGGAGAGCGGGGCGTGAAGCTTTCGGGCGGGCAGCGGCAGCGGGTCGGGCTGGCGCGGGTGATCCTGAAGGATGCGCCGATCCTGATCCTCGACGAGGCGACCTCGGCGCTGGATTCCGAGGTCGAGGCGGCGATTCAGGACACGCTTTATGGCGTGATGGAGGGCAAGACCGTGATCGCGATCGCACACCGGCTTTCGACCATTTCCGCGATGGACCGCATCGTGGTGCTGGAGGATGGCGGCGTGGCCGAACAGGGCAGTCATGCCGACCTGCTGGCCTCGGGCGGGCTATATGCGCGGTTCTGGGCGCGGCAGTCGGGCGGATTCATCGGAACGGAGGCGGCGGAATGACGGCATTGATGAGGCTGGGCGGGCTGATCGACGCCTTCCGCCCGGCAGACGGGCCGCCGCCGCAGACGCTGGGCGCGTTCTTTCACTGGTGCCTTTCGGGGTCGTGGCGGATGCTGGGGGTTGCCGGGGCGATCTCGGCCTTTGCGGGCACGATGGAGGTGGTGTCGGCGCTGATCCTCGGCTGGGTGATCGACGCCGCGCTGTCCTCGGGGCCAGAGGCATTCTTCGGCACCCATGCGCTGCTGCTGGTGGCGTTTCTGGCGTTCTATCTGGTGGTGCGGCCTTTGTCCTTTGCCGGGTCTTCGGCGTCGAACTCGATCATCGTCGGGCCGAACCTGATGCCGCTGGTGCTGAGCCGGCTGCACCGCTGGACACTGGGGCAGGCGGTGACGTTCTTTGACAACGACTTTGCCGGCCGCATCGCGCAAAAGCAGATGCAGGCGGCGCGGGCGGTGACCGATGTCGCGACCGAGGTGATCAACACCGCCTTCTTCGCGCTGGCTTCGGTAATCGCCTCTGTGATCTTTCTGCTGGCGGTGGACGTGTGGCTGGCGCTGGCGCTGGCGGTGTGGCTGGTGGCGTATCTGGCGCTGATCAAATACTTCATGCCGCGGGTTCGCACGAACTCGGCGGCGCGGGCGGCGGCGCGGGCGATGGTGTCTGGGCAGGTGGTCGATACCATCACCAACATCAAGACCGTCAAGCTCTTTGCCCATGCCGCCTTCGAGGACCGTGTCGCGCTGAAGTCGATGGAGGTCTTCCGCGCCCGGTCGTTGGAATTCGGCGTGATCTCGACCTGGTTCCGTCTGGCGCTGATGACGCTGGCCGGGGTGCTGCCGGTGATGCTGATCGGCGGCACGCTGCTTTTGTGGCAGCAGGGGCAGGCGACGGCGGGGGCGATTGCGGCGGCCGGCGCGATTGCCATGCGGATCGCGCAGATGTCGGGCTGGGTCAGTGCCACGCTGATGTCGATCTATGCCGCGGTGGGCGAGGTCGAGGACGGGATGCACACGCTGGCGGTGCCGCACACGCTGGCCGATGCGCCGGGGGCGGTGGACCTGCCGCGGGTGGCGGGCGAGGTGCGGTTCGAGGGCGTGTCGTTCGGCTATGGCCGGGCGCGGGCCGGAGTCTCGGGGATCGAGCTGACCGTGCGGGCAGGGGAAAAGCTGGCGATTGTCGGGGCTTCGGGTGCCGGGAAGTCGACGCTGGTGGCGCTGCTCTTGCGGCTTTACGACAGCGAGAAGGGCCGGGTGCTGATCGACGGGCAGGATGTGCGTGCGGTGACGCAGGAAAGCCTGCGCCGCCAGATCGGCATGGTCACGCAGGAAACCGCGATGTTCAACCGATCGGCCCGCGACAACATCCTCTACGGCCGCCCCGACGCGACCGAGGCCGAGGTGATTGCCGCGGCAAAAGCCGCCGAGGCGCACGAATTCATCGAAACCATGGTGGACCACAAGGGCCGCACCGCCTATGACGCCTATCTTGGCGAACGCGGGGTCAAGCTTTCGGGCGGGCAGCGGCAGCGGATCGCGCTGGCACGGGCCTTCCTGAAGGACGCGCCGATCCTGGTGCTGGACGAGGCGACCTCGGCGCTCGATTCCGAGGTCGAGGCGTCGATCCAGGAGGCGCTGGGCCATGTGATGCAGGGCAAGACCGTGCTGGCCATCGCGCATCGGCTGAGCACCATCGCGGCGATGGACCGGATCGTGGTGCTGGATCAGGGCCGGATCGTCGAACAGGGCAGCCATGAGGTGCTGCTGGCCAAGGGCGGTCTTTATGCCCGGTACTGGGACCGCCAATCCGGCGGATTCATCGGAAGCGAAGAGGCGGCAGAGTGATTTTCACGATTGAACGGCTGGGCCATCTGGGCGACGCGATTGCGCGGGGGCCCGCCGGGCCGCTCTATGTGGCGCAGATGCTGCCGGGCGAGGTGGTTGACGGCGAGGTGCAGGGCGACCGCCTGCTGAACGCGCGAATCATCACGCCCTCGGCCGACCGGGTGCGCGCGCCCTGCCCCCATGCCCGGACCTGCGGCGGCTGCCTGTTGCAACACGCCTCGCCCGGGTTCGTGGCCGACTGGAAGCTGGGGGTGGTGCGCTCGGCTCTGGCCGGGCAGGGGATCGAGGCCGACCTGCGGCCCATCGTGACCTCGCCGCCACGGTCGCGCAGGCGGGCGACGCTGTCGGGGCGGCGGACCAAGGGCGGGGCGCTGCTGGGGTTTCACGCGCGGGCGTCGGATGTGCTGGTGGGCGTGCCGCAATGCCAGTTGCTGCACCCCGACCTGATCGCCGCCTTCCCTGCGCTGGAGGCGCTGGTGATCACCGGCGGGTCGCGCAGCGGCGAGTTGTCGCTGACCGTCACGCGCACGATCTCGGGGCCGGATGTGGCGGTGACCGGCGGCAAGCCGCTGGACAACGCGCTGCGGATGGATCTGGCGCGGGTGGCCGAGGCGCAGAACCTTTCGCGCCTGACCTGGGATGGTGAGGTAGTGGTGCTGCGCATGTCGCCGATGCAGCGCTTTGGCCGCGCGCTGGTGGCGCCGCCGCCGGGTGCCTTTCTGCAAGCCACGCCCGAGGGCGAGGCCGCGCTGCTTGCCTGCGTAGTCGAGGCGGTGGGCGATGCCAGGCGCGTCGTCGACCTGTTCGCGGGGGCCGGCACCTTCGCGCTGCCGCTGGCCGAACGGGCAGAGGTTCATGCCGTGGAAGGCGACGCCGCTATGGTGGCGGCGCTTGATCGCGGCTGGCGTCTGGCCGAGGGGCTGAAGCGCATCACCTCCGAGACGCGCGACCTGTTCCGCAGACCGCTGGAACCCGATGAATTCAAGGACTTCGACGCCGTGGTGATCGATCCGCCGCGTGCCGGGGCCGAGGCGCAGATGGCGACGCTGGCGCGGGCGCAGGTGCCGGTGATCGCCGCGCTGTCGTGCAACCCGGTGACCTTCGCGCGCGATGCCAAGGTGCTTCTGGGGGCGGGATATCTGTTGGACTGGGTGCAGGTGATCGACCAGTTCCGCTGGTCGGCGCATGTCGAACTGGCTGCACGGTTCAGCCTGCGAGGCCGCCGATAACACGACCGTGAGCCGTTGTCGGAAACTGGCGCTAGGCACAGGCGCCGATTTTGGCTATGCGCAAGAAAAATACAGGCAGGCAGGCAATATGAAAATTGCGTTGAAAATCTTTCTGGCTTTGGTGCTTTCGTTTGCGCTGACTGCGTGTTCGTCAAAGTTCCGCACCTATCGCGGGCCCGAGGTCACCTCGATCCAGGTCCACAAGGCCGACCGCAAGATGTATCTGCTGCACCATGGCAAGGTTCTGGCAAGCTATGATGTGGCGCTGGGCTTTTCGCCTGTGGGGCACAAGCAGTTCGAAGGCGACGGCAAGACGCCCGAGGGCAGCTATTTCATCGACCGGCGCAACCCGAACTCCGAATTCCACCTGTCGGTCGGCATGTCCTACCCCAATGAATTCGACAAGGAATTCGCCGCCTCTCAGGGCAGGTCGCCGGGAGGTGACATCTTCATTCACGGCCATACCGGGTTCAAGCGCAAGAACAAGGGCGACTGGACGGCGGGGTGCATCGCCGTCACCGACCGCGAGATGGAAGTGATCTATTCGATGATCCGCAAGGGCACGCCGATCCACATCCTGCCCTGAGACGGCGGTGGGGGGCCGCAGCCCCCTCGCCGGTCAGGTGCCGGTGATCAGCGTCCACCAGATCTTGCCGCCCGGTTCCTGGAACCAGGCAAAGCCGAGCTGACGCGCCGCCGGGTCCAGCACGATGGCGCGGGTGTCGGGCAGTTCCATCCACGCGGCGAGGGTTTCAAGCTCTGTCTCGAAGGTTTCCGAGATCAGCTCGCCCGAAAGCTGCCCGGTGTAGCCGACGCGCTGCACCCGTTCGAGCGGCGACGACCCGTCGGACCCGAAGTGCCAGGGACGGTTCTGCACCGACATGTCGCGCGAATGGGTGGCGGCGGCGGCGTTCAGTTGCGCGTTGAGAGTCAGCGGCGCGGACCCTGCGGCCGAGCGCAACGTGTTGACCGAGTCGAGCAGACGGTAGGGCACCTTGCCCTGGTCGATCCGGTAGACTTGCGGCAGCGGCTTGCCGTCGGGGCTGAGAGCGGGCCCCATGGTCGCGCCGCAGGCGGAAAGGGCTAGCGTTGCGCAAAGCATCAGGGCAGTCAGTCTGTTCATGTCACTCTCACCCGGTTGGAGCCTGAGGCCCGTCTTTACAGACTTGGTGCGCGCTGTTCAAACGCAACTCTGCGTGACGTTGCCCATTGACGCGCGTTTGATTTGCGGCGTAGCCCGCAAGACGGTAAACAGCCGAAAAATACCACGATGCAAGGAGTGACGCGCATGAGTGTCGATGGCCCGAACAGGCTTGACCGCCGCAGGGTTCTGGGCGGTGCCGCAGCGGTGCTTGGGGCGGCAGCATTGCCCGCCTGGGCGCAGGCTGAAATGCTTGATCCCGATGCGCCGCCGCAAGGCTCGGTGCGCAACAACGTGTCGAGCTTCCGGATGCTCGATTGGCAGGGGTATTTCACCGACACCCGCAAGGGAGCGATTCTGGTCGATACCACGTCGCGGGCGCTGCACTTCTGGTCGGAAGACCAGACGATCTACAAGCTTTATCCGACCTCTGTGCCGCTGTCGGAAGAACTGACCCGCCGCGGGCGGACCGAGGTGATCCAGAAGGTGGTGAACCCGAGCTGGCGCCCGACGCCGTCGATGAAGGAACGCAACCCGGAATGGCCCGACGTGGTCGAAGGCGGCGCGCCCGACAACCCGCTGGGCGTGCGCGCGCTTTACCTGTCGTGGACCTACTATCGCATCCACGGCACCCACGACACGCGCAAGATCGGGCGGCGGTCATCGAATGGTTGCGTCGGTTTGTACAACGAACACATTCTGGAGCTGTTCGATCTGACGCAGGTGGGCACGCAGGTGTTGCTAATTTGACGATAAGACGCCGGAGCGCACGGTCAGATGAAGACCCAAGTTGCAATCCCCACGCCAAGCTGGTTAGAAAACCGATACGAGGTAGAGTCTTGGGTGCATGCCGTCGCCTCTGCAATATTCGGTGGCATGCAATAACTGGAGGTTAACATGAAGAAACTTGCGCTCGCTGCCGTGATCACGGTTGCTGCATCCACCGCTTTCGCTGGCGGCATCAACGTCGAACCGATCATGGAGCCGACCATCGTCGAGGCACAAACCTCGTCGTCCGCTGGTGGCATCGTCGTCCCGCTGCTGCTGCTGCTGATCATCGCGGCTGCCGTTTCGTCCTGATCGGCGAACCGTTCATGGAAAGGACGGCAGGTCAAACTGCCGTCCTTTTCATTTTTTCCGGGGTCTTTGGACTGCGGTTAAAGTTCTGATTTGCCGGGTTGATCCGCGATCCCCGGTGGCGCTGCTCAGCGCAGCCAGCCCGCCAGATTTTCGTCGATCACCGCGACCAGCGCCTTGATGTGGGCGTCGTCGTCGTTCAGGCAGGGGATGTAGGTAAAGCTTTCGCCGCCTGCATGTTCAAAGGCTTCGCGGATCTCGCCGTTGATCTCTTCAAGCGTTTCGATGCAGTCGGCCGAAAAGGCGGGCGCAATCACCGCGATTCGCTTCTTGCCCTGCTTGGCCAGGTCGGCCACATGCTCGACCGTATAGGGCTTCAGCCATTCCTCGGGCCCGAACACCGACTGGAAGGTCGTGATGATCGCGTCCTTGTCCCAGCCCAGCCGTTCGCGCAGCAGCCGCGAGGTCTTGGCGCATTGGCAATGGTAGGGGTCGCCCGACATCAGATAGCGTTTCGGCATCCCGTGATAGCTGGCCACCAGCACGTCGGGCTTGATGGTCAGCCGCCCGTAGGCATGTTCGACAGATTTTGCCAACGCGTCGATGTAAAGCGGGTGGTCGAAATATTCCGGGACGGTGCGCGCGGCGGGCTGGCGCTTTTCCTTCATCAGCGCGGCAAAGAAGGCATCGTTGGCGGTGGCCGAGGTGGCGCCGGCGTAATGCGGGTAAAGCGCGAAGAACAGGATCTTCTCGCAGCCCGCCTCGACCATCGAGCGCACCTTCGATTCGGTCGAAGGATTGCCGTAGCGCATACAGAAATCGACCATCACGCGGTTGCCATGCTCGGCGGCGATGGCTGCGGCGACGGCGGCGGTCTGGTCCTTGGTGATCGTCATCAGCGGGCTTTCGCCCTTGTCGTGGTTCCAGATCAGCTTGTAGTTGGCGCCCGAACTGAACGGGCGTTTCGACAGGATGATCAGTTGCAGCAACGGCTGCCATTTCCATGACGGGTAGTCGATCACCCGCTTGTCGGACAGGAATTCGCTGAGATACCTGCGCATCGACCAGTAATCGTAATTGTCGGGCGTGCCGAGGTTGGCCAGAAGGACGCCGATCTTCGCGCTCCGCACGGGCGGATGATCGGCCGGGGCATGGGCCAGACGGCCCTCGCCGGCGGCGATCATCTCGGGAACCTGGCCAGAGGTGGCATCAAACATCACGTCTTCCGTCCTTCGAATATGTGACACTCAGATAAACGCATCCGGGGCAACGTCAACCGTCCAGCTTGGTTTCAGTTGGGGCGACGCGGGCCGCACCCAGGGCTTCGGCAAGGCTTTGCACCGCCGAACCGGGGCGAAGCGGCTGTTGCTGGCTGGAATGGGGGGCCCAGCCGGTCAGGAAGATGATCTCGAAAGTGGCGGGGATGCGGCCGTCGGGCGTGCCGTGCAGGTCGGCATAGCGGCGCGCGGTTTCGGTCAGGATCGACCGGCGGGTCGGGTGGCGCGGGCGGGCGGCCAGCGCATTGGCCTCGCCCATCGCACGCAGGTCGGCCATCAGGTGCGCCGCGTCACGGTAGCTGACCTGCCGGGTCAGGCTGTCGGCCACCGGCAGCGCAAAGCCCGCGCGTTGCAGCAAACCGCCAAGGTCGCGAATCTCGCCCATCGGCAGCACGCGCGGCGACAGGCCGCCGGTCACCGCCACTTCGGCCGCCGCAAGGCTGGTGCGCAGCTCGTGCAGCGTCTGCCCGCCGAAGGCTGCGCCAAGAAACAGCCCGTCGGGTGCCAGCGCGCGGCGGCACTGCACCAGTTGCCCCACCGGATCATTCGCCCAGTGCAGCGTCAGCGCGTCGATCACCAGATCGTGTGCGCCGGGCGCAAGGTCCAGCACCTCGTCATCGGCCACGATGCGAGCCTGCGGCCACAGTGCGGCCCAGATTTGCGGGAAAGCGGTGACCACGGCGGGGGCTGTAAACGTCCTGTTAACCTCGATGAGTCTCTCCTGCATCTCGGCGGCCACCTCGTCGTGCAGGAACAGCGCCGGGTCGCGCAGGGCGCGGGCGCGGTTGCGGGCAAGGGCGGGGCGGTCGGTCAGGGTCGGGGGGGTCATGTCGGCTCCGGATCAGGGAACGCACCTTAGGGGGGTCGCATGGGATTGCAAGCCGCGCTGCATCTGATCTATCCGCCGCAATGCCTGATCTGCGACACGCTGGTGACCTCGGATTTCGGTCTTTGCGGCACCTGCTGGCGGGAAACGCCGTTCATCACCGGGCTGGTATGCGACCAGTGCGGCACGCCTCTGCCGGGAGAAAGCCACGGCCACGCGGTGAAATGCGACGACTGCCTGACGCTGGCGCGGCCCTGGTCGCAGGGTCGCGCGGCGCTGTTGTATGCCGACAACGGGCGGAAGATGGTCCTGTCGCTGAAACATGGCGACCGGCTGGACCTCGCGCGCCCGGCCGGGGCGTGGATGGCACGCGCGGCGGAACCGCTGCTGCGGCCGGGCATGGTGGTGGCGCCGGTGCCGCTCTACTGGCTGCGGCTCTTGAAGCGGCGCTACAATCAGGCGGCGCTGCTGTCGGCGGCGGTGGCAAAGGGGGCGGGGCTTGCGCATTGCCCCGACCTGCTGGCCCGCCGCCGCAACACCCGCAGCCAGGAAGGGCGCGACCGCGAGGGGCGCTTTGCCAACATGGAGGATGCGATCCGCATCAACCCGGCCCGCGCTCCGCGCATCGCGGGCAAGCCGGTGCTGCTGGTGGATGACGTGATGACCTCGGGGGCGACGCTGGCGGTGGCGACCGAGGCCTGTCTTGCGGCCGGTGCCAGCGAGGTTTCGGTTCTGGTACTGGCGCGCGTTGCGAAGGAGTCCTAGATCCTTATAGTCAATCCGACTGCAAGGAACCGCGCCCCATGAAATCCGTCGAGATCTACACCACCCCCACCTGCCCCTATTGCGTTGCCGCCAAGCGGCTGCTGGTCAGGAAGGCCGCGCCTTTCACCGAGATCGACGTGAGCCGCGACCCGGCGGCGCGGTCTGCCATGACGGCGCGCGCGAACGGCGGGCGGACGGTGCCGCAGATCTTCATCGGCGGCAAGCATGTCGGCGGCTGCGACGACCTGCACGCGCTGGACGATGCGGGGCGGCTTGATCCGCTTCTGGCGGACTAGATGCGCGCGGGGCTGGTGCAACTGACGGTCGGTGACGACCCCGCCGCCAACCTGCCGGGCACGTTGGCGCTGGTGCGTGCGGCGGTTGCCGGGGGGGCCGGTTTCGTGCTGACGCCCGAATGCACCAACGGTCTGTCGTCGAACCGCGACCACCAGCGCGCGGTGTTCCACACCGAGGAGCACGATCCGACGCTGGCCGCCCTGCGCGCCGAGGCGGCGCGGGCGGGGGTCTGGCTGCTGATCGGGTCGCTGGGGCTGAAGACCCACGACGCCGATGGCCGCTTTGCCAACCGCAGTTTCCTGGTCGCCCCGGATGGCGCGATTGCCGCGCGCTATGACAAGATCCACATGTTCGATGTCAACGTGTCGGAAACCGAAATCTACCGCGAATCGGCGGGCTACCGGCCGGGGGCGCAGGCGGTTCTGGCAGAAACGCCGTTCGGCCGGGTCGGGATGACGGTGTGCTATGACGTGCGGTTTCCGCAGCTTTACCGGCAGCTGGCGCAGGCGGGGGCCGAGATCCTGACGGTGCCCGCCGCCTTCAACCACCTGACCGGGGCGGCGCACTGGGAGGTGCTGCTGCGCGCCCGCGCGATCGAGACCGGCTGTTTCGTGCTGGCCCCGGCGCAGACCGGGTTCCACGCCGAAACCGGCGGCAAGGGGCGGCGCACCCATGGCCACAGCCTTGCCGTGGCGCCCTGGGGCGAGGTGCTGGCCGATGCGGGCAGCGAACCGGGTGTGATGCTGGTGGAGCTTGACCTGGACGCCGTGACCCGCGCACGCTCGCGCGTGCCGTCGCTGACCCATGATCGCCCGTTTGAAGGCCCCTGATGCCGGACAGGAACGAAGACATCGCGGTGGCCCTGTTCGGAGAGCTGTTCATGGCCGACCAACTGGCGCGCAACCGCATTTCCAAGGCATTGCCCAAGGGGATGGAGCTGTCGCATTTCGGCGTGCTGAACCACCTTGCCCGCAGCAACGAAGAACGCACCCCGGCGCAACTCGCACGGTCGTTCCATGTCACGCGGGGCGCCATGACCAACACGCTGGCCAAGCTGGAATGGGCAGGCCACATCCACATTCGCCCCGACTGGGATGACGCGCGGCGCAAGTTCGTCGGCATCAGCCTGTCGGGCCGGGCGGCGCGCGACGTGGCGGTGCAAGCCATCGCGCCGCTTATTGCCGAGGTGGTGCAGTCGCTGGGCGCCGACCGGGTGCGCGCCGTGCTGCCGGTGCTGCGCGAGATGCGCAAAAGGCTGGAAGGCGAGGGCTGAGCCCTTGCCAGATGCCGCGTGCGGGCGCTAGTGTTCTGAGTCTGACACTTCCTACCTGTTTCCGCGAATTTCGTCGAGTTTGTCGAGCGCGCGGCGTTCTCGGGTGAGGATGTCCTCGGCGGTTTTGGTCCACCTGAAGGGCTTCGGCTTCTCGTTGTGCTGCGCCAGATAGTCGTAGATCGCGGTCTTCAGGTCATCGACGCTGGAATAGCTGCCACGTCGGATGCGCCTCGATGTGATTTCGGCGAAGAAGCGTTCGACCAGGTTCAGCCATGAGGCGCTGGTGGGCGTGAAGTGCAGCTTGAAGCGCGGGTGCTTGTCCAGCCATGCTTTCACCTCGGGCGTCTTGTGGGTGGCGTAGTTGTCGAGCACCAGGTGCACGTGACGACGCGCGGGCACGGCCTTGTCGATCTGCCGCAGAAATTTCAGGAACTCCTTGGCGCGATGGCGGGGCATGCAATCGCCGATGACCTTGCCGGATTTCACATCCAGCGCGGCGAACAGCGTGGTCGTGCCGTGCCGCTTATAATCGTGTGTCATGGTAGCTGCGCGCCCCTTCTTGAGCGGCAGACCGGGTTGCGTCCGATCCAACGCCTGGATCTGCGACTTCTCATCAACACACAGAACCACAGCCCGATCCGGTGGATCAAGGTAGAGACCGACGATATCCGTGACCTTTTCCTCGAACAGCGGGTCATTCGAGACCTTGAACCCCTTCGTGAGATGCGGCTTCAAGCCAGCTTCGGCCCATATGCGACCCACACTCGACGGCGAAATCCCCATGGCTTCGGCCATCAGGGCGCGGCTCCAGTGGGTGGCGTTGGGCGGCGTCTCCTGCACCGTCTTGGTGATCACCTTCAGCCTTGTTTCCATGGGCAATGGCGGCACGCGCGAGGGCCTTGTCTTGTCGCGCTTGAGGCCGTCCACACCCTCATCGAGATACCGAGCCTGCCAGCGCCAGACCGTGGGCTTCGAAGTGCGTGCGCGCCGCATGATCTCAAAAGTGCCGTGACCGTCCGCTGTCGCCAGCACGATCTCGGAACGCCAGACGAGCTTGCGCGCAGTGTTGCGGTTGGTGATCAGAGCTTGAAGCTCAGCACGGTCGGCGGGGCCAAGGTAAAGGCAAATGTCATCGCGTCTCATGCCCCGAATATGGCACATCAGGCCCTCAATGGGAATCCTGTGTCAGGTGGGGAACACTAGTGTTCTGAGTCTGACACTTCCTACCTGTTTCCGCGAATTTCGTCGAGTTTGTCGAGCGCGCGGCGTTCTCGGGTGAGGATGTCCTCGGCGGTTTTGGTCCACCTGAAGGGCTTCGGCTTCTCGTTGTGCTGCGCCAGATAGTCGTAGATCGCGGTCTTCAGGTCATCGACGCTGGAATAGCTGCCACGTCGGATGCGCCTCGATGTGATTTCGGCGAAGAAGCGTTCGACCAGGTTCAGCCATGAGGCGCTGGTGGGCGTGAAGTGCAGCTTGAAGCGCGGGTGCTTGTCCAGCCATGCTTTCACCTCGGGCGTCTTGTGGGTGGCGTAGTTGTCGAGCACCAGGTGCACGTGACGACGCGCGGGCACGGCCTTGTCGATCTGCCGCAGAAATTTCAGGAACTCCTTGGCGCGATGGCGGGGCATGCAATCGCCGATGACCTTGCCGGATTTCACATCCAGCGCGGCGAACAGCGTGGTCGTGCCGTGCCGCTTATAATCGTGTGTCATGGTAGCTGCGCGCCCCTTCTTGAGCGGCAGACCGGGTTGCGTCCGATCCAACGCCTGGATCTGCGACTTCTCATCAACACACAGAACCACAGCCCGATCCGGTGGATCAAGGTAGAGACCGACGATATCCGTGACCTTTTCCTCGAACAGCGGGTCATTCGAGACCTTGAACCCCTTCGTGAGATGCGGCTTCAAGCCAGCTTCGGCCCATATGCGACCCACACTCGACGGCGAAATCCCCATGGCTTCGGCCATCAGGGCGCGGCTCCAGTGGGTGGCGTTGGGCGGCGTCTCCTGCACCGTCTTGGTGATCACCTTCAGCCTTGTTTCCATGGGCAATGGCGGCACGCGCGAGGGCCTTGTCTTGTCGCGCTTGAGGCCGTCCACACCCTCATCGAGATACCGAGCCTGCCAGCGCCAGACCGTGGGCTTCGAAGTGCGTGCGCGCCGCATGATCTCAAAAGTGCCGTGACCGTCCGCTGTCGCCAGCACGATCTCGGAACGCCAGACGAGCTTGCGCGCAGTGTTGCGGTTGGTGATCAGAGCTTGAAGCTCAGCACGGTCGGCGGGGCCAAGGTAAAGGCAAATGTCATCGCGTCTCATGCCCCGAATATGGCACATCAGGCCCTCAATGGGAATCCTGTGTCAGGTGGGGAACACTAGCAGGTGGCGCATGGCAGGAGGCGGCGCATGACCCCATCGAAACGGCTGTTCGACCTGAGTCTGGCGCTGATGATCGCGGCGCTTCTCGCGGTGCCCTTCGCGCTGCTGCTGGCGGCCCTGCTGGTGGTGGAAGGGCGGCCGCTGTTCTACGTCTCGGAACGGATGCGCGCGCCCGGACTGCCGTTCATGCTGTGGAAGCTGCGCACCATGCGGGTCGTGGCGACCGACAGCGGCGTGTCGGGCGGCGACAAGACGGCGCGGATCACCCCGGTCGGCCGCGCCCTGCGCCGCACCCGGCTGGACGAGATTCCGCAACTGTGGAACGTGCTGCGCGGCGACATGAGCTTTGTCGGCCCCCGGCCGCCGCTGCGCACCTATGTCGAGCGGTTCCCCGAAATCTATGGCCGCGTGCTGCAGAGCCGTCCGGGGATCACCGGCCTTGCGACGCTGGAATATCATGCCCACGAGGAACGCCTGCTGGCCCGGTGCGCCAGTGCCGAGGAGACGGACCGCGTCTATTCCGGGCGCTGCGTGTTACGCAAGGCACGGCTTGACCTGATCTATCAGCACAACCAAAGCCTGTGCCTGGACCTGTTTCTGATGGCAAAGACCGGCGGGCGCGTAATTTTTCGGCCATTGATGAAAATCGTGGCACCGCGACGGTCTGCCAGAGATTGAACCGGGCAGACGCCCTTGTTACCCCTGTGACAGCTTGGTAAGTTGACATGGTGATTTCTTGGTAGGTTGACATGGTGAATTGACGAACGGGCATCTGCCTTTCCTCCGGCAGTCCGGGTGGTCGTCTGGACAATGGCACGGGTTTGCTGTCTAGCCCGGTTCATTCCTGAAACTGGCGTTGGGAGTTGCTATGCTCTGGTTCCGAGGCGTGCTGTTCGCATTTGTCGATCGGCTGACAAGGCCCCAGAAGCGCGGCCTTCTTATGCTGGTCGACGTGATCATGGCGCCGCTGGCCTTGTTCCTGACATGCAGCCTCGTCTACAACTCGCTGTTTCCCGAATACATGCTGTTGCGGATGTGGCCGTTCTTTCCGGCGGTCAGCGTGGCGGCGGCCATCATGTCGATCGCGCTCGGCATTCCGCGGATCAAGCTGAACGCCTACGAGGCCGTGGCGATCCTGAAGACGGGGGCTTTCGCGCTGCTGGTCATGGTGGCGTTCGCGGTGATGACCCGTGTGTCGAACGTGTATTTCTCGGGCGGCGGCATCATCCTGTTCGGGCTCTTGCTGTTCCTCTTGTCGTTCGCGATCCGGGTGATCCTGCTTTACGGGCTGCTGTGGGTGCTGCGGCTGGGGCAGCCGCGCAAGCGGGTGCTGATCTACGGCGCCGGCACCACCGGCACGCAACTGGTGGCTGCCCTGCGCGAACACCATTCGATCATGCCCGTGGCGTTTCTGGACGACAACGCCGCCCTGCATTCGACGATCGTGGTCGGCCTGCGGGTCTTCCCCCCAGGCAAGATCGAGTCCATCGTGCAGGACCGCGACATCGACCGGGTGATCCTGGCGATGCCGTCGTTGTCGCCACCCAAGCTGGCGCAGATCGCGCGGAGGCTGCAGAATCTGGGGCTGGAGGTCAACGCGCTGCCGTCCTTCGCGCAGCTGATCGGCGTCGAAGAACTGATCGACACGCTGACGCCGATGGTGCCGGGCGACTTTCTGGGGCGTCAGCAGGTGGGCGAAAGCCTGCCGCAGGGCACGGAAGCCTATATCGGCCGGTCGGTGCTGGTCACCGGCGCTGGCGGCTCGGTCGGGTCAGAGCTTTGCCGCCAGATCCTCGCCTGCCGCCCGCGCCGGCTGGTGATGTTCGAGGTTTCGGAGATCGCGCTTTACACCATCGACCGCGAATTGCGCGACAGGGCAGAGGATGCCGGGGTCGAACTGATTCCGGTGCTGGGGTCGGTCACCGATTCCCGCATGGCGCGGATGGTGATGGTGGATCACGACGTGAACGTGGTGTTCCACGCGGCGGCCTACAAGCATGTCCCGCTGGTGGAAAGCAACCCGATTGCCGGGCTGGCCAACAACGTGCTGGGCACCAAGACGCTGGCCGGTGCGGCGGATGAATGCGGGGTGGAACGGTTCATCCTGATTTCCACCGACAAGGCGGTGCGGCCGACCAACATCATGGGCGCGTCGAAGCGGCTGGCGGAACTGGTGGTGCAGGATCTGGCGAAGCGGTCGCGCAACACGGTGTTTTCCATGGTGCGGTTCGGCAACGTGCTGGGGTCTTCGGGGTCGGTGATCCCGCTGTTCAAGGACCAGATCGCCCGCGGCGGCCCCGTGACGCTGACGCATGAGGATGTGACGCGCTACTTCATGACGATTTCCGAGGCTGCCCGTCTGGTGCTGCTGGCCGGATCGTTTGCCCATGCGGGCGGCCCGCGCGGGGGCGATGTCTTCGTGCTCGACATGGGCAAGGCGGTGAAGATCCGCGATCTGGCCGAACAGATGATCCATGCCGCGAACTACACCGTGCGCGATGCCGCCAACCCCGACGGGGACATCGAGATTCAGGTGATCGGCCTGCGCCCCGGCGAAAAGCTGCATGAGGAGCTGCTGATCGGCAAGGGCCTGCTGACCACACCGCATTCCAAGATCCTGCGGGCGCAGGAAAGCAGCCTGTCGGAACTGGAGATGGCCTCTGCGCTGCGGGCGCTGCGCTCGGCCATTGCCGTGGGCGATGCCGCAGCCGCCTGCGCCGTGGTCCACGACTGGGTCGAGGGCTACCAGCGGCCCGAAAAGGTTGCGGCTGCGCAATAGCCGGCGCGCCTGTGCCGATGAAGGTTGAAAAGAATTGTTCCCCCCAGTCGGCGCCCGTATGGTGACCCGAACTCACGAGGTGGCCATGTCCCGGATCTTCAGATTGTCCTCCGGCCGGATTCCGGCAGCAACGGCCGCGGTCGCCCTGCTGGTCGCATCTGCTGCCGCAGCGGAAACCACACCCACGGCGAATCTTCTGGGCACGGCCGGCCTGATCGACATGCCATCGGGCGAATCGATGACGGATGGCGAGGTGACGGCAACGGTGTCCTCCTTTGCCGGCATCAACCGCATGACGCTCAGCTTCCAGATCACGCCGCGGCTGTCGGGCAGCTTCCGCTATTCCGGCGTCAAGGATCTGAACTATGCCGGGTTCGTCGATTACTACGACCGCAGCTTCGATCTGCGCTACCGGCTGCTGGACGAGGGGCAATGGCTGCCCTCCGTCTCGGTCGGCCTGCAGGATTTCGTGGGCACCGGGATCTATGCCGGCGAGTATCTGGCGGCGACCAAGACCTTCGGGCCGAACCTGAAGGTCACGGCCGGTCTTGGCTGGGGCAGGCTTGGCAGCTACGGCGACATCGGGTCGCCCTTCGGAGGCCGGCCAAAGCCGGATTTCGGAGGTGGCGGCAAGCCGAACTTCGACCAGTGGTTCCGCGGGCGGGCGGCCCCCTTTGCCGGGATCGAATGGCAGGCAACCGACAGGCTCGGCTTCAAGGTCGAGTATTCGTCCGACGACTACACCCTTGAATCCGGCACCAGGGCGGTGTTCGACCGCCAGTCGCCTTTCAACTTCGGTGTCGAATATCAGGCGTCGAAACGCCTGCGTCTGGGCGCCTACGCCCTTTACGGGTCTGAGCTGGGGCTTTCGGCGTCTTTCTCGGCCCGACCGAACGAGGCGATGACGCCCTATCGTTACCCCGCGCCAAATCCGGTTGCGCCGCGCCCGTCGCGCGCCGCCGCACCCGAGGCCTGGTCGAACGACTGGGTGACGCAGGCCGACGCGCCGCAGATCCTGACGCGGAACATGGAGCGGCAACTGGCGCTTGACGGGCTGGTGGTCGAGTCGCTGACCGTTAGCGAAACCACCGCCGAATTGCGCTTCCGCGACAAGCAGTTCGATGTGCGCCCGAACGCCATCGGCCGTGCGGCGCGGGCGCTGGCGACCAAGATGCCCGCCACGATTGAGACGTTCCGGCTGGTTCCGGTGGTGGACGGCCAGCCGACCGTTGCGGTGACGGTGCGCCGGTCCGACCTCGAACGGCTGGAAACCGCACCGGATGCAACCGCAGCGATGTGGGCCGCAACCCGTGTCGAGGATGCGGGCGGCCTGCCCGCCGTGCCGCCCGCCGAAGGGCTGTATCCGAAGTTCATCTGGTCGATCGGCCCCTACGCGCGGACCAGCTATTTCGATCCGAAGCAACCCTTGCGCTACGAGGTCGGCCTGCGGGCGAGGGGCAGTCTGGAAATTCAGCCGGGGCTTGTGCTGGCGGGTTCGATCCGCAAGCCCGGGTTCGGCGACATTGACGACAGGGTGCCGGGCAGGGGCGCCTGCAATCCGGCGAGGGATGCCCATCCACCCAATGTGCGGACCGACTACGCCTGTTACGACCGCGAGGGCGATCCGGGGATCGAGCACCTTACGCTGACCAGGTTCTTCCGCCCCGGCGAGAATCTCTACGCCCGCGCCACGGTCGGCTACCTTGAACCGATGTATGCCGGTGTGTCGGGCGAGCTGCTGTGGAAGCCGGTGGACAGTCGGCTCGCGCTGGGGGTCGAGGTCAACTATGTGCGCAGCCGGGACTATGACATGATGTTCGGCCTGCTGGATTACGGCGTCGCGACCGGCCATGCCTCGGCCTATTACGACATGGGGCGCGGCTACACCGCTCAGGTGGATGTGGGCCGCTACCTGGCCGGCGACTGGGGCTCCACCGTGTCTCTTGACCGCAGATTCGACAATGGCTGGCGTGTCGGTGCCTTTGCCACGCTGACCGACATGTCGTTCGACGATTTCGGCGAAGGCTCGTTCGACAAGGGCATCCGTGTCACTGTTCCGCTGACCTGGCTGACAGGCCAGCCCAGCCAGACCACCTACAACACGACCCTTCGCCCGGTGACCCGCGATGGCGGGGCTCGGGTGGATGTGCGTGACCGGTTGTTCGACCGGGTCCGGGGTCAGGACGCGCACACCTATGAAGCGCAGTGGGGGAGGTTCTGGCGATGAAACCGATCTTGGGGCTTGCCCTGGCAGGGTTGCTGGCGCTTACGGCCTGCACCAACGACAAGCAGAGCGTCGGCAGCATGGTCCAGTTCTCGAACATCGTGCGCGATCAGGCGTTGGCGCGCAAGGCAGTCAAGGCCAGGGCGGCCACCTCCACCGCGCTGACTGTCACGCGGGATCAACTGGCCGGGATCAGCGCGCCGCTGACGCGGGTCAGGATCGAAAAGACCAACACCTTTTCGCTGCTCTATGTCGCGCAGGAGAAGGAAGGGCACCGGATCTGGTTCAGCCCCGACAATGTCAGCCTGGCGATGCGCGCCGGCGTGATTGATGCCACCCGCGGCCTGGGTCACGACCTTTTTGCGGTCGAAGCGCCGGGCCTGTTCGCCCGCCTTTCGACGCGGGTCACCACCGGGTCATACACCCGCATCCACAGCGTGCTTGACGGGTCCAACCATATCGTGAAGCAGGCCTACACCTGCCGGATCATCGACAAAGGGCCGGAAACGGTCGTGATTCTCGATCGCGGCCACGCGACGCGGCATCTGGTTGAAACCTGCGAGGGGCCGGCCGGAACGTTCGCCAACGACTACTGGCAGGGCGCTTCGGATCGGGCGATGTGGGTTTCAAGGCAGTGGCTTGGTCCAGAAATCGGGCATCTGTTCCTTGAACGGCTGATAGAGTGACCAGTTTCACGCAGTGAATCGCCGCAACGGGTTCGGGCGCAAAGAATGTTGCCTGAAGGGGGTCCGTGAGTTATACCAAAATCTAGGTTTCAAAATTGGGGTTCCAGCCATGAAAAAAGTCTTTGCCATTGCGTCCGCCGCTGCGCTCGCAACTGCCATGTCGACCAGTGCTTACGCGCAGGTTGCTGAAAGTGGCGCGACCGGCACCAGCCTTCCGCCCCAACTCGCCAGCCTCGTTGGCGGCGCCGGTGGTCTGTCGGTTGGCGTGATCATCGGTATCGTCGTGATCGGCACCCTGCTGATCGTGACGATCCTGAACGACGACGGCACGACGACCACGACCACGACGACCGCCCTGCCGTCCTGATCAACGCGCGGCGTGAGCTTCAATGACGGGTCCTTCGGGGCCCGTCATTGCATTTGTGCCCTGCCTATCAGTAGTTCTTTTCCAGATAGACTCCGATGCCGGTGTTGCCGTCGCTTCCGGCGCTGCCGCGCACGGTGACTGACCGGGTGACATCCAGATTCAGGTTTATCTCGCTCTTGCCCTGCTGATCGACGATGATTTCGGTATAGAGGTTTTTCGACAGGTAGCGTCCGGCCCTGACCGAGGCCCCGCCGTTTTCGTCGGTCATAAGATCCAGATCGTCCAGCCCGAAGCCCTGACGCAACTTGCCCACGATCCCCTCGCCGCCGCGACCTGCCAGGTTGGCGACCGCCCCGGCAAGCTGCGCCGCCTGAAACGGCGACAGCGAGTTCAGCGCACGCCCGAACAGCAGCCGCGCCAGCACCTCTTCTTCGGGCAGCGGCGGGCTGGAGGCAAAGCTGACCACAGGCTCGTTCGCAGGGCCGGTGAGCAGCACCGAACTGGTTATGCCGTCGCTTTCATTGGAAGCGGCAATCTGAACGTAGGGAACGAAATCGCCTTCAAGCTGCAGCCGCGCCTGCGTCAGGTCGAGCCGCTTGCCCAGGATGTCGAGCCGGCCACGGATCAGGTCGAACGCGCCGCTGGGGACCACCGCGGCGGTGGTGCCGCCCAGCCGCAATTCGCCGCCGAGTTCCGCATCCAGCCCGCGACCGCGGATGAACACCCGGTTCGGCGCCAGGATCACCAGATTCAGCGGGTATGGCCGACGGCTGACGCTGCCGGTTTGCTCGCCATTCTCGCCCAGCAGCCCGGCCCGCACGCGGGTCGCGCGCACCGCAGCCGGTTCACCGACGTGGTCCAGCCCCGGCAGGGCGCCGACGCCACCCAGCCCGGTGGACGGGATGCGCAATTCGGTTTCGGTCAGCGTGATCTGTCCGGCGATGACGGCCCCGCCGGCCAGCGCGCCGCGCAGGGTCACCGCGCCATTCGCAAGGGTTTCGAACAGTGCGGGGTCTTTCAGCACCGCGCGGCCCAACGTCACCGTCAGATCGGCGTCATAGGGGGCGGTCAGCCCGATGCTGCCGGCCATATCCAGGCCGCCGCCCGCATCGACCGCGCTGGTGGCGGAAATCTGCGCCCGCCCGCCCGCCAGATCGGCCCGCGCCTCGACCCGTTCCAGCGCGATGTTCCGCCCCGCGTCGGTGACCCGGCCGCCCGACAGTGTCACCGGCCCCGAAAGCGATGCCAGCGCCAGCGGCCCGTCCAGCCGCAGGTCGAAGCGCAGCGGCCCGGAAACGGCGCGCGGCTCGATGAAGGCATTGGCGAGCGCCGCCTGCGCGGTGCCCTGAATCGCAAGGTCCGCCTGCGCCAGATCCTGAGACACGCGCCCGGCCACGGTCGCCGCAATCTGCCCCGGCCCGGTGCCGCGCAGATCGACCTGGTAGCCCTGCGCATCCTCGACCGCCGTGCCGGTCACCGTCAGCACGCCGGGAAAATCTTCCAGAACCAGCCCCAGATCGGCAAGCCGCGCCGAAAGCGTCACCTCGCGCCGGTCGCCGCTGACGATGCCCTGCACCTCTGCGGTCAGGGCCGGGTTGGCAAGGCTGGCGTTGCGTATCCTGATCCGGCCATCGGCAATGTCGACCGCGACCGCCAGCCGGCTTTCGCCCCGCAGTAGCCGGTCGGCCTGCGCCTGCCCGACGGCAAGGCCGGTGCCGGTGGCGTTCAGCGTCAGGCTGCCGTCCTCGGGCGTGCCGACGAAACGGGCCTGCCCGCTCAGCGCGCCGCGATAGCCGCCGCCCAGCGCCGCAAGATCGCTGAACGCCAGATCGGCGGTCACGTCGCTGCCCGAGGGCGCCAGCGCGCCGCGGGCATTGGCCTTCAGTGTTGCCGCCGTGACCACCAGCGAGCGCAGGTCCACCGTGCCGTCGGCAATCGCCGCCTCCAGCACCACCTGCGACGGGCCGCGCAGCAGCGCATCGACCTGCGGCTGACCCATGGCCAGCCCGTCGCCGCGCGCATCCAGCGTCACGGTACCGGCCTCGGGCGTGCCGATGAAGCGGGCCTGCCCTGTCAGGCTGCCCCGGTAGGCCGCGCCCAGCACCGAAAGGTCGGCAAAGGCCAGATCGGCGGTCACGTCGCTGCCGTCGCTGGCGATCCGGCCGCTGCCGGTTGCGGTCAGGCTGGCCGCGGTGATGTTCAGGCTGCGCAACAGGGTGCCCTGCGTGTCGCGCAGGATCGACGCGGCGATGCGCGACGTGCCTTGCAGCAGGCGGTCAAGCTCGGGCTGGCTGAAGGAAAGATCGGTGCCGCTGATCACCGTCTCGATGTCGAAGCTGCCTGCCAGCAGCGCGGCTTTGCCCGAAAGGTCGATCTGGCCCTTGCCCGCCAGCGCCCGCCCGGCCAGACCGGAGGCGCGCGAGAGATCGTCAAACCGTGCCTGCGCAGTGCCGGTGACCGCAAGCCCGCTGGACAAACCGTCGATCCGGGCATCTGCGGTCAGCCCGTAACCGCTGCCCAGAAGCGTCAGGTCCGACAGATCGACCGTGCCCTGCCCCTGTTGCCAGCCGAGGTTCGCCTTGCCGGTGATCGCATCGCCCAGCGCCTGCGCGGTGGCCGGATCGGCCGGAACCAGCCCGCTGGCAGCAAACTCCAGCGCCGCCGTCACCGCCATCATGGGCGAACGGGTGATCCGGCCGGCGGCCTCTATCTGCACCACGTCGGCACTGAAGTCGGCGCGGTTGAGGCCCAGCACCGCCACGCTGCCCTGCCAGGCGTCACCCTTGGATGCATCGAAATCCAGCGCCAGATCGGCAGATTGCACCCGGGTTTCCACGTCCGTGGTCAGGGGCAGCAGCACCTCCCCCCCCTCGGCCAGCCCCAGCGTGCCGGTCAGGGCAAAGCTTTGGGGCAACCCGTCCGAGGCCAGCCGCAGCGCGCCCTGCAGCTGCATGGCGCGGGTGGCAAGGCGCAGCGTCTGCAGGTCCAGCGCGCCATCGGCCGCCCGGCTGCCGGCCACGGCCAGCGTCACGTCCGGCCCGAAGAAGGTCGCGTATTCCGGCAGGAACAGCGGTGCCATGTTGCCGCCAATGTCGGCGCGGAAGCCCAGGGCACCCGCGCCATCGCCGGTCAGGGTGACGGTGCCCGCCAGCCGGTCGGTGCCGTTCGAGGCCAGCGCGATGTTGGCGGCAAACGACTCCAGCGGGCCATCGCCCTTCAACGTCAGCGCCACGGCCGGCGCGCCCGGCAGGCCCAGCAGCGTGGTGGCCAGACCGCCGACACCCTCGGCAGCCTCCAGGTCCAGCACCAGTTGCCGGGTTTCGTTGGCGTAACCCGCGTTCAGGACAAACCTGCCCTCCGGCCCGTCGTCCGTCCGTTCCAGTGTCAGGGTGGCGGTGCCCTCGCCGCCCGAAAGCTGCATCGCCGCCGTCACCCGGCCCTCGACCGGCTGACCCAGCAGGGTTTCGCCCAGCACCACCCGCTCTGCCGCGATCTGCCCGATATCCACAGACACCGGCAGGTCGGGCAGCGCAAAGCCGCGCGCCTCGGGCGAGGGCAGGCCCTCTTCGCCGCCATCGGGCGCGCGTGCCACGATGATCTCCTCAGCCGTCAGTTCGTTGACCAGAACCTGCCCCCGCAGCAGCGCGGCACGGCTCCAGTCAAGCGACACCCCGCGCAGGGTCAGCCAGACGCCGGTGGCATCGGCAATCGTCAGTTCTTCGATCGTGGCGCGGGACGACAGCGCGCCCGCAAAGCCGGTGATGATGACCTGACGCCCCGCGCCGGACAGGTTGTCCTCCAGCAAGGCCGTAAGGTATCCGCGGTCATCCTGCGCCTGCGCCGCAAAGGGCAGCAGCATCAGGGCCAGTAGGGTAAGTAGCCACCGCATCAGAAGGATTGTCCTATGCCGACGTAAAGTTGCACGCCTTTGCCGGTATCGCCCGCCACCGGCCCCGCCAGATCGACCCTGATCGGGCCAAACCCGGTGTCATAGCGCACGCCCAGCCCGGCCCCGGCGTGAAAACCGCCCAGATCGTCAAAGAAATCCAGCGCGCCGACGTGCCCCGCATCGACAAAGCCGACGATGCCGATCTTGTCGGTGACCTTGGCGCGCACCTCGGCCGAGGCGCCCAGGAACGCCGTGCCGCCGATCTTGAAATCGGCGCGCAGCACGTTGACGCCCAGCGACTGGTAGGGCTGGCCCCGCACCGTGCCGCCGCCGCCCGAGTAGAACAGGTAGTCGCGCGGCGTGCCCAGCAGGCTTGACCCCAGCACCGCCCCGGCCTGCACCCGGCCTGCGAACACCACCGGGCGCTCTGACCCGAAGCTGCGGTAGGCGCGGGCATCCAGCTTCATCCGCACCCCGGAATCGGTCGTGCCGAACCCCTGGAAGGGCATGACCTCGGCTTCGACGAAAATGCCCTTGTGCGCGTCGAGCTTGACATCGCGCGTGTCCCAGATCGCGCCAAGCGGCAGCGACAGGTTGCGGTAGGTGTAGTCGCCGGTAAGGTCGTCGACCCCGGAGATGCTGTATTCCAGCCCCGCCGTGCCTGTCAGCGTGTCGGTGAAGAAATGGCTCAGCGTCATGCCGATTCCGGCCACGTCGGCCAGATAGTCGGCCTCGTCCAGATGCGCGACCTCGACATGGAAGCCCAGCGTCGTGTCGGCGGTGAAGGTGGCCGGGCGCGACAGCGTCAGACCCAGTGCGTAGTCCTCGCCGCTTTCCTGTGCGCCGATGTTGGCGACGTTGCCCTTGATCTCCAGACGTTCGGCCCCGCCCAGCAGGTTGCGGTGCAGCCACGATCCGGTCACCGACAGCCCGTCAAGCGTCGCCAGTTCGGCCCCGAAGCTGTAGCGGCGGCGCTTGTCCTCGACCACGGTGGCGGTGATGCCCAGAAGGTCGGGGCGGGTGATGTTCTCGTCCTCGGTCAGCGTGACCGAACGGAACACCCCGGTGCGGCGCAGCCGTTCGGCGCTGCGGGCCAGATCTCTCGGGCTGAACGCCTCGCCTTCGGGCAGGCCCGCGATGGCGCGGACGCGGGCTTCGCGCATCCGTTGCTGGCCGGTGACGGTCAGCGGGCCGAACCGCAGCCGAGGGCCGGGGGTCAGCGCCACCTCGGCGGAAAGCGTGGCGTTGCGGTGATCGGCGGTCAACGACTGCGCGCCGGGCGCGGCCTTGGCGTGACCCGCCTCGCGCCAGCCGTCCACCCCGGCCGCCACCGCATCCTTGATCAGCCCCGACCGCGCCACCCCGCCGACCACAAAGCCGTCGGGCAGCGCGGTGTCGGGGGTCAGCGGTGCGACGCGGGCGCGGGAAAAGGCGAATGCCGGGCCGGGCTGCACCTCGACGATGATCTGCCGGATGGTCTTGGGCGCATCCAGCGGCGGGATGCCTGCCGCCTCGCGCCCGTCGACCAGCACGCGAACCACCGGCGAATAGTGCCCGGCGGCATAAAGTGCCCCCACAAGGCGGCCATACTCGGCCAGTGCCGCGGCGAAAAGATCCTGAGGATCGCTGACCTTCTCGCTTTGCGCGGCCACCAGAAGCGAGGCCGACCGCAGATCGGCCAGCAAAGCCGCATCGGCACCGGGCGCGCGAAACTCGAATGATTCAAAGGCGTAAGCGGAAGGCCCAGCCATCAGGCCGACGCCCAGGCCGACCATCAGGCCGCACGCGGTCCTCAGACGGAAAACGGCCACTCGAACCCCCAGCCCCCAACGTTTTCCAAACTATTGCAGGTTGTCCATACCGGGGCAATGCGCCGCACGGCAGGCGCGCACAAATGCGCGTGTGCTGTGGTGCTATTGTGCCGCAATGTCCCGCCCGGGCGACAGCAGCCCCTCGCTGATCGCGGAAAGCGCCAGCGCCGCCGCCCCGTGCGCCCACAGAAGGTCGCCCCAGGCGTGGATCTCGATCGGCGGGCGCGGGCGGCCGGTGACGATGGCCAGGTTCTCCATCTCGGCCAGGGTTTCGGCGGCATAGAGGTAGTCGTAGCGCATCCGTTCGCCCGACAGGATGATCAGCGCCGGGTCGAACAGGTTGACCACATTGGCCAGCCCCACCGCCAGATAGCGCCCAGCCCGGCGGAAGATCGACCGCGCGGCGGTGTTGCCCGCCTTGGCGTGGTCGTAAAGGCTTTCCAGCAGCACGGCGATCGACTGGCCTTCCTTGTGGTTCCAGTTCAGCGCCGTGGTCGCCTCGCGCGCCAGGGCATAGTCGGCGACATAGGCCTCCAGGCACCCGCGCTGGCCGCAGCGGCAAAGCGCGCCGTCGAGTTGCACCTTTGTGTGGCCCAGCTCCATCCCCAGACCCCGCGCGCCGCGATAGATGCGGTGGTTCAGCACGAAGCCCATCCCCACGCCATGCTCGATGGTCACCACCGCGAAATCCGACAGCGCCCGCCCGGCGCCGAACCACAGCTCGGCCAGCGTTACCAGATTGGCGTCGTTGTCGATCTGCACCGGCAGGCATAGCCGGGCCGAGGCGGCGTCGGCCAGTTTGACGCCGCGTTCATGCAGCACTGGCGACCACAGCACGGTGCCGCTGGCGCAATCGACAAAGCCCGGCACGCCCAGCCCCACCGCCGACAGGTCCGCCCGGGGCATCCCCGCCTTGGCGCAGACCCGGTTCAGCAGGGTTTCCGTCGATTCCAGCAGCGTCGCCAGATCCATCGCCCCGGGGCGGCGCGGAATGGTGTCGTCGGCGATCAGGTTGCCCGCGAAATCGACGATCACCGCGGTATGCTCGCGGTCCGACAGCTTCATCCCGGCCACGCGGTAGGCCGCCGCCCGCACCCCCAGCGCCACGGCAGGCCGTCCGCGCCCGGCGTCGCTGTCGCGCGGCACCGCGACCTCCTCGATCAGCCCGGCCTCGATCAGTTCGGATGTGATGGTGGTGACAGACGCCGGCGAGACGCCCAGATCCTTTGCCACCTGCACCCGGGCGATCAGCCCCGCCGCACGCACCCTCTCGAACACCTGCTGCCGCATCGGGCGCAGGGTATCCGACAGCGGCGGAATCAGCGGCCCGCAGCCCCGTGCCGCCACGGACGAGACTTCCTTTGGCAGCTGCGGCATCATTTCTTTGGTGCGCAAACAAAAAACTCCACAGTTCAGGCGAACGCTGCCCGGAAAATGCTGCAAAGCAGCATGAACCGGCTGCATTTCCGGGCTTTTCCAACTTGCCGCACCATTTTTATTTTGACAACTGAAATTATTAGCGGCAGGTTTCGCGGCGTGCCGACGAATCTGTCGGACCGGCCGTCGCAGGCCGCATCCATAGGGAGGATAGACATGCGTAAATCCATTCTGGCCGCCGTCATTGCCGTGACCGGCTTTTCTTCGGCCGCACTGGCCCAGGGTCTGACGGTCGGCGTAAGCTGGTCCAACTTCCAGGAAGAGCGCTGGAAGACCGACGAAGCCGCGATCAAGACCGCGCTGGAAGCCGCCGGTGCGTCCTACGTTTCGGCCGATGCGCAGTCGTCCTCGGCCAAGCAACTGTCCGACATCGAATCGCTGATCGCCCAGGGCGTCGATGCGCTGATCATCCTCGGGCAGGACACCGCAGCCGTGGTGCCCGCCGTTCAGGCCGCGGCCGACGAGGGCATTCCCGTCGTGGCCTATGACCGCCTTATCGAAGACCCGCGCGCCTTTTACCTGACCTTCGACAACGTCGAGGTCGGCCGGATGCAGGCCCGTGCCGTTCTCGCCGCCGCGCCGAAGGGCAACTATGTGATGATCAAGGGCTCGAACACCGATCCCAACGCAGATTTCCTGCGGGGTGGCCAGCAGGAAGTGCTTCAGGCCGCCATTGACGCGGGCGACATCACCATCGTGGGCGAGGCTTACACCGACGGCTGGCTGCCCGCCAACGCCCAGCGCAACATGGAACAGATCCTGACCGAGAATGCCAACAAGGTCGATGCGGTCGTAGCGTCGAACGACGGCACCGCGGGCGGCGCCGTGGCGGCGCTGACGGCGCAGGGCATGGTGATTCCGGTCTCGGGGCAGGACGGCGACCATGCCGCGCTGAACCGGGTTGCGGCCGGCACCCAGACCGTTTCGGTCTGGAAGGACGCGCGCGAGCTTGGCAAGGCGGCGGCCGAGATTGCCGTGGCGCTGGCAGGCGGCACCGCGATGGACGCGATCCCGAACGCGCAGAAGTTCACCACCCCCGGCGGCAACGAGATGAACGCCGTGTTCCTCGCCCCGATGCCGATCACCAAGGACAATCTGGCCGCCGTGGTCGATGCGGGCTGGATCACCAAGGATGCGCTCTGCCAGGGCGTGACCGCAGGCCCCGCCCCCTGCAACTGATCGCGACCGCGACCCTCTGAACGGCTGCCCCGGCGTTCCCGCCGGGGCCACCCTTCACGCCGCGCCGCCGATGCGGCCCGTTTCCACAAAGGAAATCCCATGACCCAGGCGGCAACCCATTCCCCCCAGACCGAACCCCGGCGCAGCCTGCTGCAGCAGCTTGAAATCGACACGCGGCTCCTGGGGATGATCGCGGCCTTTGCCCTGATCTGCGCCGTTTTCTTCTTCGTGACCGATGGCCGGTTCCTCTCGGCGCGCAACATCTTCAACCTGACGATCCAGACCGTCTCGGTCGCGATCATGGCCACCGGCATGGTGTTCGTGATCGTCACCCGCCACATCGACCTGTCGGTGGGCGCGCTGCTGGCGCTGTGTTCGGCGGTGATGGGGCTGATGCAGGTGTGGATCCTGCCGACCGCGCTGGGGCTTGGCTTCGGCAACCCGCTGGTCGCCCCGGTCGCAATGGTGGCAGGGCTGGCGACCGGCACGCTGGTCGGCGCGTTCAACGGCTGGCTGATCGGCTATCAGCGCATCCCGTCCTTCATCGTCACGCTGGGAGGGTTGCTGGTCTGGCGCAATGTCGGCTGGTATCTGACCTCGGGGCGGACGCTGGGGCCGCTCGATCAGACGTTCCTGCTGTTCGGCGGGTCGGAGGGCACGCTGGGCGCGCCGCTGTCCTGGGCCGTGGCGGGTTTGGCCTGCGTTGCCACCGTCTGGGCGCTGCTTCGCGGCCGCAAGGCCAAGCAGGCCCACGGTTTTCCGGTGAAACCGATGTGGGCCGAGATCACCATGGCGGCGATTGCCTGCGGGGCGATCCTCGGCTTCGTGGCGATCCTGAACGCCTATCAGGTGCCCGCCGCCCGCCTGCGCCGCATGTTCGAGGCGCGGGGCGAGGTGATGCCCGAAGGCTATACCGAAGGCTTCGGCCTGCCGATCTCGGTCCTGATCCTGATCGTGCTCGCCATCGGCATGACCATCCTTGCCCGCCGCACCCGGCTTGGCCGCTACATCTTCGCCACCGGCGGCAACCCGGATGCAGCAGAACTTTCAGGCATCAACACTCGCGCGCTGACCGTCAAGGTCTTCGCGCTGATGGGGTTTCTCTGCGCGCTTTCGGCCATCGTGGCGCAGGCCCGGTTGCAGAACCACACCAACGACATCGGCAGCCTTGACGAGTTGAGGGTGATCGCCGCCGCGGTGATCGGCGGCACGGCCCTTTCGGGCGGGGTCGGCACGATCTACGGCGCCATACTTGGCGCGCTGATCATGCAGAGCCTGCAATCGGGCATGGCGATGGTGGGGGTGGACAGCCCGTTCCAGAACATCGTGGTGGGCCTCGTTCTGGTGCTCGCCGTCTGGATCGACATTCAGTATCGCAAGCGCACGGGGGGATGAGAAGATGACCAAAGGCACTCCGCTGGTTGAACTGCGCGACATCTCCATCGCCTTCGGCGGCATCAAGGCGGTCGATCACGTCACGGTCGATCTTCATGCGGGCGAGGTGGTCGGGCTGCTGGGCCACAATGGCGCCGGCAAATCGACCCTGATCAAATGCCTGTCGGGGGCCTATCAGGCCGACAGCGGCGAGATTCTGATCGCCGGCCAGAAGGTTTCGATTGCCAACCCCCGCGACGCCCGCGCGCTGAACGTCGAGACGATCTACCAGACGCTGGCGTTGGCCGACAACCTCGACGCAGCCTCGAACCTGTTCCTCGGGCGCGAACTGGTGACACCGCTGGGTTTCGTCGATGACAGCCGGATGGAGGCGGAAACGCGCAAGATCATGGCGCGGCTGAACCCGAACTTCCGCAAGTTCAACGTGCCGGTGTCTGCGCTGTCGGGCGGGCAGCGCCAGTCGGTCGCCATCGCCCGCGCCGTCTATTTCAACGCCCGCATCCTGATCATGGACGAGCCGACCGCCGCCCTTGGCCCGCAGGAAACCCAGATGGTGGCCGAACTGATCCAGGAGTTGAAGCGGCAGGGGCTTGGCATCTTTCTGATCGAGCATGACATCCACAACGTCATGAAACTGTGCGACCGGGCCAGCGTGATGAAGAACGGCCAGCTTGTCGGTACGGTGAACGTGGCCGAGGTCACCGACGACGACATTCTGGGCATGATCATCATGGGCAAGAAACCGGCAAAGGCCGCGTGATGTTCATCGGTCTTGATCTTGGCACATCCGGCCTGAAGGGCATCCTGATCGACGAAGATCAGCGCGTGCTGGCCGAGGCCACAGCGCCGCTGACCGTCAGCCGCCCGCACGCCGGCTGGTCGGAACAGTCGCCCGCCGACTGGATCGCGGCGGCCGAGGCGGTGCTGGACGCGCTGTCGGCCCATGGTCTGGGCGAGGTGCGGGGCATCGGGCTGTCGGGGCAGATGCATGGCGCGACGCTGCTCGATGCATCGGACGAGGTGCTGCGCCCCTGCATCCTGTGGAACGACACCCGCAGCCATGCCGAGGCGGCGACACTCGACGCCGATCCCCAGTTCCGCCGTATCACCGGGAACATCGTGTTCCCCGGCTTCACCGCGCCGAAACTGCTTTGGGTTCGGGCGCATGAACCGGCGGTCTGGGGCCGCGTTGCCAAGGTTCTGCTGCCCAAGGACTACCTGCGGCTGTGGCTTTCGGGCGAGCATGTCGCGGAAATGTCGGATGCGGCGGGGACAAGCTGGCTCGATACCGGGGCGCGCGACTGGTCGGATGCACTGCTGGCGGCCTGCGGGATGAACCGGGCGCATATGCCCCGGCTGGTTGAAGGCTCGGCCGTGTCAGGCACATTGCGAGCGGAGTTGGCAGCGCGCTGGGGCCTGCCGCGCGGCGTGGTGATCGCGGGGGGGGGCGGCGACAATGCCGCCTCGGGCGTGGGCGTCGGTGTGGTGCGGGCGGGCGAGGCGTTCGTATCGCTTGGCACCTCTGGCGTGCTGTTCGCCGCCAATGACGGCTATCAGCCCGCGCCGGAAACGGCGGTGCATACGTTTTGCCATGCCCTGCCGGGCACCTGGCACCAGATGGGGGTTATTCTGGCCGCCACGGATGCGCTGAACTGGTATGCCGGGCTGGTGGGCCAGAGTGCCGCCGCGCTGACCGGCGGGCTTGGCACCTTGCAGGCTCCGTCCGGGACGCTGTTCCTGCCCTACCTCGGCGGCGAGCGCACGCCGCTGAACGATGCCGCGATAAGGGGCGCCTTTCTCGGGCTGGAGCATGGCACCGACCGCGCCGCGGGCACCCGCGCCGTGCTGGAGGGCGTGACCTTCGCAATCCGCGACTGCCGCGACGCGCTGGCCGCCACCGGCACCCGAATTGAGCGGCTGATCGCCGTCGGCGGCGGCTCGCGGTCCGACTACTGGTTGGCCGCCATCGCGACCGCGCTGGATTGCCCAGTATCGCTGCCCGCAGCCGGCGACTTTGGCGGCGCCTTCGGGGCCGCGCGTCTCGCCCTGATGGCGGCCACCGGCGCCGGTGCCGAAATCTGCACCCTGCCGCCCATCGCACGGGTCATCGACCCCGACCGCAGCCTTTCTGCCGCCTTCGATGCGGGCCACGCTCGTTATCGCGCCGCGCAAACCCTTCTCAGGAACCTGCCATGACCGATTTCTTCAAGGACATCCCCGCCATCACCTATCAGGGCGAGGCGGCCACCGGCGATTTCGCCTTCCGCCACTACAACCCCGACGAAATGCTGCTGGGCAAGCGGATGGAGGATCACCTGCGCTTTGCCGTCGCCTACTGGCACAGCTTTGCCTGGCCCGGTGGCGACCCGTTCGGCGGCCAGACCTTCCAGCGTCCGTGGTTCGGCGACACCATGGAGCTTGCGAGGCTGAAGGCCGACGTGGCCTTCGAGATGTTCGACATCCTCAACGCGCCGTTCTTCTGCTTTCACGATGCCGACGCCCGGCCAGAGGGTGCCACCTTCGCCGAAAGCAAGCGCAACCTCGAAGAAATCGTCGACTACTTCGGCGAGAAGATGGAGGGTTCGCGCACGAAACTGCTGTGGGGCACCGCCACCCTGTTCTCGCACCGCCGCTTCATGTCGGGGGCGGCCACCAACCCCGACCCCGAGGTGTTCGCCTATGCCGCCGCCACGGTGAAAAGCTGCATGGATGCCACCTTGACGCTCGGCGGCGCCAACTATGTGTTGTGGGGCGGGCGCGAGGGCTACGAGACGCTCTTGAACACCGACCTGACGCGCGAGGCGAACCAGATGGGCCGCTTCCTGCAGATGGTGGTCGAATACAAGCACAAGATCGGCTTCAAGGGCGCAATCCTGATCGAGCCGAAACCGCAGGAACCCAGCAAGCACCAGTATGACTACGACGTGTCCACCGTCTACGGCTTCCTGCGCCGCTTCGGGCTGGAGAACGAGGTCAAGGTGAACATCGAACAGGGCCACGCCATCCTGGCCGGGCATTCCTTCGAGCACGAGATCGCCACCGCCGCCAGCCTCGGCCTGTTCGGCTCGATCGACATGAACCGCAACGACTACCAGTCCGGCTGGGATACCGACCAGTTCCCCAACAACACCCCCGAAATGGCGCTCGCCTTCTATGAAATCCTTCGGGCGGGCGGCTACACCACCGGCGGCACCAACTTCGACGCCAAGATCCGCCGCCAGTCGCTCGACCCCGAAGACCTGATCCTCGCCCATGTCGGCGGCATGGACACCTGCGCCCGCGCCCTGAAGGCCGCAGCCAGGGCGCTGGAGGACGGCCATCTGGAATCCGCCCGCGCGGCCCGCTACGCCGGGTGGAACACGCCCGACGCGCAGGCGATGCTGGGCAGCAGCCTGGATGCCATCGCCGCCAATGTGCTGGCGCGCGGCACCAATCCTCAGCCCCGGTCTGGGCGGCAGGAACGGCTGGAAAACCTGTGGAACCGCTACGTCTGACGGCCGCCCCGGAGTGCCCGCCAACCGGCGGGCGCCTCAGGCCCGCCCTGCAACCGGCTCTGCAGACGGTTCGAGAACGGGCAGTTCGGCATTGACGGCGGCCCCCAGCAGCACCGACCAGACACTCAGATACAGCCACATCAGCAGGGCGATCACCGCCCCGATCGAGCCATAGACCCGGTTGTAGCTGTTGAAGTTCGCAAGATAGGTCGAAAGGGCAATCGACACCAGCGCCCAGACCAGCGCCGCGGTCACCGTGCCGGGGCTGATCCAGGCATTGCGCACCTGCGGCGTGTTGGGGCCGAAACGGTAAAGGATGCCAAGACAGGTCATCACCAGCACGAACATCGCCACCCATGGCAATGCGGTCAGCAGCCAGACCCCCACAGGACCAAGCGACAGGAACGAAAGGATCAGCGGCACGATCACCACGGTCGCCAGCGCCAGCAGCATCGCCGTGATCAGCGCCAGCGTCAGGATGATATCCATCGCCCAGCCCCACAACAGGCCGCGCGGATCGGATCGCTGCACCACGCCCATGCCCTGGATCAGCGCCGAAATCCCGGCCCGCGCCGAATAAAGCGCGATGCCGACCGACAGCGCGGTGGCCCAGCCAAGCTGTGCCGTGGGCGTCGACAGCAGCGCGTCCACCTGCCCATGCACCAGCATGGCCGCATCCGCAGGCAGGAACTCGTCCGCAACCTGGACATAGGTTGAAATCACCGACGGGTCGGACACCAGGCTCCAGATCGCGATGGTCGCCGTCAGGCCGGGGAAGACCGCGAAGATCGCGTAGAAGGCCACCCCGGCCGAGATCAGGCCGAAGTGGCTGGTCTGCATCCTCGTCCAGACGGCCATGAAAAATCGCCATATGCCTTGCGCACGTTTCCGCATGAAATCCCCTTTCCTGCGCACCTTTACGCACAACGCCCAGACCCGCAACTTGTGCCCAACATTTTCCTGTGTTCAGTTAGCGCCAACAGGAGGCACCCATGACCTACACCCCCGCCGAAGACCGCTATGGCCGGATGAGCTATCGCCGCTGCGGACGTTCGGGCCTTAAGCTGCCCGCCGTGTCGCTGGGCCTCTGGCACAACTTCGGCGGCGACACGCCCCATGCCACCAAGCGCGCGCTGTGCCAGACCGCCTTCGATCACGGCATCACCCATTTCGACCTTGCCAACAACTACGGCCCGCCGCCCGGCAGCGCCGAAACCGCGTTCGGCGAGATCCTGCGCACCGATTTCGCGGGGCTGCGCGACGAGCTGATCATCAGCTCCAAGGCGGGCTACGACATGTGGTCGGGCCCCTACGGCGAATGGGGCTCGCGCAAGTCGCTGATCGCCTCGTGCGACCAGTCGCTGAAGCGGATGGGGCTCGACTACGTCGACATCTTCTATTCGCACCGCTTCGACCCCGACACGCCGCTGGAGGAAACCATGGGCGCGCTCGACCACATCGTGCGGTCGGGACGGGCGCTCTACGTCGGTCTGTCCAGCTACAACAGTCGCCGCACCCGCGAGGCGGTGGTGATCCTCAAGGCCCTCGGCACCCCCTGCCTTATCCACCAGCCAAGCTACAACCTGCTGAACCGCTGGGTGGAACAGGACGGGCTGAAGGAAACGCTGGCCGAGCTTGGGGTCGGCTCCATCGCCTTCACCCCGCTGGCGCAGGGCATCCTGACGCGGAAATACCTGAACGGCATCCCGGCAGGCAGCCGCGCGGCGCAGGGCAAATCGCTGGCCCCCGAAACCATCACCCCGCGAGCGATCGAAAGCGTCCGGGCACTGGATGCGCTGGCACAGGCCCGTGGTCAGACGCTGGCCCAGATGGCCATCGCCTGGGTGCTGCGCGGCGGCGGCATCACCTCGGCGCTGATCGGGGCGTCGAAACCCGAGCAGATCACCGATTGCGTCGGCGCGATCGCCAATCTGGAGTTTTCGGCCGAAGAACTGGCCCTGATCGACAGCATCGCCGCCGAGCAGGACATCAACCTCTGGGCGCGCTCGTCCGAGACGAACTGACCACTGGCCGCCCTTGCGGCATCTGCCGGGCCTCCGGCGGGGATATTTGGGCAAAGATGAATGCGCGATCTTTCATCTTTGCCCAAATATCCCCGCCGGAGGCTCTGTCTTCCCCACGGGTGCGGCGCCGGGGCGTCAGGCCCGCTTCACGCTGGCGGTGACGTAGTTCACCGACAGGTCGCGGGCAGACAGGCTCCAGCTCCAGGTCACCGGGTTGAACACCATGCCCTTGGCGTCCACCTGATGCAGGCCCGCGCGGGCGATCAGGTCGGCCAGTTCGGCCGGGGTGATGAACTTGCGCCAGTCATGCGTGCCCTTCGGCAGCCAGCGCATCACCCATTCCGCGCCGACAATCGCCATGGCAAAGCTTTTCGGATTGCGGTTCAGGGTCGAGCAGATCATCAGCCCGCCGGGTTTCAGCAGCGCCCGGCAGGCGGTCAGGTAGGCCAGCGGGTCCGAGACATGCTCGACCACTTCCATGTTCAGCACCACGTCGAACTGTTCGCCCGCCGCAGCCAGCGCCTCGGCCGAGGTGTGGCGGTAGTCGATCGCCAGCCCCGACTGTTTTGCGTGCAGTTCGGCCACCGGAATGTTGCGCGCCGCGGCGTCGGCCCCCACCACATCGGCCCCGAGCCGCGCCATCGGTTCCGACAGCAGGCCACCGCCACAGCCTATGTCCAGCAGCCGCAGCCCGGCGAAGGGGTGGGGGGCCGACAGGTCGCGGTCGAACTCGGCGGCGATCTGGGTGGTGATGTAATCCAGCCGGCACGGGTTCATCTGGTGCAGCGGCTTGAACTTGCCGTGCGGGTTCCACCACTCGGCGGCCATGGCCTCGAACTTGGCAACTTCTGCCGGGTCGATGGTGGTTTGGCTGTTCATGGCGAACTCCTTGCGGTTTGGCCCGTGGAAAGGCAGGGTTGCGGTGTTATATAGGACGAACATGGACCACAGATCAGGCCAAAAGCGCGCAGCAGAGTTTCTTTATCCGCCGGTCGATCCGTTCGACCAGCGCGTGATCGACATGGGCGATGGGCATCGCATCTATGTCGAGCAGGCGGGCAACCCCGAGGGCGTGCCGGTTCTTGTTTTGCATGGCGGCCCGGGCGGCGGGTGCAGCCCGGCGATGCGGCGCTATTTCGACCCGCAGGTGTTTCGCGTCATCCTGTTCGACCAGCGCGGCTGCGGGCGATCGCGGCCCCATGCCAGCGTGGTGGCCAACACGACCTGGCATCTGGTGGAAGATATCGAGGTGATCCGCCGCACGCTTGGGGTGGAGCGTTTCATCGTTTTCGGCGGCAGCTGGGGGGCGACGCTGGCGCTGATCTATGCGATCTCGCACCCCGAACGCGTCGTGCATCTGGTGCTGCGCGGGGTTTTCCTGATGACGCAGGCAGAGCTTGCGTGGTTCTACGGCGGCGGGGCGGGGGCGTTCTTTCCCGAGCTTTGGGCGCGGTTTCTGGAACCCATCCCCGAGGCGGAGCGCGGCGACCTGATCGCGGCCTATCACCGGCGGCTGTTTTCCGGCAACCTGATGGAGGAAACCCGGCTGGGGCGGATCTGGGCGAACTGGGAAAACGCGCTCGCCTCGGTTTCCAGCGACGGCGGGGTGGGCGAGGGGCCGGCCGACTACGCGCGCGCTTTCTCCCGGCTGGAGAATCACTACTTTCGCCACGCGGGGTTTCTGGAAAGCGACGGCTGGATCGTGGCGAACCGGGGCCGGATCGCACATATCGGGGCCGATATCGTGCAGGGCCGGTTCGACATGATCTGCCCGCCGGTCTCGGCGTGGAAACTGGCCGATGGCTGGCAGGCCGCAAGGCTGCATCTGGTTCCGATGGCCGGGCACGCGCTGTCGGAGCCGGGAATCTCGTCACAACTGGTGCGGGTGATGGACGGGTTGCGGGGGGTGTGACCCCGCGAGCGGTTGCCCCGGCCGATTGGCCGGGGCACGGCGTTCAGATGAATGCGATGCACTCGGCAAGACCGTCGGTCGTCGTAACGCCCAGTAACCGGATGGAGCCATAGCTCCCGAAATCGAACACCACCGAAGTGCCATCCACTTCGGCAAACCGGTCCACGACCTCTTCTGCCGACAGGAACTTGCCGTAAAGGTGGTCGAGGACCAGCCTGTCTTCCGCCACCGAGAAATCGGTGATCCTGTCATGGCCGAACACGTTCTCGAACTCCCTGTAGCGGTCGAAGAACATGAAATCATCGGCTCCGGCGCCGCCGGTAAGTGTGTCGTAACCTGTGCCGCCATCCAGTCGATCCGCCCCGGCACCACCAAGCAATTTGTCATTGCCGGTGCCCCCCCGCAGCGAGTCGTCGCCGCCAAGGCCGGACAGAATGTCGTTGCCGCCATTGCCAGACAGCCGGTTCGCCACACTGGACCCGGTAAGCCGGTCATTACCGGCACCGGAAAACGCGTTCTCAATGCTGATCAGAACATCAATGCCCATACCGGTATTTTGCGGGCCGGTCTTGCCAAGATTGACCTTCACATTCGGCGCGGTGCCGTCATAGGAATAAAAGCCCACACCATCAGTGCCCTCGCCACCGTTCAATGTGTCGCGGCCATATCCGCCTTCAAGGTAATCATTTCCGCTTCCGCCCAGCAGCAAATCATTGCCGCCGGAGGCGTACAGGTCGTCATTCCCGGAAAGACCGGCAAGAAGATAATTGCCGGGGCCGTTAAACGGGCTTTCCAGCAGGTCATTCCAGAAATCGTCATAGGCGTCCGATGTCGGGTTGTCGCCAAGAATGATCTCGTCGAATGCCCTGCCGTCAACGGTCAGAATGTCCTGCTCATCCGCAAAGAAGTCGGTCGCGGTCAGCACAACGATTCCTGCCGCATCCTCGACAGTCACCCGCGTCAGATCAAGCCCGCCGACCAGGGCCGGATCGAACGGCTGGCCAGACTCGAGAAGGTTCGACAGATTGTACAGCGACCGAACGGCATCTCCCAGATTGTCCGCGAACGTGCCCTGAAGCCGGATAGTGATGCCATCGACCGCCAGGCTGACCTCGGATATGCCGAACTTCAGATCGAAGATCGTCTTTGCCCCGTCCATGAATGTCACGTCGGTGACGCTCATCTTTTCCAGCTTGTTGAACAGGGCGTTCCGTTCCCTGTTGGTCAGTTCGTCGATGTTTGCTATGCCTGCGAACAGGTCGCCCAGTCCGAAGACGCCCGCCAGGGTCTTGGGCGTGGCCCCCTCAAGGACCAGCGACTGCGCACCGGATGTCAGGGTGTATCCGTTAGTCCGGATGCCGATTTCCAGAATCTCGGCCCCTTCCCGCAGCAGTTCAACCTTGTTCAGGGTGCCGGTCGCTACGCCCCTGTCGAGGGCACTTTGCAATTGTGGCAGACTCGAAATCGGGCCGATGCCGCTGCCGCTGATGCGCACTTCGTAGTTCACGTCTACGAACCTGTTCGACTCGGGATCATACTCCGTCCCGAAAGCGGAGAACCGGATCAGCGACGACGACAGTTGCAGCAGGACCAAGTCTTCCGAGTTGATGTCTATGGCTGCGACCTCGGCCGCGAAATCAAACTCCACGCCACCCGAGCCGGAAGATGCACCCATGCCTTCAAGGGCATCAAAAAGATTGCTGTTGATCACTATACGCGTCATTTCTTTCCTGACATAGACGTTGGCACCAAAAATGCGGCACTCAGTAGGTGATTCTGAATTGGGACGACAAGGGCTAAATATCATGTCGATTCTCATCTGTTTATTCGGACTTGCGTGTTTCGCTTGATGGTGGGCATCGATTTCACGGGATCATGGGCAGTCATTTCGCGTGAAGCTGGGCACTGATTTCGCGGGATCGCGGGCAGGTCTGGTCGGCAAATTGAGGATAGTTGCGCCTTCAGGAATGAAGGGGTGGCTTGATGCCGACAGGACGATTGAACATGCGCCGGATACGAGATGTTTTGCGATTGAAGCTTGGGCAAGGCCTGAGCGAGCGGTCCATTGCCGCTTCCCTCGGTCTGAGCAAGGGGAGCGTCGGAAGCTACACCCAACGGGCGCGTCATGCCGGGCTCACGTGGCCCTTGCCGGAGGGGATCGATGACGACAGCCTTGAACTTCTTTTGTTTCCAGCCCCGCCCACGGTGCCGGACGCGGAGCGGCTTGTGCCCGACTGGGCGGAGATTGACCGCGAGTTGCGCCGCCCTGGGGTGACGCGGATGCTGCTCTGGGAAGAATACCGTGCCGCGCACCCCGGGGGTTTTGCCTATACTTGGTTTTGCACGCATTACGAGGCTTGGAAGGGTCGGGTGCGCCCGACGATGCGCCAGACACATGTGGGCGGCGAGAAGGTGTTCGTCGACTTTGCCGGCGACACCATCGACGTGATCGACCCCACGACCGGCGAAGCGCGGGCCATGAAGCTGTTCGTGGCGGCAATGGGGGCATCGAATCACACCTATGCCGAGGCGGTGGCATCGGAGGGGTTGGAAGATTGGATCCTCGCGCATATCCGGATGTTCGCCTTTCTGGGCGGCGTGCCAAAGGCGGTGGTTCCGGACAATCTGAAGTCCGCCGTGATCAAGGCAGACCGGTTTGATCCGGGGCTGAACCGGACCTATGCCGAGATGGCGGCGCATTATGGCACCGCCGTTCTGCCCGCCCGGCCGCGCAAACCCCGGGACAAGGCGAAGGTGGAAGTGGCTGTCCAAGTGGCACAACGCTGGATTCTGGCGCGGCTGCGGAACCACCGGTTCTTCTCATTGGCCGAGTTGAACGTGGCGATCCGGCGGCTGCTGGACGAGTTGAACATGCGCGTGATGCGCGGCTATGGCGCCAGCCGCGCCGATCTGTTTGCCACTTTGGATCGGCCCAATCTTCAGCCCCTACCGCCCGAACCTTATGTCTTCGCCCGCTGGAAGCGCGCCCGCGTGGCACCCGACTATCACGTTGAGGTCGACAGCTCATGGTATTCCGTGCCCTTCGCGCTGATCAAACAAGAGGTCGATGTTCGCACAAGCGGCCAGACGGTCGAGATATTCCATCGTGGTCAGAGGGTTGCGAGCCACGTGCGCACCCCGGGGCGGCGCAGCCATGTCACCGTGGCCGACCATATGCCATCGGCCCATCGTCGCTTTGCCGAATGGACCCCGGCCAGAATGCTGGCGCAGGCAACCAAGACCGGCCCCGCCGTCGCCGCCTTTTGCGAGATGGTGATGGCTGACCGCCCCCATCCTGAACAGGGGTTCCGCACCTGCCTGGGTGTGCTGGCCTTGGTCAAAACCTATGGGCCGGAGCGCGTTGATGCGGCCTGCCAGCGGGGTGTGACCATCCGGGCCCGCACCGTCACCTCCATTCGTTCGATCCTCAAGACCGGCCTCGATCGCGCCTTCCTGGAAGGCTCCGAAGAGGTCGCCCCCCTCCAGCACGCCAACATTCGTGGCGGCAGCTATTACCATTGAGAAAGGACTAAAATGCTGACCCATCCCACCCACGACCGACTGTTGGCGCTCGGCCTGACCGGCATTGCATCGGCGCTCGAAGAACAACGCAGGTCAACCGCCTTCGACGCCCTCTCGTTCGAAGAGCGTCTCGGCCTGCTGGTCGACCGCGAGGCTGCAGAGCGCGACACCAAGAAACTGGCCTCCCGGCTCAAGTTTGCGGCTCTGCGCCAAGATGCCAGCGTCGAGGATCTGGACCTGCGCAGCCCACGTGGTCTTGACCGCAGTGTCATGGCGCATCTTGCCGATGGCGGCTGGATCGCCCGGCACGAGAACCTGCTGATAACCGGGCCGACCGGTTTGGGCAAAAGCTGGATCGCCTGCGCCCTTGGCCACAAGGCGTGCCGGGATGGGCGGCCCGTCCTCTATCAACGTGCGCCGCGCATGTTCGAGGCCCTTGCTCTGGCCCGTGGCGATGGCCGCCATGAACGCATCCTCAAAACCATCGCCCGCATGGATGTGCTGATCATTGACGATTGGGGCCTCGCCGTCCTCACCGCCCCGGAGCGCCGTGACCTGCTGGAAATCCTCGAAGACCGCCACGGCCGCGCTTCCACCATCGTCACAAGCCAACTCCCCGTTGACCAGTGGCACGAAGCCATCGGCGACCCAACGCTCGCAGATGCCATCCTCGACCGCCTCGTTCACAACGCACACCGCCTCACCCTCTCAGGTGAAAGCCTGCGCAGGCGCTCCGCCGTCACAAAAAAGCTTGACCAAATCGTTCAAGCCTGACTCCATGAAAGCGTCGGCCAGCCTGCCCACGATCCCGTGAAATGACTGCCCAGAATGGCGCGAAACGCGTGCCCACGATCGCGCGAAATCAGCGCCCATTCTCCGCGAAATCCGCACGGACTGGCAGCGTGCGACCAAATGACCCTGAGGCCGGAAGTTGCGATCAGCCGGGGTGTTGCCGACCGCTTCTTCATCGAGGGTGCATTGCAAGGCACGGCCGATGCATTCGTCGGAGAGGCGCGGACAGCGTCGGCAATTTCGCGGAGCGGGTCGGGCGGATTCGAGCTGGCCGATATCGACGGGTCAACCCTGTCGCCGTCGTCGGGAACGCCCTATCGGAAGGAACTCGACCGGGCCACGTCTCTCTCCGTTGCGGTCATGCAGGATTTGACTCCGGCTGTCGGACTGAAGACGACGGTCCGGCTGGGGACGGGGGAGACCCATTACCTGCTGCCGGAGGGGTCGGGGATCCTGACGGACCCGATCGGGATCGACTTCGAGCTGCAGAGCGTTTCGGGCGAGGTGGTCGCGGTCTGGCAGGGGCGCTGCCGGGGGGCGTGCCGGGTCAGCTATGCGGCCGGCTTCGGGGTCGCGGCGGTGCGGGCGCGGACGTGGGTTCAATCGGCGCTGCTGGATGTGCGCCACGAAAGCCGACATTCCGATACCTACGGCGTCGCGTCGGTCCGGCTCGGGCTGGCCCCGCCGGGCGGTCGAGGGCCGACCCCCTTGGTGGAAGGCGAGGTGCGGGTGTTCGACGAGCAGACGCTGGAGGCACGGACCAACCTGGTCGTCGCGTTTTGAACGCGTTTTCACGCGTGAAAATCGGTGCAACATTATGATAATTTTATACTTTTCTAATCCGTTTACCTTGCGTTAGCCTTGAATTGCCCGAGCATCGGCCTGGAAACCTGCCGAAGGGCGCACCGCTGCTGCATCACCCTTGCAATCGGCCCGCGATCTGCGTATATGTCTTTCAACAGCGCGGTCCGGGGTCCACACCCGGATGCACCGATCCGCACGACGGGCCGCTTGGCCCGTTTTTTGTTTTTGGGAAGCCCCATGTCCGACCTTATCGCCAAAACCGCCATCGACCGCCGTCTGGCCGAGATCGTCACGCCCGCCATCGAAGGGCTGGGGTTCGAGCTTGTGCGCATCCGGCTGATGGGCGGCAAGACGCGCACCTTGCAGATCATGGCCGACCGGCCCGACGGCGGCATCATCGTCGAGGATTGCGCCACGATTTCCACCGCCGTTTCGGCGGTGCTGGATGTGGAAGATCCGGTCGAGGACAACTATATTCTGGAAGTATCCTCCCCCGGCATCGACCGGCCGCTGACCCGGCTGAAGGATTTCAGCATGTGGGAAGGCTACGAGGCGCGGATCGAGACCACCGAGCTGATCGACGGCCGCCGCCGCTTCAAGGGCGTTCTGGCGGGGGTCGAGGGCGACGAGGTGCTGATCGAGCTTGAGGAAGGCGCCGAGACCGTGACCATCGGGCTGAAGTTCGACTGGCTGTCGGATGCCAAGCTGATACTGACCGACGACCTGATTGCCGAGATGCTGCGCCAGCGCAAGGCGTCGGGGGTGATTGACGAGACCCAGTTCGACGAGATCGAGACATCCGAAGGGGACGAGCCCGACGAGGCCGAAACCCCCGAAACGAAACACTGAACACCGCTTCCCGAGGAGAGTGACATGGCGATTACCTCTGCCAACCAGCTGGAACTGCTGCAAACCGCCGAAGCGGTGGCGCGTGAGAAGATGATCGACCCCGATCTGGTGATCCAGGCGATGGAGGAATCGCTCGCCCGGGCCGCCAAGTCGCGCTACGGGTCGGAGCTGGACATCCGGGTGCGGATCGACCGCAAGTCGGGGCGTGCGACGTTCGCGCGCATCCGCACGGTGGTCGAGGACGACGCGCTGGAAAACCACCATGCGCAACTGACCGTGGCGCAGGCGAAAAGCCATCTGGCCGACCCCAAGGTGGGCGACGAGGTGATCGACGAGGTGCCGCCGGTCGATCTGGGCCGCATCGCCGCGCAAAGCGCCAAGCAGGTGATCCTGCAGAAGGTGCGCGAGGCCGAGCGCGACCGCCAGTTCGAAGAATTCAAGGACCGCAAGGGCACCATCATCAACGGCATGGTCAAGCGCGAGGAATACGGCAACATCATCGTCGATATCGGGCGCGGCGAGGCGATCTTGCGGCGCAACGAGAAGATCGGCCGCGAAAGCTATCGCCCGAACGACCGCATCCGCGCCTACATCAAGGATGTGCGCCGCGAGGCGCGCGGGCCGCAGGTTTTCCTTTCGCGCACCGATCCGCAGTTCATGGCGGAACTGTTCAAGATGGAAGTGCCGGAAATCTATGACAACATCATCGAGATCAAGGCCGTGGCCCGTGACCCCGGCAGCCGCGCCAAGATCGCGGTGATTTCCTATGACAACTCGATCGACCCGGTCGGCGCCTGCGTCGGGATGCGCGGCAGCCGCGTGCAGGCCGTGGTGAACGAGTTGCAGGGCGAAAAGATCGACATCATTCCGTGGAACGCCGATCAGGCGACCTTCCTCGTGAACGCGTTGCAGCCGGCCGAGGTTTCCAAGGTGGTGATCGACGAGGAAGCGGGCAAGATCGAGGTCGTGGTTCCGGACGAGCAGCTTTCGCTGGCCATCGGGCGGCGCGGGCAGAACGTGCGGCTGGCCAGCCAGTTGACCGGGCTGGACATCGACATCGTGACCGAAAGCGATGAATCCACCCGCCGCCAGGCCGAGTTCACCGAACGCTCCAAGCTGTTCATGGACACGCTGGATATCGACGAGATGATGGCGCAACTGCTGGTGTCGGAAGGCTTCACCAATCTGGAGGAAGTCGCCTACGTCGATCTGGAAGAACTGCTGTCGATCGACGGGTTCGACGAGGGCACCGCGGGCGAGTTGCAGGCCCGCGCCCGCGACAACCTGGAGGCGGCCAACATCAAGGCGATGGAAACCGCCCGCGCGCTGGGCGTCGAGGACAGCCTGGTGAACTTCGAGGGCCTGACGCCGCAGATGCTGGAGGCGCTGGCCAAGGACAACATCAAGACGCTGGAAGACTTTGCCACCTGCGCCGACTGGGAACTGGCCGGCGGCTGGACCACGGTGAAGGGCCAGCGCGTCAAGGACGAGGGCGTGCTTGAAAAGTTTGACGTGTCGCTGGAAGAGGCGCAAACTTTGGTGATGACCGCGCGGGTCATGCTCGGCTGGGTGGACCCGACCGAACTGGAAGCCGAAACCGCCGAAGTCGACGACGAAGACGAGGAGGCCGGCGCCTGAAAGGGCCCTGGAGGAGACGCCCGTGACGCGCGGAGGCAGAGACGACAAGCGGGATGACCCCGAACGCCGGTGCATCGTGACCGGCGAAAGCCAGCCGGTGGCGGGATTGATCCGCTTCGGGCTGGGGCCGGACGGACAGGTGGTGCCGGATGTGCTGGGCCGCCTGCCGGGACGCGGGATGTATGTGGTGGCCGACCGCAAGGCGATTGAAAAGGCGACCGCCCGGGGTCTGTTTGCCCGTGCGGCGAAAAAGCCCGTGACGGTGCCTGCCGGGCTGGCCGATCTGGTCGAGACGCAGCTGGCGCGGCGGGTGGTCGATCTGATCAGCCTGGCGCGCAAGGCGGGCGATGCGGTCGGCGGGTTCGAAAAGGTGAAGGACTGGCTGACCAAGGGTCAGGCCGCGATCCTGATTCAGGCCAGCGACGGGTCGGAACGCGGCAAGACCAAGCTGCACCCGCCCGAGGGGCCCGAGACGTTCATCGGCTGTCTGACCGCCCGGGAATTGGGTTTGGCATTCGGCCGGGAACATGCAATACACGGCGCGCTTGCGGCTGGTGGACTCACAACGCTTGTTGTAGAGGAAGCGGCACGGCTCGCTGGATTACGTGAGCATCCGGGTGGCGCAGCCGCCGGGAGCGGGCAGGTCGACGGCGAGACCGTCGGAAGGGATACGAAAGACGCATGAGCGATACAGACGGTAAGAAACCCCTTGGCCTTGGCGGCGGGTCTCGGTCGGGTCAGGTGAAGCAGAGCTTCAGCCACGGCCGGACCAAGAGTGTCGTGGTCGAGACCAAGCGCAAGCGTGTCGTGGTTCCGAAGGCCGGCACACCTGGTGCCCCGGCAGCGGGCGCGGCATCGCATCTGGGCGACCCGTCGAAACGCCCGGCGGGCATTTCCGACGCCGAGATGGAACGCCGTCTGGCGGCGCTGCGCAATGCCAAGGCCCGCGAGGCCGAGGACGCGATCAAGCGTGCCGCCGATGACAAGGTCCGCGAAGAGGACCGCCAGCGCCGCCGTGACGAGATCGAGGCCAAGGAAAAGGAAGAACGCGCCCGCGAAGAAGCGGCCCGCGTGAAGGCCGCCGAAGAGGCGCGCGCCAAGGCCGAGGCGGAAATCAACGCGCAACGTGCTGAAGATGCGCGCAAAACTCCGGCACCGCGGTCCGCGGCCGCTGCTCCGGCTGCGACCGAGGAGACGCCGCCGCGCGCCGCCGCCGCCGCCGCCGCCCCGGCTGGCGCCAAGCCCGGCCTTGCCCCGCGCAAGACCGAGCGCGAGCGTGAAGGCGACCGTGACCGCAACGCCAAGGCCAAGACCGACGATGCGCGCCGCACCGGCAAGCTGACCCTGAACGACGCGCTGGCCGGCGAAGGCGGGCGCACGCGCAGCCTTGCCGCGATGAAGCGCAAGCAGGAAAAGGCGCGCCAGAAGGCGATGGGCTTCAGCAAGCCCGAAAAGCAGGTGCGCGACGTGCAGCTGCCGGAAACCATCGTGGTGCAGGAACTGGCGAACCGCATGGCGGAACGCGCGGCCGACGTGGTCAAGAGCCTCATGAAAATGGGCATGATGGTCACGATGAACCAGGCGATCGACGCCGACACCGCCGAACTGGTGATCGAGGAATCCGGTCACCGCACGGTGCGCGTGTCGGACAGCGACGTGGAACAGGTGATCGATTCGGTTGTCGATTCGGCCGAGGTGCTGGTGCCGCGCCCGCCGATCGTGACGATCATGGGGCACGTCGACCACGGCAAAACGTCGCTGCTGGATGCGATTCGCAAGACCAGCGTCGTTTCGGGCGAGGCCGGGGGCATCACCCAGCATATCGGGGCCTATCAGGTGACGACCGATTCGGGCGCCAAGCTGACCTTCCTCGACACACCGGGCCACGCCGCCTTCACCTCGATGCGGGCGCGCGGTGCGAATGTGACCGATATCGTGGTTCTGGTGGTGGCGGCCGACGATGCCGTGATGCCGCAGACGATCGAGGCGATCAAGCACGCGAAAGCGGCCAACGTGCCGATGATCGTGGCGATCAACAAGGTCGACAAATACGACGCGAACCCGACCAAGGTCCGCACCGACCTGCTGCAACATGAAGTCGTGGTCGAAGCCATGTCCGGCGACGTGCTGGACGTGGAGGTTTCGGCCAAGACCGGGCAGGGGCTGGACAAGCTGCTGGAGGCGATTGCGCTTCAGGCGGAAATCCTCGATCTGCGCGCCAACCCGGCGCGGTCGGCCTCGGGTGCGGTGATCGAAGCCAAGCTTGACGTGGGTCGTGGCCCGGTGGCGACCGTTCTGGTGCAGAACGGCACGCTGAAAAAGGGCGACATCTTCGTGGTCGGCGAACAGTGGGGCAAGGTGCGCGCCCTGATCAACGACCAGGGCGAGCGGATCGACGAAGCCGGGCCGTCGGTTCCGGTGGAGGTTCTGGGCCTTTCGGGCACGCCGTCGGCCGGCGACACGCTGAACGTGGTGGAAACCGAAGCGCAGGCGCGCGAGATCGCGGACTATCGCGAAAAAGCCGCCAAGGACAAGCGCGCCGCCGTGGGCGCCTCGACCACGCTGGAACAGCTGATGGCGAAGGCCAAGGCGGACCAGAGCGTGACCGAACTGCCGCTGGTGGTGAAGGCCGACGTTCAGGGCTCTGCCGAGGCGATCGTTCAGGCACTGGAAAAGATCGGCAACGACGAGGTGCGCGTGCGCGTGCTGCACTACGGTGTGGGCGCGATCACCGAAACCGACATCGGGCTGGCCGAAGCCTCTGGCGCGCCGGTCATCGGGTTCAACGTGCGGGCCAATGCCTCGGCCCGGACCACCGCGAACCAGAAGGGTGTCGAGGTGCGCTATTACAGCGTGATCTATGACCTGGTGGATGACGTGAAGGCGGCGGCCTCGGGCCTGCTGAAGGCGGAAGTGCGCGAAACCTTCATCGGTTACGCGACCATCAAGGAAGTGTTCAAGGTTACCGGCATCGGCAACGTCGCGGGTTGCCTGGTCACCGAAGGCATCGCCCGCCGGTCGGCCGGCGTGCGCCTGCTGCGCGACAGCGTCGTGATCCACGAGGGCACGCTGAAGACGCTGAAACGCTTCAAGGACGAAGTGAAGGAAGTGCAGTCCGGCCAGGAATGCGGCATGGCGTTCGAGCGTTACGACGATGTGCGCGCGGGCGACGTGATCGAGATCTTCGAACGCGAGGAGGTCCAGCGCAAGCTGGCCTGATCTGTCGACGGAAACAGAAAGGCCGGGCATCGCGCCCGGCCTTTTTTCATTCGTGTCGCGCGATCAGGTTGCGCGGGCCGAGGCCACCGGATAGCCGGCAAAGGTCTTTTCGTCGACGCGGACCAGAAGCTTGCCATCGGCCAGTTGCCCGACGACGACCCCCTGCACCGAAACACAGCTTCCCAGCGTGATTGTCCTCAGCATGTGCTTCCCCCAAAGCAATTCTGTCATAATGTCAGGATAGTCTGCAGAATGTTAAAAAAAACTGGAACTTTCGTCGTATAGCCCGATTTGCGTGCGACAAATGAACGTATCGGCGTTGTGGCGCCTACAACCAGTCGCGAAGGATGGGAATCAGCGGCACATCCGCAGGTGGCATCGGGTAGTCGCGCAAATTCTGGGCTTTGACCCAGGCAAGGCGCTGCCCTTCGCGGGGCTGGGCAATACCCTCCCAGCGGCGGCAGGCGAAAAGCGGCATCAGCAGGTGGAAATCAGGGTAGCCGTGGCTGGCGAAGGTCAGGGGGGCAAGACAGCTTTTCCAGGTGTCGATGCCCAGTTCCTCCTTCAGCTCGCGGATCAGGGCGGCCTCGGGCGATTCGCCGGGTTCGACCTTGCCGCCCGGAAACTCCCAGAGCCCCGCCAGCGATTTGCCCTCCGGGCGCTGGGCCAGCAGAACCCGGCCGTCGCTGTCGATCAGCGCGACGGCCGAGACGAGGAGGATCTTCACGACCGGTAGTCGGCGTTGATGTCGATGTAGCGGTGGGTCAGGTCGCAGGTCCAGACCGAGCGGGCGGCCGTGCCAAGCCCCATGTCGACAGCGATCACCAGATCCTGCTGGCGCATGTAGGCCGCGCCGTCATCCTCGCGGTAGTCGGGGTTGCGCCAGCCCTTTTCGGCCACAAGGATGTCGCCGAAGCGGATCGACAGGCGGTCGCGGTCGGCGGTTGCGCCGGATTTGCCGATCGCGGCGACGATGCGGCCCCAGTTCGGGTCTTCGCCCGCGATGGCGGTTTTCACCAGCGGCGAGTTGGCGATGGCGAAGGCGATCTTCGTTGCGTCCTCGGGGATGGCGGCTCCGGTCACGCGGATCTCGACGAACTTGGTGGCGCCCTCGCCGTCGCGGATCACCTGATGCGCGAGGTCTTTCATCACGCGGCGCAGGGCGGCCTCGAACGCCTTGGCGACGGCGCCCTTGACCTCGGCTGCCGCCGACTTGCCGGTGGCGGCGAGGATCAGCGCGTCGGAGGTCGAGGTGTCGCTGTCGACGGTGATCGCGTTGAACGTGTCGTCCATGTTGCGCGACAGGAACTTCTGCAGGCTGGTCTGGCTGATCTTCGCATCGGTGAAGATGTAGACCAGCATCGTCGCCATGTCGGGCGCGATCATGCCCGAGCCCTTGGCGATGCCCGCAATGTGGATCGGGCCGCCCTCGCCCTGAATCGTGGCGGTGGCGCCCTTGGGGAAGGTGTCGGTTGTCATCATCGCCTGCGCCGCCATGTCGATGGCGTCGCTGCGCAGGCCCGCGACCAGCGCGGGCACGGCGGCGGTGATGCGGTCATGCGGCAGGGGTTCGCCGATCACCCCGGTGGAGGAGGAGAAGACGCGGCTGGCGGGCATGTCGAGCGCGGCGGCCACGGCGGCGGTCACGGCGGTGACGGAAGCCTGGCCCGCCGCGCCGGTGAAGGCGTTGGCGTTGCCGGAGTTCACGATGATCGCGGCGCCGGCGCCCGGCGGCACCTTCGTCGCCAGCTTGGCCTGGCAATCGAGCACGCAGGCGGCGCGGGTGGTGGAGCGGGTGAAGGCCCCGGCGATGACGGTGCCGGGGTCGAGCCGCACCAGCATCACGTCCTTGCGGTGCTTGTAGCGCACCCCGGCCTCGACCGCCGAAAAGGCGACGCCCGCGATGGGCGGCATGTCGGGAAAGCCGTCCGCCGGGGCAAGGGGCGACACCGGCTTGGCGGTGATCTTGACCACGGCGGCATCCATCGCGCCCACCGCCGCCTCGGTCGCGGCGGTCAGGGCGGCACCGGCGGCGGCACCGACCGGGGCGGCAGCTTCGGCCAGGGCCTGCTTGAGCTTTTTCTTCAGCGTCTTCGCTTCGGCTTTCCAGTCGGTCTTGGCCATTCTTGCCCCCCGGGGTCAGGTGGATTACTTGTCGAGCAACGTCTGATCCTTGAGCGTCGCCGGGTCAATCCCTTCACCGGGGCGGGTGATGGTGGCGGCGGCGGTCACGGCGGCGACATGGGCATCGACGGCGGCCTTCTCGATCTCGGCGGCAAGGTCGTCGCGCATGTCGTCCAGTGCCGGGGCCGAGGCGATGCGGGTTTCGCTGAGCTTGACCAGATGCCAGCCGAACTGGGTCTGGATCGGGCCGGAGACCTGACCGACGGTCATGCCGACCACCGCATCCTCGAACGGCTTGACCATCATGCCAAGCCCGAACCAGCCCAGATCGCCGCCATTGGCCGCCGACCCGTCGGAGGAGTTGACCTTTGCAAGCTCGGCAAAGTCGGCGCCGCCGTCGATCTGCGCCTTGAGGTCGCGCGCCTTGTCCTCGGTTTCGACGAGGATGTGGGCGGCGTGGTATTCGGTCTGGGCCACCGCATCCTTGAAGCGGGCGTCGTAGGCGGCCTGCAGCGCCGCGTCGGTCACCGCGCCGGTGACGACGCCGCGCAGGGCCGCGCCCGACAGGTAGCCGCGGCGTTCGTTTTCCAGCGCGATCTCGTCACGCTTGGTCAGCTTGCCCTCGACCGACTGCGACAGGGCGACCTGCTGGATCATCTGTTCCAGAATGCCCTTGAACAGCACGTCGTCGGGCAGGGCCTGGTATTGCTCGGGCAGGGTGTCGCGCAGCACGATCATCTGGCCCAGCGTGATTTCGGTGCCGTTGACGGTGGCCATCACGGTGTCGGCGCCAAGGTCGGCGGCGGCAGCGGGTGCGGCCAGCGCGGCGCAGACGGCCAGAGTCGGCCAGAATCTTGTCAGTTTTGCCATTGCGGCACCTCCTGCACGGGCCGCGACCGTGCGCGGCGTTGACTATGCCGTGCCAGCCCCTTACATCGCGGGAGTCGCGTGAGACAGGGTTGGCCCGGACCTTCAGCGTTCTTCTAGGGAAGGCGGCGCAGGCGGGCAAGCCCATAGGCTCACACGATCATGTCAAGAAAGACTTGGCTTGTCAGGAACGACCAGGCGGAGAAAACATGCTGGGTCTCGGAACGCTTGCACGGAAACTGTTCGGCACCCCCAACGATCGCAAGGTCAAATCGGCTCGCCCGCTGGTCGCCAGGATCAACGCGCTGGAGCCGGAATTCCAGGCGCTGTCGGATGACGGAATCAAGGAAAAGACCCGCGCGCTGATGGCGCGGGCGCAGGGTGGCGAAAGCCTTGACGACCTGCTGCCGGAGGCCTTTGCCAACTGCCGCGAGGCGGCGCGCCGCGCGCTTGGCCTGCGGGCCTTCGATGTGCAGCTGAAGGGCGGGATCTTCCTGCATCAGGGCAACATCGCGGAAATGAAGACGGGCGAGGGCAAGACCCTGGTCGCGACGCTGCCCGCCTATCTGAACGCGCTGGCGGGCAAGGGCGTGCATGTCGTCACGGTGAACGACTACCTTGCCAAGCGCGATGCCGAATGGATGGGCAAGGTCTATGGCGCGCTTGGTCTGACGACCGGCGTGGTTTACCCCTATCAGCCCGAGGCCGAAAAACGTGCCGCTTACCGGGCCGACATCACCTATGCCACCAACAACGAGCTTGGCTTCGATTACCTGCGCGACAACATGAAGGGCAGCATCGAGGAAATGAACCAGCGCGGGCATTTCTATGCCATCGTGGACGAGGTTGACAGCATCCTGATCGACGAGGCGCGCACGCCGCTGATCATCTCGGGGCCGAGCCAGGACCGCAGCGACCTTTACCAGAAGGTTGACGCGATCATCCCCGACCTCGGGCCCGAGCATTTCAAGCTGGACGAAAAGACCCGCAACGTCACCTATACCGAGGACGGCAACGAGTTCATCGAACAGCGCCTGCTGGCCGTGGGGCTGCTGCCCGAAGGCCAGACGCTTTACGACCCCGAAAGCACCACGCTGGTGCATCATGTGACGCAGGCGCTGCGGGCGCACAAGCTGTTCACCCGTGATCAGCAATACATCGTGCGCGACAACGAGGTGATGCTGATCGACGAGTTCACCGGGCGGATGATGCGCGGGCGGCGGCTGTCTGACGGGTTGCATCAGGCGATCGAGGCCAAGGAAAATGTGCAGATCCAGCCCGAGAACGTGACGCTGGCGTCCGTCACCTTCCAGAACTATTTCCGGCTTTACGAAAAGCTGGCGGGCATGACCGGCACGGCCACCACCGAGGCCGAGGAGTTCATGGAAATCTACGGGCTGGGCGTGGTCGAAGTGCCGACCAACCGGCCGATCAAGCGCCATGACGAACATGATCAGGTCTACCGCACGGCGCGCGAGAAATTCGCAGGCGTGGTGGCCTCGATTCAAGAGGCCCATTCCAGGGGGCAGCCGATTCTGGTCGGCACCACATCCATCGACAAGTCGGAATTCCTGTCGGGCCTGCTGACCGCCGAAGGGTTGCCGCACAATGTGCTGAACGCCCGCCAGCATGAACAGGAAGCGCAGATCGTCGCAGATGCCGGGAAGCCCGGCGCGGTGACCATCGCCACCAACATGGCCGGTCGCGGCACCGACATCCAGCTTGGCGGCAACGTCGAGATGAAGGTGATGCAGGCGATTGCCGCCGACCCGAGCGTGCATCCCGACGAGGTGCGCGCCCGGATCGAGGCCGAACATGCCGACGACAAGGCCAAGGTGATCGAGGCGGGCGGGCTGTTCGTGCTGGCGACCGAGCGCCACGAAAGCCGGCGGATCGACAACCAGTTGCGCGGCCGTTCGGGGCGGCAGGGCGACCCGGGGCGGTCTTCGTTCTTCCTGAGCCTGGAAGACGACCTGATGCGGATCTTCGGCTCTGAACGCCTGGACAAGGTGCTGTCGAAGCTGGGGATGAAAGAGGGCGAGGCCATAATTCACCCCTGGGTCAACAAGAGCCTGGAAAAGGCGCAAGCCAAGGTCGAGGGCCGCAACTTCGACATCCGCAAGCAATTGCTGAAGTTCGACGACGTGATGAACGACCAGCGCAAGGCGATCTTTGCCCAGCGGCTGGACATCATGCAGGCCGAGGATCTGTCGGAGATCGCGCGCGACATGCGCTATCAGGTGATCGACGACCTGCTGGACAGCTTCGTTCCCGCCCGGTCCTACGCCGACCAGTGGGATGTCGAGGGGCTTCATGCGGCCTGCGCCGAAAAGCTGGCGCTGGATCTGCCGGCGGCCGACTGGGCGCGCGAGGATGGCGTTGACCAGCAGGTGCTGCGCGAACGGATCGGGGCCGCCAGCGACCGGCTGATGGCCGAAAAGCTGGAGGCTTTCGGGTCGGCCACCATGCGCAACATCGAAAAGCAGGTGCTGCTGCAGATCATCGACGCCAAGTGGCGCGAGCATCTGCTGACACTGGAACACCTGCGCTCGGTCGTGGGGTTCCGCAGCTATGCCCAGCGCGACCCGCTGTCGGAATACAAGACCGAGGCGTTCGGGATGTTCGAGTCGATGCTGAACTCGATGCGGCAGGACGTGACGCAGCGTCTGGCGCAGGTGCGCCCGCTGAGCCAGGCCGAACAGGACGCAATGATCGCGCAGCTGACGGCGCAGCAGGGTGCCGCCCCGGCGGCGTCCGCTGCGGCGGAACCCGAGCCGGAACCGGCGCCCGCCCCCGAACCCCCTCCCGCGCGGCTGCCGGGGTTCGACGAGGCCGACCCCGCGACCTGGGGTGCCCCGGCGCGCAACGACCTGTGCCCCTGCGGGTCGGGCAAGAAGTTCAAGCATTGCCACGGCGTGCTGGCCTGACAGCCACGGCCGCGGGCTGACGGAAAAGGGGGCGGGTCTTCCGCCCCCTTTGCGTTGCGGGCCTGTTTCCCCGTCACGCAGGCGCGGTGCTGGAAACATTCCCCGGTTCCGCCATGCCTCTGCCGCGATTGGCGGGCAGGGTTGCGGCAACGAAGTCCACCTTGGAGGCTGAGATGCAGTTGACACGCAAGATCGCTTTGGCCAGTGCCACCCTTGCCGTGGCCCTTGGGGCCGGGCATCTGATGCAGGGCGGGGCTGACCGGCCGGTGCGGGTCGCCGCGGTGCAAGAGCCGGTGCCGGTGGCGATCACGCCGCTGGCGGGCGAGGCGCAGCCCGAGATCCGCCTGCCGGACCTGCCCGCCAGCCCCAGCCTGCCCGCACCGGCCCTGCTGCCGACCGTGGCGGCCGCGCCGCCCGTGACGCTGACCCTGCCGGAGGACGAAGGCGTGCCCGCGCCGCTGGGCGCGGTGGCCGATGCCTGTCCGGTGCAGCTTGATCTGGTGCCGCAGCCCGGCGCCATGCTGGGCCTGACCCTGCTTGCCCCCTGCCGCGCCGGCGAGCGGGTGGTGCTGCGCCATGCCGGGCTTGCCGTGACCGCGCAGACCTCGGCCACCGGCGCGCTGTTCCTGACGCTGCCCGCGATGGACCGCGAGGCGCGCGTGTCGATCCTGTTCGGCGACGGCGTGACGGCGGATGCGGAAATTGCCGTGCCCGACCTGGCCGGGATGCGCCGCTTTGCCGTGCAATGGCTGGATCGGGACGCCTCCCAGCTTCATGCCTTCGAGGGTGCGGCCGACTATGGCACCCCGGGGCACATTGCCGCCGCCACGCCGGGCAAACCGGGCGCGGGCGGCTTTCTGACGCTGCTGGGCGACGCCGGCGTGACGCTGCCGATGCAGGCCGAGGTCTTCACCCTTCCGCGCCACAGCGATGCCCGCATCGTGATCGAGGCGGCAGTGACCGAGGCCACCTGTGGCCGCGACCTCCTGGGGGAAACCCTGATCAGCAGCGCCGGCCGGACCGAGGTGACCGAGCTGACGGTGGCCATGCCGGATTGCTCTGCCATCGGTGACATTCTGGTGTTGAAGAATCTTGTGCCGGACCTGAAGATCGCCGCGAAGTAAAAGGTCAGGCAGGCGGTTCATGGGGAAGATCTGGTGCGCGGCGGTTTTCGCCGCGTTTCTGTTTGCCGGGGGGGCGCGGGCGCAGGACGTGACGCTGACCGCCCGCGATGGCGGCATCACCCTGACCGGCACCCTGCTGGGATTCGACGGCGAGTTCTACCGGGTCGAGACCGGCTACGGGCTGCTGACGGTCGATGGCGACGGGGTGATCTGCACCGGCCCGGGCTGCCCGGACCTGACGGTGCCGCTGGCGGTGATTCGGATTCTCGGGGCGCGAGATCCGGGGATGGGGCTGCTGCCGGGGGTGCTGACCGCCTTTGCGCAAAGCCGGGGGCTGGTGATCGAGGTCAGCTATCCCGAGACCGGATTCGCGGCGGAAATCACCGACCCTGTGACCGGCAAACCCCTGGCACGCATCAGCTTTGCCCCCACGGGGCCGGAGGCTGCGCGCGCGGCGGTGGCCTCTGGCGCGGCCGAACTGGCGGTGGCGGCGCGCGAGGAACCGGGGATGACCGCACGGGTGCTGGCGCTGGATGCGCTGGTGCCGATCGTCGCGGCGGACAACCGGCTGCCGCGCATCACCACGGCCGATCTGGCGCGCGCCCTGTCGGGTGGCGTGGCCAGCTGGTCGGACCTCGGCGGGCCTGACATGCCGCTGGTGCTGCACGCGCTGGCGCGCGACACCAGCCTGCAAGAGGCGCTGGAGGCGCGGCTGGGCCGCCCGGTGGCGGCAACGGTGGTGCATGACGACCTGGCGTCGCTCGCGGCGGCGGTGGCGCGCGACCCTTGGGCGCTGGCGCTGACCGGGCTTTCGGCGCAGGGCAAGGCGCGGGCGCTGGCGGTTACCGACAGTTGCGGCTTTCCGCTGCTGCCGACCGCGCTGGGGGTCAAGGCCGGGGACTACCCGCTGTCGCTGCCGCTTTTCCTGCTGACGCCGCACCGCCGCCTGCCGCTCTTGGCGCGCGAGTTCATCGAGTTTCTCGCCGCACCGCAGGCGCAGGCGGCAGTGGCGGCGGGCGGGCACATCAACCGCGCGGCGGAACGCCAGCCGCTGACCGCTGACGGGCTTCGGCTGATCAACGCGATAAGGGGCGCGGGCGACGAGGTCACGCTGACCGACCTGAAGCGGCTGGCCGACCTGATGGCGGGGGCGGACCGGCTGTCGCTGACCTTCCGCTTTCAGGACGGGTCGTCGGCGCTGGATGCGCAATCGCGCGAGAACCTGTCCGACCTGGCGCGGCTGCTGGAAGTCGATGCCTTCCGCGGCCAGCAGCTGATTCTCGCCGGGTTTTCCGACGGGTCGGGCAATGCGGCGGCGAACATGGCGCTGTCGCGGAACCGGGCGGACGGGGTCGCGGCATCGCTGCGGGCGGCGGTCGATCTGCCCGAGGGCCTGCCGCAGGTCACGGTCGAGGCCTTCGGCGAGGCGCTGCCGATGGCCTGCGACACCACGGCGGCGGGGCGGCAGCTGAACCGGCGGGTGGAGCTTTGGCTGCGGCCGGCTACAGGTAGCCCTGTGCCCTGAAGCTGAGCTCGCGTTCCTTGCCGATGATGAGGTGATCGTGAAGCGTGATGCCCAGGGTGGCGGCGGCATCCTGGATCTGCATGGTCATCGTGATGTCGGCCTGCGACGGCGTCGGGTCACCCGAGGGGTGGTTGTGCACCAGGATCAGCGCCGAGGCGTTCAGTTCCAGCCCGCGTTTCACCACCTCGCGCGGATAGACCGGCACATGATCGACGGTGCCGCGCGCCTGTTCCTCATCCGCGATCAGGACGTTCTTGCGATCGAGGAACAGGATGCGGAACTGCTCGGTTTCGCGGTGCGCCATGGCGGTATGGCAGTAATCGAGCAGCGCATCCCAGGATGAGAGGACGGGCCGGTGCATGACCCGCGCCCGCATCATACGCTGCGCCGCCGCCTCGACGATCTTGAGTTCCTGCACCACGGCCTCGCCGACGCCGGGCACCGCCGTCAGCCGGGCCGCCGGGGCGGTGACGACACGGTTGAAATCACCGAAGGTGTCGAGCAGGCAGCGCGCCAGCGGCTTCACGTCCTGCCGGGGTATGGCGCGGAACAGCACCAGTTCCAGCAGTTCGTAATCGGGCATCGCCGTGGCCCCGCCTTCCATGAAGCGGGTGCGCAGGCGTTTGCGGTGATCGGTGATGTAGGACGGCAGCTTGCCGGGCAGCGCCTGTGGCACGGCCTCGTCCGCGTCGCCGGGGGCGAACAGCGGCAGGGGGGATTCGTGGAAGGCGCGCGACCTGGTCATGCGGCAAGCGTCGCGCAGCGTGGTGAAGGAAGGGTTAACGGGCTTTCATCTTTGTCCAAATATCCCCGCCGGAGGCTCTGTCGGACGGGCCGGGTGCCTCCGGCGGGGATATTTGAGAACAGAAGAATGGAAAGGGTGTCAGCCCTTCATGCCATCCCAGAAGCCCTTGACCTTGGAGAAGAACGACGTGCCTTCGGGGTTGTTGTCTTCCGACAGTTTCTCGAACTCGCGCAGCAGTTCCTTTTGCCGCGCGGTCAGGTTGACCGGGGTTTCGACCGCCAGTTCGATCAGCATGTCGCCCGCCGCGCCGCCGCGCAGGGCGGGCATGCCCTTGGCGCGCAGGCGCATCTGCTTGCCGGTCTGGCTGCCGGCCGGCACCTTGACCCGGCTTTTGCCGCCGTCGATGGTGGGCACCTCGACCTCGCCGCCCATCGCGGCGGTGGGCATCGAGACCGGGACGCGGCAGAACAGGTGAATGCCGTCGCGCTGGAAGATGGCGTGGTCCTTGACCTCGATGAAGATGTAAAGGTCGCCGGTGGGGCCGCCGCGCAGGCCTGCCTCGCCTTCGCCCGCCAGCCGGATGCGGGTGCCGGTTTCGACGCCTGCCGGGATGTTGACCGACAGCGCGCGTTCCTTTTCGGTGCGACCGGCGCCCGCGCAGACCTTGCAGGGGTTCTTGACGATCTGGCCCATGCCGTTGCAGGTCGGGCAGGTGCGCTCGACGGTGAAGAAACCCTGTTGGGCGCGGACCTTGCCCATGCCGGAACAGGTCGGGCAGGTGACGGGTTCGGCGCCGCCTTCGGCCCCGGTGCCGCGGCACGCCTCGCAGGCGACCGAGGCCGGGACGTTGATGGTTTTCTGCACGCCCTTGAACGCCTCTTCAAGGCTGACGCGCAGGTTGTAGCGCAGGTCGGAGCCGCGCTGGGCGCGCGCCCGCCCGCCGCCGCCGCGGCCGCCCATGAAGTCGCCGAACAGATCCTCGAACACGTCCGAGAAGGCCGAGGCAAAATCGCCCTGGCCGCCATAGCCCGCACCGCCGCCGCGCGGGCCGCCCATGCCGCCCTCGAACGCCGCGTGACCGTAGCGGTCATAGGCAGCCTTCTTGTCGGCATCCTTCAGCACGTCATAGGCTTCGTTCACTTCCTTGAACTGGGCCTCGGCGTTCGGGTTGTCGGAGTTGCGGTCGGGATGCAGTTCCTTGGCCTTGGTGCGGTAGGCCTTTTTCAGGTCTTCGGCCGAGGCGCCGCGCGGGGCGCCGAGAACATCGTAGAAATCGCGTTTTGCCATGGCAAACCCCTATCGGAACGCAGGGAGGGCGGCCCGTTTCCGGACCGCCCCCTGGTGTTTCCTGCGGTCTTACTTCCGCTTGTTGTTGCCCAGATCTTCGAAGTCGGCATCGACGATGTCGTCATCGACCCCGCGCGGGCCGTCTTCGTCACGCGGTTCGGCTTCGGCCTGGCTGGCCTTGTAGATCGCCTCGCCCAGACGCATCGCGGCCTCGGTCAGGTTCTGGATGGCGCCCTTGATCTTGCCGGCGTCGTCTTTCTCCAGCGTTTCCTCCAGCGCGCCCATCGCAAGCTCGATCGCCTCGACGGTCGAGGGATCGACCTTGTCGCCGTGATCGTGGATCGACTTCCTGGTGGAGTGCAGCAGGCTTTCGGCCTGGTTGCGGGTTTCCACAAGCTCGCGGCGGGCCTTGTCGGATTCGGCGTTGGCTTCGGCGTCTTTCACCATCTTTTCGATGTCGTCATCGCTCAGGCCGCCCGAGGCCTGGATGGTGATGTTCTGCGCCCGGCCGGTGCCCTTGTCTTTCGCGCCGACCGACACGATGCCGTTGGCGTCGATGTCGAAGGTGACCTCGATCTGCGGCATCCCGCGCGGGGCGGGAGGGATGTCTTCAAGGTTGAACTGGCCGAGCATCTTGTTGTCGGCGGCCATTTCGCGTTCGCCCTGAAAGACGCGGATCGTCACCGCGTTCTGGTTGTCTTCGGCGGTCGAGAACACCTGGCTTTTCTTGGTCGGGATGGTGGTGTTGCGGTCGATCAGACGGGTGAACACGCCGCCCAGGGTTTCGATGCCCAGCGAAAGCGGGGTCACGTCGAGCAGCACCACGTCCTTGACATCGCCCTGAAGCACGCCGGCCTGGATTGCGGCACCCAGCGCCACGACTTCATCGGGGTTCACGCCCTTGTGCGGTTCCTTGCCGAAGAACTTGGTCACTTCTTCCACGACGCGCGGCATCCGGGTCATGCCGCCGACCAGAACCACTTCGTCGATGTCGTTGATCGTCAGGCCGGCATCCTTGAGCGCGGCCTGGCAGGGCTTGATCGACGCCTTGATCAGGTCGTTGACCAGGCTTTCCAGCTTGGCGCGGGTCAGCTTCATCACGAGGTGCAGCGGTTGCCCGGTGTTGCGGTCCATCGAGATGAAGGGCTGGTTGATTTCGGTCTGACTGGCCGAGGAAAGCTCGATCTTGGCCTTTTCGGCGGCTTCCTTCAGGCGTTGCAGCGCCATCTTGTCGAGCGTCAGGTCGACGCCATGCTCTTTCTTGAACTCGTCGGCGAGGTAGTTGACGATCCGCATGTCGAAGTCTTCGCCACCGAGGAAGGTGTCGCCGTTGGTCGATTTCACTTCGAACAGGCCGTCGTCGATTTCCAGGATGGTGATGTCGAACGTGCCGCCGCCAAGGTCATAGACCGCGATGGTTTTCGCGTCTTTCTTGTCGAGCCCGTAGGCCAGTGCCGCAGCCGTGGGTTCGTTGATGATGCGCAGCACTTCAAGACCGGCGATCTTGCCCGCGTCCTTGGTCGCCTGACGCTGGGCGTCGTTGAAATAGGCGGGCACGGTGATCACGGCCTGCGTGACGGATTCGCCAAGATAGGCTTCGGCGGTTTCCTTCATCTTCTGCAGGATGAAGGCCGAGATCTGGCTGGGCGAGTATTTGTCGCCGCGCACCTCGACCCAGGCGTCGCCGTTGCCGCCGTTGACCAGCGAGTAGGGCAGGTTCTTCTTGTCCTTGGCGATGTGGGCATCATCCATCCGGCGGCCGATCAGGCGCTTGACCGCGAATACGGTGTTGGACGGGTTGGTTACGGCCTGCCGCTTGGCGGCCTGGCCCACAAGACGCTCGTTTTCCGTGAAACCCACGATGGAGGGCGTGGTGCGCGCACCTTCGGCATTTTCGATCACACGCGGCTGCGACCCATCCATGATGGCGACGCAGGAGTTCGTGGTCCCGAGGTCGATCCCGATGACTTTGGCCATGATAAGCTACCTCTTGTTAGGCGATGTTGAGGGGTCAGGCCCGGTTGCGGCCCCTGATCCCCGATCCCAAATGATCCGGCGGGGCGTGCCCGCCCATCCGGCTTCGTGGGGTATATAAGGAGGCGCAAAGGGGCCTGCAAGCGTGACGGATGCGTGAATATCAAGCCAGACTGCGGAAAATCCGCAACGACCGGCGGATGCGGTGCGTGGCGGCGGTCAGCGTCTGGCGCCCCAGCTGGCCGAGGCGTGCTTGCGGGTGTAGAATTCGCCCATCAGCCCGATCATGATGCAGGCGATGGTGACCTTGATCGGGTATTCGATTGAACTGTAATGCGGATTGTAGTTCAGGAAGACGAAGCCGCGCGTCTGGTCGATGGTGTGGAACAGCGGGTTCCAGTCGAAATAGGCAAGGATGTAGGTCGGCATCGCGTTGGCCACGAACATCTTGCCCGAGGCGATCATGTTCGCGCGCTGGTAGATCTGCGAAAGGATGCCGATCAGATCGGGCTGCCACGGCTTGGCGGCAAGAAAGATCATGCCGATGCCCAGACCCGACGCCCACGACAGCAGGAACATGCCCATCGTGCCCACAGGATCGTCGATGGTGATGGGGGTGAAGGCGGCGTGGTAGATGTAGAGCACCACCGCCGCCGACAGCGCCTGGATGTAAAGCGCGCCAAGCGCCGCCGCCGCGATGGTGACGATGGGATTCATCGGCGCGTGCTTCATCATGGCAGAGGTCGGCCCTTCGGCCCCCACAACCGCGCCCATGGTCTTGGTGTGGGTCATGAACATGAAGATGCCCGACATCACGTAAAGCAGGAAGTCGCCGCGGATGGCGCTGCCGCGCATCCCCAGCAGGTCGAACATGATGTAGAACACGACGACCAGCAGCACGGTCTGAACCACGTTTATCAGAAGCCCGATCACCGCGTTGCCGTGGGTCTTGCGCACGTTGCGCACCGCGGCGTGGAAGATCAGTTCAAGCAGTTCCAGCGCCGAGCGGGCCCGGCTTTTCCTGACGTCCTGTCGGAACATGGCTGCCTGTTACCTTCGTGCTGGGGGCCTGTGCGTATTTACGCCGGGAAATCTTGCCGATCCCTTGACAAGCGATGATAAGGAACCTCGGGTTTCTTGGCAACAGCGCGGTCGGACGGATCGCGGACAGGAGTTTTGCATGGATTTCGACCGGCTTGTGACGGTGATGCGCCGTCTGGCGCTTGAGGCAGGCGACCGGATCATGGAGGTCTACAATTCGCCCGAGTTCGAGGTGAAGGCGAAATCCGATGCGAGCCCGGTCACCGAGGCCGACGAGGCGGCCGACGCGCTGATCTCGGCCGGGCTGCGGGCAGAGTTTCCCGACGTGGTGCTGATCACCGAGGAACAGGCGGCGAGCCATGCCTTGAGTGCCAGCACCTTCCTGATCGTCGATCCGCTGGATGGCACCAAGGAGTTCGTGCAGCGGCGTGGCGATTTCACGGTGAACATCGCCTATGTCGAAAACGGCGTGCCGGTGCGCGGTGTCGTCTATGCCCCGGCGCAGGGGCGGCTGTTCTACACCATGGCGGATGGCCGCGCGGTCGAGGAACAGGGCGCGATGGACAAGGACCGGCCCGGCGCGGTGCGGGCGGTGTTCGTGGCCGATGTCGACAATTCGGCGCTGATGGTGGTGGCGTCGAAGTCGCACCGCGATCAGGCGACCGATGACTACATCGCGAAATACGCCGTGAAGGACATGAAAAGCGCGGGGTCGAGCCTGAAGTTCTGTCTGGTGGCGACCGGCGAGGCCGATCTTTACCCGCGTCTGGGGCGCACGATGGAATGGGACACGGCGGCGGGCGACGCGGTGCTGCGCGGGGCGGGGGGCCAGGTGGTGCGGTTCGACGATCACACGCCGCTGGCCTACGGCAAGCCCGGCTGGGACAACCCGTTCTTCATTGCCTACGCCCCCGGCGTCACGCTGAAGGCATAGAGATGCCGGTGCTGATCGCGATACCCGCCCGCCATGCCTCGACCCGTTACCCGGGCAAGCCGCTGGTCGCGCTGCGCGGTGCGGGCGGGGTGTCGAAGACGCTGATCCAGCGCAGCTGGGAGGCGGCGATGGCGGTGCGCGGTGCCGACCGGGTGGTGGTGGCGACCGATGACGACCGCATCCGCGATGCGGCGCTGGGGTTCGGGGCCGAGGTGGTGATGACCTCCACCGCCTGCCAGAACGGCACCGAACGCTGTGCCGAGGCGTTTGCCGCGCTGGGCGGCGGGTTCGACATCGTGGTGAACCTGCAAGGCGACGCGCCGCTGACCCCGCCGTGGTTTGTCGAGGATCTGGTGGCGGGCCTGCGCGCCGATGCGGGGGCAGAAGTGGCAACCCCGGTGTTGCGCTGCGACGGGCGGGCGCTGAATGGCCTGCTGGCCGACCGAAGGGCGGGGCGCGTGGGCGGCACGACGGCGGTGTTCGGGCAGGGCGGCAAGGCGCTGTATTTCTCGAAAGAGGTGATACCCCATACCGGCAAGCCCTATGCCGACGACGCGGACACGCCGGTGTTCCACCATGTCGGCGTCTATGCCTATCGCCCGGCGGCGCTGGTGGCCTATCCGGGCTGGCAGGCGGGGCCGCTGGAAACGCTGGAAGGGCTGGAGCAGCTGCGCTTTCTGGAACGCGAGCGCCCGGTGCTCTGCGTCGAGGTGCAGGCCCGCGGGCGGCAGTTCTGGGAGCTGAACAACCCCGAGGACGTGCCGCGGATCGAGGCGATGATGGCCGAGATGGGAACGCCGTGACAGGGCAGCCGACGCCCCTTGCGGCATCGGTGATCATCGTCAGCCGCCACCGCCCCGCCGCACTGTGCCGCTGCCTGACCGGCCTTTCGCAGTCGGATCATCCGCGGTTCGAGGTGATCGTGGTGGCCGACCCCGTCGGTGTGACGGCGGTGCGTGCCGGGGGGTGGCCGGTCAAGCTGGCGACGTTCGACGAACCCAACATCTCGGCCGCGCGGAATGTCGGCCTGGGGTTGGCCTCGGCGCCGGTGGTGGCCTTCATCGACGACGATGCGGTGCCCGAACCCACATGGTTGTCGCGGCTCGTGGCGCCGTTTTCCGACGGGCGGGTGATGCAGGCGGGCGGCTTCGTGCGGGGGCGCAACGGCATCTCTTTCCAGTGGCGCGCGATGGAGGTCGATGCGGCGGGCCAGGACCATCCGCTGGCGGTGGCGGCGGGGGTCAGCCTGCACGCGGGCAACGCGCGGCGGGCGGTCAAGACCCAGGGCACCAACTGCGCCTTCCGCCGCGACGACCTGCTGGCGATCGGCGGCTTCGACCCCGGCTACCGGTTCTATCTGGACGAGGCCGACGTGAACCTGCGGCTGGCGGCGCGCGGCCTGACGGCGGTGGTGCCGGGGGCCGAGGTGCATCACGGCTTTGCCGCCAGCGCGCGGCGGCGGGCCGACCGGGTGCCGACCGACCTGACCGACATCGGCGCCAGCATCGCGCATTTCCTGCGCAGGCATGGCGATGGTGACCCGGACGCGCTGCGCTGCCACAGGGCGCAGCACCGGGCACGGCTGCTGCGGCTGATGGTCGAGGGCCGGATCGAGCCGCGCGACGTGCGGTGGCTGATGGCAAGCCTTGCGGCGGGAATGGCAGAGCCGCCGCCGGGGCGCGCGCTGCTGCCGCTGACGCCCAGCCCGCTGCCGCTGCTGCCCCTGCCGGGCACCGGGCCGCGCCCCGGACGGGTGATTGCCGGCCGCATCTGGCAGGGTGCAACGCTGCGAGCGCGGGCCGAGGCGGCGGTAGCGGCGGGCGAGGTGGTGACGGTGCTGAACCTTTCACCGACGGCGCGGGCGCATTACCTTGCCTTTCAGCCGGGCGGCTACTGGATGCAGCGGGGCGGGTTGTTCGGACGGTCTGACCGCGCGGCGCCGCGGGTGCAGCCGTGCGGGTTCCACGCCCGGGTCGATCGTGAAACCAGACGGACCGCCCCGCAGCGGCCGGTTTCGCCGGGGCAAGCTGTCGGCTGAAACCGGCCGATTTCCGGGGTTTGCCGGATGCGGGTCGTGACAGTTGCGCAGCATCCGTTGGATAAGCGTGCCGCATCGGGTGCATGTGCGCCCATCATCGGCTAGAATTCGGGCGGTCAGACATGCTGGCCCGAACATTCGATCAGAGTGAGAGTCATGACCACGAAAAAGGTCACCAAGGCTGTCTTTCCCGTTGCGGGACTGGGCACCCGCTTTCTTCCCGCGACCAAGTCGATCCCGAAAGAGATCATGACGCTGGTCGATCGCCCGCTGATCCAATACGCCATCGACGAGGCGCGGGCGGCGGGCATCACCGAATTCATCTTTGTCACCTCGCGCGGCAAGGGTGCGCTGGAGGATTACTTCGACCACGCACCGGAACTGGAGGCGGCGCTGCGGCGCGGCGGCAAGGACGCGCTGCTGGATGTGCTGCAACACACCAACATGGAGTCGGGGGCGATTGCCTATGTGCGCCAGCACCGCGCGCTGGGCCTTGGCCATGCCGTGTGGTGCGCCCGCCGCCTGATCGGCAACGAGCCGTTTGCGGTGATGCTGCCCGATGACGTGATCGCCGCCGACAAGCCCTGCCTGCAGCAGATGGTCGAGGCCTACGAACAGACCGGCGGCTGCATGGTGGCCGCGATGGAGGTGCCGCCGGAAATGACGGCGGCTTACGGCGTGCTGGACGTGGCCGAGGACATGGGCGCCATCGTCCGCGTCAAGGGCATGGTGGAAAAGCCGAAAGCGGGCACGGCGCCCTCGAACCTCGCGGTGATCGGGCGCTACATCCTGACGCCGAAGGTGCTGACCACGCTGAACCGGATGAAGGCCGGCGCGGGGGGCGAGATTCAGCTGACCGACGCCATCGCGGCCGAGGTCGAGGGGCCGGGCAAGGTGTATGGCTTCCGCTTTCGCGGCCAGCGCTACGATTGCGGCTCGAAGGCCGGGTTCCTGCAGGCGACGGTGGCGTTCGGGCTGGCACGCGCGGAACTGCACGACGAGTTTCAGGAATACCTGCAGGGCACGGCGGCGCAACTGAAGGCGGCGCAGTAGGCCGTGACCATGCCCCCGGCCCGGCTGCTGGATCTGACGCGGCTGGTGTCGCGGCTGGGGCGCGGCGCGCTGACCGGGGTGGACAGGGTTGAGCTTGCCTATCTTCAGGCGCTGCTGGCCGGGCCGGTGCCGCTGTTCGGGCTGGTCCGGACGGCGGCGGGCTTTGTGCTGCTGGACCGGCGCGGCGCGCAGGGGGTGGCCGATCTGGCAACCGGGGCTCGGGCGACGGGCCGGGCCGACCTGCTGGGGCGGCTGACGCGGCGCGGCCAGCCCGACCGGGCGCGGGCCGAGGCTGCGGTGCGCCGTCTGGCGCTTGCCCGGGTGCCGCGGCCGCTGCTGGGCTGGATGCTGCGGCGGCATCTGCCGGGGGGCGTCAGCTACCTGAACGTCGGCCATGCCAACCTGACGCGGGCGGTGATGCGTGCAGTGCAAAGCCTGCCCGGCGCGCGGGTGGCGGTGCTGGTGCATGACGCCATTCCGCTGGGCTACCCCCAGTTCACCCGCGCGGGCATCAGCGCGGTGTTCGGGCGCAAGCTGGCGGTGGTGTCGGCAGAGGCCGATCTGGTGATATACTCGACGCAGGACGCGCGGGCGCGGGCCGAGGTGCATCTGGCGCGGCTGGGCCGGGTGCCCCCTGCGGTGGTGGCGGCGCTGGGCGTGCCGCAGCCGGTGCCCGACGCGGCCGCGCTGCCGCCCGGGCTGAACCTGCGCGGGCCCTGGTTCGTGACCGTGGGCACCATCTAGCCGCGCAAGAACCATGCGCTCTTGCTGGATGTCTGGGCACGGCTGCCGCCGGGGCCCGCGATGCCGCGGCTGTTCATCGTGGGCGGGCGCGGCTGGGCGGCGCCGGAACTGCTGGCGCGGCTGGATGCCGCACCGCCGGGGGTCACCGAACTGGCCGGGCTGAGCGACGGCGCGGTGGCGGCGCTGCTGGCGGGTGCGCGGGCGCTGCTGTTTCCCAGCCATGCCGAAGGCTTCGGCCTGCCCGCGGTCGAGGCCGCGGCGCTGGGCGTCCCTGTCATCTGTGCACCACTTCCGGTTTTCCGTGAAATATTGGGCGACTACCCCGTTTACCTGAACCTGGCCGATAGCTATTCTTGGATGGAAACAATAGAACAATTGGCACGATACGCCGGGGGGGCAAACGGGCAGGCAGCGGACGGACGATCGGGGCCTGCCATCCCATCGTGGGCGGCCCATTTCAACCTTGTGTTAAGCCTGATCTGATACCCGCCAAGTCAGGGGGCATCCAGCCCCGGGAAGTGGGAAGATTGAGCATCTTCAAGACCTACAGGCTGCGTCTGGCGCGCAAGCGCTGGCGGCTTCGTGCGATGCGCAAGCGGCGGGAACTGCGGCCCGTGGTCAGCCGGGTCGGTGCGATCCGGCCCGATGACATCCTGCTGTTTTCCACGCTGCGCAACGAGAAGGTGCGTCTGCCGTATTTCCTGCGCTACTACCGCGATCTGGGGATCAACCATTTCCTGATCGTGGACAATGACAGCGACGACGGGTCGCGCGACTACCTCGCCGAACAGCCGGACGTGTCGCTGTGGACCACCCGTCACAGCTACAAGCGGTCGCGGTTCGGGGTGGACTGGCTGAACGGGCTGCAGATGCGATACGCGCACGGCCACTGGGCGCTGGTGGTGGACCCGGACGAATTCTTCGTCTACCCGTTCTGCGACACAAGGCCGATGCGGGCGCTGACCGACTGGCTGGATGCCTCCTCGATCAAGTCGTTCTCGGCCTTCCTGCTCGACATGTATCCCAAGGGGCCGATCGGGGCGCAGCCCTACCACGAAGGGCAGGACCCGTTCGAGATTGCCAACTGGTTCGACAGCGGCAACTACACCATCTCGCGCAACCCGCAATACGGCAACCTGTGGATCCAGGGCGGGCCGCGGGCGCGCAAGTTCTTCACCGATGCGCCGGAACGGGCGCCGGCGCTGAACAAGGTGCCGCTGGTGAAATGGCACCGCGACTATGCCTATGCAAGCTCGACCCACATGCTGCTGCCGCGCGGGCTGAACCTCGTCTATGACGAATGGGGGGGCGAAAAAGCCTCGGGCTGCCTGCTGCACGCGAAATTCCTCGACACCTTCGCGGCCAAGGCCGAGGAGGAAATGCTGCGCGGCCAGCATTATGCCAACAGCCACGAATACCGCGCCTACAAGGAAGCCCTGAACGACCAGCCCGACCTGTGGTGCAAGTGGAGCGAGAAATACATCAACTGGCGGCAACTGGAGATTCTGGGGCTGATGTCGAAGGGCAACTGGGCATGACGGTCGGGTTCGTGATGCTGTGCCACACGGCGCTGGACCGCGCGGCGCAGGTGGCGCGGCACTGGGCCGAGCGCGGCTGTCCGGTGGTTATCCACGTCGACAAGCGGGTGGCGCGCCAGCCCTACCAAAAGCTGCAGCAGGATCTGGCCGACGTGGCCGACATCCGGTTTTCCGAACGCCACCCCTGCGAATGGGGCACCTGGGGCATCGTGGGGGCGACGCAGGCGGCCTCGACGGTGATGCTGCGCGACTTTCCGGGGGTGCGGCATGTGTTCCTCGCCTCGGGTTCCTGCCTGCCGCTGCGGCCGGTGGCCGAACTCGTCGCCTATCTGAACGAACGCCCGCGCACCGACTTCATTGAATCGGTGACCACCGAGGATGTCGGCTGGACGATCGGCGGGCTGGACCTTGAACGCTTCACCCTGCGGTTCCCGTTTTCGTGGCGCAAGCAGCGGCGGCTGTTCGACGGCTATGTGCGGCTGCAACGCCGCTTCGGCATCCGCCGCCATGTGCCGCCCGCACTGGTGCCGCATCTGGGCAGCCAATGGTGGTGCCTGACCCGCCAGACGCTGAGCGCCATTCTGGAAGACCCCGAACGCGCAGCCTATGACCGCTACTTCAAGCGCGTCTGGATTCCCGATGAATCCTATTTCCAGACGCTGGTGCGGCAGTATTCGCAGCATGTCGAAAGCCGGTCGCTGACGCTGTCGAAGTTCGATTTCCAGGGCAAGCCGCACATCTTCTACGACGACCACCTGCAGCTTCTGCGCCGGTCCGACTGTTTCGTGGCGCGCAAGATCTGGCCGCACGCGGGCAAGCTTTACCGCACCTTCCTGTCGGCCGATGCCGGCGGCCCGGCTGCGGCAGAGCCGAACCCCGGCAAGATCGACCGGCTGTTCACCAAGGCGGTCGAACGGCGCACCAAGGGCCGGGCCGGGCTTTACATGCAAAGCCGCTATCCGCACGACAACTGGGAAAACGGCAAGACGGCGGCGCCGTTCTCGGTGTTCGAAGGTTTTGCCGAGGTGTTCGAGAACTTCGATGTCTGGCTGGGCCGGGTGGCGGGCACGCGGGTGCATGGCCATCTGTTCGCGCCCGGCCGGGTCGAATTCGCCGCCGGAGAGACGATCCACAACGGCGCGCTGAGCGATTCCGCAAGGCTGCGCGACTACAACCCGAAAAGCTTCCTGACCAACCTGATCTGGAACACGCGCGGCGAACGGCAATGCTTCCAGTTCGGCCCGCGCGACAACCAGAGCCTGAGCTGGATGATGGCCACCGATGCCAATGCGCAGATTTCGGTGATCTCGGGCGCATGGGCGGTGCCGCTGTTCAAGTCGAATCTGAACTTTTCGGACATCCGGCGCGAGGCGGCCTGGCTGCAGAAGGTCGAGGCGGAACACCTGTCGATCCTGCGGTCAACCTGGACAAAGGCGCGGGTGCGGATCTGGACGCTGGCCGATTTCGTCGATGCCCCGATGGAACCGCTGCAGACCATCATCGACGAGATCAGCCCGCGCGCGCTCCGCCGCCTGACCGAAGCGCCGCGCCTGACCGACCTTACCGGCTTCGGCCAGTTCCTGCAGAACCTGCGCAATCAGGGCATGCAGCCGGTGCTGATGGGCGATTTTCCGGCCGGAGACGACCCCAAGGCCTCCGAGACGCGGCGCCGCCGCCCCTATCTGGTGAAGTGATTTGACGCAAAGCCGGTTCGACAGTTTCGTGCTGTTCGCAGACATGCGCACAGGGTCCAACTTCCTTGAGGCGAACCTGAACGCCCTGCCCGGGGTCGCCTGCCACGGCGAGGTGTTCAACCCGCATTTCATCGGCAAGAAGGACCAGATGTCGATGTTCGGCATCGACATGGCCGCGCGCGAGGCCGACCCGTTCGCGCTTATGCGCCGCCTGCGGCAGGAATCGCCGGGACTGTCGGGCTTCCGGCTGTTTCACGACCACGATCCGCGCGTGGTGGCGCATGTGCTGGAGGATGCGCGCTGCGCCAAGATCATCCTGACGCGCAACCCGATCGAAAGCTATGTCTCGTGGAAGATCGCGCAGGAAACCGGGCAGTGGAAGCTGACCAACGCCAAAAAGCTGAAAACCGCCCGCGCCCGGTTCGTCGGGGCCGAGTTCGAAGGCCATGTGGCGCGGCTGCAGGCGTTTCAGGTGCATCTGCTGCATGGCTTGCAGACCAGCGGGCAGACGGCGTTCTACATCGACTACGAGGATATTCAGGACGTGGCCGTGCTGAACGGCCTCGCCCGGTTTCTCGGGGTGGAGGCACGGCTTGACGCGCCCGACGACAAGCTGAAGAAGCAGAATCCGGAAGATCTTGCAGACAAGATCGAGAACTATGCCGCTGTCGAGGCGGCACTGGCGCGGCTCGACCGCTTCAACCTCGGCCGCACCCCGAACTTCGAACCGCGCCGCAGCCCGTCGATCCCCGGATTTGTCGCCGGCGCCGGGGCGGGGCTTCTGTTCATGCCGGTCCGCAGCGGGCCCGAAGCGGCGGTTACAGACTGGCTGGGCCGGGCGGGCCGCGGCGGTCTGATCACCGATTTCACCCAGAAGACGCTGCGCCAATGGCTGCGCACGCAGGTGCCGCACCGCAGCTTTACCGTGCTGCGCCACCCGGTCGCCCGCGCCGCCTTCTGCGGCCAGATCCTGACCAACGCGCTGCCCGAGATCCGGGGCCAGATGGTGCGCGCCTATGGCGTCGCCCTGCCGCCGCCCGATGCCGCGCCGGACCCTGCGGCGCACCGCGCGGCCTTTCTCGGCTTCCTGCACTTCGTGAAGCTGAACCTTTCGGGCCAGACCGGGCTGCGGGTCGATGCCAACCTTGCCACGCAGACGGCGGTGCTTCAGGGGTTCGCCCAGTTCCAGGGCCCTGACCTTGTGTTGCGCGAGGACCGGCTAGCGGATGGGCTGGCCTTCCTTGCCGCCGAAACCGGCACAACCGCGCCGCCCTTCACCCCGCAGGCGGAAACCGCCCCCTGCCCGCTGGCCACGATCTACGATGCCGAGATCGAGGATGCCGTGCGCGACGCCTATCAGCGCGACTACATTGGCTACGGATTTGGCCGCTGGTCCGGCGTCTGACCCGCCCGCCACATCCTTTGCCCTTCTTCTGTTTCCAAATATCCCCGCCGGAGGCTCCCGGCCTTGCCGCTGGAGCCTCCGGCGGGGATATTTGGAAACAGAAGAAGGGTATAACCGCCTGTCGGCGCGTAGCGGGTCAGGCTACCTGGGGCGCGCGGGTTTCGGTCAGGATGGCGTGCAGCTTGGCCGGGTCGGTGTTGGCGCGCAGCTTGGCGCAGACCGCCGGGTCGCGCATGGTGCGCGAGACCAGCGCCAGCGCCTTCAGGTGGTCGACGCCCGAATCCTTGGGCGCGAACAGCGCGAAGATCAGGTCGACCGGCTGGCGGTCGACGCTGTCATAGGACAGCGGCTTTTCAAGCCGCAGGAAGACGCCGACGATCCGGCTCAGGTCTTCCAGCCGGGCGTGGGGCAGGGCGATGCCGTGGCCCACGCCGGTGGGGCCAAGGCTTTCGCGTTCCTGAAGCCCGTCGATCGCCACGGCGGCATTCAGGGCATAGGCTTGCGCGGCAGCCTCTCCCAGTTCCTGGAAGAGGCGCTTCTTGCTGGTCAGTTGGCCCAACACCCGGACGGCACCGGGGCTCAGCAGCTTTGATAGTTCCATGGGCGGCAGTTTTTCCTGCGCCGCAACTCGGCGCGCTATTTTGTGTTGCGCGGGTCGATCCAGCCGATGTTTCCGTCATCCCGACGGTATACGACATTCACCCCGCCATGTCCTTCGTTACGGAACACAAGCATCTTGTGCCCTGCAAGTTCCAGCTGCATGACCGCTTCGCCGACGGTGATGGAGGGCACTTTCGTCTCCATCTCGGCGATGATCATCGGCTGGAGGCCTTCGGGCTCCACATCCTCGGATTCCTCGGATGCGGCGAGGATATACGAGGAACCGCCGTCGAATTCAACCGGTGCAATGCGGTCGCGGTGATGGTCTTTCAGGCGGCGCTTGTAGCGGCGCAGCTGTTTGTCCATCTTTTCGCGGCAGGATTCGAAAGCGGCATAGATTTCAGTGGCATGGCCCTTGGCTTGCGCGGTCAGCCCGGTGGAGAGGTGGATCACCGCCTCGCAGTGGAACTCATGGGTGACGCGCGAAAAGACCACGATGGCTTCGGTCGGGCGCTGGGCGTATTTTTCCACCACCTCGCCCAGTTCGGCCTTCACATGGGTCTGAAGCGCCTCACCGATGTCGATCTGCCTGCCGCTGATCTGGTATCGCATGATTTCTCCTTCGCGTAGCCGACGGGGCAAGTCCTGCGTCTGCAGGGGAACCCGTCGATGAAAATTCTGTAAGCCCCGTGCCAGCCCGCACAGGCTGCGGGGCAGGCTGGCCTGCCGCTTCGGGGAGCTGGATCGGGGCGACGTTCGCACGCATCACGGGTATTTGGCGACAGGTCGCATGAAGTGTCAACTGCTTCGTCATGTGACTGTCATGCGCAACCCGGGGCCGGATCGGTTCAGTTGATGCGGAAATTCTGGCCGAGATAGACGCGGCGCACGGTCTCGTCGCGCACGACTTCGTCGGTGGTGCCGCTCATCAGCACCTTGCCGTCGTGCAGGATGTAGGCGCGATCAACGATTTCCAGGGTTTCGCGCACGTTATGGTCGGTGATCAGCACGCCGATGCCGCGGCTTTTCAGGTCGTGCACCAGATGGCGGATCTCGCCCACCGCGATCGGGTCGACCCCGGCGAAGGGTTCGTCGAGCAGCAGGTATTTCGGGTCGGCGGCCAGGCACCGCGCGATTTCGACGCGGCGGCGTTCGCCCCCCGACAAGGCCAGCGCCGGGGCGCGGCGCAGGTGGATGATGGAAAACTCCGACAGCAGCTCTTCCAGCCGTTCGCGGCGCTTGTGGCGGTCTGATTCCACGATTTCCAGCACGGCGAGGATATTGTCCTCGACCGACAGGCCGCGGAAGATCGAGACCTCCTGCGGCAGGTAGCCGATGCCCAGCCGGGCGCGGCGATACATCGGCAGCAGCGTCACGTCGCGCCCGTCGATCAGCACCTGCCCGGCCTCGGGGGTGACAAGGCCCGCAATGGCATAGAAGCAGGTGGTCTTGCCCGACCCGTTCGGGCCAAGCAGCGCCACGACCTCGCCCCGGTTCAGGTGAATCGACACGTCGCGGATCACCATGCGGCGCTTGTAGCTCTTGCGCAGGTTCCGGATGCGGAGACCGGCATCGCCCAGCGTCACCGTCAGTTCGGGCGGGGGTGTCATTTCTGGCCGCCCGGCTGAAAGACCGTCTGAACCCGCCCCTCCATGGTGCCGGTGCCGACCTTGAGGTCGATCACCAGCTTCTGCCCCGACAGCGCGCTGCTGCCCTGCGTCAGCAGCACGTCGCCGGTCATCACCACCTCGCCGCTGGCGATGGTGTAGACCGCCTCGCGCGATTCGGCGGCCTCGGTGGCATTGGCCAGCGTGACGCCGCCGCTTGCCAGCAGCCGGTCGATGCCGGTGCCGCCCTGGCTGTATTCCACCCGGACCGACGCGGCCGACAGGCGCATCGTGCCCTGGCCGACCAGCACGTTGCCGGTGAATACCGCCGTGCCGTCGGCCTGGTTGATGGAAAGCTGATCGGCCTCGATCTCCACCGGCAGCGAGGTGTCCTGCTTCAGCCCGCCGAAGGCCACGTCCGCCCCCTGCGCCGCAGCGCCCAGCGGCATCAGGCCAAGCGCGCAGGTCAGCAAAAGGGTGCGAAAGGGATGCGACATGCCTTGCCTCTGAAACCAAATCAATTCGCGGGCTCGTATATCAGCTTCACGCGGCCCGTGAAAACAAGAAGATAAGCTCCGGGGACAGCGGCATCCTCGGAGAGGGTCATGCGACCGGCAGAAAGGTTGCCGATCGGGCCTGTGGCGGCAATCGCGCCAGCCGAGTCCATCCGGGTCCGGTCGAGTGCCGCAATCAGGCCGTCGGTGGTGACATGGTAACCCGTGGAGGTGGTGATTTCAACGCCGCCGCCAAGGGTGAGGCGCCGGTTGGCGGTATCCATCAGCCCGCTGTGCGCCCGGACCTCGGTGCTGGCGCCGTCGGGTGTGGCCAGCGTGGCGCGCAGGGTCGCGGCGGTCACCCGGCCCTGGTCGGCGGTGTCGGGGCGGGCCTCGTCGGCAGAGAAGGTCAACGCGGCGCCGTCGGCGGTGACGCCGGCATAGGTGGGCGCGGTGATGCGCGGCTCGCGGATCCGGTCGGCGACATCGACGGTGGCGTAAGGGATCGCATCCTCGGGGTTGATGCTGCGCGAGACCAGAAACAGTGTCGAAAGCAGGCCGAGCGCCGCCAGCGGCAGCACGATCTTCAGCCAGGCCACCACCCGGGAATGCAGGTTGTCATGGCCTGCCATCGGGGGCCTTTCGCGGCTGGGGCATGGCGGCGGCCCCTGTCGGGCGCGGGGCAGCCCCGGCCATGGCGCAAGGGTATGCCCGGCTGCCCGCCACGCCAGACGGTGTGCCGCGCCGGTCGGCGGCACCCCGCCGACCCGGGTCAGTGGTGAAAGACATCGTTCGGCTCGTCCCAGCCCAGAAGGTCAAGCTCGGCCCGGGTCGGCAGGAAGTCGAAGCAACGTTGCGCGAGGCCAAGCCGCCCCTCGCGGATCAGCCGCTGTTCCAGTTCGGCCTTCAGGCGGTGCAGATACAGCACGTCCGAGGCGGCATACTCCTTCTGCGCGTCGCTCAGCGTCTCGGCGCCCCAGTCGGAGGTCTGCTGCTGCTTGGAGACATCGACGCCGACCAGTTCCTGCAACAGGTATTTCAGCCCGTGACGGTCGGTGAAGGTGCGAACCAGTTTCGCCGCGATCTTGGTGCACCAAACCGGGGCGGTGGTGACCCCCAGCGCCTGCTGCATCATCGCGATGTCGAACCGGCCGAAATGAAAGAGCTTCAGCGTCGCAGGGTCGGTCAGCATCCGGGTCAGGTTGGGGGCCTCGGTCTGGCCGCGCACGATCTGCACCAGATGGGCATTCCCGTCGCCCGACGACAGTTGCACGAGGCACAGCCGGTCGCGGCGCGGGTCAAGACCCATGGTTTCGGTGTCGATGGCGACGACCGGACCAAGGTTCAGCCCGTCGGGCAAGTCATTGCGATAGAAGTGGATTGTCAACGGCTGTTCCCTCGAATTGGCACGAAGGAACGATGGTGCCCAGGAGAGGACTCGAACCTCCACGCCTTGCGGCACACGGACCTGAACCGTGCGCGTCTACCAATTCCGCCACCTGGGCACGGTGTCGTGAAGGGGGATTTAAAGAGGGCGGCGGGGAGTGTCAACCGGGTGTCATGAAAATTCGTGCGGGCTTTTGCGCCTTGTCCGGCAAGGCCCCAGTCGGTATGCAACTGTACAGGTTTTCAGGGTTCCCAAGGGGGCAACGGATGAACAGGCTGGTCACGATCTACGGCGGTTCGGGCTTTGTCGGGCGCTATGTCGCACGGCGGATGGCGCAACTTGGCTGGCGCGTCCGCGTCGCCGTGCGCCGCCCGAACGAGGCGCTGTTCGTGCGGACCTTCGGCGTGGTCGGCCAGGTGGAGCCGGTGCTGTGCAACATCCGCGACGAGGCGTCGGTGCGCGCGGTGATGAAGGGGGCGGATGCGGTGGTGAACTGCGTCGGCGTTCTGGCCGAGGTCGGCAAGAACCGCTTCACCGCAGTGCAGGCCGAAGGGGCCGGTCGGATCGCGCGGCTGGCGGCCGAGGAAGGCGTGGCCAACCTGGTGCATATCTCCGCCATCGGGGCCGATGCGGAGTCGAAAAGCGCCTATGCCCGCAGCAAGGCGGCGGGCGAGGCGGCGGTGCTGGCGGCCTATCCGCGCGCCGTGATCCTGCGGCCTTCGGTGATCTTCGGGGCCGAGGACCAGTTCTTCAACCGCTTCGGCGCGATGGCGCGCAACTCTCCGGTGCTGCCGGTGGTGGGCGGCGCGACGCTGTTCCAGCCGGTGTTCGTCGATGACGTGGCGCAGGCGGCGGTGATGGGCGCGCTTGGACAGGCGCGCCCCGGCATCTACGAGCTTGGCGGGCCGGACCGCGAAACCTTCCACGACCTGATGCGGCTGATGCTGACGGTGATCCGCCGCCGCAAGATGGTGGTGAACATCCCGTTCTTCGTGGCGCGGATCATGGCTTTCGTGCTGGACGGGGTGCAGGCCGTGACCTTCGGTCTGATCACCAACGGGATGCTGACGCGCGATCAGGTGCGCAATCTGGCGCGCGACAATGTGGTGGGTTCCGGTGTCATGACCTTTGCCGACCTCGGCATCACCCCCGCCGCGATGGGCGCGGTGTTGCCCGAGTATCTGTGGCCCTATCGCCCCTCGGGGCAGTATTCGTCGATCAAGGATTCGGCGAAGAACCTGCGCTGACAGGAAGGGGCCGGCCATGACGGAACCGACGACACTGGTCGCGCTGCTGCTTGGCGTGATCGAGGGGCTGACGGAGTTCATTCCGGTCTCCTCTACCGGGCACATTCTGCTCGCGGGGCATTTTCTGGGGTTTGAAAGTGCCGGCAAGACCTTCGAGGTGGTGATCCAGCTTGGGGCTGTGCTGGCGATCCTGCTGGTTTACGCGGCGCGGCTTTGGGCGGTGTTCGCGGCGGCGCCGCATGACCCGGCGGCGCGGCGCTTCATCGTCTCGGTGCTGGTGGCGTTTCTGCCGGCTGTGTTGATCGGCGTTCTGGCGCATGACTTCATCAAGACCGTGCTGTTCGAAAGCCCGATGCTGATTTCGGTCATGCTGATTGCGGGCGGGGTGGTGCTGCTGTTCGTCGACCGTCTGGCCCCTGCGCCGCGGCATGAGGACGCGATGGCGCTGCCCCTGGGGATGGCGCTGAAGATCGGGTTCTTCCAGTGCCTGGCGATGGTGCCCGGCGTGTCGCGCTCGGGTGCGACGATTGTCGGCGCGCTGATGCTGGGGGCCAGCAAGCGGGCGGCGGCGGAGTTTTCGTTCTTCCTCAGTATGCCGACCATGGCCGGGGCCTTTGCCTATGATCTTTACAAGAACCGCGACGTGCTGGACCTCAGCGCGATGTCCGAGATAGCCGTGGGCTTTGCCGCTGCGCTGGTGACAGCCATCCTCGTGGTGCGCTGGGTGTTGGGCTATGTCAGCCGCAAGGGCTATGCGCTGTTCGGCTGGTGGCGAATCATCGTGGGGACGGTGGCTTTGACGGCGCTTTTGCTGGGACATTGAGCGAATAGGTAAGATTTGCTGCCCTATTTTCACGGAAATCGGGCAGGGAAACTGACCCAAGCCCGAAAAAACCGCCAAATGGGTCAGTAGGGCTGACTTTTATTCCCAAATCTCCCGCAGTATCAAGGCGCACCCAGATCTGACCTCCAGGGAGGCGCCCCAATGGCCAAGCAACGCATGCTCCAGTTCGTCACCGTCAAGAAGGAGATGCCGGAGAAGCGTCCGCCCAGCCTGCGCGCGCAGGATTTCCACGAGATCTACCGCGAGTATGCCGACCAGAAGGCGGCGGAACAGGCGGGGCGGTGCAGCCAGTGCGGCGTGCCCTACTGCCAGAGCCATTGCCCGCTGCACAACAACATCCCCGACTGGCTGCGTCTGACCGCCGAGGGGCGGCTGCAGGAAGCCTACGAGATCAGCCAGGCCACCAACACCTTCCCCGAGATCTGTGGCCGCATCTGCCCGCAGGACCGGCTGTGCGAGGGCAACTGCGTGATCGAGCAGTCCGGCCACGGCACGGTGACGATCGGCGCAGTGGAGAAATACATCACCGACACCGCCTGGGAACAGGGCTGGGTGAAGCCGATCCGCCCGGCGCGGGAACGGGTGGAATCGGTCGGCATCATCGGGGCCGGGCCGGGGGGGCTGGCCGCGGCCGACGTGCTGCGCCGCCGGGGCGTGCAGGTCACGGTCTATGACCGGCACGACCGGGCGGGCGGCCTGCTGACCTATGGCATCCCCGGCTTCAAGCTGGAAAAATCGGTCGTGATGCAACGGGTTGAACAGTTGCAGGAGGGCGGCGTGCAGTTCGTGCTGAACTGCAATGTCGGGGTTGACCTGACGTTCGACGCCATTCGCGGGCAACATGATGCGGTGCTGATTGCCACCGGCGTCTACAAGGCGCGCGATCTGGCCGCACCCGGCGTGGGGGCGAAGGGCGTGGTGGCGGCGCTGGATTTCCTGACCGCGTCGAACCGCAAGAGCTTTGGCGACGAGGTTGCGGCCTATGACAGCGGCGAGTTGAACGCCAGCGGCAAGCGCGTGGTGGTGATCGGCGGTGGCGATACCGCGATGGACTGCGTTCGCACCGCGATCCGCGAGGGGGCGGTTTCGGTCAAGTGCCTCTATCGCCGCGACCGGGCCAACATGCCCGGGTCGCAGCGCGAGGTGCAGAATGCCGAAGAGGAAGGCATCGAGTTCGTCTGGCTGACCGCACCGCGCGGCTTTACTGGCGGCGAGGCGGTCGAGGGCGTGATGGTGCAGCGGATGCGTCTGGGCGCGCCCGACGCCTCGGGGCGGCAGATGCCCGAGATCATCGAGGGGGCAGACTACGTCGAGCCTGCCGACCTGGTGATCATGGCGCTGGGCTTCGAGCCGGAACCGCTGCCCGCCCTTTGGGCCGCGCCCGATCTGGCGGTGACGCGCTGGGGCACGGTCAAGGCCGATTTCCGCAGCCATGCCACCAGCCTGCCGGGCGTCTATGCGGCAGGCGACATCGTGCGCGGGGCGAGCCTGGTGGTCTGGGCGATCCGCGACGGGCGCGAGGCGGCCGAGGCGATCCTGGACTATCTTGCGCAACCTGCGGTGGCGGCGGCAGAGTGATCCCGGCGAATTGGCGCGACGCATGACCGGGATGCACCCCGCAGCAAGACGCGGCGGCACAGGGCGAACGCCCGTCAGGGCAGCGGTGCCGACCCGAAATCGGAACCAGAGGCGAGGGTAACGGCGATGGCAGGGCAGAGGACAATGACGGGCGCTGTGCTGGCGGTTGCGCTGGTGTTCGGCCTGCCGGCGGGGGCGCAGACCTTCACGCCGCCGCCCGGCTGCGAAGGCTGGCTGACGGTGCAGGCCAAGGGCTGCCGCGTGTCGAATCACTACAAGTGCAGCGCCGACGCGCCCGGCGACCAGTGGCGGGCAGACTTCGACCAGCAGGGGGTGTTCTTCCTCAGCCGGATCGACCGCGAAGCGCAGTGGGTGGAAAGCTACGAGATGTTTCCCACCGTGCGGCAACTGCTGGACCCGGACCCGGAAGATCCGGCCTCCTTCACCGAGCTGATGACCGGAAGTGACAGTTTTTCCTTCGGGCTGACCAAGGACAATGGCGAAACAAGCCGGGTGTCCGGCTTTGACCGGCTGACCGGCAGGACCGTGGTGATTGACGGTATCAGCCTGCAGCAGACCGAATTCGAGTTCACCGAAACCGACAGCGACGGCAACGTGCAGCGCCGGTCGCGCGGGCGCGAATACATCCACCCCGAATGGCGGCTGTTCTTCGCCGGCCCCTCGGAATGGGATTCGGCGGGTGACGGCAATTACCTACCGCTGGACGGCAGCCCGGTGCAGTTCGTCTTTCCGGGCGAACCCGGGTTCCAGTCGACCCAGCCGATCTTCGATTGCGACGCAGTGCTGTCTGCCCTGCCGCAAAGCCGGACGGGGGGCTAGGGCGATGCGGACCGATCCGCGCGCCCCGGCCCGGCCCGACGCCGGAAATGAAACGACCCGCGCCCGCCGGCGCGTGCCGATGGAACTGCAAAGCGCCACAGGAGGCCGTCATGACCAAGTATGATGAAGCATGGGCAAAGGCCGAAGAAGCCAGGCGCGCCTGGCTGGATGCCAACGGGCTTTACAAGGCCGATGACGAACACGCGTCCTGCGGCGTGGGGCTCGTGGTGGCGATTTCGGGCAAGCCGTCGCGGCGCGTGGTTGAAAACGGCATCAACGCGCTGAAGGCGGTGTGGCACAGGGGTGCGGTGGATGCCGACGGCAAGACCGGCGACGGCGCGGGCATCCATGTGCAGATTCCGGTGCGGTTCTTCTATGACCAGGTGCGCCGCACCGGGCATGAACCCGACATGAACAAGCTGATCGCCGTGGGTCAGGTGTTCCTGCCGCGCACCGATTTCGGCGCGCAGGAACGCTGCCGCACCATCGTGGAAACCGAAGTGCTTCGGATGGGGCATTACATCTACGGCTGGCGGCATGTGCCGGTGGATACGACCGTGCTGGGCGAAAAGGCCAATGCCACGCGGCCCGAGATCGAGCAGATCCTGATCCGCTGCGAAAAGCCGATCGACGACGAACAGTTCGAGCGCGAGCTTTACATCATCCGCCGCCGGATCGAGAAGGCGGCGCTGGCCAGCCAGATCCAGGGAATGTATCTGTGCAGCCTGTCGTGCCGCAGCATCATCTACAAGGGCATGATGCTGGCCGAACAGGTGGCGACCTTCTACCCCGACCTGATGGACGAGCGGTTCGAATCGGCTTTCGCGATCTACCACCAGCGGTATTCGACCAACACCTTCCCGCAGTGGTGGCTGGCGCAGCCGTTCCGGATGCTGGCCCACAACGGCGAGATCAACACGCTGAAGGGCAACGTCAACTGGATGAAAAGCCACGAGATCCGCATGGCGTCGAACAACTTCGGCGAGGCGGCAGAGGACATCAAGCCGATCATCCCGCAGGGCACGTCGGACAGCGGCGCGCTGGATGCGGTGTTCGAGGTGATGGTGCGGTCGGGCCGCACCGCGCCGATGACCAAGACGATGATGATCCCCGAGGCGTGGTCCAAGACCACCACCGACATGCCGAAGGCCTGGGCGGACATGTATGCCTATTGCAACGCGGTGATGGAGCCGTGGGACGGCCCGGCCGCGCTGGCGATGACCGATGGACGCTGGGTCTGCGGCGGGCTTGACCGCAACGGCTTGCGGCCGATGCGCTATGTGGTGACCGGCGACGGGCTGCTGATCGCCGGGTCGGAAGCGGGCATGGTGCCGATCGACGAGACGACGGTGCGCGAAAAGGGCGCGCTGGGGCCGGGGCAGATGATCGCGGTCGACATGGCCGAGGGCAAGCTTTACCACGACGCGCCGCTGAAGGACAAACTCGCCGCCGCGCAGCCGTTCGGTGACTGGATCGAGAAGGTCATCGACCTGAACGCGCTGCTGCGCGACGTGCCGGAACATGCGCTGTTCACCGGGGCCGACCTGCGCCACCGCCAGATCGCGGCCGGCTATTCGGTCGAGGAACTGGAACAGGTGCTGGCGCCGATGGCCGAAGACGGCAAGGAAATGATTGCCAGCATGGGCGACGACACGCCCGCCGCCGTGCTGTCGCAGATCTACCGGCCGCTGAGCCATTTCTTCCGGCAGAACTTCAGCCAGGTGACCAACCCGCCGATCGACTCGCTTCGGGAAAGCCGGGTGATGAGCCTCAAGACCCGGTTCGGCAACCTCAAGAACGTGCTGGACGAAAACTCCAGCCAGACCGAGATCCTGGTGCTGGAAAGCCCGTTCATCGCCAATGCCGAATTCGACATGATGGTGCAGCAGTTCGGCGCCCATGTGGTGATGATCGACTGCACCTTTGCCGCGCATGGCGGGCAGGATGCGCTGCGGCTGGGGCTGGAACGCATTCGCGCCGAGGCCGAGGATGCCGTGCGCTCGGGTGCCGGGCATCTGGTGCTGAGCGATCAGGCGCAGTCGCCCGAACGGGTGGCGATGCCAATGATCCTGGCCACCAGCGCGGTGCATTCCTGGCTGACGCGCAAGGGGCTGCGGACCTTCTGTTCGGTCAACGTGCGCTCGGCCGAATGCATCGACCCGCATTATTTCGCGGTGCTGATCGGCTGTGGCGCGACCACGGTCAATCCTTACCTCGCGCAGGATTCGATTGCCGACCGGATCGGGCGCGGCCTGATCGAGGGCACGCTGGCGGATGCGATGCGCCGTTACCGCGATGCCATCGACGCCGGGCTCTTGAAGATCATGTCGAAGATGGGGATCTCGGTGATCTCCAGCTACCGCGGCGGGCTGAACTTCGAGGCGGTTGGGCTGAGCCGCGCCATGGTGGCGGAGTATTTCCCCGGGATGCACAGCCGGATTTCGGGCATCGGCGTCAGCGGGATCCAGCACAAGCTGGAGGAGGTTCACGCCCGCGGCTGGCTGGGCGGCAGCGACGTGCTGCCGATCGGCGGGTTCTACAAGGCGCGGCGGACCGGCGAAAAGCACGCCTGGGAAGCGCAGACCATGCACATGCTGCAATCGGCTTGCGACCGGGCAAGCTATGACCTGTGGAAGCAGTATTCCGCCGCGATGCGGGCCAACCCGCCGATCCACATCCGTGACCTGCTGGACATCAAGGCGCTGGGCAAGCCGGTGCCGATCGAGGAGGTGGAATCCATCACCTCGATCCGCAAGCGGTTCGTGACGCCGGGCATGAGCCTTGGCGCGCTGGGGCCCGAGGCGCACAAGACGCTGAACATCGCGATGAACCGGATCGGCGCCAAGTCTGACAGCGGCGAGGGCGGCGAAGACCCGGCGCATTTCCTGCCCGAGGCCAATGGCGACAACCCGTCGGCCAAGATCAAGCAGGTGGCATCTGGCCGGTTCGGCGTCACCGCCGAGTATCTGAACGCCTGCGAGGAGCTGGAAATCAAGGTGGCCCAGGGCGCGAAACCCGGCGAGGGCGGGCAGTTGCCGGGCATGAAGGTCACGGCGCTGATCGCGCGGCTGCGGCATTCGACGCCGGGGGTGACGCTGATCTCGCCGCCGCCGCACCACGACATCTATTCGATCGAGGATCTGGCGCAGCTTATCTATGACCTCAAGCAGATCAACCCGCGCGCCAAGGTGACGGTGAAGCTGGTGTCGGCATCGGGCGTCGGCACGATTGCGGCCGGGGTGGCGAAGGCCAAGGCCGACATCATCCTGATTTCCGGCCACAACGGCGGCACCGGGGCATCGCCCGGCACCAGCATCAAGTATGCCGGCCTGCCGTGGGAAATGGGGCTGACCGAGGCGCATCAAGTGCTGGCGATGAACAACCTGCGCGAGCGGGTGACGCTGCGCACCGACGGCGGGCTGCGCACCGGGCGCGACATCGTGATGGCGGCGATGATGGGGGCCGAGGAATACGGCATCGGCACCGCAGCACTGATCGCGATGGGCTGCATCATGGTGCGGCAATGCCAGAGCAACACCTGCCCGGTCGGAGTCTGCACCCAGAACGAGGATCTGCGCAAGAAGTTCACCGGCACCGCCGACAAGGTGGTGAACCTGATCACCTTCTATGCCCAGGAGGTGCGCGAGATCCTGGCATCCATCGGCGCGCGGTCGATGGACGAGATCATCGGGCGGGCCGACCTTCTGAGCCAGGTGTCGCGCGGCTCGGCGCGGCTGGATGACCTTGACCTGAACCCGCTTCTGATCAGCGTCGATGGGGCGCACCGCATCACCTATGACCGCAGCAAGCCGCGCAACGCGGTCCCCGACACGCTGGATGCCGAAATCGTCAAGGACGGGGCGCGGTTCTTCGAGGACGGCGAGAAGATGCAGCTGTCCTACGCCGTGCGCAACACGCACCGCACCATCGGCACGAGGGCATCGAGCCATATCGTGCGGCGGTTCGGGATGAAGAACGCGCTGCAGCCGGACCATCTGACGGTGAAGCTGTCGGGGTCGTGCGGCCAGTCTCTGGGCGCCTTTGCCGCGCGGGGGCTGAAGCTTGAGGTGATGGGGGATGCCAATGACTATGTCGGCAAGGGCCTGTCGGGCGGCACCATCGTGGTGCGGCCGCAGATGTCGTCGCCGCTGGTCGCCTCGGAAAACACCATCATCGGCAACACCGTGCTTTATGGCGCGACCGATGGTTTCCTGTTCGCGGCGGGGCGGGCGGGAGAACGCTTTGCCGTGCGCAACTCGGGTGCATCCGTGGTGGTCGAAGGCTGCGGAACCAACGGCTGCGAGTACATGACCGGCGGGGTGGCGGTGATTCTGGGCCGGATCGGCGCGAACTTCGGCGCGGGGATGACCGGGGGCATGGCCTACCTTTATGACCCCCAGGGCGTGGCCGAGGATTTCATGAACCTCGAATCGCTGGTCACCTGCGGCATCGGCCATCCGCATTGGGAAGCGCAGCTGCGCGGCCTGATCGAGACCCATGTCCGCGAAACCGGCAGCCAGAAGGGCGCGGCCATCCTGCAGAACTGGTCGGCAGAGCGCGGCAACTTCCTGCAGGCCTGCCCGAAGGAAATGCTGGTGCACCTGCCGCATCCGCTGAGCGACGAGCGCCAGTCGGTTCCGGCGGAATGACGGGAAGGGCCCCCGCGCAGGCGGGGGCCGTGTCGCGTCTCGGGGTCAGGCGTCGGGCGGGGTGTCGGCCCTGGTTTCGGGCGGGCGGGCGTCGGGATGGTCCGTCTCGCGTTCGACCTCGATCTTGACCTTGGTCATCATCGCGGCAATCACGCCGATGATCGCCAGCCAGGGCGCGGCGAGCACCACCACCCCGCCGGCGATGGCGCCGACCGTGACAGGCATTTCCAGCGTGAAGTCTTCGCCCGCGCGGATGCGAAGCCTGCGGACATTGCCGGTGCGGATCAGGTCCTTGACCTTGTCCAGCAGCTGGCCGCCGGTAACCTCGATCTCTTCGACGAAGGTGCGGTGCGGCTTGTCCTTCGGGGCGTCGTTGTTGGAAGGATTGTCCATGTCGGTTCTCCCGTGTTCGGCCGGTGAGTCGGCCTTGGCGGCATTTTAGCCGTTTTGCGTGACGGAATCGTGCGCTGGATCATGGACGGGCCGCTTTCGTGGGGTGAGGCCATGGCGGCTTGACCCTGCGGGCGGCTTCGTGGCTATGGTGGCGGCGTCATGGTGAAAGAAACCCGCAAGAAACCGGCGACAAGGGCGGCGGCCAAGGCGGTGGCCGAGGCCGCGCCGCCACGCCCGCTGTCGCGGCGCCTGTTGGCATGGGCCCTGCGCGGGGCAGCGGCGGTGACCGGGCTCTTTGCCTTTCTGGTGATCTTGTTCTGGATGGTGAACCCGCCGACCACGATCTACATGCTGCAGGAAAGCGCCCGGCTGGGCGGGGTGGAGCGGGACTGGGTGGACATGGACGAGATCGCGCCGGTGATGGCGCGGTCGGCCGTGGCGGCGGAGGATGCGAACTTCTGCCTGCACTGGGGCTTCGACATGGCCGCGATCCGCGCGGCGGTAGAGGCGGGCGGCAGCCGTGGCGCCTCGACCATCAGCCAGCAGGTGGTGAAGAACGTGTTCCTCTGGCACGGGCGGTCGTGGCTGCGCAAGGCGGCCGAGGCGCTGATCACCCCGGCCATGGAAACGCTGTGGTCCAAGCGCCGGATCCTGGAGGTCTATCTGAACGTGGCTGAATTCGGCGAGGGCGTGTTCGGTGTCGAGGCGGCGGCGCAGCACCATTTCGGGGTGCGTGCCGCCGATCTGACCCCGGTGCAGGCGGCGCGGCTGGCCGCGGTGCTGCCCGACCCCAAGGGCCGCAACGCGGGAAAACCCAGCGCCTTTGTGCGCAGCCGGGCGGCGGCGGCGCTGGAAGGGGCCAAGACCATCCGCGCCGACGGCCGCGCCGGCTGCTTCGAGGACTGATCGCGGCCATTCAGCCATTGAGTTCTCGCCCCCGGCGCGGCTATGACAGGGAACCCCTGCCTGACCCGAGTGTGCCGATGAACCGACTGTATCATTTCCCGCTGTCGCCCTTCTGCCGCAAGGTGCGCCTGACGCTGGCCGAAAAGCGGATCGAGGTCGAGCTGATCGAGGAGCGTTTCTGGGAGCCGAGCCCCGATTTCCTGCGGCGCAACCCGGCGGGCAAGGTGCCGGTGCTGCGCATGGACACCAAGGTGATGAGCGAAAGCCAGGCGATCTGCGAGTATCTGGAAGAAACGGTGCCCGAGCCACGCCTGATGCCGCGCGACCCTGACGGGCGGTTCGAGGTGCGCAGGCTCTGCGCCTGGTTCGACGACAAGTTCCAGTGCGAGGTGACCTCGAAGCTGCTGTACGAGAGGATCAACAAGAAGATCATGGGGCAGGGCTACCCCGACAGCAAGAACGTCAAGTTCGGGGCGAACCGGATCAAGTTCCATCTGGATTATCTGGCCTGGCTCTTGGACCAGCGGCGTTGGCTGGCAGGCGACGTGATGTCGCTGGCCGATTTTACTGCGGCGGCGCATCTGTCGTGCCTCGACTACATTTCCGATGTCGACTGGAACCGGCACGCGGTGGTGAAGGACTGGTATGCCAAGATCAAGTCGCGCCCCTCATTCCGGCCGCTGCTGGCCGACCAGGTGCCGGGGTTCCCGCCGCCGGCCCATTATGCCGACCTGGATTTCTAGCGGCCGGCGCCGGGGGGCTGTCTGCCCCCCGGGCCCCCCGCGGATATTTGAGAACAGAAGAAAGGTGGAGGGTGCAGGCGACTGACCTGAAGGCTCGGCTGATCACCCGGGCGCTGGAGGAAGGGTTTTCCGGCGTCGGGGTCTGTGCGCCGGATGCGGTGCCGGAAGCTGCGGGGCGGTTGCGGGCGTTTCTGGCGGCGGGGCGGGAAGGGCAGATGGGCTGGATGGCCGAGCGCGAGGCCTGGCGCGGGTCGGCCGCGGCGCTGTGGCCCGAGGCGCGCTCGGTCGTGATGCTGGCCGAGGTCTATACGCCGGAGGGCGACCCGCTGGCGGTGTTGCAGGCGCGGGACCGGGCGGCGGTGAGCGTCTATGCCCAGGGGAGGGATTATCACGATCTGGTCAAGCGGCGGCTGAAGCGGCTGGGGCGGTGGCTGGTGGACGCGTCGGGGGCCGGGATCAAGGTGTTCGTCGACACCGCGCCGGTGATGGAAAAGCCGCTGGCGCAGGCCGCAGGGTTGGGCTGGCAGGGCAAGCATACGAACCTTTTGAGCCGGGAGCTGGGAAGCTGGTTCTTTCTGGGTGCGATCTTCACCACGGCCGCGCTGCCGCCCGATGCGCCGGAGGTTTCGCATTGCGGCAGTTGCACCGCCTGCCTCGACATCTGCCCGACCGCGGCGTTTCCGGCGCCCTGGCAGCTGGATGCGCGGCGCTGCATTTCCTATCTGACGATCGAGCACCGCGGGCCGGTGGACGAGGATCTGCGTGGCCTGATGGGCAACCGGATCTATGGCTGCGACGATTGCCTGGCGGTGTGCCCGTGGAACAAGTTCGCGGTCGCTGCGCGCGAGATCGGCTATCAGCCGCGCGTCGGGGCGCCGCTGCTGGCGGAGCTTGCGGCGCTGGACGATGCCGCGTTCCGGGCGCGGTTTTCGGGCAGCCCGATCAAGCGGATCGGGCGCGACCGCTTCGTGCGCAACGTGCTTTATGCCATAGGCAACTCGGGGGATGCCGGATTGCGCGGGGCGGCGGCCGCGCTGGTGGAGGACGGCGACGCGGCGGTGGCGGATGCGGCGCGCTGGGCCCTGCGGCGGCTGGCCTGAATTCTGCCGGAAATCCGGGTATGATCGCGTCGTCTTTGCGAGAAAGGTTGGATCGTGGATGGTGAGACGGTGGCGGGGCAGCCGTGGCTGCTGATCGGGGCGCTGGCGGGGTTTCTGGTGGTGGCGAACCTGCTATGTGCGCTGGCCTTCTGGCTGGACAAGCGGCGGGCGGTGGCGGGGGAGTGGCGGATACCTGAGGCGACCCTGCTGGGGATGGCGCTGGCGGGCGGCTGGGTCGGGGCGAAATGGGCGCAACACCGGTTTCGCCACAAGACGCGGAAACAGCCCTTTCGGACGCAGTTGAACACCATTGGCGCGGTGCATCTGGTAGCGGCGGCTCTGCTGTTCGCGCCTATGGGGGATCTGGGTCTGCCGGAAGTTGCACGGGTGCAGAAAAGGCTGTCGGGGCTGGTTTGGTCGGCGCAAGATGCGCTGGCCGACATGGCGCAAGGTCTGACCGTCGCGGCCCCGCAGACTGCCGCAAAGGCGGAACTGCCGCGCCGGTTCGGGCCGGGCAGCGACGGCTGGGCGGCGGCAGACCGCCGGTGAGGCGGCAAATCCTTGGGTTCCGGCGGATCGGTGCTATATTGACCGTCCGACTCACGCTGGAGGATCAGAGATGACCAAGCATATTGCCGACCATCGCACGCCGTCGAAAAACGGGCGTCTGGTGCATTTCCTGCGGATCGCGCGCGGCGCGCGCGGGCTTTGGCACCGGGCCGAGGCGATGCCTGCGGGCAACCGGCGAGTGGTGGAGTATCTGCGCATCGCGCGGGGACGTGAAGCCTGAGGGCACGATTTTTCTACGAAAAATCAGATGGATGACGGAGCTCGGGCAGGCCGATCAGGCCCGCCCGGTTTCGTTTCAGGACCGCACCAGCTTTTCGTAGTCGGTCGCGATCTCGTGCGTCAGGGCCCCCACCTCGAAGTTGTAGGGGCCGATCTCGCCGACCGGGGTGACCTCGGCGGCGGTGCCGGTGAGGAAGCATTGTTCGTAGCCTTCCAGATCGGCGGCCTCGATGCGGCGTTCGATCACGGTGATGCCCTTGGCGCGCAACATGCCGATGACGGTCTGGCGGGTGATGCCGTTCAGGATCGCGTCGGGAACCGGGGTGTGAACCTCGCCGTCCTTGACGAAGAAGATGTTGGCGCCGGTCGCCTCGGCAACAAAGCCGCGATAGTCGAACATCATCGCATCGGAGCAGCCCTTCGCCTCGGCCGCGTGTTTCGACATGGTGCAGATCATGTAGAGACCGGCGGCCTTGGCGGCGTGCGGTATGGTGTCGGGCGACGGGCGCTTCCATTTCGAGATGTCGAGCTTGGCGCCCTTGAACTTGGCGTCGCCGTAATAGGCGCCCCAGGTCCAGACCGCGATGGCCATGCGGATCGGGTTGCGCTTGGCGGCTACCCCCATGTCCTCGCCCGAACCGCGCCAGGCGACGGGCCGCACATAGGCATCGGTCAGGCCGTTGGCCTTGAGGGTCGCCTCCTTGGCGGCCTCGATCTCGGCGACCGACCAGGGCAGCTCCATGTCGAGCAGTTCGGCCGATTTGCGCAGCCGTTCGGAATGCTCGACCGACTTGAAGATCTTGCCGTTGTAGCAGCGCTCGCCCTCGAAGACGCTTGACGCGTAGTGCATCGCATGGGTCAGGATGTGGACGTTGGCGGCGCGCCAGTCCACCAGTTTGCCATCCATCCAGATAAAGCCGTCGCGGTCGTCGTAGCCTGCCATTTTCCGGTCCTCCGTCGGGTCACTTTGCGAATGTTGCGCAGGTTTGGTCCGAAGTGGACATAAAGTTGCGCGAAATCGGGGTTTGGCTAACAGTTGAGTCTTGGAAAGTCAACAAGGCTGACATAAAATCGGCGCAACGAGGGAGGCGGCGATGGCAGAAGGCGGGGCCGGACCGGGCGGGGGCGAAAGCCTGCTGTTCCTGACCGACGAACAGGTGCGCAAGGGGATCGAGGCGATGTTCTTTGCCTATCGCGGCTTTACCGCCGACCCGGACCGGATTCTGGGCGGGATGGATTACGGCCGGGCGCATCACCGGGCGATCCACTTCATCCACCGCAGCCCGGGCACCACGGTGAACAACCTGCTGTCGATTCTGGGCGTGACCAAGCAGAGCCTGAACCGGGTGCTGCGGACGCTGATCGAGGACGGGCTGGTGGAAAGCCGGGTCGGGCGGCAAGACAAGCGCGAGCGGCATCTGCTGCTGACGGAAAAGGGCGCTGCGCTGGAACGGGCGCTGTCGGATGCACAGCGGGCGCGGATGAGGGCGGCCTATCGTGCGGCGGGGCCCGCGGCGGTGCAGGGCTTTCGCCAGGTGCTGGAGGCGATGATGGACCCCGATCTGCGCCGCCAATACCAGACGCTGAAGGAGAGCGGGGCATGACCGAGCCGCAGGCGCACCTTCTGGTGGTGGATGATGACGAACGCATCCGGGGGCTGTTGCAGAAGTTCCTGATGCGCAACGGCTTTCTGGTGACGATCGCGCGAGATGCGGCGCAGGCACGGCGGCTGCTGTCCGGGCTGGAGTTCGACCTGATCGTGCTGGACGTGATGATGCCGGGCGAGGACGGCATCTCGCTGACCCAGGCGCTGAGGGCGCGGATCACCACGCCGATCCTGCTGCTGACCGCGCGGGGCGAGGCCAGCAACCGGATCGAAGGCTTCGAGGCCGGGGCGGACGACTATCTGGTGAAGCCGTTCGAGCCGAAGGAACTGCTGCTGCGGATCAACGCGATTCTGCGCCGGGTGCCGCAGGTGCGCGCCGATGCCGGGCCGAAGGTGCTGCATCTTGGGGCGGTGCGCTATGATCTGGACCGGGGCGAGCTGTGGCGCGGGGCGGAACCGGTGCGGCTGACCGCGACCGAGGCGCAACTGATGCGGATCTTTGCCGCGCAGCCCGGCGAGCCGGTCAGCCGCGAGCGGCTGGTGGGTGATCTGGGGCGCGACGAGGGGCTGGGCCCGGACCGGGCGCAGGAGCGGGCGGTGGATGTGCAGATCACCCGGTTGCGCCGCAAGATCGAGGCCGACCCGCGCCAGCCGCGCTATCTGCAGACGGTGCGGGGGTCGGGCTACATGCTGGCGCCCGACTGAACAGCGCGGGCGTTGCGGTCGGGCGGGCGGCGGGCTAGCGTGGCGGCGTGACCGAATGGAGGACCACATGCTTTCCCGAAACCCGTTGATTGCCCACAGACTTGGCGCCGCCCTGCTGCTGTCCGCCCTTGCCACGCCCGTGCTTGCACAGGGGCTGGTGGCCTGGGATACCACCGCCGGCTGGGATGTGCTGATCGACCCGTCGCTGGGCAACGGCTGCCTGATCCAGTCTGAATTCACCGACGGGTCGGTGGTGCGGATCGGGTTCGATCTGACGGAAGGCATGGGCTACGTGACCGCCTTCAACGAGGCGTGGGGCGCGATCGAGGAGGGCAAGACCTACCCCGTGTCGTTCACGCTCGATTCCGAGGAATACGAGGCCGAGGCGAAGGGCATCTATCTGGAAGGCGTGCCGGGGGCGGACATCTACTTCGACAACGAGGAGTTCCTGTTCGACATCGCGGCGCGGCAGACCATGGTCTTGTCGCATGACGGGGCAGAGGTGATGTCGATCGACCTGACCGGCTCTGCCGCCGCGTTGACCGACGCGATTGCCTGTCAGGAAGCGCAGGGGTGACCACCGCGCTTTTCAGCCACGTCGGCTTTGACGGCCATGTGACGCCGCCGGGCCACCCCGAACGGGTGGCCCGGCTGGCGGCGGTGGCAGAGGGGCTGGCGGGGCTGGACCTGCTGCGGCTGGAGGCGCCGGTTGGGGCCGAGGCCGACGTGCTGCGCTGCCACCCGGCGCGCTACCTGAACAACGTCCGCACCGCCTTGCCGCAGGAGGGCTGGGCGCAACTGGATGGCGACACCTACATGGCGCCGGGGTCGCTGGAGGCGGCGCTGCGCGGGGTGGGCGGCGCGTGTGCGGCGGTCGATCTGGTGCTGGGCGGCGGGGCGGCAAATGCCTTCGTCGTCTGCCGCCCGCCGGGGCACCACGCTGAACGCGAAACCGCGATGGGGTTCTGCCTGTTCGGCAACGTGGCGATTGCTGCCAAGCGGGCGCTGGACGTGCATGGCCTGGAGCGGGTGGCCGTCGTCGATTTCGACGTGCATCACGGCAACGGAACGCAGGATCTGCTGTGGGACGAGGCGCGGGTGCTGTTCTTCTCCAGCCACCAGATGCCCTTGTATCCCGGCACCGGGTATCCGTCGGAACGCGGTGCGCACGGGCAGGTGGTCAACCTGCCGCTGCGGGGCGGCAGCGGGGGTGCGGAAATGCGGGCGATTTACGAGGCGGAGGTGTTCCCGCGGCTGGACGCATTCGCGCCGGAACTTATCTTGATCTCGGCGGGGTTCGATGCCCATGCCGACGACCCGCTGGCGGGGCTGATGTGGGCTGCGGCCGATTTCGGCTGGCTGACGGGGCGGCTGTGCGACGTGGCTGCGGCGCATTGTGGCGGGCGGGTGGTCTCGACACTTGAAGGCGGATATGATCTAGCTGCGCTGGCCGCGAGTGTGGCGGCGCATGTCGGCGTGTTGAAGGAGCGGGGCGCATGAGCAGTGAAAAGCCGGTTGCCGGAATGAGCTTTGAAGAGGCGATGGCGGCGCTGGAACTGGTGGTATCGCAACTGGAACGCGGCGAGGTGCCGCTGGACCAGTCTATCGCGCTTTATGAACGCGGGGCGGCGCTGAAGGCGCATTGCGCGGCCATGCTCAAGGTGGCCGAAGACAAGGTCGAAATGATCCGTGCCCGCGAAGGGCAGGCCATCGGCACCGCACCGGCGGAGGGGCTGTGAGTTTTCAGGCGGTCTTGAAGGCGGATTCGGCGCGGGTTCACGAACGGTTGAACGAGACGCTGGCGCGGTTCGGCACCGAGCCGGTGATTGCGGCGATGCGCTATGCGTTGCAGGGCGGCAAGGGGCTGCGCGGCTTTCTGGTGCTGGAATCGGCGCGGCTGCACAAGCTGGACTCGGGGCGGGCGATCAGTGCTGCGGCGGCGGTCGAGGCGCTGCACGCCTATTCGCTGGTGCATGACGACCTGCCCTGCATGGACGACGACGACCTGCGGCGCGGCCTGCCGACCGTGCATGTGAAATGGGACGAGGCGACGGCGGTGCTGGCGGGAGACGCGCTGCAGACGCTGGCCTTCGAACTGCTGTGCGACCACGACATCGGCTCGGCCGAGGTGCGGGTGTCGCTGGTCGCATCGCTTGCGAAAGCCTCGGGCGCCGAGGGCATGGTTCTGGGGCAGGCGCTGGACATTGCTGCCGAGACCGCAACGGCGCCGCTGACGCTGGCCGAGATTACCGCGTTGCAGGCGGGCAAGACCGGCGCGCTGATCGGTTGGTCTGCGCAGGCGGGGGCGCTGATCGCGCAGGCCGACCCCGAACCGCTTCGCCGCTATGCGCAGGCGTTGGGGCTGGCGTTCCAGATCGCCGACGACCTGCTGGACGCGACCGGGGACGCGGGCAAGACCGGCAAGCGGGTCGGCAAGGATGCCGATGCGGGCAAGGCCACCTTCGTTTCGTTGCTGGGGCTGGAGGGTGCGCGCGCCCGCGCCCGTGATCTGGTCGCCGAGGCCGAAGCCGCCCTGCTGCCCTATGGCGCAGGGGCCGGCACCTTGATTGACGCGGCGCGCTTCGTTATCGCGAGGGACAACTGACCCCGCCGCCGACACCCCGAGGAGGGGACGCCATGACCAACCGACCCAAGACCCCGACGCTCGACCGCGTAACCCTGCCCTGCGACCTCAAGGGGCTGACCGACCGCGAGTTGCGGGTGCTGGCCGATGAATTGCGCGCCGAGACGATTTCGGCCGTTTCGGTCACCGGCGGGCATCTGGGTGCCGGGCTGGGCGTGGTCGAATTGACCGTGGCGCTGCACGCGGCCTTCGATGCGCCGCGCGACAAGATCATCTGGGATGTCGGTCACCAGTGCTATCCGCACAAGATCCTGACCGGGCGGCGCGACCGCATCCGCACGCTGCGCGCCAAGGACGGGCTGGCCGGTTTCACCAAACGCTCGGAAAGCCCCTATGACCCGTTCGGGGCGGGGCATTCGTCAACCTCGATCAGCGCGGCGCTGGGCTTTGCGGCGGCGCGCGATCTTGGCGCCGATGGCGGCGACGCGGTTGCGGTGATCGGTGACGGTTCGATGTCGGCGGGCATGGCGTTCGAGGCGATGAACAACGCGGGCCACCTGAAGAAGCGCCTGTTCGTGATTCTGAACGACAACGAGATGAGCATCGCGCCGCCGGTCGGGGCGCTGTCCTCCTACCTCTCGCGGCTTTATGCCGGCGCGCCGTTCCAGGATCTGCGGGCGGCGGCGAAGGGGGCCGTCAGCTTCCTGCCCGAACCGTTCCAGGAAGGCGCGCGGCGGGCGAAGGAGCTGCTGAAGGGCATGACCGTCGGCGGCACGCTGTTCGAGGAGCTGGGCTTTTCCTATGTCGGGCCGGTGGATGGGCACGATCTGGACCAGTTGCTGCCGCTGCTGCGCACGGTGAAGGCGCGGGCGACCGGGCCGATGCTGATCCACGTCATCACCAAGAAGGGCAAGGGCTATGCCCCGGCCGAATCCGCGCGCGACAAGGGTCATGCCACCTCGAAGTTCGACGTGCTGACCGGGGTGCAGGCCAAGGCGGCATCGAACGCGCCAAGCTATACCAAGGTATTCGCGCAGGCGCTGATCGCCGAGGCGGCGCAGGACGAGAAGATCGTGGCGGTGACGGCTGCGATGCCGGATGGCACGGGGCTGAACCTGTTCGCGGAACGGTTCCCGCGCCGCTGTTTCGATGTGGGCATTGCCGAACAACATGCCGTGACCTTTTCGGCGGGCATGGCGGCGGGCGGGCTGAAGCCGTTCTGCGCGCTCTACTCGACCTTTCTGCAACGCGGTTATGACCAGATCGTGCATGACGTGGCAATCCAGCGCCTGCCGGTGCGCTTTGCCATCGACCGGGCCGGGCTGGTGGGGGCGGATGGTGCGACCCATGCCGGGGCGTTCGACGTGGCATTCCTGGCCAACCTGCCGGGATTCGTGGTGATGGCGGCGGCGGACGAGGCCGAGCTGGTCCACATGGTCGCCACCGCCGTGGCGCATGACGAAGGCCCGATTGCCTTCCGCTTTCCGCGCGGCGAGGGTGTCGGGGTGGAAATGCCCGCCCGCGGCGTGCCGCTGGAAATCGGCAAGGGCCGGGTGATGCGCGAAGGCAGCCGGGTGGCGCTGCTGTCGTTCGGCACGCGGCTGTCGGAGGTGCTGGTGGCGGCCGAGGCGCTGGCGGCGCGCGGCATTGCCCCCACGGTGGCCGATGCCCGCTTTGCCAAGCCGCTTGACCGCGACCTGATCCTGCGGCTGGCGCGGGAGCATGAATGCCTGATCACCATCGAGGAAGGTTCGGTCGGCGGCTTCGGCAGCCATGTCGCGCAACTGCTGGCCGAGGAGGGCGTGTTCGACACAGGGCTGAAATACCGCTCGATGGTGCTGCCCGACATCTTCATCGACCAGGCCAGCCCCGAGGCGATGTATGCCGTGGCCGGGATGAACGCGCCGCAGATCGAGGCGAAGGTGCTTCAGACACTAGGCGTGGCGGTGGTGGGGATGCGGGCCTGAGGCCCGCATTCAGAACGCGCCGAACAGCACGAACACCGCCGACAGGAACAGCGCATAGGCAATGCCGCCAACCGTCACCGTCGCCACGACGGCGGCGGCGATGCCGCCAAAGATCCACAGCCCGTCGCGCTGCAACATGCCAAGGCCGACGATGCAAAGCGCGATCGACGGCAGCATGTTGCCAAGGGGGATCGGCAGCGAAAGCAGCACCGCCAGAAACAGGCACAGCGCGCCGATCGCCCGTTCCGCCGCCGGGCTGAACATGAACTCCAGCCGCCGGGTGAGCATCTTTTCGGCGCGGTCGAGCCAGGGCACGCCGCGGCCCACGATGGTGGCGAACCATTCCCGCGTGAAGGACCGCCGCGAAATCACCTGTGGCAGCCACGGCATCCGGCCCAGCATCATCTGCGCCGACAGGAACATCAGCGGCACGCCCAGCACCCCCGCCAGACCGGGCGGCGAAGGCAGGATGTTGGGAAAGGCGAACACCAGCAGCAGCGCGCCGAACGCCCGTTCCTGCATGACATGCAACAGATCGCCCAGCGTGACGTGGCTTCGCGACGTGTCGTTGGCCAGCGCCTGCAGGATTTCCGACAGGCGCGGGCCGGTCGGGCGCCGACGCCCGGCCTTGGGCGACACTGGTTGCGACGGGGTAGGGGGGTCAGCGATCATGCCGCGGGTCCTTGGCCGTTTCGGGGTGGCTGATCCAACATGGTTGCGGCGCGGCGGTGGCGCAAGGCAACCCGACCGATGGCGGCAAGGTGCCGTCGGTCGCGGTGTGATCAGGCATCGGGGTCGGCGGCGAGCAGGGCCGCCAGCCCGCTGCGGTAATCGGGGTGGATCAGGCGGACGCCAAGTTCTTCCCTGATCCGGGCGTTGCCGACGCGTTTCGATTCGGCGTAGAAGCTGCGCGCCATCGGTGAGAGGTCGGCCGTCTCGTAGGGCACCGCCTCGGGTTCGGGCAGGCCCAGCAGGGCGGCGGCGTGGCCGATCACATCTTCGGGCGGGGCGGGGTCGTCATCGCAGACGTTGTAGATTGCCCCCGGGTTCGGGCGGTTGATCGAGGCTTCCAGCACCAGCCCGATGTCATCGACATGGATGCGCGAAAACACCTGACCGGGCTTGATGATGCGCCGGGCGCTGCCGTCGCGCACCTTCTCGAACGGGCCGCGGCCGGGGCCGTAGATGCCCGCCAGCCGGAAGATGTGCAGCGGCACCCCCAGCGCCTGCCACGCCTGTTCGGCCTGCACCCGCAACGCGCCGCGCCTCGTGCCGGGGGTCGCGGGCGTGTCTTCGGTCACCCAGCCGCCCTGATGGTCGCCATAGACGCCGGTGGTGGAAAGATACCCGACCCAGCGCAGCGGTGCGGCGGCAATCGCGGTCGCATGGGCGTTCAGCACCGGGTCGCCGTCTTCCTCGGGCGCGATGGAGGTCAAGAGATGCGTGGCCTGCGCCAGTGCCGGGCCAAGGTCGGCGGGCCAGAGCAGCGGCTCCACCCCTTGCGCGCGAAAGCCCTCGGCGCGGGCCGGATTGCGGGTGGTGCCGATCACCCGCCAGCCCTGCGGGAGCAGCCGGGCGGCAAGGGCCTGTGCGGAATAGCCATGTCCAAGGGAAAGCAGCGTCTGTGTCATGGCGTGACTATCGGCGGGCATTGCCGCAAGCGCAAGGGGGCGGCGGCAAGGCGCAACGGCTGTCACTCTCGCGATACGGTGGTATGGCACGGGTCAGGGGCCTTGCGCGGCAGGCCCAACGTCGTGTTAGATGCCGGATCATTGAGAGACATGAACATGCAAGACGATCATTCGCACCAGCTGCTGACCCCAGACTACCCCGCACCCGAGGCTTTCACCGACCCCGCCGCCGCAGTCGCCCGGCTGGAGGAGATATATTTCATTGCCACCGAGTTCCTGTCGCGCCATTTCAGCGCCGCCGTGACGAAAGGCAAACCTGCCGCGAAGGTCCGCGCGCATTACCCCGAGATCCGCCTGACCACGACCAGCTTCGACCATGTCGACAGCCGGCTGAGCTTTGGCCATGTCGCGGGCCCCGGCACCTATGCGACCACCGTCACCCGGCCCGACCTGTTTCGCCACTACCTGATCCAGCAGATCACCCTGCTGGTGCAGAACCACGGCGTGCCGGTGCTGATCGGCGCCTCGGAAACGCCGATTCCGGTGCATTTCGCGGTGGCGGGCAACCCGGCGGTGTCGGTGCCGCAGGAGGGCGTGCTGGAGTTCAGCCTGCGCGACGTCTTCGACGTTCCCGACCTTGCGACCACCAACGACGACATCGTCAACGGCGTCGGGCTGACCCATGCCGACGGCTCGCACCCCTTGGCGCCGTTCACCGCGCAACGGGTCGACTACAGCCTGGCCCGGCTGGCGCATTACACCGCGACCGAGCCTGCACATTTCCAGAACCATGTGCTGTTCACCAACTACCAGTTCTACGTCGACGAGTTCGAGGCCTTCGCCCGGGCGCAACTGGCCGATCCGGCCAGCGACTATGTCGCCTTCGTCGCCCCCGGCAACCACGAGATCACCGGGCCGGACACCGCGCTGCCGGTCATCACCAAGATGCCGCAGATGCCGACCTACCATCTGAAACGCGCCGACGGGCAGGGCATCACGCTGGTCAACATCGGGGTCGGGCCCAGCAACGCCAAGACCGCTACGGACCATATCGCCGTGCTGCGACCCCATGCCTGGCTGATGGTGGGGCATTGCGCGGGCCTGCGCAATTCGCAGTCGCTGGGCGACTTCGTGCTGGCGCATGGCTACCTGCGCGAAGACCATGTGCTCGACGCCGACCTGCCGATCTGGGTGCCGATCCCGGCGCTGGCCGAGATCCAGATCGCGCTGGAAGATGCGGTGGAATACGTGACCAAGCTGGAAGGGTATGAGCTGAAACGCATCATGCGGACCGGCACCGTCGCCACCATTGACAACCGCAACTGGGAATTGCGCGACCAGTCTGGCCCGGTGCACCGCCTCAGCCAGTCCCGCGCCATCGCGCTGGACATGGAAAGCGCCACCATCGCCGCCAACGGCTTTCGCTTCCGGGTGCCCTATGGCACGCTGCTGTGCGTATCGGACAAGCCGCTGCACGGCGAGTTGAAGCTGCCGGGCATGGCCAGCGACTTCTACCGCACCCAGGTGGCGCGCCATCTGCAGATCGGCATCCGCGCGATGGAGACGCTGCGCGAAATGCCGATCGAGCGCATCCACAGCCGCAAGTTGCGCAGTTTCGAGGAAACCGCCTTTCTCTGATCGACGAAAAAGCCCAGCAATTGTTCGCGGGGGCTTGAACTGCGCGGCAAAAACCTGTGTAGCGGCGTCATTCGCCCGCAAAGGGCAAAGACGGACCCCGCGACAGACCGGGGCCATGATCAGGAGACAGGACATGATGAAGCCGATGACCAAGACCCAACTCGTTGCCGCCGTGGCCGAAGAGATGGGGTCCGACAAGAAGACCGCCAGCGCCGCGATGGATGCGATTGCTTCGGTGGTGGCGCGCGAAGTGGCCGCAGGCGGCGCCGTGACGCTGCCGGGTCTGGGCAAGGTGGTTTGCCGCGCGCGCCCGGAACGTCTGGTGCGCAACCCGGCCACCGGCGAGCAGGTGACCAAGGCGGCCGACAAGCAGGTGAAATTCGCCATCGCCAAGGCGCTGAAAGACAGCGTAAACGTCTGATCTCCCCCGGTCATCCGGGCTTTGGGGGTCGCCTGCGGGCGGCCCCCTTTTTCATGACAGGGGCGACGGGCGATGGACCTGAAAGCGATCCTGATGGGGCTGGCCTTCGCGCTGATGTGGTCATCGGCCTTCACCTCGGCGCGGTTGATCGTGGCGGATGCGCCCCCCCTGATGGCGCTGGCGCTGCGCTTTGCCATCTCGGGCGTGATCGCGATCGGGGTGGCGGCGGCGCTGGGGCAGGGCGGGCGGCTGACCCGGACGCAATGGCGCGGCGTGGTGATCTTCGGGCTGTGCCAGAATGCGCTTTACCTTGGCTTCAACTTCGTCGCGATGCAGTGGGTCGAGGCGAGCCTTGCCGCCATCGTCGCCTCGACCATGCCGCTTCTGGTGGCACTGGCGGGTTGGGCGGTGTTTGGCGACCGGGTGCGGCCGCTGGGCGTGGCGGGGTTGCTGGCGGGTTTTGCGGGCGTGGCGATCATCATGGGGTCGCGGCTTTCGGGCGGGGTGGACGGGCTGGGGCTGGTCTTCCTCGGGCTGGGCGTGCTGGCGCTGACCTTCGCCACGCTGGCGGTGCGCGGCGCCTCGTCGGGCGGCAACCTGCTGATGATCGTGGGCCTGCAGATGCTGGTGGGGGCGGCCGTGCTGGCCGGCCCCGCGCTGGTGCTGGAGGACTGGGCGGTGACCTGGTCGTGGCAGCTTGGGCTGGCCTTCGCCTATACCGTGCTGGTGCCGGGGGTGCTGGCAACCTGGGTCTGGTTCGTTCTGGTGGCGCGGATCGGGGCGGTGCGCGCCGCGACCTTCCATTTCCTCAACCCGTTCTTCGGCGTGCTGGTCGCGGCCCTGCTGCTGAGCGAACGGCTGAGCCTGTGGGACGCGGCTGGCGTGGCCATCGTGGCCTGCGGCATTCTGGCTGTGCAGATGTCCAAGGCCGTGCCCGCCGGGCGCTAGCGCCCCGTTCACGCGCCTTCACGGAAGGTTGCGATGACAGCGCGACCGCTTCGCGCCATGGTTGCAGCAGGCTCGGGCAGCCCGGGCGCGACCCATGCCTGTTGCCAACAAAGGGAGTGAGCGATGAATCTCAGTGATTTCATGATGTTGTCGGGTAATGTAACGCTTTCCGCCCCGTTGCGGCAACTGGCGCGGACCGGCACTGTTTCGGTGGCCGGGGCGCCGTCTGCCCCGGACCGGCCAGAGGTCAGCGCCGATCTGGCGCCCGCCATGGAAGACCCGCGCTAAAGCGCCGCCGGGCCGATCTCGCCGCGCACCCCGCCGGTCTGGCCACGGTCGCGCAGGATATGGTCCAGGATGACACAGGCCATCATCGCCTCGCCCACCGGCACGGCGCGGATGCCGACACAGGGGTCGTGGCGGCCCTTGGTCACGATATCGACCGGCTCCCCCGCCATGTCGATGCTGCGGCGCGGAATCAGGATCGACGAGGTCGGCTTCACCGCGAAACGCACCACCACATCCTGCCCGGTCGAGATGCCGCCCAGAATGCCCCCGGCGTGGTTCGACAGAAACTCGGGGCCATGCGCGCCCATCACGATCTCGTCGGCATTGTCGGTCCCGGTCAGGGCGGCGGCGGCCATGCCTTCGCCGATCTCGACCCCCTTCACGGCGTTGATCGACATCATCGCGGCGGCCAGATCGCCGTCAAGCTTGCCGTAGACCGGCGCGCCAAGACCGGCAGGCACGCCTGAGGCCACGACCTCGATCACCGCGCCGATGGAATTGTGCGCGTGGCGCAGCTCGTCCAGACAGGTTTCCCACATTGCGGCGGCGGTGGCGTCCGGGCACCAGAACGGGTTCCGTTCGATGGCAGCCGCGTCAAACCTGCTGCGGTCGACGGCATGTGGACCCATCTGCACCATGTAGCCGGTGATCGTCAGCCCCGGCACCAGCCGGGCCAGCACCGCGCGCGCCACGCCGCCCGCCGCCACCCGCGCCGCCGTCTCGCGTGCCGAGGACCGGCCGCCGCCGCGCGGATCGCGCAACCCGTATTTCTGGTGATAGGTGATGTCGGCATGGCCCGGCCGGAAGCTTTGCGCGATGTTGCCGTAGTCCTTCGACCGCTGGTCGGTGTTCTCGATCAGAAGCTGGATCGGGGTGCCGGTGGTCAGCCCCTCGTAGGTGCCCGACAGGATCTGCACCGCATCCGCCTCGCGGCGCTGTGTGGTGAACTTGTTCTGGCCGGGCTTGCGCCGGTCGAGCCAGTGCTGGATCGCGGCCGCCTCCAGCGGCATGCCGGGCGGGCAGCCATCGACCGTGGCCCCAAGGGCCGGCCCGTGGCTTTCGCCCCAGGTGGTGACGCGGAACATGTGGCCGAAGGTGTTGAAGCTCATGGCGGCGATCCTTGCGCAGGCCCGGCTGGCATAGGGCAAAGCGGCGCGCTGGGAAACCCGATTTTTCGCCGCCGGGTCGGGCGCGATTTTTCTACGAAAAATCGGCGGCTGGATTGGGGGTTGCAGCCGGGGCCGGGCGCGTTATGCTCGCTGTCACCTCGGGGTGCCTTCAGTGGCTGAGATGCGAAAGCGGACCCGTTGAACCTGAACCGGTTAAGACCGGCGGAGGGAAGGTGTATGGAATGATCCATCTCCAGCTCCGCCCGTCGCATTGGAGGATGAGATGAGATCTTCGTTCCTTGCGGTGGGTTTCTGTGCCACGGCCTCGCTGGCCGCAGCGGAAACCCCTGTGCTGACAGTGCTGACCTATGACAGCTTCGTGTCGGAATGGGGCCCCGGCCCCGCCATCGAAAAGGCGTTCGAGGCGACCTGCGGCTGCGATCTGCGGCTGGTGGGCGCGGGCGACGGCGCTGCCCTGCTGGCGCGGGTGCAGCTTGAGGGCAAGGGGTCCGAGGCCGACATCGTGCTGGGGCTCGACACCAGCCTGACCGCCATGGCCGCCGCGAGCGGGCTTTTCGCGCCGCATGGCGTGACCGGCAGCTTCGACCTGCCGGTGGACTGGGATGACCCGCTGTTCCTGCCCTATGACTGGGGCTGGTTCGCCATGGTCCATGACACGACCCGCCTTGCCACCCCGCCCGCCTCGTTTCAGGCGCTGGCGGCATCGGATCTGAAGATCGTGATCCAGGACCCGCGCTCGTCGACCCCCGGTCTGGGGCTGCTGCTCTGGGTCAAGGCGGCCTACGGCGACCGCGCGCCGGAAATCTGGTCGGCGCTGGCCGACAACATCGTGACGGTGACCCCCGGCTGGTCCGAGGCCTACGGGCTGTTTCTGGCGGGCGAGGCCGACATGGTGCTGAGCTACACCACGTCGCCCGCCTATCACCTGATCGCGGAAGACGATGCGACCAAGGCGGCGGCGCCCTTCGACGAAGGGCATTACCTGCAGGTCGAGGTGGCGGGCAAGCTGGCGGCCAGCGATCAGCCCGCGCTGGCCGACGCGTTCCTGGCCTTCATGGGCAGCGAGGGGTTCCAGTCGGTGATCCCGACCACAAACTGGATGTACCCGGCGCGGACCCCGGCGGGCGGGTTGCCGGAAGGCTTCGACACCCTGATCACGCCGGCCAAATCCCTGCTGATGACGGCGGCCGAGGCGCAGGCCGCCCGTGGCCCGGCGCTGGATGAATGGCTGACCGCCCTTTCCCGCTAGGCGCGACGGCGGTTGCCGCAGCCCTGGGTGCCCTCACGCTGGGCACCCTTGGCGCGGTGCTGGCGCAGGCCGGGGGGGCGGCCCCCGGCCCAGCCGACTGGGCGGCGGTGCGCTTCACGCTGGTGCAGGCCGCGTTGTCGGCTGTAGTGTCGGTCGCGCTGGCGGTGCCGGTGGCACGGGCACTGGCGCGGCGGCGCTTTGCCGGGCGCGGGGCGGTGGTGGCCTTGCTGGGTGCGCCGTTCCTGCTGCCGGTGATCGTGGCGGTGCTGGGGGTTCTGGCCATCTTTGGCCGGGCCGGATGGCTGTCGCAGGGGCTGATGGCGGTGGGGTTGCCGCCGCTGTCGATCTACGGGCTGCACGGGGTGGTGCTGGCGCATGTGTTCTTCAACATGCCGCTGGCGGTGCGGATGATCTTGCAGGGCTGGCAGGCGATTCCTGCCGAACGGCTGCGGCTGGCGGCGAGCCTGGGCTTCGGGCCGGGCGCGATCTGGCGGCATCTGGAGGCGCCGATGTTGCGCGCCGTGCTGCCCGGGGTGGCGGCGATGATCTTCGCCATCTGCCTGACCAGCTTTGCCGTGGCGCTGACGCTGGGCGGCGGGCCGGCGGCGACCACGGTCGAGCTTGCGATCTATCAGGCGTTGCGGTTCGAGTTCGACCTGCCGCGCGCCGCGGCGCTGTCGGCGGTGCAGGTCGGGCTTTGCGCCGTGGCGGTGGCGCTGGCGGCGCGGCTGGCGCTGCCTGCGGGCTTTGGCGCCGGGCTCGACAGGGTGGCCGACTGGCCGGCGCGGGCCGGGGGCTGGCGGTGGGTCATGGACGGGCTGGTGATCGGCGCGGCGGTGGTGTTTGTGGCTCTGCCGCTGGTTGCGGTGGCGCGGCAGGGGGTGCCGGGGCTGGCGGGCCTGCCGCCGCAGGTCTGGGCGGCGGCGGGGCGGTCGCTGGCGGTGGCGCTGGCCTCGGGCGCGCTGGCGGTGGGCGGGGCGCTGGTGCTGGCGCTGGCGGTGGCCCAAGGGCGGCGTGGCTATGAACTGGCGGCGATGCTGCCGCTGGCGGCCTCGGCGCTGGTGCTGGGGACGGGGCTGTTCGTGATCGTGCAGCCCTTCGTCAGCCCGGCGCGGGTGGCGCTGCCGGTGACGGTGGCGGTGAACGCCGCGCTGTTCCTGCCCTTCGCCTTCCGCATCCTGCTGCCCGAGGCGCGGTCGTTGCAGGCCGACCATGGCCGGCTGGCGCAGGCGCTGGGACTTGGCGTGCTGGCGCGGCTGCGATGGGTCACCCTGCCCCGGCTGCGCCGCCCGCTTGGCTTTGCGGCTGGCGTGGCGGCGGCGCTGTCGATGGGCGATCTGGGGGTGATCGTGCTGTTTGCGGGCGAACAGGGTGCAACCCTGCCGCTCTTGGTGCAGCGCCTGATGGGCGCCTACCGGATGGAGTCGGCGGCGGCGGCGGCGCTCTTGCTGGTGGTGCTGTCTTTCGTCCTGTTCTGGGGGCTGGATCGGTGGGGGAGGGGCAATGCTGCGGCTTGAAGGCGTGACACTGGCGCAGGGCGGCTTTCGCCTGACAGCCGACTGGGCGGCAGAACCGCCGCAGCGGCTGGCGATCATCGGGCCGTCCGGCTCGGGCAAGTCGACGCTTCTGCTGGCGATTGCCGGGTTCCTGGCGCCGGTGGCGGGGCGGATCACCTGGAAAGGGCAGGATATGGCCCCGCTTGCCCCGGGAGATCGGCCTGCGAGCATCCTGTTCCAGGACCAGAACCTGTTCCCCCACCTGACGCTGGCGCAGAACCTCGGCCTCGGCCTCTCTACCCGGTTGCGCCCGCCACCGGGAGATGCGGCGCGGATCGAGGCCGCACTGGCGCGGGTGGGGCTGGCGGGGCTGGGTGGGCGAAAGCCCGCGCAGCTTTCCGGCGGCCAGCAGGGGCGCGCGGCACTGGCCCGCGCCCTGCTGCGCGCCCGACCGATGCTGCTGCTCGACGAGCCCTTCGCGGCGCTCGGCCCGGCGCTGAAGGCCGAAATGCTGGACCTGGTGGCCGAAGTCGCCGACGAAACCCGCGCCCTGGTGCTGATGGTCACCCACGACCCCCGCGACGCGCGGCGCTTCGCCAGCCATGTCGTGCTGGTGGCCGACGGGGTGGCGCAGGCCCCGGTGCCGACCGGCCGACTGTTCGCCGATCCGCCGCAGGCCTTGCGCGACTATCTGGGGTAGGCCGGAATTTTCGTAGAAAATTCGTGCCACGCCGCAGAAATGCGAAACCCCGCCGGATCACGGCGGGGCTTCGGGTCTTGTCGGGAACGCCGGATCAGGTGGTCTTCTTCCTGCCCTTGACGCCGAGCCACAGCTGCTTGTTGGTCAGATACAGCAGCACCGACAGCACGCCCAGGAACAGCACCGCCACAAAGCCGGCCTGCTTGCGCGCCATCATCTTCGGCTCCGCGGTCCACATCATGAAGGCGGCCACGTCTTCGGTCATGGCTTGGACGGTGTTTTCACTGCCGTCGGCGAATTCGACCTGGCCGTCATACAGCGGAGGCGGCATGGCGATCCAAGAGCCCGGAACCGTCGAAATCCCGTGTTCGTCCTTGCACTCGTCGGGAATGCCCCCGGCGGTGAAGGCCACGTTGTAGTAGCCGGTGAAGTCTTCGGGGGCGCAGGCCGGGGCGTCAAGGTATCCGGTCTGGATCGCCACGATGTATTCCGGGCCACCGATCCCCCGGAACAACTGGCTGATGCCGGTGCCGTAGGGGCCGTGGAACGCCGCCCGCGCCTTGGCCATGACGCTCAGGTCCGGGCCCATGCCGTCACCGATCACGGTCGGGAAGTGGTCGGACGGCTTGCGCGGCCGGTCTTCGTCGATCTCGGGGTCGTAGATGTCCATGTTCGCGGCATAGGCGCGAACCTGGTCGGCGGGAAGTTCCGGTCCGCCCTTGTCGGACAGGGTGCGGATCGGCACGAACTTCATGCCGTGGCATGACGAGCAGACTTCGGTGTAAACCTGAAGGCCGCGCTGGAGCTGGGCCTTGTCGTAGGTGCCGAACGGCCCTTCGAAGCTGAAGGACACGTCCTCTGCGTGGTGCACCGGTGCCCCCCCGGCGGCCAGCGCGGCCCCCGAGGTCAGAACGAGGGCGGACACGGCGCTGAGTGCGATGTTGCGGATCATCTGGGTCAGTCCCCTTCTCTCACTCGGCCGGGCCGTAGTGGGCATTGAAATCTTCCTCGATCGTCTCGGGCTGCGGCAGGGGTTTTTCCATGGCCCCGAGCATCGGCAACACGACAAGGAAGTAGGCGAACCAGTAGGCGGAAGCGATCAGCGAGATCGTCGGGTAGATGCCTTCGGTCGGCATCGCGCCCACCCAGGTCAGCACGACGAAGCAGATGCACAGGCCGATGAACCACATCTTGAACATCGGGCGATACTTGCCCGACCGAACCGGCGAGGTGTCGAGCCACGGCACCAGCGCCATGACCGCAATCGCGCCGAACATCGCCAGCACGCCGAAGAACTTGGCGTCGATGATGCCGAAGCTGAGGAACTGGACGATCTGCACCACCCAGACATCGGCGGTGAAGGCCCGCAGGATCGCGTAGAACGGCAGGAAGTACCATTCCGGCACGATGTGGACCGGCGTCACCAGCGCGTTGGCCTCGATGTAGTTGTCGGGGTGGCCAAGGTAGTTCGGCATGAAGCCGACGATCGCGAAGAACACCGTCAGGATCACGGCCAGCGCGAACAGGTCCTTCATCACGAAGTAGGGCCAGAACGGCAGGGTGTCCTTCTCGGCCTCTTCCTTCGACCCGCGGCGCACTTCGACGCCGGTGGGGTTGTTGTTGCCGGTGGTGTGGAAGGCCCAGATATGCACCGCAACCAGCGCCGCGATGACGAAGGGCAGCAGGTAGTGCAGGCTGAAGAAGCGGTTCAGCGTGGCGTTGTCGACCGCGGGTCCGCCCAGCAGCCATTCCTGGATGGCAGGCCCCACGCCGGGGATCGCGCCGAACAGGCCGGTGATCACCGTGGCGCCCCAGAAGGACATCTGGCCCCATGGCAGAACGTAGCCCATGAAGGCGGTCGCCATCATGGCCAGGTAGATCAGCATCCCGATGATCCAGGTCACTTCGCGCGGCGCCTTGTAGCTGCCGTAGTAGAGGCCCCGGAAGATGTGCAGGTAGACGGCAATGAAGAACAGCGACCCGCCGTTGGAATGCAGGTAGCGCAGCATGTGCCCGCCGTTCACGTTGCGCATGATGTGCTCGACGCTGGCGAAGGCCATGTCGACATGGGGCGTGTAGTGCATGGCCAGCACGATGCCGGTCACGATCTGAAGCACGAGGCAGAAAGTCAGGACGATGCCCCAGATCCACATCCAGTTGAGGTTCTTGGGCGTGGGGATCATGATTGTGTCATACAGCAGCCCGACGATCGGCAGGCGGCTGTGCAGCCACTTCTCGCCGCCCGATTTGGGCTCGTAGTGGTCATGCGGAATTCCGGCCATGTGATTGCTCTCCCTCAGCCCAGCTGGATTGTGGTTTCGTCGATGAACGCTGTCACCGGGATGTCAAGATTGCGCGGCGCGGGCCCTTTGCGGATGCGGCCTGCCGTGTCGTAATGCGACCCGTGGCAGGGGCAGAACCAGCCGCCGAAGTCACCCGAGGCATTGCCCATCGGCACGCAGCCGAGGTGGGTGCACACGCCGATCATCACCAGCCATTCGCCCGCTTCGTCGAGCGTGCGGTTCTGGTCCGACGCGTCGGCACCGGGCTTGTTCAGGTTCTCGGCCGTCTGATCGAGCAGGCCCTTGATGTCGACGGCGCGGCCGGCCTCGATTTCCTCGGGCGTGCGGCGGCGGATGAACACCGGCTTGCCGCGCCATTTGAATGTCAGCTGGGTGCCGACTTCGACGCCGCTGATGTCAACCAGAATCGACGACAGCGCGGTCACATCGGCCGAAGGATTCATCTGGTCGATCAGCGGCCAGATCGCAGCGCCGGCCGCGACCGCCCCTGCCCCTGCCGTTGCGTAGTACAGGAAATCCCTGCGGGTGCCTGCATGATCGTCTGTGTGGGACACGAGATCTTCTCCCTTCAAGGGCCGAGCACGACCCATACGATGCCGGGGCAGCGGTTACCCGCAGCCTTACCGGGGCGTTATGTAACTCTCAGGCCGGGAGTCGTCCAGCGGACAATAGGGCGCAGCCTGCCCCATCCGCCCGGATTTGCGACGAAAGTCCACGCCTGTGCCCGGAACAGGCCACGAAAACCCGCAGTCTGCACGCTTTGGCGGCGGCCCGGCGATTCCCTCAGGCGGTGCCGGACAGCACGTCGGCCAACAGCCGCAGCGCCACAAAGGCGAAGAACAGCCCCGCCACACCCGATATTGCCCAGCCCGCTGCCAGATAGAACCGGGCGGCGGCGGGGGTGGAAAACAGCAGTGCATAGCCGCTGTGGATGGTGAACGACAGCACGCAGGCCCCCGCGCACAGCAGCGCGATGTCACCCGGTGCCGCCCGGGCCACCGGGAACAGCGTCAGGATCGCCAGCCAAGAGGTCAGCGCCTTGGGATTCAGCGCGTTGATCAGCAGCGACCGCCGGAAGCCTGCCGCGAAATCCAGCCCTCCCCGGCCCCGCACCCTGTCGGGACCGCCGCGAAACCCCGCCCAGGCGGCGCGCAGGTAGCGGCTGGAAAACACTGCCAGCAGCGCAATCGCCGCCAGCGTCAGCGCCACCTGCGCCCCCGGCAGCAACGCAAACACCGAGGCCATGCCGACGGACATGAACAGGCACCAGCCGCCGATGCCAAGCCCGACGCCGACCGCCGAGCCGATCCCGGCCTGGCGCCCCGACCCCATGGCGGTGGCGATGGTGTTGATCACGTTCGGCCCCGGGCTGACGATGTTGATCGCCAGAAAGCCCCAGACCGTCACAAACTGCGCCAGCGGCAGGGTCAAACCGGCGGAACCGTGGCCTTCATCGACGGGCGGGCCGAGAATCCGGCCTCCCACGCCGCAAGGTCGGGGTGTGCGGCGCGCCAGCTTCGGTCGGAATGGCGGAAGTCGATGTAGCCCAGCGCGCAGCCCACCGCGATCTGCCCCATATCGAGCGGGCCGGACAGATGGTCGATCCAGCGGCTTTCCAGCGCGTCGAGCGCGCGGCCGACCTTGGCCCACTGCCCCTCGACCCAGGGGCCGAAATGCCGGTCCTCCGGGCGGACCCGCTTTTCGTAGACCATCAGGATCGCGGCATCCAGCATCCCGTCCGCCGTCGCCTCCAGCGTCAGCGTATCCCACAGACGGTCCCCTGCCGGGTAAAGCCCGGCCCCGGCCAGTTCGTCCAGATAGCGGCAGATCACCCGGCTGTCATAGATCGCCCCGCCCGCGTCGCGTTCCAGCGCCGGAATCTTGCCCAGCGGGTTCTGGTCAATCGGCATCGAGCCGGTGTCAACCGGCGTGCCCGCAACGGGCACCAGCGTCACCGCATCAAGCTGGCCGGTTTCATGCAGCAGAACCATGACCTTGCGGACATAGGGCGAGGTCGGGGAGTGATAAAGTCGCATGGGTCGCTTTCCGTGGTTTCAGAGCTTGCGCAGGCGCAGGCGGCCCAGCAGCGCCGCGTCGATCTCGACCCCGGTGTTGCCCCAGCGCAGCGTCCGGATCATCCGGACGGCGGTGTTGGTCTGGCGCAGGCCGCCATCGGTGCGGTCGCCGGGCTGGTGGATCGCCAGCCCCTCGGGCATCTCGTCCATCGCATCCTCGGCGCGCTGATCGGTGACGCCCGGCCGCAGACCGCGGGTGACCGCCCGGCGCACCGCCCAGGCGGCGGCGGCAACAAGCCCGGTGCGCAGGGCAAGGACGGCGATCGGGGCAAGGGGCAGGGGCATGGCATCCTCCGTTTCAATGAAGGATGGTAGGGCAGGGTCGGCAAGGTGTAAATGGGGTGGGCCGACCGGGCGGTGCCAGCCCGCTCTGACGTGATGATTTGCACCCCTTCCCGCATCAGGGTGGTGGACGGCCGGGCGCGCATAGCCAAGGATGGCGTCGGCCAGCCATGAAGGAGACGACGATGGACCCGGTGACCGCCCTCGACCTGCCGCCCGCCAACCCGCTGGACGACGACATCACGGCCTACTTCGCGAAATGCGAGGAAAAGCTGGGGCTGGTGCCGAACGTGCTGCTTGCCCATGCCTTCGATCAGGCCAAGCTGCGCGCATTCATGGCGATCTACAACGACCTGATGCTGGCACCCTCGGGCCTGTCGAAGATGGAACGCGAGATGATCGCGGTGGCGGTTTCGGCCGAAAACCGCTGCGTCTACTGCCTGACCGCGCACGGGGCGGCGCTGCGGCAACTGTCGGGCGACCCGGTGCTGGCCGAGATGGTGGCGCAGAACTGGCGGGTGGCCCCGCTGCCGCCGCGCCAGCGCGCGATGCTGGCCCATGCCGTCAAGCTGACCCTGACACCGCAGGCGATGGAGGCCGCCGACCGCGACGCCCTGCGCGAGGCCGGTTTCAGCGACCGCGACATATGGGACATCGCGGCGGTCGCGGCCTTCTACAACATGTCGAACCGGCTGGCCGCGGCGGTCGAGATGCAGCCGAACGTGGAATATCACGTGATGGCGCGCTGACATGAAAACACCGCCGGGGTTTCCCCGCGGCGGTGTTTTTCGCAATCGCTGCGGGCAGCGATCAGCCCTGACGGGCCTTGTAGCGCTTTTGCGTCTTGTTGATCACATAGACGCGGCCTTTGCGGCGCACGACCTGGCAATCGCGATGACGCGACTTCAGCGAGCGGAGCGAGTTCGCAACCTTCATCGGTCTTCTCCCATTCGTGGCGCGCGTGCGCCTTGAAAAACAATGCCCCCGTCGCCGGGGGCGGTGAAACATGGTGGGCGGTACAGGGATCGAACCTGTGGCCACTACGATGTCAACGTAGTGCTCTACCGCTGAGCTAACCGCCCACTCGCCTTGCATTTCCACCCTGGTCTTTCCCGGGGCTGGCCCCAAATGAAAGGACGCGGGCGGAACCGCGTCGGTTGCTGGGTCTATAAATAGAGTCGCGGGACTGTTCAAGGGGTTTTGGCTTGCGAAAGATTGCGGCTATATCTGGCGGATGAAGGAGATCGCATGACCGCCGCCGACCGTTCCGACGCCTATGTGCTGACGCGCCCCGTCCGGCGCACCACGAGCGTGATCTTTTCGTCGCCCCATTCCGGGCGCGACTATCCGGCGGCGTTTCTCCTTGGCAGCGCGCTGGATGCGCGGGTGATCCGGTCGTCGGAGGATGCGTTTGTCGACCGGTTGTTCGCCTCGGCCCCCAACCTTGGCGCGCCATTGCTGGTTGCCCGTGCGCCGCGCGCGTATCTTGACCTGAACCGCTCCGCCGACGAGCTTGACCCCGCGCTGATCGAGGGCATTCCGCGTGCCGCCCACAACCCGCGCATCGTTTCGGGGTTGGGGGTGATTCCGCGCGTGGTGGCGAATGGCCGGGCGATCTATCGCGGCAAGATCCCGCTGGCGGAAGCCGAGGCGCGGCTGATCCGCTACTGGCACCCCTATCACGCCGCGCTGCGGATGCTGCTCGACGAAAGCCATGCCGCGCTGGGCGAGGCGGTGCTGGTCGATTGCCACTCGATGCCGCATGAGGCGATCGAAACCCACGCCCGCCCCGGCGCGCCCCGCCCCGAGGTGGTGCTGGGCGACCGCTTCGGGGCCGCGGCCGGCGGCGAGGTGATGGCCCGGATCGAGGCCGCCTTCACCGGCGCGGGCCTGCGGGTGGCGCGCAACGCGCCCTTTGCAGGAGCCTATATCGCGCAGGCCTACGGACGCCCCTCGCGCCGCCAGCATGTGGTCCAGGTCGAGATCGACCGCTCGCTCTACATGGACGAGGCCCGCATTGAGCCCCGGTCCGACTTCGGCGCTTTCCGCGCGCTGATCACCGGCGTGATTGCCGAAATCGCGCTGATCGGGCGCGAGGACGCGATGCCGCTGGCGGCCGAATAGGTCAGCGCAGGCTCCGCCCCCGGATGATCGCCTGTGCCCCGAACCGGGCGCGGATCGCGTCGGTGGCCCGTTCGGCGGCCGCGCGTTTCCCCGCGTCTGGGTCGAGAAGGTCGGCCGTGCGGTCGGCCCCCGCTTCCGCCGCCAGATCGGAAATGCCGACGCCGATCAGCCGGTAGGGCCCGCGCGCCCCGGCATGATCGAACAGGTCGCGGGCGGCGTGATAGATGCGGTCGGCGATCTGCGTCGGGTCGGGCAGGGAATGGCGGCGGGTGACAAGCTGGAAGTCGGCGCGCTTGAGTTTCAGCGTGACGGTTCCCCCCGCCAGCGCCTTGGCCTTCGCGCGGTCTGCCACCTGTTCGGCCAGCCGCCAGATGTGGCCATCCAGAATGTCGGGGTCGGCGGTGTCGGTGTCGAAGGTGGTTTCCTTCGAGATCGACTTCAGCTTTTCGTCGCGCATCACGCGTCGGCTGTCCTGCCCGCGCGCCAGATGCCAGAGCCGGTCGCCGGTCTGGCCGAAACGGGCGGCAAGGTCGGCGCGGTCCCAGCGCAGCAGGTCGCGGATGGTGCGGATGCCTGCGGCTTCCAGCGCTCCTTGCGTGGCGGTGCCGACCCCCCAGATGATCCGCACCGGCCGCGTCGCGAGGAAGCCTTCCGTTTCCACCCGCCCGATCACCGAAAAGCCGCGCGGCTTGTCGAGGTCGGAGGCGATCTTGGCGAGGAACTTGTTGTGCGAGAGCCCGACCGAGACGGTGATGCCGAGGTCGGTCTCGATCCGCGCCACCAGCCGCGCCAGTTGAACGGCCGGGGGGGCGCCGTGCAGGCGGGTGGTGCCGGTCAGATCAAGGAACGCCTCGTCCAGCGACAGGGGTTCGATGGCGGGGGTCAGGGTTTCCATCAGGGCGCGGATCTGGCGCGAGGTGTCGGCGTAGACCTGCATCCGCGGCTTCACGACGACCGCGGCAGGGCAGAGTTTCAACGCCTGAAACATCGGCATCGCCGAGCGGACGCCGGAAATGCGGGCGATGTAGCAGCAGGTCGAAACCACGCCGCGGGTGCCGCCCCCGACGATCACCGGCTGGTCGCGCAGGGCCGGATTGTCGCGTTTCTCGACGCTCGCATAGAAGGCGTCGCAGTCGATGTGGGCGATGGAAAGGGTGTCGAGTTCCGGGTGGGAGAGGATGCGGGGGGAACGGCAGGCCGGGCAGCGAAAGCCGCTGTCGAACCGGGTGAAGCAATCTTTGCAGAGCGCGGGCATAGCGGGAGTATAGCCGGGCCGGGGGGGATCGGGGTACCCAAGTTCGACAGTTGGATGGCGGTTCTTCGTGGACTGGCGGTTGGCGGCGTAGGTAATTCAAGGAGTTAGAGCGGTGCGGCGGCCATTTCGACGCAGGTCTTGTAGTTACACGCTGCGCAGATAAAGTATCTTTTATAAAAGCGTATAGCAGCGTATCCTGCATTCCATGTTCACGCGCATCACCGAGTCCGGCGGCCGCCGCTACCTGCAGATCGTCGAGTCCTTCCGCAACGACGCGGGCAAGTCGCGGCTGCGTGTCGTGGCCAACCTCGGGCGCCTCGATGCCCTGAAGCCCGGCCAGCTCGACGCCCTCATCAGTGGCCTGAACCGCGCGGCCGGCCGGGCTGAGAACTCTGCCTCGGAGGTGATCTACGACGCAGCCCTGGGATATGGCGATGTCTTTGCGCTGCATGAGCTCTGGAAGGAGCTCGGCTTCGACCGTGCGCTCACCGCGGCCCTGCGTTCCGGTCGCCGCGAGATCGATGTCGAGGCGCTGGTGCGCGCCATGGTCTTCAACCGGCTCTGCGCGCCCGACAGCAAGCTGGGCTGCCTGCGCTGGCTGGAAACGGTGGCCATGCCCGCGATGCCCGTGGCGATCAATCACCTGCATCTGCTGCGGGCGATGGACGCGCTGATGGATCACGCAGAGGCCGTCGAGGCGGCACTCGCCCGCCAGATCCGGCCGCTGGTCGACCGGGATCTGGCCGTGGTCTTCTACGATCTCACCACCGTGCGCATCCATGGCGAAGGCGAGGTGGACGACGACATCCGCGCCTTCGGAATGAACAAGGAGACCGGGGGCATCGCCCGCCAGTTCGTGCTGGGCGTGGTCCAGACCGCCGAGGGACTGCCGTCGGCATGGACCCTCGAACCGGTGGCGGGTCCCTGCCGACTGCACACCGTCCATCCCGGCAATGTCGCCGAGACGAAGACGCTGCAGGGCATGCTCACGACCGTCCTGCAGCGCTTTCCCGTGCAGCGCGTGATCCTGGTGGCCGACCGCGGGCTCCTGAGCCTCGACAACATCTCCGAACTGACCGCGATGGCCGAGCGGGAAGCCGGCGGCCGCAAGCTGGAGTTCATCCTGGCGGTGCCAGCCCGCCGCTACGGCGAGCTGGTCGAGACCTTCCAGAGCCTCGCCTTCACCGATGGCCTCGCCGAAGCGAGCTTCGCCGGCCACCGGCTGATCGTGGCGCATGATCCGGATCGGGCCGCGTTGCAGTCCGGACATCGCCGGGCGCGGATCGCCGAGCTTGAGGCGATGGCGGCGAAAATGGTGAAGAAGCTCGATGCCGGTGACACGGCCCGCGGCCGCCGCGCTTCCGACCGCGGTGCCTACAGCCGCTTTGCCCGCGCTGTGGCCGAGGCAGAGCTGACGCGCTTCATTCAGGTCGACTACGCGGCCGACCGCTTCAGTTGGTCGCTGAATGAGGCGGCCCTCGCCGAGGCCGAGCTTTTCGACGGCAAGCTCGCGCTCCTGACCAATGCCCCCGACCTCACGCCGGCCGAGGCCGTCCTGCGCTACAAGTCCCTCGCCGACATCGAGCGCGGCTTCCGCGTGCTGAAGTCCGACATCGAGATCGCCCCGGTCCACCATCGCCTGCCCGACCGGATCCGCGCCCACGCGCTGATCTGCTTCCTGGCGCTGGTCCTCTATCGCGTGATGCGCATGCGGCTGAAGGCCAAGGGACACACAGCCAGCCCCCGCACCGCCCTCGACCTGCTGGCGCGCATCCACCGACACCGGGCCCGCATCGCCGAGCGGAAATTCGAAGGAACGACCACGCCAACACAGGAGCAGCTTGACCTCTTCGACGCCTTGAACCTGCCAAAACCGGCCTGACCGGCGTCCCGTGGCTCTGTTGCACAAATCCCGTGAGGGATTCATCTTGTGAATCCAGCGTGGTAGCTGGACGGCATGAGCAGACCCATACCCCCCGCCTACAAGACCAGGAACTGGCCCGCCTATAACGAAGCGCTGAAGCGCCGCGGCTCGCTGACGATCTGGTTTGATACCGCCATGATCTGGGAGGCTGCGCCGACAGGTAAGCGCGGCCGACAGCCTGACTATAGCGATGCCGCGATCCAGACCTGCCTGACCATCAAGGTGTTGTTTGGCATGGCGCTCAGACAGACGACTGGCTTCGTCGAAAGCCTGCTGGGGCTCATCGATTTGGATTGGGCTGTGCCCAATTTCAGCACGCTGAGCCGTCGCCAGAAGACCCTGAAGGTCAACATCCCCCACCGCGGCTCGCAAGGCCCGCTGCATCTTCTGATCGATAGCACCGGGATCAAGGTTGAAGGCGAAGGTGAATGGAATGCGCGCAAGCACGGCGGCACCAAACGTCGGGTCTGGCGCAAGATTCACATCGGGATAGACGAGAAAACACTGGAAATCCGCGCAGCCGAGTTCACCACCAGCGATGTCGGTGACGCGCCGATGCTGCCCGAACTGCTCGACCAGATCCCGCCCGATCAGGAGATCGCCAGCGTCACCGCTGATGGCGCCTTCGACACACGCAAGTGTCACGACGCCATCGCCGCCCGCGGTGCGGCCGCCATCATTCCGCCCCGCAAGAACGCCAAGCCATGGAAGCCCGACACCCCCGGGGCAATCGCCCGCAACGAAGCCCTACGCGCGTCGAAACGCTTCGGCCGAACCATCTGGCGACGATGGAGCGGTTATCACCGCCGAAGCCGCGTCGAGACGAAGATGCACTGCGTCAAATTGCTGGGTCAGCGCCTCATGGCGCGGGACTTTGACCGTCAGGTCGCCGAGTTTCAGGTCCGTGTAGCCGTGCTGAACGGCTTCACGGCGCTCGGTATACCCGTCACTGAAGCCGTGGGATGAGTCTGTCCAGGGAAAGGGGAGATCTGTCTGTCACCCGATTTGTGCAACAGAGCCCATAGGGGGGGCAAAATTGGGCGCCGATAGGGGGTCAGGTTTGCGTGCCGATTGACAGTCTTGGGGCACCTTGTGGTTGCGGGCGTGCAGGGTAGTGCCGCGCCGGGGGGTGTTGCGCGTGCGGCGGGGTTGCGTGCGGACAGGGTTCGCGGCAATGCTGGGACGAGCGGATTTCAGGACGGATTGGAGAACGGGATGACACCCGAGGAATTGATTGGCGGCAACGCGGTGTATCTGGCGATTGCCGTGTTCATCATCCTGTGCATCTTCCTGGGCGTGCGGATCGTGCCGCAGTCGGAAAAGCACGTGGTGGAGCGGTTTGGCCGCCTGCGGTCGGTGCTGCATCCGGGGATCAACTTCGTGGTGCCGTTCCTCGACCGGGTGGCGCACAAGATCAGCATCCTGGAGCGGCAGTTGCCGACGGCGCAGCAGGATGCCATCACCACCGACAACGTGCTGGTGAAGGTGGAGACGAGCGTTTTCTACCGGATCACCGAGCCGGAAAAGACCGTCTACCGGATCAGGGATGTCGATGCGGCGATTGCGACGACGGTGGCGGGGATCGTGCGGAGCGAGATCGGCAAGATGGAGCTGGATCAGGTGCAGTCGAACCGCAACGGGCTGACGGCGCAGATCCGCGAGCAGGTGCGGGCGATGGTCGATGACTGGGGCATCGAGGTGACGCGGGCCGAACTGCTGGATGTGAACCTCGACGAGGCGACGCGGGCGGCGATGCTGCAGCAACTGAACGCCGAACGGGCGCGGCGGGCGAATGTGACCGAGGCCGAGGGCAAGAAGCGGGCGGTGGAACTGAACGCGGATGCCGAGCTTTATGCCGCCGAGCAGGAGGCCAAGGCGCGGCGGGTGCTGGCCGATGCCGAGGCCTATGCCACCGGGGTGATTGCCGAGGCGATCAAGGAAAGCGGCATCGAGGCGGCGCAATATCAGGTGGCGCTGAAGCAGGTGGAGGCGCTGACGGCGGTGGGGCAGGGTGCGGGCAAGCAGATGATCATCGTGCCGGCCCAGGCGCTGGATGCGTTCGGCGATGCGTTCAAGATGCTGAAGGGGCGCGTGTGATGTGGGCGGTGTGGTGGGTCTGGGTGGTGGCGGGCTTCGTGCTGGGTGTCATCGAGGTGCTGCTGCCGGGTTACATCTTTCTCGGCTTTGCCGTGGGCGCGATGGTGACGGGGATCCTGATCGGCACCGGGTTGATGGGGGGCAGTGTGCCGTGGCTGGTGCTGGTGTTTGCGCTGGCGTCGCTGGCGGCGTGGCTGGCGATGCGGCGGATCTTCGGGTTGCCGGGCAACCGGGCCAAGGTCTGGGACCGCGACATCAACGACAACTGACAGCCGCGCACGGGCTGGCAGGCGGAAACTGACGCACGGCGGCTTGAGCGGACGCGCGGCGGGAACCGTTCGCGCTTGTCCGCGTTGTTCTCGCATCAAACATGCGGGAGACATACCATGTCAGACTATCGTAATACGCCGCCGAACACGACGAACACCACGGTCAACACCCCCGCGGCCCCCGAGCGTTCGGGCATGGGCATGGTGATCGGCGGCGTTGCCGTTGTCGCCATCATCGGCCTTGTGGCCTGGAACATGATGGACAATGACCGGGGTGGCGACACCGCGCCGGTGAGCAACACCATCAACAACACCTCGCCCGCCGTGACCGAGCCTGCCGCACCGGCGGCGCCTGCCCCGGCACCCGAGGCCGCGGCGCCCGCTCCGGCGCCGGAACCCATGGCACCTGCGCCCGCCCCGGCCCCCGCCCCGGTGAACTGAGACTGGTCAGTTTGACCCGAGGCTGAGGATTCCTGCAAGGCGGCCCGTGCGCGGGCCGCCCGCGGTGCAGGTCCGGCCATCAGACAGAAGCCCCGACAATCGACGGAGATTCCCATGAAAACGCTTTCTGTAGCGCGTCAACCAGCATGTCCGTGACCGTCAACCACGTTGGCCGGTTTTAGGCCGCTGGGTTGGCGTATCTGGAATTGTTTTTCGCTCAGCCTTCTCCTTTGTCCTTGTTGTCGGCGATGGTTGTCGTTGGCGGTCTGCTCAGCGCCTCTTTGTTGGAGGCGGCCGCGCGCTGGCGGAAGCTTTCGGCATTCATCTCCAGGATCGCTGCGTGATGAACCAGCCGGTCGATGGCCGCGACGGTCATCGCCTTGTCCGGGAAGATCTGGTCCCAGCCGCTGAAGGGCTGGTTGGCGGCGATGGCGATGCTGCGGCATTCGTAGCGCCGGGCGATCAGCTCGAAGAGCACGCCTGTCTCGGCCTGATCCTTGTGGGCGTAGGTGATGTCGTCGAGGATGATCAGGTCGAACTTGTCGAGCTTGGCGAGCGCGGCTTCGAGCACCAGATCGCGGCGGGCGGCCTGAAGTCGCTGCACCAGATCGCTGGTCCGGGTATAGAACACGCGGTGTCCCCGCTCGATCAGGGCATGGCCTATCGCGCAGAGAATGTGCGTTTTGCCCGTGCCGGAATTGCCGATGGCGATCAGATTGCCGCCACCCTCCAGCCAGTCGCCGGCCGCCAAGGCCTCGATCCGGGCGCGCGGCAGGGTTGGCAGCGCCTTGAAGTCGAAGGTCGCCAGCGTCTTGCCAGCCGGTAGCTGTGCCTCGTTCATGTGGCGCTGAATGCGGCGCATGTCGCGCTCGGCCAGTTCGTATTCCGCGAGGACGGCCAGAAAGCGTGCGTGTTTCGCTTGATGGTGGGCATCGATTTCACGGGATCATGGGCAGTCATTTCGCGTGAAGCTGGGCACTGATTTCGCGGGATCGCGGGCAGGTCTGGTCGGCAAATTGAGGATAGTTGCGCCTTCAGGAATGAAGGGGTGGCTTGATGCCGACAGGACGATTGAACATGCGCCGGATACGAGATGTTTTGCGATTGAAGCTTGGGCAAGGCCTGAGCGAGCGGTCCATTGCCGCTTCCCTCGGTCTGAGCAAGGGGAGCGTCGGAAGCTACACCCAACGGGCGCGTCATGCCGGGCTCACGTGGCCCTTGCCGGAGGGGATCGATGACGACAGCCTTGAACTTCTTTTGTTTCCAGCCCCGCCCACGGTGCCGGACGCGGAGCGGCTTGTGCCCGACTGGGCGGAGATTGACCGCGAGTTGCGCCGCCCTGGGGTGACGCGGATGCTGCTCTGGGAAGAATACCGTGCCGCGCACCCCGGGGGTTTTGCCTATACTTGGTTTTGCACGCATTACGAGGCTTGGAAGGGTCGGGTGCGCCCGACGATGCGCCAGACACATGTGGGCGGCGAGAAGGTGTTCGTCGACTTTGCCGGCGACACCATCGACGTGATCGACCCCACGACCGGCGAAGCGCGGGCCATGAAGCTGTTCGTGGCGGCAATGGGGGCATCGAATCACACCTATGCCGAGGCGGTGGCATCGGAGGGGTTGGAAGATTGGATCCTCGCGCATATCCGGATGTTCGCCTTTCTGGGCGGCGTGCCAAAGGCGGTGGTTCCGGACAATCTGAAGTCCGCCGTGATCAAGGCAGACCGGTTTGATCCGGGGCTGAACCGGACCTATGCCGAGATGGCGGCGCATTATGGCACCGCCGTTCTGCCCGCCCGGCCGCGCAAACCCCGGGACAAGGCGAAGGTGGAAGTGGCTGTCCAAGTGGCACAACGCTGGATTCTGGCGCGGCTGCGGAACCACCGGTTCTTCTCATTGGCCGAGTTGAACGTGGCGATCCGGCGGCTGCTGGACGAGTTGAACATGCGCGTGATGCGCGGCTATGGCGCCAGCCGCGCCGATCTGTTTGCCACTTTGGATCGGCCCAATCTTCAGCCCCTACCGCCCGAACCTTATGTCTTCGCCCGCTGGAAGCGCGCCCGCGTGGCACCCGACTATCACGTTGAGGTCGACAGCTCATGGTATTCCGTGCCCTTCGCGCTGATCAAACAAGAGGTCGATGTTCGCACAAGCGGCCAGACGGTCGAGATATTCCATCGTGGTCAGAGGGTTGCGAGCCACGTGCGCACCCCGGGGCGGCGCAGCCATGTCACCGTGGCCGACCATATGCCATCGGCCCATCGTCGCTTTGCCGAATGGACCCCGGCCAGAATGCTGGCGCAGGCAACCAAGACCGGCCCCGCCGTCGCCGCCTTTTGCGAGATGGTGATGGCTGACCGCCCCCATCCTGAACAGGGGTTCCGCACCTGCCTGGGTGTGCTGGCCTTGGTCAAAACCTATGGGCCGGAGCGCGTTGATGCGGCCTGCCAGCGGGGTGTGACCATCCGGGCCCGCACCGTCACCTCCATTCGTTCGATCCTCAAGACCGGCCTCGATCGCGCCTTCCTGGAAGGCTCCGAAGAGGTCGCCCCCCTCCAGCACGCCAACATTCGTGGCGGCAGCTATTACCATTGAGAAAGGACTAAAATGCTGACCCATCCCACCCACGACCGACTGTTGGCGCTCGGCCTGACCGGCATTGCATCGGCGCTCGAAGAACAACGCAGGTCAACCGCCTTCGACGCCCTCTCGTTCGAAGAGCGTCTCGGCCTGCTGGTCGACCGCGAGGCTGCAGAGCGCGACACCAAGAAACTGGCCTCCCGGCTCAAGTTTGCGGCTCTGCGCCAAGATGCCAGCGTCGAGGATCTGGACCTGCGCAGCCCACGTGGTCTTGACCGCAGTGTCATGGCGCATCTTGCCGATGGCGGCTGGATCGCCCGGCACGAGAACCTGCTGATAACCGGGCCGACCGGTTTGGGCAAAAGCTGGATCGCCTGCGCCCTTGGCCACAAGGCGTGCCGGGATGGGCGGCCCGTCCTCTATCAACGTGCGCCGCGCATGTTCGAGGCCCTTGCTCTGGCCCGTGGCGATGGCCGCCATGAACGCATCCTCAAAACCATCGCCCGCATGGATGTGCTGATCATTGACGATTGGGGCCTCGCCGTCCTCACCGCCCCGGAGCGCCGTGACCTGCTGGAAATCCTCGAAGACCGCCACGGCCGCGCTTCCACCATCGTCACAAGCCAACTCCCCGTTGACCAGTGGCACGAAGCCATCGGCGACCCAACGCTCGCAGATGCCATCCTCGACCGCCTCGTTCACAACGCACACCGCCTCACCCTCTCAGGTGAAAGCCTGCGCAGGCGCTCCGCCGTCACAAAAAAGCTTGACCAAATCGTTCAAGCCTGACTCCATGAAAGCGTCGGCCAGCCTGCCCACGATCCCGTGAAATGACTGCCCAGAATGGCGCGAAACGCGTGCCCACGATCGCGCGAAATCAGCGCCCATTCTCCGCGAAATCCGCAAGAAAGCGGGCAGCGGGCCAGCCTTCGGCATCGGCGCGGGTGGCGATGTCGGCCCAAAGCTTGTGGAAGCTGGGCAGGCGCAGCGCGGTCAGCATGCCTGGCAGCGTGTGGATGTCGATCTCGCGGGAGGTCATGCGCAGGCTCCCAGAAGGGCATCGAAGCTGTCGAGCGAGGGATGGGCGACGGCAACATCTCTCGGCAGCGCCGTTTGCCGCGGGTTCAGGCAGGATGCCAGAGGTCCGGGATCGGGCACCCGGCCCGCGTCCAATTCTGCTGCCAGCAGATGTGCCAGTTCCGCCTCGCAGGCCCGGTCGTGGGCGATGAACAGCAGGTCGACCATGCGGCGGCAGGCGTCGCGGCGGGGCAGATCGCGCTGCAGCACCTTCCAGGCCTCAGCGTATTCGGTTCGCGGGAACAGGCTGTCGCGGTAGATCGAACTCCACAGGGCTTGCGGTTTGCGCCGCAGCGCATGGATGACGTGATGGTAGTTGATGACATGCACGCGATGGCCATCGCCGCGACCTCGCGCCCTTGTATGGCTGACGACCAGGGTGCTGCCGAGAAAGGCCTCAAGGCGATCGTCGTAAAGGTGGACCCGCAAGCGCTGCCCGATCAGCTGCGACGGGGCGCTGTAGAAGATGCTCTTGACCAGAAAGCCGCTGGTGCGGGTGACCGGAACCACGGTCTCTGTAAAGTCGGTGGTGCGCCGGCGCGGCAGGGGCTTCAGATGCGCCCGTTCCACCTGCGTGGCCGCCGCCCGCTGCCGGTTGCGCCGTGCCACCAGAATGTCGATGAAGCGGCGGTAGTCCTCGATGCTGGCGAAGTCGCGGCTGCCGCGCAGGATCAGCGCCTGTTCGATGGCCTTCTTCAGGTGCCGGTTCTGGGACTCCACCGCGCCGTTCTCATGAGCTTCCCCGCGGTTGTTGCGACTGGCCTCCATGCCGTAATGGCCGACGAAGGCATTGTAGCGCGTGGTGATATCCTGGCGCTGGTCAGCCGTCAGGTTGCGGAAAGCGGCCGAGAGGCTGTCGGTGCGATGCTCCTGTGGTGCCCCGCCGAGCGACCAGAGCGCCTGCTGCAGGTTCTCGGCCAGGGCCGTGAAGCTCTCCCCGCCCAGGACCACCCCGACATGCTCCCACCGGCTGTAGACCATGACGAAGTGGTAGAGCAGATGCGGGAATAGCTGGCCCGCGATCGTCACCTCCAGCTCCTCGGCATGAGTGAAGTCGGACTGGGCCATGCGGCCCGGCTCCGGCGTCTGGCGGAAGATGATGTCGCGCTCGGGTCCGTTCAGCGCCCGCCACTGCCGCACCCGCCGTTCCAGGGTGCGCCGGATGCGGTCATCGGGGAAGGCCAGCGGGTGCAGGCCCTGAAGGTGGCGCAGCAGGGTGACGGCCTGCAAGGCGCTGTCCCTCTCCAGCAAGGGAAGGATGTCGCCCTCCCAATAACCCTCGAGGGGATCGGCCACCGTGCGCCCGTGAACGATCTTGCGGTTCGAGGGCAGCGTCGGGTTGGCATCGAACCGTCGGGCCGTGCGCTCGCTGAACCCGGCGCGGGCGGCCGACGTGCGCTGACTGTGATATCGGAGGTCGGACATGTATAATCTCAATTGCTGGTCGTTGATGGGTTTGTAGGCCAACCCGGATCCTCCGTTTGACGGCAGAGGAACCCGGCTTACCAACCCGCAGCGACCAGCACCTTCCCCGAAATCAATCAGGCCGGTGCGGCTGCCCTCCAGACGGGCATGCCCGTCTTCCGTTCAGCCCCACCGGCCAAGGTGGTTGTCGGCACCGGCCAAGATGGTTGTCGCTGAACACTTTCCGACGCCTTCACTCACACGCTGAAAGACATCTATTTCGCAGAGACGGCACTGACCAAGGCGCTGCCGAAGATGGCAACCGCTGCCGGGAATGCCGACCTGAAACAGGCGTTCACCGACCATCTGGCCGAGACGAAGCAGCAGATCAAACTGCTGGACAAGGTGTTTGCCTCGATCGGTGAAAAGGCGGCGGGCGAGAAGTGCGACGCGATCGAAGGGCTGATCAAGGAAGCCAACGGGCTGATCAAGGAAGCTTCCGGCCCGGCGCTGGATGCGGTTCTGATCGGCATCGCGCAGGCGGTCGAGCATTACGAGATCGCGCGTTACGGCACGCTGCGCGAATGGGCCAGGACGCTGGGGAAGGCCGAGGCCCATGACCTGCTGTCGCAGATCCTTGATCAGGAAAAGGCGGCGAATGCCAAGCTGACCGGGCTGGCGGTTGCCACGGTCAACACCGGGACGGCCAAGGCCGCCTGACCCCGGCCACGCCTATCGACACGACACCCGAAAGGGCCCTGATTTCAGGGCCCTTTTCCAATGCCTGCCAGTTCGTGCAGCACCGCCAGCGCAGCGGCCTTCGGGTCGGCGGCCTGCCAGATCGGGCGGCCGATAACGAGATGATCGACGCCGTTGGCGATGGCCTGCGCCGGGGTCTCGACCCGCTTCTGATCGCCCGGCGCCGCACCGGCCGGGCGCACCCCCGGCGTCACGATCAGCTTGCCCCGCGCCTGCGGCAATGCGCGGATCGCGGCAGCCTCGCGCGGCGAGGCGATGACGCCATCGGCCCCGGCATCGAGCGCGCGGGCGGCGCGTTCCAGCGTGATTTCTGCCAGATCGCCGGGGCGGATCATGTTCGCATCCAGATCGGCCCGGTCGAGCGAGGTCAGGATGGTGACGGCAAGGATCTTCGTTTCAGACCCGGCGCGGCCGGTCGCGGCGGCGGCGACCACCTGCGGATCGCCATGCACCGTCAGGAAGTCGAGATTGTATTGCGCGAGACCGCGCACCGCTGCCTCGATCGTCGCGCCGATGTCGAACAGCTTCATGTCGAGAAAGACGCGCTTGCCGTGTTCGTGCTTGAGCTCGTTGGCCAGCGCCAGACCGCCCCCCGTCAGCATCCCCAGCCCGATCTTGTAAAAGCCGACCGCATCGCCCAGACGGGCGGTCAGATCGAGACCCTGCAGGACGTTCGGCACGTCAAGCGCCACGATAAGACGGTCGTCGGTCATCGGATACTCCTGCATTGCGGTTTGGCGGGTGATGGCGGGCCGGGGGCGGGCTGTCAAGCCGCAGGCGGCGCGAAACAGGCGGTGATGCATTGACTTGCCCCCCGCAACCGGATCACGATTCAATCGCGACGGGAGAGGCGGCCATGCAGATCAACATCACCTACGAACGCCCCGAAGAAGGCCCGAAAAGCGGCCCGATCACGGTGGGCTGGTTTCTGTCGTCGGACAAGGGGGCGGTGCTTTACGATGCGCCCGAACGGCTGATCTTCCGCCAGACCAACAAGGCCCATTCCAAGTCGGCCAGCCGCTGCCCGGCGGTGATCCAGATGGAAAGCCGGTATTTCGTGGTGAAATGCCCGTTCGACATCAACATCGGCTTCGGGCGCGACGACAAGGGCAAGGCGCATCTGATCAACCGGGCCGGCGTGGCAAGCCCGGTGCGCGGCAACAAGCTGGGCGAGGTGATGTCGCTGGTGTCCGAGGTGGAATGGCGCTACCCGGACCGCCCCACGGTGCAGATGCTGCTGCCCTATTGTTTCATAGCCGACGAGGTGGTGTATCTGACCCAGATCGGCACCTTTGCCCATTACCGCCCCGACCCGCTGCCCGGCACCATCTTTGGCGGGCGGTTTCCGCTTAACCTGTGGCCAAGACCGCTGATGTGGGCGTTTGAATGGCATGACCCGAGCAAGGATCTCGTGCTGAAACGCGGCGAGCCGCTGTTCTATTGCCAGTTCGAGGGCGATGCGCCGGACCGCCCGGTGCAGGTGATCGAAGCCGAGCGCACGCCGGAGCTTGCCAAATACATGGAGCAGGTGTCGGGTGTGGTGAACTACGTCAACCAGACCTTCGGCCTGTTCAAGGCGGCCGAAGCGTTGCGGCCCGCTAAACTACTGACACCGAAGGGAAAAACCTGATGCGCTCCTCGCTGGAGATATGGAACCTCAAGACCGGCACGGTGTCGGTGGTTTTGAAGACGGATCTGCTGATCGAGGCGCCGAACTGGGACCCTGCGGGCGACAGCCTGATGGTGAATGGCAGCGGCCGGCTGTGGCGGGTGCCGCTGGCAACCCCGCGGCTGGAGGCGGTCGACACCGACTTTGCCACCACCTGCAACAATGACCACGGCTTTTCCCGCGACGGCAGGATGATCGCGCTGTCGAACCGCACCGACCGCGGGTCGGAGATTTTCGTGATGCCCGCGGGTGGCGGGGTGCCCCGCGCCGTGACTCAGCACGCGCCAAGCTGGTTTCACGGCTGGTCGCCCGATGGCCGGCGGCTGACCTATGTCGCGGCGCGCGGCGAAAGCCGGGTGGTCGATGTCTATTCCATCGCGGTGGAGGGCGGCGAGGAAACCCGCCTGACGAACGGCGAAGGCCACAGTGACGGGCCGGAGTATTCGGCCGACGGGGCGCATATCTACTACAACTGCGACCGGACCGGCCACGCGCAGATCTGGCGGATGGCCGAGGACGGGTCGGGGCAGGAACGGCTGTTCGAGGACAGTTACGTCAACTGGTTCCCGCACCCGTCGCCCGATGGCAAGCATGTGGTCTACCTCGCGTTTCCGCCCTTCACCGAAGGCCACCCGCGCGACCTGCATGTGGGTCTGAAGCTGGTGGACCCCGATGGCAGGAACGTCCGCACGCTGATGGAGTTTCACGGCGGGCAGGGCAGCCTGAACGCGCCAAGCTGGGCCCCCGACGGGTCGGCCTTTGCCTTGGTGCATTTCGGCACGCAAAAGTGACGCGGGGCGCTGTGGCAATCTTGCATCAGCCGGGGCGCCTGCCCATGTGAGGAAGGAGGCCGGACCGGGCGTGCCATGACGGGCGTTCAGCGACGGTGCTGATGATGGGAGATTGCCGATGAACCTGGAAAAGTTCACGGAACGGTCGCGCGGGTTTCTTCAGGCCGCGCAGACCATCGCGATGCGGGAAAGCCACCAGCGGCTCGCCCCCGAGCATCTGCTGAAGGCGCTGATGGATGACGACCAGGGGCTGGCCTCCAACCTGATCCGCAAGTCGGGCGGCGAGCCTGCACGGGTGGTCGAGGCGGTCGATCTGGCGATGGGCAAGCTGCCCAAGGTCTCGGGCGACGCGCAGCCGTTCATGGACCCGGGGCTCGCCCGCGTGCTGGACGAGGCGGAAAAGGTTGCCAAGAAGGCCGGGGATTCCTTCGTGCCGGTGGAGCGCATTCTCATGGCGCTGTGCATGGTGCCGTCGAAGGCCAAGGACGCGCTGGATGCGGGTGCCGTGTCGGCGCAGAAGCTGAACGCCGCGATCAACGACATCCGCAAGGGGCGCACGGCCGATACGGCGAGCGCCGAGGAAGGCTATGACGCGCTGAAGAAATACGCCCGCGACCTGACCGAAGCGGCGCGCGATGGCAAGATCGACCCGATCATCGGCCGCGATGACGAGATTCGCCGCACCATGCAGGTGCTGAGCCGCCGCACCAAGAACAACCCGGTGCTGATCGGGGAACCCGGCGTCGGCAAGACCGCGATTGCCGAGGGCCTTGCGCTGCGCATCGTCGATGGCGACGTGCCCGAAAGCCTGAAGAACAAGAAGCTGATGGCGCTGGACATGGGCGCGCTGATCGCCGGGGCCAAGTATCGCGGCGAGTTCGAGGAACGGCTGAAGGCCGTGCTGAACGAGGTGACGCAGGCGGCGGGCGAGATCATCCTGTTCATCGACGAGATGCACACGCTTGTGGGTGCCGGCAAATCCGAAGGCGCGATGGACGCGGCCAACCTGATCAAGCCCGCACTGGCGCGGGGCGAGTTGCATTGCGTCGGCGCCACCACACTGGATGAATACCGCAAGTATGTGGAGAAGGACGCGGCCCTTGCCCGCCGGTTCCAGCCGGTGATGGTCAACGAGCCGACGGTGGAAGACACCATCAGCATCCTGCGCGGCATCAAGGAAAAGTACGAGTTGCACCACGGCGTGCGGATCAGCGACTCGGCCCTGGTGGCGGCGGCGACGCTGTCGCACCGCTATATCACCGACCGCTTCCTGCCCGACAAGGCGATCGACCTGGTGGACGAGGCCGCCTCGCGCCTGCGCATGGAAGTGGACAGCAAGCCCGAGGAACTGGACCAGCTCGACCGCCAGATCCTGCAATTGCAGATCGAGGCCGAGGCGCTGAAGAAGGAAGACGATGCCGCCAGCAAGGACCGGCTGGAACGGCTGCAGAAGGAGCTTTCCGATCTGCTGGAACAGTCATCCGAAATGACGGCGAAATGGCAGGGCGAACGCGACAAGCTGGAAGTGGCGCGCGACCTGAAGGAACAGCTCGACAAGGCACGGGCCGAGCTTGACCACGTCAAGCGCGACGGCAACCTCGGACGGGCGGGCGAATTGTCCTACGGCATCATCCCGGGGCTGGAAAAGCGGCTGTCCGAGGCCGAGGCGCGCGAAGGCGAGGCGCTGGTGTCCGAAGCGGTGCGCCCGGAACAGATTGCCGAAGTGGTGGAACGCTGGACCGGCATCCCCACCAGCAAGATGCTGGAGGGCGAGCGCGACAAGCTCTTGCACATGGAAGAGGCGCTGGGCAAGCGTGTGATCGGCCAGCGGCAGGCGGTAACGGCGGTGGCCAACGCGGTACGCCGCGCGCGCGCCGGGCTGAACGACGAGAAGCGGCCGCTGGGGTCGTTCCTCTTCCTCGGCCCGACCGGCGTCGGCAAGACCGAGCTGACCAAGGCGGTGGCGGAATACCTGTTCAACGACGACTCTGCGATGGTGCGCATCGACATGTCGGAGTTCATGGAGAAACACGCCGTCGCCCGGCTGATCGGCGCGCCTCCGGGCTATGTCGGCTATGAGGAGGGCGGGGTGCTGACCGAAGCGGTGCGCCGCCGCCCCTATCAGGTGGTGCTGTTCGACGAGGTGGAAAAGGCCCACCCCGACGTGTTCAACGTGCTCTTGCAGGTGCTCGACGACGGGATGCTGACCGATGGCCACGGCCGGACCGTCAGCTTCAAGCAGACGCTGATCATCCTGACCTCGAACCTTGGCGCCTATGCGCTGAGCCAGTTGCCCGACGGCGCCGACCCGACCCATGCGCGGGCCGAGGTGATGGAGGCGGTGCGCGGCCATTTCCGCCCCGAGTTCCTGAACCGGCTGGACGAGACGATCATCTTCGACCGGCTGGGGCGCAACGACATGGGGGCGATCGTCGAGATTCAGCTTAAGCTGCTGGAGAAACGGCTGGCCGGGCGCAAGATCACGCTGGAGCTTGACCAGGCGGCGAAGGACTGGCTGGCCGAGGAAGGCTATGACCCGGTGTTCGGCGCGCGGCCGCTGAAGCGGGTGATCCAGCGCCACCTGCAGGACCCGCTGGCCGAGATGATCCTGTCGGGCGACGTGATGGACGGTGCGACCATCGTCATCAGCGCCGGGGCAGAGGGCCTGATCATCGGCGACCGCGTCAGCGCCTCGCGCCGCGAACGTCCGCACGAAGCGGTGGTTCACTGAAACGGATTGAGGGAGGGCAAGGGCCTTCCCCCTTTCTTCTGTTTTAAAATATCCCCGCCGGAGGCTCCCCACCCCGTCGCCCTCACTGGCGGCGCAGAAAGGGTGCCTCATGCGGGGCTACTCTTGCAAGGTGAAACCGCCGCCCGGAGGGCCTTCCGGGCGGCGGCGGCGATTTCCCTTACATCGGCGGCAGGATGACCGCGTCGATGACGTGGATCACGCCATTCGAGGCTTCGATGTCGGCAGTGGACACCGCAGCGCCGTTGACCTTGGCGCCGCCGTCAAGCGTGATGGTCACCTCGCCGCCCTGAACCGTCGCGGCTTTCATGCCTTCGGTCAGATCAGTGGACATCACCTTGCCCGGCACGACGTGGTAGGTCAGGATCGAGGTCAGCTTGTCCTTGTTTTCGGGCTTCAGCAGGTCTTCGACGGTGCCCGCGGGCAGGGCGGCGAAGGCGGCGTCGGTCGGCGCGAAGACGGTGAAGGGGCCGGGGCCCTTCAGCGTTTCCACGAGGCCCGCGGCGGTCACGGCGGCGACCAGCGTGGTGAAGCTGCCTGCGCCCACGGCGGTGTCGACGATGTCCATGTCCTGCGCGAAGGCAGGGGCGGACAGGAACGCCGTCGCGGCGGTCAGGGCGATGAAGGTTCTGCGGATCATTGGTGTCACTCCCGTTTGATCTGCCAATTTGGCTTGGCGAACTTCAACGTCGCGGGGTGCGCTTTGGATCATGGTGACATTTGCGTAGGCGCACTTGACCGGCCGGGCGGCGGGCCTAAGCCGGGCCGCCGCCCGGTTTCCAGTGAAATTGGTGTGATCCGCCGTGAACGGGCGTGACCGTCAGTCCTGACCTAGCGCCTCTTTCACTATCGCCGTCAGCAGCTCGCCCACCGGTGCCATGCTGCCGTCATAGGCGCGGTGGCCGACGGTGATGGTTCCCGGCGCATCCGGGGTTTCATGGACGAAGATGCCGTAGGGGCAGTGCTGGATATTGGCGATGTCGGCCTCCATCACGGCGCGGCTGACGGTGGAGGAGCAGAAGCTGAAGATGTCGGCGGCGGTATATAGCACGCGGTCCGAGCCCACGTCGGCGCGGGTGCGTTCCAGCATCTCGCCGACATGCGAGACGTGGTCGATCACCAGCCCCTGCCCGACGATGGCGCTTTCGATCGCGAAGGTGATGTTCTCGAAACTGTCCTCGACCGTCCAGGTGACGGCGTCTTGCGCGGCGGCGCTGGTCGCAAGGGCCATGGCCACGGCGGTGATGGTAATGCGGATCATCCTGTCCTCCCTGAACTGGTGGCGCAGTCTGCGCGCCCTGCAG